>CAWIDR010000008.1:0-160949 GCA_963834905.1 uncultured Thermoleophilia bacterium | reverse complement strand
CCCGGCGCCGTGCCCGCAGCAGTCAACCGTCGCCACGAGGGGATCCCATGACCGAAGCCATCAAGAACCGCCTCTCAGAGCTCGACCTCACCGGTCGCAGCTTCCTCACCATCCACGACTTCACGCCGGCCGAAGTCACGGCCCTGCTCGACCTTGCGTCCGTGCTGAAGGCCGCGCAGAAGGCCCGCGAGCCGCACGCCGTGCTCGCCGGCCGCGCCGTCGCCATGATCTTCATGAAGACCTCCACGCGCACGCGCATGAGCTTCGAGGTCGGCATCGAACAGCTCGGCGCCCAGCCCATGTTCCTCAACGCGGGCGACATCCAGCTGCGCGTCGGCGAGACCATCAGGGACACCGCCAACGTGATGAGCCGCTACGTCGACGCGATCATGATCCGCACGTTCGCCCAGCAGGACGTCGAGGACCTCGCCGCCTACGGCCAGGTCCCGGTGATCAACGGGCTCACCGACACGCACCACCCCTGCCAGGGAATGGCCGACGCGCTCACCATCCGCGAGCACTGCGGCCGTCTCGAGGGCGTGAGGCTCGTCTACATCGGCGACGGCAACAACGTCACCCACTCGCTCGCCGAGGTCGGCGCCAAGACCGGCATGCACGTCACCTGCTGCACGCCCGAGGGCTACCGTCCCGACACCGGCATCATCGCCCGGGCGCAGGAGGACGCGAAGGCCACCGGCGCCGTCATCGAACTGACCAGCGACGTCGTCGCCGCCGTGAGGGGCGCCGACGTCATCTATACGGACACCTTCACGAGCATGGGCCAGGAGGCGGAGCACGACGTGCGCCTGGCCGCGCTCAGGGACTACCAGGTGAACGCCGCGATGCTCGAGCTGGCCGGTCCGCAGGTCAAGGTCATGCACTGCCTGCCGGCGCACTGGGGCGAGGAGATCACCGAAGAGGTGTTGTACTCGCCGAGCTCCGTGGTCTTCGACCAGGCGGAGAACCGGCTGCACGCGCAGAAGGCGATCATGGCGGCGGTCATCGCGTAGCTCGCTCCGCCGCCGCGCGCTGCCCGGACTCGCTGAGGCCGGGCGTGGACCAGCGTCCGCGCCCGGCCTCAGCCGTCTCCAAGGCTCGCCGGCCTCGCGAGGCGCCGGGCGAGCCGGACGAGGGTCGGGGCGAGCCGCGCCGGGGGCTCAGATCCAGCTCGGGAACCACATGATGTGCCGGAAATAGGTGGGCGAGATGGGCAGCCCGAGGACGATGGGCACGAAGGCCACGATGATGCCGATCACGAGGCCCGCGACGACCATGGCCATCCAGGGCCGGTACGGCCGCAGGCGCGGCGACAGCAGGTAGATGAGGACCGCCAGCGCGAGAAGGATGCCGATGGTCACCCCGACCCAACCGAGCATGTCGCCGGCGCGCCTGGGCAGCGTCCAGAACAGCCAGCCGGCGGCGATGCCGACGGGCCGCCAGAGGACGGCCGCAGCCAGTGCAGCGACGGCGATGGCGACCCAGCCGCGGCGCGGCAGGACGCCGCCGGCGAACAGGCAGAGCGCCGTGGCCACCAGGATGGCCATGAACGGCGCCACCGGTGTCATGTAGTAGAGGAACGAGGTCCGCGTGGTGAGGAACCAGGGGAGGTAGAGCACGAGGACGATGGCGGCTGCCGGCAGCAGCGCATAGGACCGGCGCAGCACGGCCAGCACGACCGCGCCGACCAGCGACAGGGTCGCGAGCCACCACAGGAACGGGTTCCCGATGGCGATCACGCCGTGATACGTCGTGGTCCCCTCGAAGTAGTACCAGACCGGGCGGTAGTCGATGATCCAGGTCGGCGCGAGCGACGCATAGGCATGCGTCGCCTTGAGGTGGAGGTTGAAGATCACCATCTGCCGGTGCAGTTCGATGAAGTCGGCCACCGTATGACCGTGGAGGAAGTACTGGGTGTAGCTGAGCAGGTAGATCGCGATCGGCAGCGCGATCAGCGCCGCGAGGAGGAGCGCGATGCGGCCGCCGGCCGATCCCTGTGGGGGCGTCGCCAGGCACTGCCTCAGCATCCGGCGTCAGGCCGGGTGGGCCGAGCTGGGGGACTGAAGGACTCGCTTCGTGATCGTCGTCCGCCTCGACCAGCGCCGCCGCTTTGCGCACCGCGCGCCGCTGGAGGAACCAGGCGACGACGATGATGAGCAGGGCCGCGATGATGGCCAGGGCGCCGGACCACTTGGTGCCCACGGCCATGCCTCCGGCGGCGCCGCACAGGAGGAGCCAGCGGGCGCGCCAGCCGTCCTGCACGTAGCGCAGGGCCAGCAGGATGCAGAGCACCGTCCACACGGCGATGAACACGTCCAGGGTGGCGATGCGGGACTGCGCGACGCCGAGAGGGTCGGCGGCGGCGAACAGCAGGCCGATGACGGCCCATGGGGGAGATAGGCCGAGCCGGCGTCCCAGCGGGTAGACGCAGGCCAGGATGCCGAGGCCGGCGAGGACTGCCGGGAGCCGCCAGCCGAACGGACGGTCGCCGAACAGGAGGATGCCGGTGGCGATGGCGAACTTGCCCATCTCCGGGTGCGGCCAGGACACTTCGTCGCCGGCCGCCCAGCGGTACGCCCCGTGGGTGCCGACGCGACCGTCGACGATCGCCTTGGCGTCCTTGGCGTAGTAGATCTCGTCGAACATCATCTCCGCCGGGGTGCTGAGCTGCCACAGGCGGAGGGCGGTGGAGATGAGCAGGATGAGTGCCACCGCCAGGGCGTAGCCGTGGCGGCGTGCCGGATCCTGAATGCGAAGTGGGCTTGCCAGCATCTGCGTCCGAACCTCTTCAAGTATGCAGCGGATGCGCCGACAGTATAGTGAATCTGCGGGCGGCAGGAGGTCACTCGTGCGCAAGGCACTCATCGGGGCGCTCGCCCTTGGCATGTTGGTCGCGTGGCTCGGCGCGGTCGCCGGCCCCTCCGCGGCCGCGACCGCGGTCGCGTCGTGGAGCGAGCGGCAGACCGTCCCCGGTCTCACCGAACGCACCATCTGGGGCCGGGACCAGGTGTACGTGTACCGGCTCCCCCGCAACGTCACCCACACGGGCGACCTGCACGTGGAGTTGACCTACACGCCGGCGGACGGTGACTGCTTCATCTACCTGCTCCGCCCGGTGGCCAAGGGGTCGCTGGAGTGGCAGGTCTGTCCCGGGACCTACGGCCAGGGCTTCCTGTCACTGTGGCCCGGCCGGGAGGTCGTCGACTACTCCGTCCCGGAAGTGATCGACCAGGATGCCGTCGATGAAGGCGTGCTCGGCGACGCCTACTACGTGGTGGTGCAGGCGGCCAGCGCGGCGTCGCGCTTCCGCCTCTCCGGCTATCTGCCTCGCACCAGGGCGGGTTCCACGGACACGACGTCCGATGACTCGTTCACGCGATTCCGGTTCGCGACGCCGGCTGCGGCCGGCAAGTCACTGTCCGTCGCCGGCGCGCCGTACGGCGGCCCGTTCGACCTGACCCCCACATCGCAGGGCCAGGTCGAGTGCCGCCTCCAGTACCCGGCGAACGCCGGCAAGCGTACCGTGACCGCGGCGTCGGCGGCGCAGAGGGCGAGTTTCGAACAGTACGTCTATCCGCCGCTCTGGGACCCGGATGGCGACGCGATCCCGGTCAGCCAGCCGACCGATCCCTCGCACTGGGACCTCTACGACCTGAACCGTCACGCGGCGGCGCCGCTGGCCGGTGACGACTGGTACGGCCTGCAGGGCGCCTTCGCCGTGCAGGCCGGCGGCCCGTGGCTGCCACGCCGGACCTATCACTACGTGCCGGTCCTCTGGCTCGCCGGCGCCCAGCCCTACACCGCGGCCCCTGCGCAGCCCGGACCGCCGGCGACCGGCCTCCGGACGGTCGGCTACAAGGCGACGCTGCTCATCCCGCAGAACCTGCGGCTGGCGTCCGCCACGCCCAAGGTCCGCCGGGGGCGCGCCGTGACCCTGAAGGGATCGCTCGCCGTGCCCTCCGCCGCCACGCCGGGCGCCGAGATCGTGTGGGCCCCGCCCGGCACGCCCGTCACGGTGCAGAGAAAGGTCGGCGCGAAGTGGGTCAAGGCGAAGATCGTGAAGACCGGAGCCAAGGGCTCCTGGCGCGCGAGCATCCGCGTGCGCGCCACGACGCGGTGGCGCGCCTGGTGGCCGGGCGGCGCCGGTGTCCCGGCCGAGTACTCGCTCGTCAAACGCACCGTCGTCCGGCCGCGCTGACCCCGCCACCACCACCGCGGCGCCTCGCCTTCTCCGACTTTGTGCACGGCGGCACTTGGTTTGTGGGCCGCTTCGTGATAGAAATCCGCGGGTTTGCATGCGTCGATGGCGGTAGCCGGGGGCGACGCGCGCGGACTCAGCTATCCCTGACGTGCTACCCAGAGTGGAGGCTTCGATAGATGAGTGACGAACCCAGAACGCCGTTCGCCAGCGCAACGGGCCCGATGGGCGAGCGTGGCACCATCACCGCCACGCTGCGCGACGCGACGGCCAACCCCGGCCCCCTCGGCCTCATGGCCTTCGGCATGACCACCATCCTGCTCAACGTCCACAACGCCGGCATCATCCCGCTGAGCGGCATCATCCTTGCGATGGGCATCTTCTACGGCGGCATCGCGCAGGTCATCGCCGGCATCATGGAGTGGAAGAAGAACAGCACGTTCGGCATGACCGCCTTTCTCTCCTACGGTCTGTTCTGGCTCACGTTCGTGGGCATCTTCGCGCTCCCCAAGTGGATCGGCACCGCCGACCTCGATCTCGGCGCCACCAGCACCGCGCTCGGGTACTACCTGATCGCATGGGGCATGTTCACGGCGCTCATGTTCGTGGGCACGCTGCGCATCAACCGCTCGCTGCAGACCGTGTTCCTCAGCCTGACGATCCTGTTCATCCTGCTCGCCGCGGGCGAGTGGACGGGCAACGCGACGATCACCAAGATCGCCGGCTGGGAGGGCATCTTCGTGGGCTTCTCCGCCGTGTACGGCTCCATCGCCCAGGTGTGGAACGAGCTCTACGGCCGCGTCGTGCTGCCGCTGGGTCCGTACAAGAAGTAGGCATCGCCTGACCGCCGCGCTCGCGAGCGCGGCGTGAGAGTCGCGCCGAGGGGCGCCGCCACCCGCGGGTGGCGGCGCCCCTCGGGCGTTCACCAGTCGCTCGCCTCCGGCTCGCTCTCCTCCCAGCGGAGCTCCGAGACGATGAGCGTGTCGGCGCGCCCGGGTCGTCGGGCCGGGGACGCGGGCTACCGCGGACCTGCGCATTCTTCCGTCCGAGCCCCTGCCTATCATCCTCCTTGACACGAACACGGGTTCGCCCTAGGCTCCATGCGAACATGTGTTCGCCACAGGAGGAGGAACGGTGGAAGGTCTCACACCGCGACAGGAACAGGTACTGGAGTTCATCCGCGAGAGCGTGCGCGCCAACGGCTATCCGCCGACGGTACGCGAGATCTGCGCGGCGCTCGATCTGTCTTCGCCGTCGACCGTCCACGCGCACCTCGCCAACCTGGAGCGCCTGGGCCTCATCAGGCGCGATCCCACCAAGCCCCGCGCCCTCGACGTGGTCCAGGACCTGCGGCCGCAGCGGCCGCTGCCGCTGCTGGGCCGCGTCGCCGCCGGCGCGCCCATCCTCGCCGAGGACAACATCGAGGAGCTCGTCGACGTGCCCGGGTTCCTGCGCCGCGACGACGGGGACTTCGTGCTCCGCGTCCGCGGCGACTCCATGATCGGCGTCGGCATCTTCGACGCCGACCTCATCGTCGTCCACCCGGTGCCCGAGGCCCGGGACGGCGAGATCATCGTCGCCCGGGTCACCGGCGTCGGCGACGACGAGGCGACCGCCAAGCGCTTCTACCGCGACGGGTCGAAGGTGCGCCTCGAAGCCGAGAACGAGAACTACGAGCCGATCATCGTCAACGCCGACCAGTTCGACCTCGTCGGCCGAGTCGTGGGGGTCCTTCGCCAGCTATGAGTACCGTGCCTCTCGCCACAGTCGCCCAGTCAACGCTCGCCGACGCCGTCGACGAGTCCCTCGCCGCCGCCCTCGCCGGCCGTGACGCGGCCTGCCTGTGGTGCGGAGGCCACGCGGTCGTCCTGGCCGCGGACATCTGGAGCGGGGCCGTCAAGGTCGCCTGCTCCGACTGCGGTAGCGAGCTGAGCGGCGTGGTCCCTCGCCACCTGCGTGAGGTGCCCCGGTGAGCGAGCGCGCCCGTCTGCACGCCGTCGCGGGCGCTCCGGGTGCGCGCCGGTCCGCGACGCCCTCCTCGCGGTCGCTGGGCAGGACGGCCCGGCGTCATCGTCGCAGGCGCCGTCTTGCCGGCCTTCTGCGTTTCGGCGTGTTCCTGCTGCTCATCTTCATCGCCGTCTGGGCCGGCGTGCGCGTCGCCCACGCCGGCGAAGACGGCGCCATCTACACGGGCCAGCACTACACGGTGCAGGCAGGCGACGACCTCTGGACGATCGCCGCCACGGAGTACGGCACGGAGATCGACCTGCGCGCGGCCGTGTACGCCATCAAGACGTCGAACCGGCTGAACGGCTCGTCGCTCCAGCCGGGCCAGGCGCTCACGCTTCCGTACCTCGGGGACTGACGCGCCCAGCCTTGGGTTCGGTCCGGAGGCGATGCGGTATACTGGCGCGGCGTCCGGGACGTGGCGCAGCCTGGTAGCGCACCTGCTTTGGGAGCAGGGGGTCGCGAGTTCAAATCTCGCCGTCCCGACCAGCCTTCACGGGCGGGAGTAGCTCAGTTGGTAGAGCATCAGCCTTCCAAGCTGAGGGTCGCGGGTTCGAGACCCGTCTCCCGCTCCATCTCTTCCGTTTCGTATACTTGCCTTCCGGTGCGCCCGTAGCTCAGCTGGATAGAGCAGGAGACTTCTAATCTTCAGGTCGCAGGTTCGAATCCTGCCGGGCGCGCCACTATCCCTGCATTTCCCGCCATTCGTGTACATCGGTGTACACCCCGGTTTCTCCACATGCGCTAGAGAAACGTTAGAGAAATGGGGTCAGAGAATGGGGAGAGGCCACGGCCTCGGGGCTTCGGCTCCGGGGCCGTTGCTTCGGTGTATGGTCAATGCACGGAACGGCTTGGAGCTTCGGCCGGTCCCACGGCCCGACGCTTTGCCCACAGGCACGCTCGAATGGCGGCGGGTCGTTTTGCGTCGTCACCCCTCCCGGCGCGGGAACGGCGCAGCACGGTGCGCTTGCGGCCGACGCGGTGACCGACGTCTCGCCTGGCTGATCCGCCGGTCACCGCGTTGCTCACGGGTGAGCATCAATGGCGCCAGGGGCTCCAACACAGTCTGAGTGCTGTCTGCGTCATCGTCGTCGAAGCCCCAAGTCCGGGATTGACGCCATGGCCGTAGAGAAGCATCCCCCGGTGTGGGCCGCGGACGAAGTGTCCCCAGGCCACGTAGTCCATGGCTCCGGTGGACATGTCCATGGACCCCGCCCACTCTCCGAGGGCGATGCTCCCGTGGGTACCGACGGCCCGGTACGTCCCCGTCATGATCGCGTCGGTCGGGTCAGGGCCGACGATCCAGGTACCCTTCGTGTAGAGTTCGGCGTTGCCCATCGGCACGGGAGTGCCCAGCGCGTCCTGCGCATCGTAGTCCCGCAAGTGGTTCTCCATCTTGATGATCGTGACGTCGCCCACGGTCTTCTGAGAGACGATGTTCAGCGGTTCGGCAAAGATCTCCGTTGCCGTCCAGTGGACTACCTTGGGCTGGTGCGCCGAGGCCGCGGGCGCGATGACCATGGCCATCAAAGCGACGCAGGCCAGACCGAGCACGGCCGCCATCGCGAGTCTGCGCTTCATGGTTCCCTCCTTGATGCTCCCCGCTCCGCGGTCGCTGCCGCGCCCGGCCGCAACCCTCCTGGGCGTCGCAGCCGAAATCAAGGTAGGGGAGAGCGGAGAGCGGTTCAGATGCGGATGCCGGATGGTTCCATAGAGAACCCCCTTGGTCCCTTGGCCCCATGGCTCCTGATGGGTCGCATCCCCCAGGGACGCAGCAGACTGGCCCGCGGGCCGGTCTCACCAGTGGCTCCCCGCCGGATGAAGGTGGCCGTCAGGTGCCACCGGCGGATCATTGCCTCCCGTCTTGAGCATGGCTCATGTCAGGAGTCTCGTATCCTTCTGCGCTACCCAGTTGGCTGCGAGTCACGCCGTTCTTGTGTTACGAGGGTGCTCGGGCGCTGAACCGGCGTGCCCGTGGGCTCCACGCGTGATCGGAAGTTCTGTGCGTGTGGGCGAAGTCTCCGAAACGGTAGCCGGTCCCGGAAGAGGCCCGCTGCCCTCACGAGCGCGCCGCTCATCGTCACCCTCGCCGCCCCATCGTCACCCTTCCCGGCGCGGGCAAGGCTGTCTCTGCTAAAGGGACGGCGCAATCAGCCGAGAACAGATGTGCCGTCGACGGATGGCGCTAGGAGGGGGCGTAGGTCCCCTCGCTCTGTCCCCGTTCCGCCGGCAGCGCGGCCCCGGGGCTTCGGCTCCGGGGCCGTTTCTGCGTCCTGGGCCAATGTCACCCACGAGCAGCGCCAGCGGCCTTGTACGGGCTCACTGCGGCCCTGTACGTTGCTCCTGGTCCTGCTCCTCGACTCTGACGACTCCTGGGGGCGGGGTCGCTCTGCGTCTACCGGACTGACTACTCTCGACGCTAAAGGGGATGCCGGCACGCACCGACAATAGGGGTAGCTGGCAGTCGTCGGAAGGCGCTAGGAGGGGCGAAGGTCCCCTCGTTCTGTCCCCTTCCGTCGGCTGCCACTTTGTCACCCCAGGGCACGGTGGCGACCCTTGTTCACATCCACGACCTCCTTGTGTCTCCACATGCGTTAGAAGGCACGAGAGAAGCGGGGTCGGCTGAGAGGTCTTTGCTGTCTCCTAACCGGGCGCTTGCCAGGCCGTTAAGGTTCTTCACCCAGGCGACATATCGTCCGGGTAGCGTTGTGATGACGAGAAGAGAGGCAGCCTCTGATCGAGACGCGCCCGCGTGGCCCGCTGAGGGCGGGTCCTTGAGTCCGGCGACGACGGTCACTGAAGGCTGACCTCTCTCTTCGTCGTCTCGGGTGCCGCGCGATCCCTGGTCCCTCGCCCTCGATGACTGCGCACAGACGCTTGACCTCGCCCTCGGGCGTCGTCATGTGACGACACCCTGATCCCGGTGGCACGCGCGCTGCTGCTTTCGAGCGCCACGCCATGCGGCACATCACCTTCGGGACACCGTCTGCGGGGAGCGACGAGCATCCCTCGTTATGGCCGGCGGAGTGGCGGGTAGAAGGCCTGCCGATGACTGAGCCGCCCGACAGCCACGCGGACTACGCCAGAGACCCTGCCTTGGAAGCCGTCTACCGGGCCGTCGCGGCTGCCCTGGCCGAGCACGACAAGGCTACAGCCGTGCGGACAGCCGTCGAGGCGGTCACGACGGGCGCCGTGGCCATCCCTGCCCTGTACCGCGACGTCCTCGCGCGCATCCTCATGGACACCGGCGCGGCTTGGCAGGGCGGCAAGGTGGCCATCTGGGAGGAGCACCTCGCGAGCGCGACGGTGCGCACGATCGTGGAGATCCTGTATCCGGGCGTGCTCAAGGTGAAGGCGGCTGCCACATCCTCCGGCCGCACGGTGCTGCTCGCGTGCCCGCCCGAGGAGGGGCACGACCTGGGCCTGCGCATGGTGTCGACCGGTTCGACATGGCCGGCTGGACGACGTACTTCCTCGGGCCGGACACTCCGGTGGCGGAGGTGGCCGACGCGGCGCGGCGCCTCGGCGTCGACGCGATCGTGATGAGCTCGTCGACGCACTACCACCGACTCGCCGTGCGTCACGCCGTCGACGCGCTCAAGAAGGAACTGCCCGGCGTGGACATCTGGGTGGGAGGTCCCGCCTTCATGGGAGCCGCCACCGGGTGGCTGCCGCAGGAGGTCGTGGACCTCGACGAACTGCTGGGGGACCGCGCCGGCGAAGGCGCCGAGGTGGCGACAGACAAGACGCCGGACGCCGGTGACGAGGGAGCCTGAGCCGTGCTCAGCCTGAGTATCGCCGCCCGCTTCCTGCGCAAGAGTCCCGTCCAGTCCATCCTCATCGCCCTCGGCATCGCCGTGGGCATCGGCGTGCAGGTGTTCCTCGGCTCCCTCATCACGAGCCTGCAGACCAGCCTGGTCGACCAGACCATCGGCAACAGTCCCCAGGTCGTGGTCCAGGCCAAGCAGGACGGGCAGCCGGTCACCTACACGCCGCAGCTCAAGCAGGCCATGGAAGCGCAGAGCGAGATCACGACCGTGGTGCCGACGCGTGCGTACTCGGGCATCTTCCGCAGCGGTGCGGAGAGCGCGCCGCTCCAGTTCACCGGCGGCGCGCTCGACCAGCTCGACACCATCTACGACATCTCCGGCCGGCTCGTCGCCGGCAAGGCGTCGCTCGCGGCCGGCGAGGTGATCGTCGGCAAGGACTTTGCCGACAAGTTCGGTCTCAAGCCCGGCGACCAGGCGACGTTCGTGCTGCCGTCCGGGAGCCCGGCAAAGCTCAGCGTGTCCGGGGTCTTCGACTTCGGCTCCGCGGCCGCCAACAGCGCCACGGCGTTCGTGAACGGTGATGACGCGGCCACGGTGCTCGGCCTCTCGTCCGACCAGTACTCGGCCGTCGACGCCCAGGTGAAAGATGTCTTCTCGTCCAAGCAGGTGGCGGCGGACCTGAGCGCGACTCCGGCGCTCAACGGCCTCAAGGTGACGGAGTGGCAAGCCCAGAACGCCGACCTGCTCTCGGCGCTGACGAGCCAGAGCTCCTCGAGCTACATGATCCAGTTCTTCGTGCTGGTGGCCGTCGCCCTGGGGATCGCGTCCACCTTGGCGATCTCGGCGGTGCAGAAGACGCGCCAGATCGGCATCCTCAAGGCCATGGGCATGAAGGACCGTCAGTCGGGTCGCATCTTCCTCTGGCAGGCGCTGATCCTCGGCGTCAGCGGCGCCGCCGTCGGCGTCGCCGGAGGCCTCGGCCTCATCGCGCTGTTCACGTTCCTCGGCCGCAACTCCACCGCGCTGTTCCCGATCACGCCGCAGGCGGGCTTCGTCGTCATCTCGTTCGTGGTCGGCGTGCTGGTGGCGGTGCTCTCGTCCCTCATCCCGTCGCGGCGCACCAAGAAGCTGGACCCCATCGAGGTGATCCAGGGTGGCTGAGACGCTCGTCCACGCCGAGGAGATCGGCAAGACCTACGGCACCGTCGTCAAGACCGTGGCGCTGCACGAAGTCTCGTTCGAGATCGAGGCGGGGGAGTTCGCCTCGGTCATCGGCCAGTCGGGGTCGGGCAAGTCGACCCTGCTGAACCTGATCGGCCTGCTCGACACGCCGACCACCGGGCGCATCGTCCTCAACGGGCACGACGCGACGGCGGCGACCCGCAAGCAGCGCGCCGCCCTGCGCAACGACTTCATCGGCTTCGTCTTCCAGTTCCACTACCTGCTGCCGGAGTTCAGCGTGCTGGAGAACGTCCTCATGCCGGGACGCATCGCGGGAGTGGCTCCTGCGGACCTCGTCCCGCGCGCCGAGGAGAACCTGGCGTTGCTGGGCCTCGAGGGGCTCGAGAAGAAGAACGCCAACGACCTCTCCGGCGGCCAGAAGCAACGCGTGGCCATCGCCCGCGCGCTGATGAACCGCCCGGCGCTCGTCCTCGCCGACGAGCCGACCGGCAACCTCGACACCGACAACACGAAGGCCGTGTACAAGCTCTTCCGGGAGATCAACGAAGAGCTGGGCACGGCGTTCGTCATCGTCACGCACGACCGCAGCGTCGCGCAGCAGACCGATCGCATCCTCGAGATCAGCGACGGCGCCCTGCTGCAGGACGTTCACAACGAGTACCTGCCGGCGAGATGAGCCGGACCTCGGGCCGGGGCACCGGCGCTGAAGGTAAGGCTTGCGCCACCAGAGACACGTGAGGGCCGGCTCCCGGGATGGGGAGCCGGCCCTCTCTGGGTTCAGGCGCAGGCCTCGAAAGGCCCGCTGAACGTGCCCGTCAGGTCAATGGACCCTCAGCCTCGTCTTGAGCTGTAGCTGGTGAGGTACTGGGCGTCGCCCGACTTCATCGTGCGGAAGTACCAGGTCCCCTTCCTGGTCATCTTGACCGTGAGGGAGTAGTTGCCCTTCGTGTTGAGCTTGACGGTCCTCCACGCGCTCCACGATCCGCCGGAGGCTTCCTTCCGCTGGATCGTGACCTTGCCGGTGGCGGGGCTGCTCATGCTGTTCTTGACGGAACCGCTGAACTTGACCTTCTGGTCCACCTTGACCGTCGTCTTCGACAGCTTGAGCGTGACCTTCCACGGCATGGGCGCCACGGCGAAGCTCGCGGCGATGGCGTGATCGGCAGCGACGTTGTGGAACGTGAAGGTCGTGATCGCGCCCATGGACTGGCCGTCCACGGTCACGTCGTCCACAGCGTAGCCATACGCCGGTGTGATGGTGTAGGTCTCGTCGGCTCCGATGGCCACCATGGTCGCGCCGCTCGGCGAGATGGTGCCGTTGGCGCCCGCCGAGGCGGTGATGGTCGCCGCGACCTGACCCTCGTCCGTGAGGTCCGACCACAGAGCGGCCTGGACGATGAGCGGCCACTCACGCTCCGCGTCGTAGCGCGACGTCGGGTTGGTGGCGTAGGCCATGTACCGGCTGTCCGCTGAGGTGGTGCCGTGCACGAGGACCGCCGCGTTGTTGGCGGCCTCCTGCCGGTTCAGCCACATGCCCGCGAGGTACCCGTACTCAGGTCCGGTGGTCGCGATGCTCTCCGGATACTGCGCGTCCACGATCGCCCCATCGGGCGTGGCCGAGAAGTACGTCGTGCTCGAGGGGAGGAACAGCTTGTCGGCGGCGGGATAGGCGCCCGTGATCGGGCTGCAGCCGCTGTCATGTTGTTCCACATCGCGATGCCGCCGTAGGCACTCTGGCTGGCCTGCGTGAGGCTGCCGGTGACCAGCGAGGCGGCGCTCAGGAAGCCGAAGTTGTTGGTGGCCGAGACGTTGGTGGCGATGTAGCCGCCGCCCCGGGCGAAGAACGCGTTCAGACGGTTCTGAGCGCCCGTGTAGGTCACGGTGCCACCACCAGACGCCGGCAGGTCGCTGCCGGACGTGGTGATCGTGAACTGGGTCGTCGACACGACGGAGTCGATGCTGTACGTGCCGTTGTACTCCGCTCTCCGCGACGCCGGCGATGGTGATCTTGGCGCCGGCGGCGAGGTTGTTCGTACCGGTGGTCGTGATGGTCGCGGTGGTCCCCGCCGAGGTCGCCCCATTGGGAGCGGCGGCGACGTTGACGGAGGTGGGCCAGGCGCCACCGGCGTTGTAGATGACGTTGAACCGGGAGAGCGGGTTGCTCGAGGCGTTCTCGAGCGATGCCGCGCCGCTCACGGTGGGCACGTACTGTACGTTGGCGGCCCCGAAGATGCGCTTGAGGACGCCGTCGGTGTCCGCGCCGCTGGTCGGCACGCTGTTCGCCAGAATGGCGATCTTGGGCGCCTGGGGCACCATCGTCGTCGCCGGCTTGGCGACGCCGACGTTACGCTCGAACCACATGCCGGCGTCCTGGCCGGCCTCGTCGAGCGCCGCAGCCGTCTGGCTGTCGGCCGGGAAGATGAGCGAGCCGGCGGGCATCTCGCCGCCGGTCGTGCTCGTGAAGGGCTCCTCGGCGAGCTGGGCGCTCACACCCGAGCGGAGCAGGGCCAGGATGGCCTTGTCCTCGGTCACGCCCTTGAGGCTGACCGAATAGAAGTCAGCCGGAGCGTCCACGCCGTCGCGCACGCCGCCGACCAGTTCGTTGACGGAGTCGATCGAGGTCGTCGCCGGCGTGAACGTGGCGTCATCACGCGGGATCTCGACGGTATCGGCGCCCCACAGGAGCCCGTGGCTCCAGGCCGCGGGCGACGCGTAGAGCTGCGTGATCCGCGTCTCGATGTCGGTGCCGGCCGAGAAGACGTTCCACGCGAGGCCGCGGAGGGCCTGCGCCATGGGAACGACATACGAGCCGGCCTGGAAGGTCGTGCCGTTCCAGGAGAAGTCCGACGCCATGCGCTCGACCTTGATGTTGTTGGCGAAGCACCAGTCGACGAGGCGGTTGGCCTCGGCGTCGCTCCGCTGGCCGGCGCCGTAGGGGATCACGTAGGCCGTCGGGTACGTCGCCATCCAGTTGTGGAGGGCGTCGCTGAAGCCGAGCGCGACGAGCTCGGGCACGTTGTCGATCGCGCTCGGATCGGTCGGCGCGTTCTCCACGCCGCGGCGGAAGGTCTCGAGCTGGTCCGACATCATGTCGTACGTGTTGTCGAGCCAGTAGTTCACCGAAGAGTAGAACGCCATGTACTGGGCGGTCTTGGAGACGAGCCGCGTGGTGCTGGCCATCTCCACAGTGGAGCTGTCGACGCCGAGCATGGCCATGTAGGTCTGGCCGTAGAACGGACCCCAGTCGTCCCAGCCCTGGGAGACCTGCGGGCCGAGGACGTCCGGATACGTGGGCGACCAAACGGCGCCGCGGCGAGAGATGCCGAGGCCCGTCGTCCCGTTGACGTAGGTGAAGTGCGTCGCATCGATGACGGAGGCCACCGTGAAGGTGCCGTTGTAGCCTGCCACCGACACGCCGGCGATGGTGATGGCGTCGCCCACGCTCAGGTTGTGGGCGGCGAGCGGTGGCCACTGTGACGACGTCTCCGGCTTCAGAGACGTCTCCGTTCGTACCGCCGATGGACACTTCGCTGAGATGGCCCGTGGCCGGCAGGCTGCCGTTCGCGTTCCAGTCGTCCACCGGACGCTGCACCTCGTAGCCCATGGCGTTGAAGTCAGCCTTGTTCTGGGCCGTGCGGCGCTGGTTCCACTTGGGGAAGATGTCGTACTGGAGTCCCGGGTTGTGAGGCATGGTCAACCCGTCGATGAGGGTCGGGGTGACGTAGCCGTGCAGGTGCAGGGCGCCCACAGCGAGATAGTCCTGCTGCAGGGCGGCGTCGATCTGCTCCTCCGGCTGGGACTGCAGGAAGTAGTCGCGGTTGGTGTCGGCGACGGCTGAGTTGCCGCGGATGCCGGCGACGCGGCCGTCGGGGTTGGAGGTCGGGACGATGACCAGGAGGCAATGGTCGAGGATCTTGTCGACGGTGGCGTTCTCGCCGCGAGCCGTCGTGACGAGATCGCGGATGACCTGCATCATGGCGTCCGTGCCCTCGTACTCGGTGCCGTTGATGTTGGCCTCGATGAAGACGGGCATCTTGATGTTGTTCACCGTAGGAGTCGAGCAGCGCCTGTGCCGCGACAGGGTTGACGAGCTCGATGTTGCGGATGTTCTGCCAGCGCGCGTAGTCCCGGCGCTGGTTCGCCGTCTCGAGAGCGTTGATGACGACGGCGTACATGTCGCGGCCACCGGCCGACTGGCCGGAGACCCAGTAGCTCATGCGGTCGGGAAGGCCCGCGGCGTCGGCCTCATCCTGGATCAGGCCGAGCGTCGGGCCGACGGCCGAGTTGGCATGAGCGCCAGCGGCGCACCCTGCCGGCTGGCGACCGCCTCACTGGAGTAGTCGCCCCCCGCCCAGTCGGTCTGGCCGAACGACTGGGGCGTGATGAGGGGGGAGATCGGATTGCCGTCCCAGGGGGGCGACAGAGACTCGGCGAACGCCGGGGCTGCAAGCACGAGCAGCAGCGCGACGGCGAGCAACACGAAGAGAGATCGACGCATAGAGAGGCTCCTTGGCAAGGATCGAGCCGTTCCGGACGAGGAGAGCCGGGTCGCGGAGACAGCCCACGGACCACACACAACGGCTCACTCCATAGGACCCCCTGACCCTCATGCTGCCCGTGAAGCGGAGAGCGTTGCGGGTTCCGTCCCCCGGAACAGGCGCAGCGCCGTGCGACCCCTGGGTCGCCATAAGGCAGTGTGCGCGTATTGTATGACCGCATACTGCCTAGTCAAGGCCAATGCGACATTCGCGAGATGCGCCCTGTATCGGCGCGGTGGTGAGCCGTCCACCATCGCGGACGCGGGAGAGGGATGACGACCTTGTGTGCGAGTTCACGAGGCAACAGCCGGCGGCGCCTCCCAGTCGACGCCCGGCGAGGCTGCAACCGCGTCCAGGTGGTCTGACAATCGTGCGACGATAGTCGCAAGGATGAGCCGTAAGAGTGCGCCCCGACGTGTGGGACTCGGGCGTCGTCGCGACCGCGCCAGCGTCGACCAGCGCATGGGCTGACGCAAGAGTACGATATTCGCACACCGGGCACCGAGATGGACGGGCTATTCGAACAGGTGGGAGGGGCTCCCGTGACTGTGTGACGCATCCGGGCGTTGGTGGTAGCATTGTGCACCGGCCGCACGGGCGCGGCCGCGGGTCCGCCCGCGGCGCTTCCTGCGGCGGTGACCGGTGGTGAAGGTAGCTCAGCTGGCAGAGCTCCGGGTTGTGGTCCCGGCGGTCGCGGGTTCGAATCCCGTCCTTCACCCCAACCACGCGATGCACCGGCCGGCGCTGCGCGCCGGCCGTCGAAGTTAACGACAGATGCGGGTGTGGCGGAACTGGTAGACGCGCTAGACTTAGGATCTGGTGAGCTCTGCTCGTGGAGGTTCAAGTCCTCTCACCCGCACCAACAGCTCAGCCTCGACCCCCGCACGGACCACACGGCGGTCCGCAGTGCCACGGCGGCGACTGCGGACCGTTCCAGCGACAGACGGAGAATCCACAGTGAAGACGAAGGTCAGCTCGACAGGCGAGAACGAGGTCGAACTCAGCGTCGAAGTCCCTGCTGAGTCCGTGAAGAAGGCGTACGATCGGGCCGTCACCAAGGTCCGCGAAGAGATGGTGCTCCCCGGCTTCCGCAAGGGCCGTGTACCGGTCGCGCTCGTCATCCAGAACGTCGGCGAGGACTTCATCCGTGGCGAGGCCCTCGAGGACGCCATCCCGGAGTGGGGCGACGAGGCCCTCAAGGAGGCCGGCCTCTACGACGACGCCGTCGGCACCTCCGACCTCCAGGTCGGGCCGCTCGACGAGACCAAGGACTACGCGTTCACGCTCAAGGTGCAGACCATGCCGGTCCCCACGCTCGGCGAGTACAAGGGCCTCGAGGTCCCCAAGCGCGAGGTGGAGATCACCGACGAGCAGATCTCGGCCCAGCTGGCGATGCTGCAGGAGCGGCTCGCCAGCCTGCAGCCGGTCGAGGACCGCGCCGTGCAGACCGGGGACTTCGTGCTCATGGACCTCTCCGGCAGCCGTGACGGCGAGGAGATCGAGGGCGCGCAGGGCAAGGACCAGATGTACGAGGTCGGCCGTGGCAACCTCATCCCCGGGTTCGAGGAAGAGCTCGTCGGCGTCAAGGCCGGCGACGAGAAGAGCTTCGACATCACCTTCCCCGAGGACTATCACGCCGAGGAGCTGGCCGGAAAGCCGGCCACCTTCACCGTGACCGTCAAGGAGATCAAGGAGAAGATCGTCCCCGAGCTCGACGACGCCTTCGCGGCGGACGTGAGTGAGTTCGAGACCATGGACGAGCTGCGCAACGACGTCCGCGAGCGCCTGCAGGCCGCCGCCGAGGACGGGCGCGCAGCGCGAGTTCCGCGCCGCCGCCGTCGAGAAGGCCGTCGAGCACGCCACCCTGGCCGTTCCCTCCACCATGGTCGACCGCGAGGCGCACCGGCTCTTCCATCAGCTCGAGGAGCGCGTGGGCGAGCAGGGCCTCACCATGGACGTGTACCTCGGCGTGCTCGAGAAGACCGAAGAGGACATCGAAGAAGAGATGCGCCCGCAGGCCGAGTTCATCATCAAGCGCCAGCTGGTGCTCGAGAAGATCGCCGAGGTCGAGGAGCTCGCCGTCACCGACGAGGACATCGCCGAGGTGGTCAAGCACGACGCCGAGGCGCTCGGCCGCGACCATCTGCAGCTCCTCGCCGATCTCGAGAAGTCGGGCAGGCGTGAAGCTCTGCGCGACGAAATGCTAGTGGCCAAGGCCGCCGACCTCGTCGCCGACGCGTCTGTGGCGGTGCCGATGACTGAGGCCGAGGAGGCCGCGGCCGAGGAGTCCGCGGAGGCCGTGGACCCTGAGGCTGACTAATGCCCGTGGGGCACGAAGTGCACGAAGCGCTGGTGAGCGGCTCGCGAAGGGCGCAGCCCGGACCGGTCGGACTAAGGGTTTCGAAGCGGGGAAACCACAGTGGTAGAGAAACGCAAGAGAAGAGGGTGAGTACGTGACTCCACTTGTTCCGTTCGTGATCGAGCAGACGAGCCGCGGCGAGCGGTCGTTCGACATTTTCTCCCGGCTGCTCAACGAGCGTGTCATCTTCCTTGGCACGCCGGTGGTCGACGAGATCGCCAACCTCATCGTGGCGCAGCTCATCCACCTCGAGAGCGACGACCCAGACAAGGACATCAGCCTGTACATCAACAGCCCGGGCGGCAGCGTGTACGCCGGGCTCGCGATCTACGACACGATGCAGTTCATCAAGCCGGATGTCAGCACCATCTGCGTGGGCAGCGCCATGAGCATGGGCGCGCTGCTGCTCGCCGGTGGGGCCAAGGGCAAGCGCTTCGCGCTTCCCAACGCCCGCGTCCTCATCCACCAGGTGGCCGGCGGCTACGAAGGCCAGGCCACCGACATCGAGATCCACGCGAGGGAAGTCCTCAACCTCCGCAAGCGCCTGGACGAGATCATCGCCGACCACACCGGTCAGGAGATCGCCAAGGTCCGTTCGGACACGGAGCGCGACTACTTCATGAGCGCGGCCGAAGCGAAAGACTACGGCATCATCGACGACGTCATCGCCCACCGCTGATGAGGGCGGCGACGACGGCCTCGCACTAGGAGGAGAGCACGGTGGCGGGAACGACCGAGGGCAACGACCAGCTGCTCTGCAGCTTCTGCGGCAAATCGCAGCGGCAGGTGAAGAAGCTCATCGCCGGCCCGGGCGTGTACATCTGCGACGAGTGCATCGACCTGTGCAACGAGATCATCGACGAAGAGCTCACGGCTCCGGCGACGCTCGACCTCGAGCAGCTGCCCAAGCCGCGTGACATCTACGGCATCCTGAACGACTACGTCGTCGGCCAGGACGAGGCCAAGCGTTCGCTGGCCGTCGCCGTGTACAACCACTACAAGCGCGTGCAGGCGGTCTCCAGCGGAGAGTCGGACGTCGAGCTGGCCAAGAGCAACATCCTGCTGCTCGGCCCTACGGGCTGCGGCAAGACGCTGCTCGCCCAGACGCTGGCACGCATCCTCAACGTCCCGTTCGCCATCGCCGACGCGACGGCGCTCACGGAGGCCGGCTACGTCGGCGAGGACGTCGAGAACATCCTGCTCAAGCTGATCCAGGCCGCCGACTTCGACGTCAAGCGTGCCGAGACCGGCATCATCTACATCGACGAGATCGACAAGGTCGCCCGCAAGGCGGACAACCCGTCGATCACCCGTGACGTCTCCGGCGAGGGTGTGCAGCAGGCGCTGCTCAAGATCCTCGAGGGTACGGTCGCCAGCGTGCCGCCGCAGGGCGGCCGCAAGCATCCGCACCAGGAGTTCCTCACCATCGACACGACCAACGTGCTGTTCATCTGCGGCGGTGCGTTCTCCGGCCTCGAGAAGATCATCGAGCGCCGCATGGGCCGCCAGGGAGTCGGGTTCATGGCCGACGTCGTCAGCAAGGCCGACAAGGATCCGGGCACGATCTTCACGCACTCACTGCCGGAAGACCTGCTCGACTTCGGGCTCATCCCCGAGTTCATCGGCAGGCTCCCGGTCGTCAGCGCCGTCCACAACCTGGACGAGAACGACCTCATGCGCATCCTCACCGAGCCCAAGAACGCGCTCACGCGCCAGTACCAGAAGTTCTTCCAGCTGGACGGCGTCGAGCTCGTGTTCGCGGAGGAGGCGCTCACCGCCATCGCCATCAAGGCCCTGGCGCGCGGCACCGGCGCCCGCGGCCTGCGCTCCATCATCGAGGAGTCGCTGCTCGGCGTCATGTTCGACCTGCCGAGCCGCACCGACGTGCGCAAGTGCGTCATCACCAAAGAGACCATCGAGAAGGGCATCGACCCCACGCTTCTCACCGAGGCGGACAAGTCACTGCCGGAGCGTGACGCCGAATCCGCCTGAAAAGAGTGTGACGACCCGGGAGGGGCAGGGCGCGCCCACGGCCGCCCTGCCCCTCTTGCCGACTCGCGAGCTGGTCCTGTTCCCCAAGATGGTCGCGCCGATCTTCGTCGGCCGCGGCAAGTCCATCTCGGCCATCGAGGCCGCCTTCAGCGGGCAGACCCCGCTCATCCTCTGCGCGCAGCGTGAGGCGGCCGTGGAGGACCCCTCCTTCGACGACCTGCGTCCGGTCGGGGTCCGCGCCAGGGTCCTGCAGCTCTTCAAGCTCCCGGACGGCAGCGTCAAGGCGCTGGTGGAGGGCGACGAGCGTGTGCGCGCCGAGCGCGTGGTCGCCAGCGAGCCGCACTTCCTCGTCGAGTACGCGTCTGTGGAGAGTACGGACGCCGGGTCGGCGCGCTCGCGCAGCCTCGCGCGCCGCGTCACGGACGAGTTCGTGCGGTACGTGCAGCTGCACCCGCAGCTCGCCGACGAGGCGCAGTTCGTGGTGCAGCAGGCCGCGGACCCGGACGAGCTGGCCGACATCGTCGCCGCCCACCTGCAGACGGAGGCCGGCGAGAAGCAGGCGCTGCTGGAGATCGTGAGCACGCAGCAGCGCCTCCTCGCTCTGCTCGAGAGCCTCGCCGAGGAGAACGCCGTCCTCGGCATCGAGCAGGAGATCGGACTCAAGGTGCAGCAGCGCATCGAGGGCGCGCAGCGCCAGATGCTGCTGCACGAGAAGCTGCGCGTGCTGCGCGACGAGATCGAGGAGGCCGGCGAGGCCGCCGACGAGGACATGGCGAGCTACGTGCAGCGCGCCGCCGAGGCGGAGCTCTCGCCGGCGGCGCGCAAGCTGGTCACGCGCGAGCTCACCAAGCTCAGGCAGGCGCCGCCGATGAGCCCCGAGATCGCCGTCATCCGCGGCTTCCTGGACACCGTCCTGGAGCTGCCCTGGGGCAGGCTCGCGCCGGCGGACGTCGACGTTCCCGGCGTGGCCCGTCATCTGGAGCGCACCCACTACGGGCTGCGGGACGTCAAGGACCGCATCCTCGAGTACCTCGCCGTCTGCAGGATGCGGACGGACGCGGCTCGCGCGGCCGGCCGGGCGGACGCCGCCGACCAGCCGGCCACCATCCTCTGCCTCGCCGGCCCGCCCGGCACCGGCAAGAGCAGCGTCGCGCAGAGCATCGCCGACGCGCTCGGGCGGCCCTTCGTGCGCGTGGCGCTCGGCGGCGTGCGCGACGAGGCCGAGATCCGCGGGCATCGCCGCACCTACATCGGGGCGATGCCCGGGCGCATCGTCGACGGGCTTGCCAAAGCCGGCGTCGACAACCCGGTGATGCTGCTCGACGAGCTCGACAAGCTCGACAGCGACTGGCGGGGCAACCCCGCCGCGGCGCTGATGGAGGTGCTCGACCCCGCGCACAACCACGCCTTCCGCGACAACTACCTCGAGGCCGAGTACGACCTCAGCCGGGTCTTCTTCATCGCCACCGCGAACGACATCGACGCCATCCCGGCCACCCTGTACGACCGGCTCGAGCTCATCCACCTGAGCGGCTACACCATGCCCGAGAAGCTCGCCATCGCCAGGCGGCACCTGCTGCCCCGCGTGGCCCGCGACACGGGGCTGGGCCGCGGGGACGTGCGCTTCGACCGCGGCGTGCTGCAGGCGATCGTCCAGGGCTACACGCGGGAGGCCGGCGTGCGCGAGCTCGAGCGCGCGCTGCGCCGTGTCGACCGCAAGGTCGCGCGCAAGCACCTGGAGGACGGCCTCGGTCTGCCCGTGTCCGTGGCCGCGGACGACCTGCGCGGCTACCTCGGCGAGGCGCACTGGCTGGAGGCCGAGCTGCCCCGAGCGGGGCGCGTGGGGGAGAGCCTCGGCCTCGCCTACACCTCCGACGGCGGTGAGGTGCTCACCATCGAGGCGACCATCGCCCGCGGCCGCGGCGAGCTCGTGCTCACCGGTCAGCTCGGCGAGGTCATGCAGGAGTCCGGGTCGGCGGCCTGGGGGTACCTGCTCTCGCACGTCGAGCGCGACGCCGCGCTGCGGCGCGTGATCGAGCGCTCGCCGTTCCTGACGCAGGAGGGACTCGACCTGGCCACCCAGGACGTGCGCGTGCACGTCCCGGAGGGAGCCGTGCCCAAGGATGGCCCGTCGGCGGGTCTCGCGCTCGCGGTGGCCATGCTGTCGGCGCTCGGAGGCGCACCGGTCAAGCCGCGCGTGGCCATGACCGGCGAGATCACCCTCGGCGGCCGGATCCTCCGCGTCGGAGGCCTCAAGGAGAAGCTGCTCGCGGCCGGACGCATGGGCGTTCGCACGGTGGTGCTGCCGGCGGCCAACCGCGCCACGATCGCCGAACTGCCGGCCGACCTGACGGCGAAGCTCGACCTGGTGTATGTTGCGAGCTTCGAGGAGGCCCTGCCGCACGTGTTCGGCGCGCAGGTGTTTACCAAGCGGGCATCTAAGGGTCACAAGTAACGGTCAGGTACCTGGGGGAAGACATGCACGACCACACGCACGATCACGAGCACGACCATCAGACGCCCGGTTCCACCGAGGAGCCCGGCGTGGACGCGGGGTCCGGCCAGCTCGAGCAGCACTGTTCGCAGTGCGGCTCGCTGATCGAGGGCTCCCACGAGTTCTGCCAGGTGTGCGCCATCGAGTCCAGCGGGGGAGAGGTGCCCCGAGGACGACTGAGGCGCCGCCACCAGCCGCGGGTCCGACGAGGGCCGCCCCTTCTTCGAGGGGGGCCGGCGGCGCTCCGCCGTTCGGTATACTTGAGCCTCCCGCGACCAACGAGGCTTGATGAACGACTACCTGCAGCAGACCACGCGCTTCGAGCCGGCCGCCGTCGAGGCGCGCTGGATGAAGCACTGGCTCGACGAGCATCTGTTCCACGCCGAACCCGACCCGGAGCGCAAGGCCTACTCGATCGTCATCCCGCCGCCGAACATCACCGGCGTGCTGCACATGGGGCACGCGCTCAACGACACCATCCAGGACGTGCTGACGCGGTACCACCGCATGCTGGGCGAGAACGCCTGCTGGCTGGTGGGCACCGACCACGCCGGCATCGCCACGCAGAACGTGGTCGAGAAGATGCTGCGCGCCGAGGGCCTCACCAAGGAGGACCTGGGGCGCGAGGAGTTCGTCAGCCGCGTGTGGGAGTGGCGCCGGCAGTACGGCGGCACCATCATCGAGCAGCTCAAGCGCATCGGCTGCGCCTGCGACTTCGAGCGCGAGCGCTTCACCTTCGACGAGGGCTACGCGCGCGCCGTCACCCACGTCTTCGTGGCGCTCTACGACAAGGGCTACATCCACAAGGACAGCTACCTCGTGAACTGGTGCCCGCGCTGCGGCACGGCCATCAGCGACCTCGAGGTCGCGTACCGCGACATGCCCGGCACGCTCAACTACGTCCGCTACGACGTGGTGGGCGGCGGCAGCGTGACCATCGCGACGACGCGGCCGGAGACGATGCTCGGCGACACGGCCGTGGCCGTGCACCCCGACGACGAGCGGTACAAGGACGTCGTCGGCAAGACGGCCATCCTGCCGCTGCTCGGGCGCGAGCTGAAGATCGTGGCCGACGAGCGCGTCGACCCGTCCTTCGGCACCGGCGCCCTCAAGATCACGCCGGCGCACGACCTCACCGACTTCGACATCGGCCGCACGCACGGGCTGGAGTCCGTCCAGGCCATCGGCCAGGACGGCCGCATCACCGCGGCCGGCGGCCCGTACGCCGGGCTCGAGGTCGAGGAGGCCGCCGAGCGCGTGGTCGCGGACCTGCGCGCGCTCGGCGTCCTCGAGAAGGTCGAGGACTATCCGCACAGCGTCGCGACCTGCGACCGCTGCGGCACGCCCATCGAGCCGCTCATCAGCGAGCAGTGGTTCATGGCCATGGACGAGCTCAAGAAGCCGGCGACCGACGTCGTGCGCGACGGCAAGGTCAAGTTCACGCCCGAGCGCTGGGGCCGCGTCTACATCGACTGGATGGACAACCTGCGGCCGTGGTGCATCAGCCGGCAGCTCTGGTGGGGCCACCAGTTGCCGGTGTGGTACTGCCCGGACGGCCACATGACGGTGGCCGAGTCCGAGCCGCAGGCCTGTGCCGAGTGCGGCTCCACCGAGCTCACCCGCGAGACCGACGTGCTCGACACCTGGTTCAGCTCGGCGCTCTGGCCGTTCGCCACGTTCGGCTGGCCCGAGCAGACGGCCGACCTCGCCTACTTCTACCCGACCAACGTGCTCAGCACGGCGCGCGACATCATCTTCCTGTGGGTCGCGCGCATGATCATGATGGGCCTCGAGTTCATGGACGACATCCCGTTCGACGACGTCTACCTCCACTCGGTGATCCAGGCGCCCGACGGCCGGCGCATGAGCAAGAGTCTCGGCACCGGCATCGACCCGCTCGAGATGATCGACGAGCACGGCGCCGACGCCACCCGCTTCGGCCTGCTTCTCATGAGCAGCACGCAGGACGTGCGCTTCAGCGAGGAGAAGATCGCCATGGGCCGCGGCTTCGCCAACAAGCTGTGGAACGCGGCCCGCTTCGTGCTGCTCGGCAGCGAGGGGTACGCGGCCGAGCGCAGCGAGGCCGCCCAGGTGGACCGCTGGATCGCGAGCCGGTTCCAGCGCTGCCTCGCGACGGTCGAGGAGGCGGTGAGCGTCTACGACTTCACCGCCGCGGTGGACGCGCTCTACCACTTCGTGTGGGACGAGTTCTGCGACTGGTACCTGGAGCTCGTCAAGGTCCCGCTCTACGGGGAGGACGAGGCGAAGAAGGCGCAGGCCGCGGGTCACGCCCGCTGGATGCTCGACCAGATCGTGCGCCTGCTGCACCCGTTCATGCCCTTCGTCACCGAGGAGATCGCCGAGCAGTACGGCGCGGCGCCGCTGCTCGCGCAGCAGCATCCGCGCCAGGACGAGGCGCAGCTGGCCCCGGACGACGAGAAGGCCATCGGCCAGCTGCAGGCGGCGGTCGACGCGCTGCGGCGCTTCCGCGCCGAGGCGGAGATCCCGCCGGGCAAGGTGCTGGCGGCGGTGTTCGTCGAGGACGTCGCCGGCGTGGCGGCGCACTACGCGCACTACGCCGGCGTCTTCCGCGCGCTGGCGCGCACGGACGTCGCCTTCGAGGGTCGGCCCGAGGCCGACGCCACTGTCGTGATCGTCCCCGGCGGCCGGCTCGAAGTGGCGGCCGCCGTCGACAAGGCGGAGGAGATCGCCCGCCTCGAGCAGCAGCTGGCCAAGGCTGAGGCTGAGGTCCAGCGCGGCGAGGCCAAGCTCGGCAACGAGAAGTTCGTCGGCCGTGCGCCGGAGGCCGTCGTGGCCAAGGAGCGCGAGAAGCTCGCCGGCCACGTCGCCGAGCGCGACAGTCTCGCGGCGAGGCTCGTGCAGCTGCGCGAGGCGTGAGCGCGGGCGCGTGACCAGCCCCCGGAGAAGAGCCACCGAAGGCGGCCTTTCGTGGGGGGCGACGCAGCGGGACCGCACAGCGGCCAGCGAGCGGGGCGCCGGAGGGACAGCGCTCCACGGCGCGCGCTGCAGCCGCTCGTGAGCGGGGCGCCGGACCGCCTCGGCTGGGAGGCGTACCTCGAGTCGCTGGCGGCGTTCGGCATGCGGCCGGGCCTCGAGCGGGTGAGCGAGCTGCTCGCGCGCCTCGGACGGCCGCAGGACGCCTATCGCGTCATCCACATCGTCGGCACCAACGGCAAGTCGTCGACGACGCGCTACTGCGAGGCTCTGCTGCGCGCTCACGCTGTGCGCTCGGGCGCGTACCTCTCGCCGCACATCTCCGGCTGGACGGAGCGCGTCATCGTCGACGGCCGTCCGATCGCTGAGCCGCTGTTCGCGGCCGCGGTGGAACGCGTGCGCGCCGAGGTGGCCGGTCTGCCGGCAGAGCTCGGCGAGACGACGCAGTTCGAGGTGCTGACCGTCGCCGCCCTGCTCGCGTTCGCCGAGAGCGGGGTGGAGGCCGTCGCGCTCGAGGCGGGGCTGGGCGGGCGTCTGGACGCCACCAACGTGGTCAAGGCGCCGGTCGTGGTGCTCACCAACATCGCCCTCGAGCACACCGAGGTCCTCGGCGACACACGAGAGCTGATCTTCGCCGAGAAGGCCGCCGTCATCAAAGGCGGGGACGCCGTGTTCGGCGAGCTCGACGGTCTCGAGGATGAGGCGCGCCGGGTCTGCGCCGCCGCCGGCGCGTCGCCGCACTTCCTGCGCGACTCCGCGCCGGCCGGGCGACCTCGCCGTGAGCGGCGCGCCCGACGACTTCGCCGTGCTGTTCGCACCGGCGGCCGGCCGGCCGGAGCGTTGGGCCGGCCTGCGTGTGCCGACGCCGGCCCTGTACCAGGTCGACGAACGCGGCGCTGGCGGTCGCCGCCGTGCGCCTGCTCCTCGGCGGCCTCGACGAGGCGGCCGCCCGGGAGGCGCTGGCCGCCACGGCGGTGCCCGGCCGTCTGCAGGTGGTCGCGGAGCGGCCGCTCGTGCTGGCCGACGGCGCCCACAACCCGGACGGCGTGCGCGTGCTCGCGCAGAGCCTCGCGGCCGTCCGCGTCCCGCGCCCGGCCGTCGGCGTCCTCGCGATCATGCGCGACAAGGACTACCCGGCCATGATCGCCGGCTTCCTGCCGCTGCTGGACCGCGTCGTCTGCACGCAGGCGAGCGAGCCCCGCAGCCTCACGGCCGACGAACTCGCCGCGGCCGTCGGCGCCGCGGCGGCGTCTGGTGCGGCATCGCCGGCGCCGGCCGAGGTGGAGGCCCTGGCCGACCCGCACGCCGCGCTCGCCCGCGCGCGCGAACTCGCGGGCCCCGGGGGCAGCGTCCTCGTCGGAGGCTCTCTCTACCTGCTCGAAGACCTGCGCGACGTCCTGGCGGGGGCCTCCTGAGCCCGGCTTGCCCGGCTGCGGGTTCGGATATACTGGCGCAAATCCGTGGAGAGGTGAATGGCACAGCAGAAGGCTCACCCCGTCGTGCGTTTCCTGGTCGCGTTCCTCATCGTGATCGCCGTGGCCGCCGTCGCCTTCTTCGTGGGCTACCTCATCGGCGGGCGACTGGCCTGACCCCGCCTCCGCCCGGGTAAGCTCCAGGCACTTCTTCCAGGCGCGGCCACTGCGGCGGGGAGGGACCCCTGACCCATCCGGCACCGCACGACGCTCTCGTCCTCGTCACCGGCGCGACAGGCTATGTCGGCGGCAGGCTCGTACCACGGCTTCTCCAGGCCGGCAGGCGCGTGCGCGTGCTCGTGCGCGACCCGCGCCGCCTCGAGGGCCGCGACTGGGCGGACCGCGTCGAGATCGTCGCCGGCGACGTCCTGCGCCCGGAGACCCTCGGCGCGGCGCTGGCCGGCGTGGGCGTCGCCTACTACCTGGTGCACTCCATGGCCAAGGGAGAGGGCTACCGCGAGCGCGACCTGGCCGCGGCGAGGGCCTTCGGCCGCGCCGCCTCAGAGGCCGGCGTGGTCCGCCTGGTCTATCTCGGCGGGCTCGGGGATCCCGCCGCCGACCTCTCGAAGCACCTGCGCTCGCGGCAGGAGACGGGCGAGGCCCTGCGCGAGGCCGGCGTGCCGGTCACCGAGTTCCGCGCCGCGGTGGTCGTCGGCTCGGGCAGCATCTCGTTCGAGATGATCCGCTACCTCACCGAGCGTCTGCCGGTGATGGTCTGCCCACAGTGGGTGTACACGCGCGTCCAGCCCATCGCCGTGGACGACCTGCTGCGCTATCTCGTCGCCGCGCTCGACGTGCCCGGCAGCGCGGGCCGCATCGTCGAGGTCGGTGGCGTCGACGTGCTCACCTACGGGGAGATGATGCTCGGCTACGCCGAGGCGCGCGGCCTGTGGCGTCATCTGCAACCCGTGCCCGTGCTCACGCCGAAGCTGTCGTCGTACTGGGTCCACCTCGTGACGCCCATCCCGTCGCAGATCGCGCGGCCGCTGATCGAGGGGCTGCGCAACGAGACCGTGGTGCGCGACCACTCGGCGCACGACCTGTTCCCGGCCATCCACCCCGTCGGGTATGCGACGGCGGTGCGCGCCGCGGTCGCGAGCCTCGACACGGGAGAGGTGGAGACGAGCTGGGCGGACGCGCTGGTGACGAGCGGCGGCGACGTGCAGCCGCGCGTGCTCACCACGCAGGAGGGCAAGCTCATCGAGCGCCGGCAGGCGCTGGTGACGGCGACGCCGGAAGCGGCGTTCGCCGTCCTGTGCACCATCGGTGGCCGGCGCGGCTACCGCGCCTGGGACTGGGCCTGGGAGCTCCGCGGCGCCGCCGACCGGCTGGTCGGCGGCGTGGGGCTGCGCCGCGGCCGCCGCGACCCCGACGATCTGCGCGTCGGCGACGCGCTCGACTTCTGGCGCGTCGAGGCGGTCGAGCCCGGCCGTCTGCTGCGCCTCCGGGCGGAGATGAAGGTGCCGGGGGCGGCGTGGCTCCAGTTCGAGACGCTCCCGCACGAGGACGGCACCCTGCTGGTCCAGACCGCCTACTTCGCGCCGCGTGGCGTGCCCGGGCTCGCCTACTGGTACGGGCTGCTCCCTGTCCACAGCAGGATATTCTCGGGTATGATTGCTGCGCTGGCCGCCGAGGCCAGCCGGCCGGCTGCGCCGGCGGGGGGCTGATCAGTCTCCGCCTGCGCATGTACGGCCGCCATCGCGTGGAGGCGCCGGAGGCGCCCTCGACGGAGCTCTCCTGAGGAGGAAGGGTGCCTCACTGGATCATCGCTCGCGGCCACGAAGACCACGTCACCAAGACGACGACCGACAGCAGCAATCCGTTCCAGTCGGTGCTGGACTTCTTCAAGTCGCCGACCTGGCATTTCATCACGCTCATGTCCTTCTTCTTCCTGGTGGTGCTGTGGATCGCGTGCGCCTACTGGGTCTTCAAGGACGCGCGGCGGCGCATCGACGACAAGATCGTGCTCGCCGTCGCCGTGCTCACCGGCCTCGTGTTCGGGCCCGTCGGGCTCATCGTGTACGCCATCGTGCGCCCGCCCGTCACCCTGGCCGAGCGCCAGGAGCACGACCTCGAGGTCGCGATGATGGAGGCCCGCATCGGCGGCGATGAGCGCTGCTCGTTCTGCAAGACGCCGGTGCGTGAGGACTACCTCGTCTGCCCCACCTGCGGCCGGCGCCTCAAGAGCAGCTGCCCGTCGTGCCGCAAGCCCATCGACCCGCAGTGGCGGGTCTGCCCGTACTGCGAGGCCGACGTCCACGCGATGCCGCCGGTCTTCGACCGCGTCTGACACCGATCTGTCGGGGCGGCGCCGGCCGTGCTGCCGGCGCCGCCCCATGACCTCACTCGTTCAGCCCCCCGGAGGATCCACATGGAACGCACCTTCATCATGGTCAAGCCCAACGGCGTCGCCCGTGGTCTCGTCGGCGAGGTCGTCGCCCGCTTCGAGCGCCGCGGCTTCGTGCTGCGCGGCATGAAGGCGCTGCGCATCGACCGCGCCCTCGCCGAGCGGCACTACGCCGAGCACATCGGCAAGCCGTTCTTCGAGAGCCTCGCCGAGTTCATCACCTCCGGCCCCGTCGTGGCCATGGTCTGGGAAGGGCGCGAGGCCATCACCGTCGCCCGCACGATGATGGGCGTCACCGACTCCGCACAGGCGGCGCCGGGCACCATCCGCGGCGACTTCTCCCTGAGCAAGGAAGAGAACGTCGTCCACGGTTCGGACGGCCCTGAGAGCGCCGCCCGCGAGATCGCCCTGTTCTTCGGCGAGGCCGAGCTTGTCTGATCCCGTCCCGCAGCATTTCTGGGAGCGGGTGCTCCCGGACCTCGCGGACGAGGCGGTCGGCTTCTCCGGCCTGGTCCTCGCGTCGCGGTCGCCGCAGCGCAAGATGCTGCTCGAGCAGCTCGGCATCCCGTTCCGTGTCGTCGTCAGCGAGCATGACGAGGGCGTCAGCGACGGGAACCCGGCGCACACGGTGCAGCAGAACGCGCGCGGAAAGGCCGAGGAGGTGCTCGCCCGCGAGGCGCTGCGGCCGGGCGAGGTGGTGCTGGGCGTCGACACCGTCGTCGTCAGCGAGGGCGAGATCCTCGGCAAGGCGCGCGACGCGGAAGAGGCGGCGAGCTACGTGCGCCGGCTCGCCGGCCGCCGCCACGAGGTGTACAGCGGCCTCTACCTGACCTCGAGGAAGCTCGCCCTGGCGGCGCACGCCGTCACCGGCGTCACCTTCCGCACCCTCACCGACGCCGAGCTCGACGCCTACATCCGCTCCGGTGAGTGGCGCGACAGGGCCGGCGCCTACGCCATCCAGGGCATCGGCTCGGCGCTCGTCAAACGCATCGACGGCGACTACTTCAACGTCGTCGGCCTGCCGGTCGCCGAGCTGCAGCGGCTCCTCGCCGGGTTCGGCATCGCGCTCTTCTCCTGGCTGCACACGTAGCCGCCGCGGCTTCTCGTCCGCACGCGCGAGGGTACGTCCTCCGCGCGGCGAACTAGCCACCGCAGTCGGACCAAGAAGCGCGGCGCCGCAGGTGCACCGCCCAGGCCCTTCTGCGCCGCCTCCACGGCGCCACCGCCGAGCCTGCGCTCCGGTGGCCATGCCCAGAGGCACCGTATACAATCGTCGTTCGAGATTCGCCTCGAAAGGAGCTCGCCATCAGCTTCCTCGGTTTCGTAACGGGCTTTGGCGCCCGTGACATGGCGGTCGACCTTGGCACCGCCAACACGCTCGTCTATCTCCGCGGCAAGGGCATCGTGCTCAGTGAGCCGTCGGTCGTCGCCATCGATCATCGCTCCGGCGAAGTGCACGCCGTCGGCGCCGAAGCCAAGCGCATGCTGGGCCGCACGCCCGCCACGATCAGTGCGGTGCGGCCGCTCAAGGACGGCGTCATCGCCGACTTCGACGTCACGGAGCAGATGCTCCGCCACTTCATCCGCAAGGTCATGCAGAACCGCTGGGCGCACCCCCGCGTGGTCATCTGCGTGCCGAGCGGCGTCACCGGCGTCGAGAAGCGCGCCGTCGAAGAGGCCACGTACTCGGCCGGCGCGCGCTGGGCCACGCTCATCGAGGAGCCCATGGCGGCCGCCATCGGCGCGGGTCTGCCCGTGGCCGAGCCGACCGGCAGCATGATCGTCGACATCGGCGGCGGCACCTCCGAGGTCGCCGTCATCTCACTGGGCGGCATCGTCGTCAGCCAGTCCATCCGCGTCGGCGGCGACGAGCTCGACGAGGCCGTCATCAGCTACGTCAAGAAGGAGTACAAGCTCCTCATCGGCAGTCAGACCGCAGAAGAGATCAAGCTCGAGATCGGCTCGGCCTACCCGCTCCCGCAGGAGGAGCAGGCCGAGATCCGCGGGCGCGACCTCGTCACCGGCCTCCCCAAGACAGTCGTGCTCTCCTCCGAGGAGGTCCGCACCGCTCTCGAGGAGCCCACGCAGGCGATCGTCGACGCGATCAAGGCGACCCTGGACAAGACGCCTCCGGAGCTCGCCAGCGACATCATGGACCGCGGCATCATGCTCGCCGGCGGCGGGTCGCTGCTGCAGGGCCTCGCCGAGCGGCTCCGCGACGAGACGCAGATGCCGGTGCATCTGGCCGAATCGCCGCTCACCTGCGTGGCCGTGGGCTCGGGCAAGTACCTCGAGGAGTTCGATGTCCTGGTCAAGAGCAAGCGCAACTCCCGGCCGCGAGGCCGGTAGTCCCGCCCTTCGCTGATCTGTGAATCGCCGGCGCGTACTCCGGCGGCGCATCGTCGTGGCAGTCCTGCTGCTGCTGTCCGTCGCGCTGCTCACCGCGTACTTCCGCGAGTCTGACAGCGGCGTCGCGCACAGTGTGCAGGGCGCCGTGCTCACCGTCGTCTCGCCGCTCCAGAGCGGCACGGCGACCGCCACCAAGCCCTTTCGCGACGCCTGGAACTGGGTCGGCGACCTCTTCAGCGCCAAGGCACAGAACAAGTCGCTGAAGAAGGAGGTCCAGCAGCTCCGTGCCGGACTCGCGAATGAGCTCACGACCCAGAGCGAGAACGACCAGCTGCGGGCGATGCTGCAGTTCCAGAAGGACCACGTGTTCCCCAAGGGCGTGACGCTGGTCACCGCGCGCGTCGTGGCGCGCTCCACCAGCGCCTGGTACTCCACCGCGACCATCAACGCGGGCAGCAGCGCGGGCGTCAAGGTCTATGACGCGGTGGTCAACGGCCAAGGTCTCGTGGGCCGCGTCACCAAGGTCAATCTGAACGCGGCGCAGGTCATGCTCGTCACTGACCAGCAGAGCTTCGTCGACGCGATGATCGAACCGGGCGACGCCAAAGGCAACGCCCAGGGCATCGTCAGCGGCAGCGTCACCGGCGACGTCACGCTCGAGTACGTGGACAAGAGCGAGAAGGTGAAGGAGGGCCAGTACGTGGTGACGTCAGGCAGGAACGGCTCCGTGTTCGTGCGCGGCATCCCCATCGGGGTGGTCGAGAGCGTCGCCACACAGGAGGTGGAGCTGTACCAGTCCATCGCCGTCAAGCCCTTCGTCGACTTCCGCAAGCTCGACCTCGTCCAGGTGATCACGCGATGAGCATCGTCCGGCCCATGAAGGACACGCCCGAGCGCTCCTTGCCGAGCGGATCCGAGATCGCGCGGCTGGTCGTCGTGCTGCTGGTCGCGGTGCTGCTGCAGACGGCTGTGGCGCCGCATCTGCGCCTGCTCGGCGCCTACCCTGACTTCGCCCTCATCGCCGTGGTCTGCGTGGCTCTCCTGAAGGGCTCGGAGACCGGCGCCGTGTTCGGCTTCCTCACCGGGATGCTCACGGCGATCGCGCTCATGGAGCCCTTCGGCCTGAGCGCGTTCGTCTTCGTGCTCGTCGGCTACTTCGCCGGCCGGTACGCAGAGACCGCGGACCTGCCGGCCGGCCTGGCGCCGCTGCTCACCGTCTTCGTCGCGACCCTGGTCGCGAACGTGCTCTTCGCCATGGCCCAGTTCCTCCTCGCCCGCGAGGTGCCGCTGGGCTTCTTCCTCGGACGGGTCCTCTTTCCGTCGCTCGTCTTCAACACGCTGCTGGCCGGGCCGCTCTACCTGCTGGTGCGCCTGTGGCTGAGAGGGGCAGGTGATCTGCGTGCCGCTGCTAGGGCGTGACCCGGCGCGCCGCGACCGGCCGATCCGTACCGGCCGTCGCGACAAGCCCATCATCCAGATGCCGTCCATAGCCCTGCGCGTCGCCGTCATCGTCGGCATCGCCGTGGTGCTGTTCGGCATCGTCTTCTTCCGCCTGTGGTTCCTGCAGATCCTGAGCGGCCAGGAGTTCGTCGCGCAGGCCAACGACAACCGTCTCAGCTCGGTCAAGGTCGTCGCGTCGCGCGGCTACATCGTGGACCGCAAGGGCGAGACGATCGTCGGCAACCGCCCCGGCGAGGCCGTCGGCATCCGCTTGATGGACGTGCCCAAGGAGACGCTCGACCAGGAGCTTGCGACGCTCGTCCCCATCCTCCACATGAAGACGGGGGAGCTGCGCAAGCGCATCAAGGACTACCTGTATCCGAGCACGCTGCAGCAGAACGCGGACGGCTCGTGGAGCAGCTTCCTGACCTGGAAGAAGGTGACCGAGGGGGAGATCACCGGCCTCGACCTGATCGTGCTCAAGCACGACGTCAGCCGCAAGGTGGTGACCTACCTCAAGGAGCGCACCCTGCAGTTCCCGGGGGTCGAGATCCAGGACGAGTCGCTGCGCTCGTACCCGCAGGGCGACATGGCGGCGCAGGTGCTCGGCCACCTCGGCGAGATCTCGGCCGAGCAGCTCAAGCTGCAGCACTTCAAGGGCTACTCGCCGGGCGACGTCGTCGGCTACGACGGCCTGGAGTTCACCTACGACAAGTGGCTGCGCGGGCGCGACGGCGTCGCGCGCATCGAGGTCGACGCCTTCGGCCGGCCAAAGCAGACCGCCCCGGTCGGCGGTCGCATGCCCGACGCCGGCGACACGCTGGTCACGACCATCGACAGCAAGGTCCAGGCGGCGGCCGAAGAGGCCCTGCGCACCGGCATCAGCCTCGCCCACGCCAACAAGCAGTACGACGCCAACGGCGCCGCGGCGGTCGTGCTGGACGTCAAGAACGGCGACGTGCTCGGCATGGCCAGCTACCCGACCTTCGACCCCAACGTGTGGGTCGGCGGCATGAAGCCGAAGACCTACAAGCAGCTCACCAAGAAGTCGGCGAACTACCCGCTGCTGAACCGCGCCACCCAGGAGACCAAGGCGGTGGGCTCGACGTTCAAGGCGGTCACCTCGGTGGCGGCGCTCGAGGAGGGCGTCATCACGCCGGGGACCACCTTCTGGTGCCCGGGCTACTACACCTCGCCGAACGACCACGCCGATCCCCCGCAGAAGTTCAAGTGCTGGGCGCTCGACGGCCACGGGAATCTCGCCCTCATCGGCGCCATCACGCAGTCGTGCGACGTCTACTTCTACAACATCGGCAACATCTTCTTCAATCGGCCGGGCGAGGCCCTGGAGGATTGGGCCAAGCGCCTCGGGATGGGCAAGCCGACCGGGATCGATATCCCCTTCGAGGCTGCCGGCCGCGTCCCGACGCCGGAGTGGAAGAAGAGCTGCCCACTTCAAGACCGAGATCGACAAGCTCTGGAAGCCGAGCGACTCGATCTACCTCGCCGTCGGCCAGGGCAACCTCGAGGCGACGCCGCTGCAGCTCGCCACCTCCTACGCCGCGATCGCCAACGGCGGCAAGGTCGTCACGCCGCACCTCGGCCTCAAGATCATCGACTCCGCCGGCCAGACCGTCCGCGACCTCGAGCCGACGAGCACGCGCAAGGTCGACGTCGCGCAGACGACGCTGGATGTGGTCAAGCAGGGCCTCTACGAGGCGGCGAACTCCCCCACAGGGACGTCGGCGCCGATCTTCGCCGGGTACAAGATCCCGGTGGCCGGCAAGACCGGCACGGCCGAGGTCTTCGACAACGGCCGCATCGTCAACTACGCCTGGTACGCCAGCTACGCTCCGGCGAACGACCCGAAGTACGTGGTCGTCGTCATGATCGAGAAGGGCGGCCACGGCGCCACCACGGCCGCCCCCGCCGCCCGCATCATCTACGACGCACTGTTCCACCTCGACAGCGGCAAGTTCACGGGGCCGGTCCGGGGCGACTGAGTGATCGACTGGCGCGGCTACCTCCGGCACCTGGACTACCTGCTGCTCCTGGCGACCGCCGGACTGATCGTCTACGGCGTCACGATGATCTACTTCGCCACCCACCGCGACATCGACGGCGCGCCGTTCTACTACGTGCGCCAGCAGCTCATCGCCGTCGCGGTCGGGCTGCTGGTGGCGCTCGTGGTCTCGGTGCTCGACTACGAGCTCTACCGCCGCTTCCAGTGGCTCCTCTACGCGGTCGCCGTGCTCATCGTCGTCGCGGTGCTGCCGCTCGGCGAGAACGTCAACGGCGCGACCCGCTGGATCGACCTCGGCGTCACGCGCTTCCAGCCGTCGTCGGCGGCGGTCCTGCTGCTGGCGCTCAGCATCGCCGCCTTCCTCTCCGACAGGATGGAACTGCTGGGGTCCAAGCGCATCACGCTGATCGTGCTCGCCCTGGCCGCGGTCCCGGCCTTCTTCGTCTACAGGGAGCCCGACTTCGGGTCGGCCATGGTGATCGTCGTCCTGGCGCTGGCGATGCTGTACTTCTACGGCACGCCGTGGACGCACTTCGCGGTCCTCGGCGCGACGGGCATCACCGCCTTCGTCGTCGCGCTCAAGGTGCTGCCCATGGCCGGCGTCCACCTCATCCAGCAGTACCAGATCGACCGGCTCTTCGTCTTCATCAATCCGGGTCACAACGCACAGGGCACGGGGTATAACGTCATACAGTCCATGATCGCCGTCGGGTCAGGCGCGCTCACCGGGCGTGGGAACATGGCGACCCAGACCACGCTGGACTTCCTGCCCGAGCATCACACCGACTTCATCTTCGCCGTGATCAGCGAACGCAACGGGTTCCTGGGAGCTACTGTGCTCCTGGTGCTCTATGCTCTCTTTATCTGGCGCGCGCTCAGGATCGCCGTCCTGGCGCGCGACATGTACGGGAGCATCCTCGCCGGCGGCATCGGCGTGATGGTCTTGTTCCAGGTGTTCGTGAACATCGGGATGACGATTGGTATCATGCCGGTGACCGGCATCCCGCTGCCGTTCATCAGTTACGGCGGCACCGCGATGATCGCGTTCCTGATCCTCGTCGGCCTGCTGCAGGCGATCCATCTGCGGGCGACGATCACTCCACAAACGAGGGGGCGGCTTGGCCAGTAGCCTTAGCATCTCCAAGATCCTGAAAGCCGTCACCGAGGCGCGCTCCGCGTCTCCGGCGCCGCACCTGTGCGTCGTCGGCGCCGGCGACGACCTCGCCCGCGTCGTCGCCGTGCTCTCGGCCGGCGCCCGGGACGAGTCCGCGGGCGTCTCCGCCATCGTGGACGCGCTCACGCCGGCCGACTTCCCGCGCGACCAGCGTCTCGCCGGCCGCTGGGACATCGTCGTCCTGGTCGCCGTCGGCGCGCCTGCCGCCGAGATGGTGCCCGTGGTGCATGCGGCGCGCCGCGCGGGATGCAAGGTCATCGGCCTCGCCGAGATCGCCGACAAGGACTCGTGGGCGCGCGAGGCCGGGCTCTTCAGCGACGAGGTCGCCCACGGCCTCGGCCACGACCCGGCCGGCAAGCCCACACTCGAGAACCGCCTCATCGACGTCGCCGGCGACGGCGCAGCGGCCCTCGCCGCGTCGCTGCCGTCGCTGCGCCGCACCTATTGCGACCATGTCGTACTCACCAATGCCGCCCAGAACGGCGTCATCGGCGTGGTGGTCATCATCCCCGGCGCGGACATGCCGGCGATGACCGCCAACCAGATCCGCATGGTCCTCAAGATCGCCCACGCTTACGGGGAAGAGCTCGGTCTCGACCGGGCCCTCGAGATCCTCTCGATCGTGGGTACAGCGTTCATCCTCCGCACGCTGGCGCGTCAGGCGCTCGACTTCGTGCCGGGATTCGGCTGGGCCGTCAAGGGCGCCATCGGATTCTCGGGCACGATCGCGCTGGGCCAGGCCGCCATCGCGTATTTCGAGGCCGGGGCGCCGCTCCGTGTCTCGCGGATGCAAAGGATCAACAATCAGCTCGAACGAGTACGCTCCCGGATCCCCGGACCTCTCCGGATCTTGGCCTAGAGACGATATAGCGAGACTGCTGGCGCGCGTCACGCGGCCAGGGCGCTACGCGGGGGGAGAGTTCAACACCCGCGTCAAACCCGGGGCGCGTCCCCGCATCGTCCTGTCCTATCCGGACGTGTACGAGATCGGGGTCTCCAACCCCGCGCTGCAGATCCTCTACAGTCAGCTGAACGACGCCACGCCGGCCTCCGCCGAGCGGGCCTACTGTCCGTGGCCGGACATGGCCGACCTCATGCGCGCCGGCGACGTGCCGCTGTGGACGCTCGAGACGTTCTCGCCGGTCGGCGAGTGCGACCTGTGGGGCTTCACCCTGCCGCACGAGCTCTGCTACGCGAACGTCCTCGAGATGCTGGACCTCGCCGGCGTGCCGCTGCACGCCGCCGAGCGGGATGGCGATGACCCCATCGTCCTCGGCGGCGGCCCTGCGGTCGCCAATCCCGTGGCCGCTGGCGCCGTTCTTCGACGCGTTCTTCGTCGGCGAGGTCGAAAGCCACCTCGCGGCGATCGTCGCCGCCATGGAGCAGGACGGCCGCGAGGAGCGCCTGCGGGCGCTCGCGGCCGTGCCCGGCGTGTGGGTGCCCGGGCGGAGCACCGGGCCGGCCCAGCGGCAGATCTTCACCGGGTTCGCGGACAGCGACCCGGTCCTGCGGCCGGTCGTGCCGGTGCTCGAGGCCGTCCACGACCGCGTCGTCATCGAGGTCATGCGCGGCTGCACCGCCGGCTGCCGCTTCTGCCAGGCGGGCATGTGGTACCGCCCCGTGCGCGAGCGGCCGGTCGACCGCGTCGTCGCGGCCGCCGACCGGCTGCTCGACGAGACCGGCTGCGACGAGGTCTCGCTCCTCTCGCTGAGTTCGTGCGACTACGGCGGCGTCGCGGAGGCGCTCACGCGCATCCGCGAGCTGCGGCCCGGCCTGCGCGTGTCGCTGCCGTCGCTGCGCATCGACTCGGCGGCGGAGAGCCTTGCCGGCTTCGCCGCCGACCAGCGCGGCTCGCTCACGCTCGCGCCCGAGGCCGGCACACAGAAGCTGCGCGACGCCATCAACAAGGGCGTGGACGAGGACCAGTTCGACGAGGCCGTGCGGGCGACGTTCGAGGGCGGGTTCACCGGCCTGAAGCTGTACTTCATGATCGGGCTCCCCGGGGAGACCGACGACGACGTGCGCGGCATCGCCAGGATGGCCGGCTCGGCAGCCCGGCTCGCCAAGGAGATCGGCCGCGGCCGGGCGCGCCTGTCCGTGTCGGTGTCGTCCTACGTGCCCAAGGCGCACACGCCGTTCGAGCTGGAGCCGTTCGCCGGCGCCGAGACGCTGCGCCGGCGGCAGCAACTCGTGCGCGACGCCGCGCCGAGGGGCGTGCGCGTCAACTTCCACGACGTGGCCGCGTCGGTCGTGGAGGCCACCCTGGCGCGCGGCGGGCCCGGCACCGACCGCCTCGTCGAAGAGGCATGGAGGCTCGGCGCCCGCTTCGACGGCTGGAGCGAGCACTTCGACATGCGCCGCTGGGAAGACGCCGCGGCGGCGACCGGGGTCACGCTCGGTGAGCCCACCGTGCCGGGCCCGGCCTGGCGGGATGCCGTGGACGCGCGCCTCGACGAGGACTTCTTCGCCGACGAGCTCGCGCGCAGCCGCGCCGGCGAGCTCACGGAGGACTGCCGCGACGGCTCCTGCGCCGCCTGCGGCGTCTGCGGGGGAGAGATAGGCATGGAGCTCCTCGCATGACCTTCTGGCTCGTCAGCTTCGCGCGCAGCGGTCCCGCCCGCTATCTGTCGCATCTGGACACGTCGCGCGTCGTGCAGCGGACGTTCGCGCGCGCCGGCGTGCCCATCGCGCTCTCGCAGGGGATGCGCCCCAAGCCGCGCCTCTCGCTGCCGCTGCCGCTGCCGGTCGGCGCGGCGGGCGCCGGCGAACTGGCGGTGGTCGAAGTACCGGAGGGCGTCGCGATGACCACCGGCGCGCTCAAGGCGCTGCGTGCGGCGAGCCCTCCCGGATTCGAACCGCTGGGCATCGCCGAAGTCCGTGAGGGTCATCCGCGCCCGCAGGCGCTGGCCGCCGACTACGCCTGCGTGCTCGACGGAGACGCAGGCGCGATCGTCGCGGCCGTCGAACGCTACAACGAAACAGAGACTGCGATCCGCGAGCGCGTGTCTCCCAAAGGCACGCGCCGGCTGGATCTGAAGGACTACGCCGGGGACGTCGTCGCGACGCCGGTGGAAGGCGGAGCTCGTCTGGGCTTCACCATCCGCTACCGCAGCGACGGAGCCGCCCGGCCACAGGAACTGATCGACCTCATCGCCGAGTGGGCGGAGGTCGAGCCGGCGATGCGAGGGCTCGAACGCCTCAGCATCGTCTGGGACCATGGGCTGCCTTCGCCTCCGGCGGGGCAGCGGAAGGAGTTGACCACGTGAGTACACCGAAGAAGGGCGCGCCCGGCGAAGAGCCGGCGGCCGCGCCGGGCGCCCAGGACGGCGCTCCAGACGTGAACGATACGACCGGCTCGGCCGGCGAAGGCGCGCCGCGCCGCCGCCGGGGCAACCGCGGCGGCCGCCGGCACAAGCGGCCGGCGGCGGCGACGCCCGAGACGGGGCAGGCTCAGGCAGATTCGCCGGCCCAGCCTGCGCACCCCGAAGCCACGGCTGAGGCGGCCGCGCCACCGGCGTCCACGCCGCGGGCGGGGTACACGTCCTCTGCCGCGACGTTCGAGCTCCCCACGGCGCCGCTGGTGCCCGTCGCGGCGGGAGCGTCGGGGCCGCGCGGCGGCAGTGAGCCGGCGGCCGAGAAGGCGCCACCGGCTCGCAGCGCCAGGCAGTCTGGCGCCGGAGGGAAGTCCCGCTCGCGGGCCGCGACCGCGAAGGAGCCCGCCGCCGCGGAGAAGCCCGCCGCCGGCCAGGCAGAAGAGCCGAGCGCCGCCGGCAAGACCGGTGGCGCGAGCCGCAGCGGCCGCCGGCGGAAGCCCCGGGCGGCTGCGCCCGAAGCAGCCGCGGCGCCGGCAGCGGCCGAGTCCGCCAAGCCTTCGGCCGCGCCCGAGGCGGCGGCCGAGTCCGCGCCCGCGGAGGCGCCGCCGGCGGAGGGCGCCGGCCACGACGGCGACGGCGAGGAGAGTCCCGCCAAGCGCCGCCGCCGCGGCAGCCGCGGCGGCCGCCGTCGTCGCAAGAGCACGGACATCGAGCACGAAGAGGCGACGCGCGAGGCCGAAGAGGCCGCCGGCGAACCGGCGAGCGGAGAGGCCCAGGCGGAAGCGCCTGAGGCCGCCGCCGTCCGGGTCCCGGCGCAGAAGGCCGCCGCAGAGCCCGAGGAAGCCTCCGAGGACGGCGCGACCGGCGAAGCCGGAGAAGGGGAACCCGGCGAGAGCGGCGCCAAGCGCCGCCGGTCTCGGGGAGGGCGCGGGCGCCGCACGCGCGGCAAGCGCGAAGGCGCTCCCGAGGACACCGCCAAGGCTCTCGAGTCCGGCGAGACCCAGCCGCCGGACGCCGGCGGCGAGGCCACGCCCGAGACCAAGGCCGGCGAGGCGCCGCTCCGCGAGACCAAGACCAAGGGCCGGCCGCGCGACCGCCGGCGCCCGCGGGCCATCGTCCGCCAGGACGAGGGCAGCGGCCTCGGCACCATGGCGCCGGTCGAGGTCGGGCAGCGACGGACCACCGTCGTCGCCGAGCGACCGGAGCGCAAGATCATCCTCGTCACCGACGACGGCGAAGAGCTGCGTGTGGCCCTCGTCGAAGACGGGCGCCTGGCCGAGATCTACATCGAGCGGCCGGACCGCAAGTCCTACCTGGGTGACATCTACCAGGGCAAGGTCGAGAACGTCATGAACGGCATCGACGCGGCGTTCGTCGACTTCGGCCTCGAGAAGAACGGGTTCCTGTACGTGGACGAGGTGACGACGCCGGAGGGCGAGAAGCGCGCCCGGCGCATCACCGATGCGCTCAAGAACGGCCAGCAGGTGCTGGTGCAGGTCACCAAGGACCCGATGGGGCACAAGGGCGCGCGGCTGAGCACCAAGATCTCGCTCGCCGGGCGCTACCTGGTGTACGTGCCCGGCGGGAGCGGCGTCGGTGTCTCCCGCCGCCTCAAGCAGGGCGAGCGCGAACGGCTCCGCGACATCTCCAAGGAGCTGAAGCCCAAGGACGCCGGGCTCATCGTGCGCACCATCGCCGAAGGGCACGGCCTCGAGGACCTCAAGCGCGACATGCGCTATCTCGCGAGGCTCTGGGCCAGGCTCAAGAAGAAGTCCGAGACGGTCAAGGCGCCGGGTCTCGTGCACAAGGAGGTCGACATCTCGCTCGAGGTGACGCGCGACCTCTTCAACGACACCTGCGAGAGCCTGATCGTCGACGATCCCAAGCGGCACAAGGCGATCGTCTCGTTCCTCGACAAGGAGGCGCCTGAGCTCCTCCCCAAGGTGCACCTGCACACGGGCGAGGAGCCGCTCTTCGCCGCCTACGCCATCGAGGAGCAGATCGCGAAGGCGCTCGAGCGCCGCGTGCCGCTGCCGAGCGGCGGCAACCTCATGATCGACCACGCCGAGGCCCTCACGGTCATCGACGTCAACACCGGCCGGTTCACCCGCGGCAAGGGCCTCGAGGACACCATCACCAAGACCAACCTCGAGGCGGCCCGCGAGGTCGTGCGCCAGCTGCGCCTGCGTGACATCGGCGGCATCATCATCATCGACGCCATCGACATGGCGCACGCCAAGAACCGCGAGATGGTCCTGGCGACGCTCGAGGCCGAGCTGGAGACCGACCGCACCAAGACCTACGTGGTCGAGCTCTCACCCCTCGGCCTCATCGAGATGACGCGGCAGAACACGACCGACGGCGCGCGAGGCATCCTGACGCGCGCCTGTCCGACCTGCCAGGGCAAGGCGCGCGTGCTCAGCGACGAGACCATGGCGCTGAGCGTGGAACGCCGCGTGCGCGCCCTGGCGCGCAAGTCGCAGGCCAAGGCGTGGCTCATCGAGGTCAACGGCGGCGTCGCCGAGCGCCTCAGCGGTCCGCGGCTCAAGCGGCTGGAAAAGCAGATCGGCCGCCGCGTGTTCCTCGAGGGCGGCTCGGCGCTCCCGGTGGACTCGTTCCGCGTGATCTCCGAGGGCAGCCTCGCGCACGTGGAGGAGCAGCGGGTGCCCGTGCGCGAGGGCCAGGAAGTCACGGTCGAGCTCGAGTTCAGCCTCACCTACAGTCCGCGCGACGCGGTGGGGTACGTGGACGGCTACATGATCATCGTCGAGGGCGGCCGCCAGCACCTGGGCAAGCGCCGCAAGGTGCGCGTCACCGAGATCGCACGGACAGGGGCACGGGCGACCGTGCTCAAGAAGGACACGAATTGACCCGGGCAGGCGGTTTGGCTATCATTTCCTGCCGTTGTCTTGAGGGAGAAAACCAATGACGAAGCCTAACGACACCTACGCGGTAGTCCGCTGCGGTGGCCAGCAGTTCAAAGTGAGCGCCGGCGACATCATCGTCGTCGACCGCGTCGACGCCGAAGAGGGCAAGAGCATCACGCTCGACGCACTCGCGGTGCGCGACGCCAAGGGTACCTACGACGCCGATGCGGCCAAGCACGCGAAGGTCAAGGCGACGGTCAGCGAGCACCTCCTCGGCGAGAAGATCAAGGTCTTCACGTACAAGCCGAAGAGCACGTTCAAGAAGACGAAGGGTCATCGCAGTCGTCTCACCAAGTTGACGATCGACTCGATCACCCTCAAGAGCACCAAGGAGTAAGGGTATGGCCCACAAAAAGGGCGCCGGCACCAGCCGCAACGGTCGCGACTCCGAGAGCAAGCGCCTCGGCGTCAAGGCCTTCGCCGGCCAGGTCGTACCGGCAGGATCGATCATCGTCCGCCAGCGCGGCACGCGCTTCCGTCCCGGCGAGAACGCCGGCATCGGCGTCGACCACACCATCTTCGCCAAGGTGACGGGCAAGCTGGTGTTCACCGAGAAGGGCGCCGGCCGCTTCATCTCGGTCGTTCCCGAGGTCTGAGCAGAGGCCGGCGCTCGCCGGCTTCGTCTTCATCATGCTCGACAGGGCAAGCATCTGCGTGCGCGGGGGTCACGGCGGCAACGGCTCCATGAGCTTCCGCCGTGAGAAGTACATCCCCAAGGGCGGGCCCGACGGCGGCGACGGCGCGCCCGGCGGCGACGTCGTCCTCGTCGCGACGCGCCAGCTGCACGACCTCTCGCACTTTCGTCACAAGCACCACTTCCGGGCCACCAACGGTGGCCACGGGCGCGGCGCCAACAAGCGCGGCCCCGACGGTCCGGAACTGCTCGTCCAGGTGCCGGTCGGCACCGAGGTCCGCGACGCCGACGGCGGCCTTCTCGGCGACCTCGTGCGCGAGGGCCAGCGCCTGGTGGTCGCCCGCGGCGGCGAGGGCGGCCGCGGCAACGTCTGCTTCAAGAGCTCCACGCGCCAGGCGCCCAAGTTCGCGGAGAAGGGCCTCGAAGGCGACGAGCTCTGGCTCACGCTGTCGCTCAAGCTGCTCGCCGACATCGGGCTGGTGGGGCTCCCCAACGCGGGCAAGTCGTCCCTCCTCGCGGCGCTGACCCGGGCGCATCCGAAGATCGCCTCCTATCCCTTCACGACCATCGACCCCAACCTCGGCGTGCTCTATCTCGGCGAGGGGACGGCCGTCATCGCCGACATCCCCGGCCTCATCGAAGGCGCCAGCGAAGGCGCCGGGCTGGGTCACCGCTTCCTCGCCCACGTGGAACGCACGGCGCTCCTCCTGTACGTGGTCGACGGGGGAGAGGGCGCCGAGGCATGGCCGGTGGCGCTGGACACCCTCAGGGGCGAGCTGGGCGCCTTCCGCGCCGAGCTGCTCGAGCGGCCGGCGGTCGTGGTCGTCAACAAGACGGACCTCCTCGACGACGCCGGACGCGACGCCGCGCAGGAGTTCCTCGCCGGGCTCGACTGGCCCTCGGCGACCGCCGCCGTCTCCGCGCAGACCGGCGACGGCCTCAAGGACCTGGTGGGAGTGCTCACAGAGGCGATGGAGCGGGCGCGCGCGGCCCAGGCGGAGGCCGAAGCCGCCGCCGAGGCCGAGACTGCCGCGACGGTCCTTCGCCCGGCCGACGGGCGGCTCGATGCCTTCACCGTGGAGGTCGTGGACGACTACTTCGTCGTGCACGGCTTCCAGATGGAGCGCCTGTTCGCCAAGGCGGACCTCGACAACGAAGACGCGGTCAGGTACCTGCAGCAGGTGATCGAGCGCGCCGGCCTCAACGACGCTCTGCGCCGCGCCGGCGCCGTCCCCGGCGACACGGTGGTCGTCGGCCAGTCCGAGTTCGAGTTCGCGTGAGCGCACCTGCGAGCGCGCCGCCCGCTTTGCTAGAATCCCGCCCGTGAAGACCATCGTCGTCAAGGTCGGCTCCAGCACGGTCGCCGACGACAGCCTGCGCCTCCGCCGCCGCCTCCTCGCCGGCCTCGTCGCCGACATCGCCGAGCTCGTGCACGGCGGGCGGCGCGTCGTGCTGGTCTCGAGCGGCGCCATCGCCTGCGGGCAGCACGTGCTCGGCGTCAGCGAGCGGCCGCAGCAGGTGCCCGCGCTGCAGGCGGCCTCCGCCGTCGGCCAGGGCCGCCTGTTCGCCCACTACGAGCGCCTCTTCGGCGATCACGAGCTCACCGCCGCGCAGGTGCTGCTCACCAGCGAGGACTTCGCCCGGCGCTCCAGCTACGTCAACGCGCGCAACACCCTGCGCCGGCTGCTCGACGTGGGGCGTGGTGCCGGTGGTCAACGAGAACGACACGACCGCGACCGACGAGATCCGCTTCGGCGACAACGATGTGCTCGCCGCCCAGGTCGCCATCATGCTGCGCGCCGACATGCTGGTGCTGCTCACCGACCAGGACGGCCTGTACACCATGGATCCGCGCAAGCACGGCGGCGCGGAGCTGGTCCGCCGGGTCACGGACCCGGCGGAACTCGCCGCGCTCGAAGTCGGAGACGCGTCACGCCGCGGCGCCGGCGGCATGCGCGGCAAGACCGCCGCGGCGCTCATGGCCGCCGCGGCCGACGTGCGCACGGTCATCGCCAACGGCTCGCGGCCTGGCACGCTCACGCGCGGCGGTCGCCGGCGAGGACATCGGGACGCTGATCCTGCCGCGCGCCACCAGCGCCTCCGCCTTCAAGCTCTGGCTGCGCTACGCCAAGCCGGTGCGTGGTACGCTTGAGGTGGACGCTGGGGCGGCGCGTGCCCTGGCGCAGGGGGGGAGCAGTCTGCTTCCTGTGGGCGTCAAGGCGGTGCACGGTTCGTTCTCGGCCGGCGACGCCGTGGCCATCGTGGGCCCCGACGGCGACGAAGTCGCCCGCGGGCATCGCCACGATGAGCGCCCGCGACCTGCGTCGCGTCCGCGGTCTGCGCAGCGACGAGCTGCGGGCGCTGAACCCGCAGCTCGACGACGAAGTGGTGCACCGGGACCATCTGGTACTGGTCGGCGAGGAGGCAGGATGAAGGTCGAGCAGACCTGTGTGGATGCGCAGCGGGCGTCGCGCGCCCTGGCCGGGCTCTCGCGGGCGCGCAAGGACGAGGTCCTGTTCGCCGTGGCCGACGCCCTGCGCCGGCGCTCGGCCGAGATCCTGGCCGAGAACGACGAAGACGTCCGCCTGGCGCGCGAGAACCGTCTGGCCGATGCGCTGGTCGACCGCCTGCTGCTGGACGAGGACCGCCTGGGTGAGGTCGAGGCGGCCGTCCGCGACGTGGCCGCGCTGCCCGACCCTGTGGGTCAGATCGTCGACGGCTGGCGCCTCGACAACGGGGTCGAACTGCGCAAGGTGCGCGTCCCTCTCGGCGTCATCGCCGTCATCTACGAAGCGCGGCCCAACGTGACGGTGGATGCGGCCGCGCTCTGCCTCAAGTCGGGCAACGCGGTCATCCTGCGCGGCGGCAGCGCCGCGCTGCACACCAACCGCATCCTCGCGGAGGTCGTGCAGGGTGCCGTCATCGAGACGGGACTGCCTCGCGAAGCCATCTCGTACCTCGGCCCTGACCGCAAGGAGCTCGCCGAGCTGCTCAAGCAGCGCAAGTACGTCGACCTCGTCATCCCGCGCGGCGGAGAAGAGCTCAAGGAGTACCTGCTGGAGAACAGCAAGGTGCCGGTCATCTACGCCGCCGGCGGCAACTGCCACGTGTACGTGGACGCCGCCGCGGACCTCGACAAGGCGCTGCCCATCATCGTCAACGCCAAGTGCCAGCGCCCCGGCGTCTGCAACGCCGCCGAGACCCTTCTCGTGCACCACGACGTCGCCGCGGAGTTCCTGCCGCGCGCCGCCGAGGAGCTCAAGCGGCGCGGCGTCGAGCTCGTCGTCGACAAGGCGGCCGGGGACGCCATCGGCGACCCGGCCCTCAAGCGCGCCAACAAGACCCACTACGACACCGAGTTCCTGGCGCTCAAGCTGGCCGTCCGCGTCGTGGCTTCGCTCGACGAGGCGGTCGACCACATCGCCACCTACGGCACGCGCCACTCCGAGGCCATCGTCACCGAGGACCTCGGCGCCGCCCGGCAGTTCATCGCCCAGGTCGACGCCGCGTGTGTCTACGTCAACGCTTCCACGCGCTTCACCGACGGCGGCCAGTTCGGGCTGGGCGCCGAGATGGGCATCTCCACGCAGAAGCTGCACGTCCGGGGCCCGATCGCGCTGCAGGAGCTCACCTGCGTCAAGTACGAGCTGTGGGGCGACGGGCAGGTGAGGGGCTAGTCGCGTGGCCGCCGCGCAGCCTCGCCTGGGGATCCTGGGCGGGAGCTTCGACCCGCCGCACGTCGCGCACCTCGCCATCGCCTCCGAGGCGTGCCACGAGCTCGCTCTCGAGCGCGTCCTGTTCGTCCCCGCCGCCGCGCCGCCGCACAAGGGCAGCGGCGGGCTGACCTCCGCCTCGGTCAGGCTCGAGATGACGTCTCTCGCCATCGACGACGACCTCCGCTTCACGGCGTCCGGCATCGAGATCGAGCGGGGGCTCATCTACACCGTCGACACTCTGCGCGCCCTGAACGAGCGCTACCCGGGCCACGATCTGGTCTTCATCATGGGGTCGGATTCCCTGCTGCAGCTCGCGGCGTGGCACGAGCCCGAAGAACTGCTCTCGCTCTGCTCGCTGGCCGTGGCGCCGCGGCCGGGCGATGCGCCGGAGGCGATCGCCGCCGCCGCGGCGCGCTGGGGCGACTACCGGGTCGATGCTGCTCGACGTGCCGCTGCTCGACGTGTCGTCGTCCACCATCCGTGAGCGCGTCGCCCACGGGCGGCCGATCCGCTACCTGGTGCCGCAACGAGTGGAGCAGTACGTCCTGGAGTCGGGGCTGTACCGGTGACGGACATCGACCGGGCGGCGGCCGAGGCGCTCATCGCCGCCAGGCTGTCGCCGCGGCGACGCGACCATGCCCATCGGGTCGCGGCCGAGGCCGTGGCGCTGGCGCAGCGGTTCGGCGCCTCCGTGGAGAAGGCGGAGCTCGCCGGCCTGCTGCACGACTACTGCCGCGAGCTCTCCGACGAGGAGACACTTGCGGCGGCCGCCCGCTACGGCATCCCGGTGAGCCCCGTCGAGGCGCGCCGGCCGAAGAAGATCCTGCACGGTCCGGTCGCCGCCGCCGAGCTCGCCGACCTCGGCGTCGACCCGGAGGTCACCGCCGCGATCCGCCTGCACACCGTCGGCGCGGCGGGGATGAGCGTCCTCGAGAAGTGCGTGTATCTCGCCGACTACCTGGAGCCCGGACGCGACTTCCCCGGCGTGGACGAGGTGCGCGAGCTGGCGAGACGTCGCTCGATCGCGCCCTGGGCGCCGCCGCTCGCCTGAGCCTGCTGGACATCATCGGCCGTGGCCGCGGGGTGGTCCCGGGGGCACTCGCGTTGTACAACGAGACTCATGCCGAAGAGTAAGGGATACCGGAGCGACCGCCTGAAGCGCCGGCGCCGCTCGCGGATCGAGCGCTCGCAGGCGTGGATCCTGTACCTGCTCGCAGCGGCGGTGGCGTTCGCCGCGGTGCTCGGCGCCTGGTACCTGGCCAGCCGCTTCACCAAAGAAGAGCCGCTCGCCAAGAAGAGCGGGTACCTCGCGGCCGTGCAGCTCACGGCGCCCGGGCAGGAGTCCCCGGTCGCCGCGCTGCTCGTCGTGCAGGACCCGGCGGGCGGCGATCCCGCCGTGTACCTGGTCCCGCCCGACCTGCTGCTCGAGGGGCCGAACGGCGAGTACGTGTTCGCGGCCGACGCGATGGCCGGCGGCTCGCTCGCCGCGGACCTCGGCCGCGTGGTCAACGCGCCGATCGACGCCGTCTACACGGTCCCCGTCTCCGACCTGGGCCGATGGGCCGGCACCACGGCAACTGCAGGTCGCGCTCGAGCGTCCCGTGGCGGCCGACGTGAACGGCCACACGCAGATGGTCAAGGACGGCGACTTCGTCGACGTGTCCGACCTGCCGGCGATCTTCTCCGACGTCGGGGCGAACCGGCACGACATGACCGCCCTGCAGGTCGCGCTGGTCAAGTCGGCGCTCGAGGCGGCCGCGCTGCGGCCGGCCGGCGAGCGCGCGGCCCTCGCCGGCGTGAGCCCGTCGCCCACGGCGGGACCGGGGCTCTCGGGCGTCCTCGCGGCGATCACCGGCGGCTCCGCGGTCGTGGAGCAGTTCCCCGCCAGCACCAGGGTGGCCGAGGGGCAGTTCGCCTTCGTGCCGGACGCCGAGCAGATCCAGGCGGGCATCACCAGGCGGGCGCCCGCCTATCACGCCGACGTGACCGTGCAGGTGCGCAACGGCAGCGGCAAGATCGGTGTGGGCGAGGCGGTCGTCGAGCGCCTCGCCAGCCTCGACGTGAATCTGCCCAAGCCGCTCAACGCGGACAGCTTCTCGTACAAGCAGACGCAGATCCGAGCGGGTTCGGAGACCCTCACGGTGGCCCGCGACATCCGTGCTATACTCGGCCGCGGCGTCGTCCTCGACGACCCCGACCTGCCTGAGGGCACCGTCGAAGTCATCGTCGGTGACGACTTCAAGGCATCGCAATCCAGCACAAAGGACCAGCCGTAGCCGCTCGCCCAGAACCCACGACCTCCGAACGCCTGGCTCGCGACATCGTGACCTTCGCCGCCGACAAGAAGGCGCAGGACATCGTCGTCCTCAGCATGGACGAGGCCGTGTCGTACACCGACTACTTCGTGGTCGTCACCGGCGCCAACACGCGCCAGACGAAGGCCATCTCCGACGAGATCCAGCACAGGCTCCGCGCCGATCGCCGTCCCGCTCGTGTGGAGGGGGAGCGCGAAGGTGAGTGGATCCTCGTCGACTTCATCGACGTCGTCGTGCACATCTTCACCACGACGGCCCGCGACTTCTACCGGCTCGAGACGCTGTGGGGCGACGTTCCCCGGCTCGACGTGCCGGTGGAGGGCTGAGCGCTCGCACCACGAAAAGGGCTCGAGACCAAGCCATGGGGAGGTCCGTCATGAAGCGCAGACTCACGGGGGCGTTGCTGGTCACGGTGTTCGCGTTCCTGCTCGCAGGTTCGACTCCGGCGCTCGCCTTTGACCACTCGGCCTACGAGGCCACCATGCTGCGGCTGGTCAATCGCGCCCGCACCAGCCGGGGCCTGCACGCGGTGAAGATCGTCGCGTCACTCGATCGGGCGGCGCTTCTGCACTCGCGGGAGATGATCAGCCGTGACTATTTCTCGCACTCGTCGCGCGGCGGCGCCTCGCTCGCCTCGAGGGCGCGGAGCGCCGGCTACCCGAGCGGCAGCGCGCTCGGTGAGGTCATCGCCTACGGCTCGTCGTTCAAGGGCACGCCGACGAGCATCTTCAAGAGCTGGATGAGGTCGAGCTCCCACCGGCAGGTCATCCTGACCCGGCGGTGGCGTGACGTCGGCATCGGGTGCGCCCGAGGCACGTACAAGGGCTACTCGGGCGTCGTGATGTACACGGTCGACTTCGGGCGGCGCTAGCAGTAGCCGCCGGGCCGGGCTGCTCGCTTGCGCGCGGTCGCCCGGCGCCACTCCGGACGTTGGTCTTCCGTCCCTGCCGGGGGTACACTACGAACGTATGTTCGCATCCGGCAGATCGATCCTCCATCTCGACATGGACGCCTTCTTCGCCTCCGTGGAGCAGGCGCGCCGCCCCGAACTGCGCGGCCTGCCGGTCATCGTCGGCGGCGAGCGCGGGGGGCGGGGAGTGGTCTCGGCCTGCTCCTACGAGGCGCGCGTCTACGGCGTCCACAGCGCGCTGCCCATCACGCAGGCCGAGCGGCTCTGCCCGCACGGGGTGTTCCTGCCGGTCGACATGAAGGCCTATCTGGCCGTCCACCGCTCGCTGGTCGAGCTCCTGGGGCACTACACGGACCTCGTCGAGGTGGCGTCCATCGACGAGGCCTATCTGGACGTCACCGGCAGCCGGCGGCTGTTCGGCCCGCCGCGCACCATCGCCCACCGTATCCAGGAGCAGGTCTACGCCGCCCACGCCGTCACCTGCTCCATCGGCATCGGCCCCACCAAGCTGCTGGCCAAGCTGGCCGCCGGCCTCCACAAGCCGGCCGGCATCGGCGAGCTCACCGCCGCCGACGTGCACGGCCGTCTGCGCGACCTGCCGGTGGGAGAGGTCTGCGGCATCGGCCCCGTCACCCAGGAGCGGCTCACCGCCCTCGGTCTCACCACGGTCGGCATGCTGCAGGACGTGCCGTTCCCGCTGCTCGCGGCGGCGTTCGGCAAGGGTGCGCACGGGCTGCGCCAGCTCGCCCTGGGGCGCAGCTTCTCGCCGGTGCGCAGCGACCGGCCGCTGCCCAAGTCCGTCGGCCGTGAGATCACGTTCGACGACGACATCAACGACGGCGAGCTCCTGCGCGCCACGCTGCTCTCGCTCACCGACAGCGCCGTCGCCGAACTGCGCCGCAAGGGCCTGGCGGCGCGCACGGTGGCGCTCAAGGTGCGCTTCAACACGTTCCACACCGTGAGCCGGCGCCGCACGCTGGCTCGACCGGTCAGCAGCGTGCGCCCCATCCACGAGACGGCCATGGCGCTGCTCGACGAGCTCGACGTCGGCGCCCGCTGGGTGCGCCTCGTCGGGGTGAGCGTCAGCGGCTTCACGCACAACGCCTTCCAGCTCACCATGGACGACGGCTGGCGCGAGGTGGCGCTCGGCGAGGCCGTCGACAAGGTGCGCGACAAATACGGCTTCAAGGCGCTCACCCTGGCGGGCGGCTCGCCGGCCCGGCGCCACCTCGATCACAGGTCGCCGGCGCAGTCGTTCCACCCCGATCGGCCTGCGTAGCCGCGCCAACGAGCGGTGCGCCGTGGGGGCACCGCTCACTCGGGGGACGCTGCGGAGGCAGCCGCGGAGGCCGCTCGCGAGCTCGCCGCCGCGGCCGCCGGGAGCCCGCTTCCGGAGCCTGCCTGAGGCGAGTCTCCGCGCGTGCCCTGTGCTAGACTTCATCCTTCCGACAGGACACGACCGGCCGCTTCGCGCGCCCGCGGGCGAGAGGCCGGCGAAAGAGAACGAGGAGACCCCGGATGAACGACCCAGCCAAGATCAGGAACATCGCGCTCGTCGGCCATCGCGGTACCGGCAAGACGTCGTTGTTCGAGGCGCTGCTCTTCGACGCCGGGGCTGTCACCCGGCTGGGTTCGGTCGCGGACGGCACCACGGTCTCCGACTGGGACGACGACGAGAAGAAGCGCCAGATGAGCCTGTCGGCGGGTCTGGCGCACGTCGATCGCGAGGGTCTCTCCTTCAACCTCATCGACACCCCCGGCGACTCGAGCTTCCTCGCCGACGCCATCGCCAGCCTCCAGGTCGTCGAGACGGCGCTCGTCGTCGTCAACGCCGTGCTCGGCGTCGAGGTCCAGCACGAGCGGCTCTGGGACCGCGCGGCCGCCCGCGGACTGGGCCGCGTCATCGTCTGCAACATGCTCGACCGTGAGCGCGCCGACTTCGACCACGCCCTCGGCCTCCTCCAGGAGTCCTTCGGCTCCCAGGTCGTCGCCGTGCAACTGCCCATCGGCAAGGAGCACGAGTTCATCGGCGTCGTCGACCTGCTCACGATGAAGGCGCACACGTACAAGGACGGCAAGGCGACGGTGGGCGACATCCCCGCGGAGCTCGCCGACGCCGCCGCGACCGCCCGCGACAAGCTCATCGACGCGGTCGCGAGCACCAACGACGACCTCGCCGAGAAGTACCTGATGGAAGAAGAGATCACGGCGAAGGAGCTCAACGCGGCGTTCGCCGCCGCCGTCGCCGCCGCCCAGCTCTACCCGGTCGCCTGCGCGTCCGCCACGGCCAACATCGCCGTGGACCACATCTTCGACGTGCTCGCGCTCGCCCCGTCGCCCGCCGACGTCTCGCACCCCAAGGCCATGAAGGGCGACGCCGAGGTCGAGCTCGACTGCGATCCCTCGCAGCCGGCCGTCGCCTTCGTCTTCAAGACGCTCGCCGACCCGTTCAGCGGTCACGTCAACGTGTTCCGCGTCTTCCAGGGCACGATGAGCAGCGATTCCCAGGCCGTCATCGCCCGCGACGGCCACAAGGAGCGCCTCGGCCAGATCCTCAAGACGATGGGCAAGGAGAGCAAGGCCTCCGGAGACCTCGTCGCCGGCGAGATCGGCGCCATCGCCAAGCTCAAGGACGTCGTGACGGGCGACACGCTGTGCGCCGACGCCGACGTCGTCAGCTTCCCGGCCATCGACTTCCCCGCACCGCTCATGAGCTTCGCCGTCACCGCGAAGAGCAAGGGCGAGGAGGACAAGGTCATCACGGCCCTCCGCCGCCTCTCCGAAGAAGACCCGATGCTCGAGGTGCACCACGACGACCAGACCGGCGAGATGATCGTCGGCGGCATGAGCCAGGTGCACGTCGAGGTGACCGTGGAGCGGATGAAGCGCCGCTTCGGCGTCGAGGTGGAGCTCAAGCCCCCGCGCGTCCCGTATCGCGAGACCATCAAGGGCACGGCCAAGGCCGAAGGCAAGCACAAGAAGCAGACCGGTGGCCGCGGCCAGTTCGCCGACACCTGGATGGAGGTCCGCCCGCAGCCGCGCGGCGAGGGCTTCGAGTTCGAGAACAAGATCGTCGGCGGCTCGATCCCGCGCAACTTCATCCCGGCGGTCGAGAAGGGCGTGCGCGCCGCCATGGACGACGGCTTCCTCGCCGGCTATCCGGTGGTCGACGTCCACGTGAAGCTCTACGACGGCAAGTACCACCCCGTCGACTCGAGCGACATGGCGTTCCAGATCGCCGGCTCCCTCGGCTTCAAGGCGGCCTGCGAGAAGGCCCAGCCGGCGCTGCTCGAACCCATCATGAACGTCGAGATCACCATCCCCGACGAGAACGTCGGCGACATCATCGGCGACCTCAACTCGCGGCGCGGGCGAGTACTCGGCACCACGCCGCGCGGCCACAACAACGTGGTCGCCGCCGAGGTGCCGCTCGCGGAGATGCTCAGCTACGCGCCCGACCTCACGTCCATGACGGGCGGCCGCGGCGACTACCACATGGAACTCCTGCGCTACGACGAGGTGCCGGCGCACCTCACCGCCAAGATCGTCGAGCAGGCCCAGAAGGACAAGGAAGAAGCCCAGAAGAGCTGAGTCCAATCCGTCCAGTTTTCCCCGCAAAGCTGGGCATTTCGTGGCGCGGCGCCGGTAGCGGTCGCTTCGGGCGCTGCGGTAGGATTGGCGTGCAAAAGCAACCGGAGGTTCCCGTGACAGACATCGGCACCATGCGAGTGAAGAGCGGTCTCGCAGACATGCTCAAGGGCGGCGTCATCATGGACGTCACCAACGCCGAGCAGGCGAAGATCGCCGAGGACGCCGGCGCGTGCGCGGTGATGGCGCTCGAGAGAGTCCCGTCCGACATCCGCGCCCAGGGCGGCGTGGCCCGCATGGCCGACCCCACCAAGATCCAGGAGATCCAGGGCTGCGTGTCCATCCCCGTGATGGCCAAGGCGCGCATCGGCCACTTCGTCGAGGCGCAGATCCTGCAGTCCCTCGAGGTCGACTACATCGACGAGAGCGAAGTGCTCACGCCGGCCGACGAGGCCAACCACATCAACAAGTGGAAGTTCGACGTCCCGTTCGTGTGCGGCGCCGTCAATCTCGGCGAGGCGCTGCGCCGCATCAGCGAGGGCGCGGCCATGATCCGCACCAAGGGCGAGGCCGGCACCGGCGACGTCGTCGAGGCCGTGCGCCACATGCGCACCATCATGGGGCAGATCCGCAAGCTGCAGACGCTGGACGAGGACGAGCTGTACGTCATCGCCAAGGAGCTGCCGGCGCCGCTCGAGCTGGTCAAGTGGGTCGCGGAGAACGGCAAGCTCCCGGTCGTGAACTTCTCGGCCGGCGGCATCGCCACTCCGGCCGACGCCGCGCTCATGATGCAGCTCGGCGCCGAGGGCGTGTTCGTCGGCTCGGGCATCTTCAAGAGCGAGGATCCCCAGAGCCGCGCCAACGCCATCGTCAAGGCGGCGACCAACTACCGCGACGCGGCCATCCTGGCCGAGGTCAGCGTGGGCCTGGGCGACGCGATGCCCGGCATCGACGCCGCGCGCATGCCCGAGGAAGCCAAGATCCAGCATCGCGGCTGGTGAGTCAGGGAGCGGCATGACGCTGGAGAGTGGCAAGAAGCGGCTGGACTGGATCCTGTCGCCTGAGCCGGCGCTCGACCTTGATGGTCCGGGCGCCGGACTCGTCGTGGGCGTGCTCGCGCTGCAGGGCGATTTTCGCGAGCACCGCCTCATGCTCGAGCGGCTCGGGGCGCGCACCCGCGAGGTGCGCAAGACCGCCGACCTCGCCGGTCTCGACGGCCTGGTCATCCCCGGCGGCGAGAGCACCACGATCCACAAGCTCATGGCAGCCTACGACCTCGCCGGTCCCATCAAGGACTTCGCGGCGGCCGGCGGCGCCGTGTTCGGCACGTGTGCCGGCCTCATCACCGTGGCGCGCGACACCGTCGAGGGTGCGCCGCCGACGCTCGGGCTCATGGACATCGTCGCGCGCCGCAACGCGTTCGGCCGCCAGGTCCGCAGCTTCGAGGCGGACCTCGAGGTCGAGGGCCTCGGCCCCGTGCCGATCCGCGCGGTCTTCATCCGCGCGCCGTGGGTCGAGAGCGCCGGCCCCTGCGTCGAGGTCCTCGCGACCTGCGAGGGTCGCATCGTCGCGGCGCGCGAGGGCGACGTGCTGGTCACGGCGTTCCATCCGGAGCTCACCGACGACACGCGTCTGCACGAACTGTTCATCCATATGATCCGCCGCCGGCAGGCCGCGACGGGCGCGCCCGAGGGCGCGACCGTCGCGGGCGACGCCGGCGAGCCCGGCCGGGCCGCCGCCGCGGCCGGCCACCGCTGAAAAAGGAGGTGGTGTCTCGTGTCCGGGCACTCCAAGTGGGCGACCATCAAGCACAAGAAGGGCAAGACCGACGCCAGGCGCGGCAAGCTGTTCAGCAAGCTGTCCCGGGCCATCACCGTCGCGGCACGTGAGGGTGGCATCGACCCCGCCATGAACATCTCGCTGGCCAACGCCATCGAGAAGGCCAAGGCCGAATCGATGCCCAAGGACAACATCGAGAAGGCCATCCAGCGCGGTGGCGGTGGTGTCGAAGGCGAGCAGTACGAGAGCATCCTCTACGAGGGCTACGGGCCCGCGGGGGTCGCGATCATCGTCGACGTCCTCACCGACAACAAGAACCGCTCCGCCGCCGAGGTGCGCAACATCTTCAGCAAGCACGGCGGCCAGCTGGCGCAGCCCGGCGCGGTCGCGTGGGGCTTCGAGCGCCGCGGCTCCATCGTCGTCGACGGCGGCAAGTACGCGGAAGACGACGTCATGGCCGCCGCCATCGACGCCGGGGCCGAGGACGTCGTGGCGGACGAGGGGGCGTTCCAGGTGCTCACCGAGCCGTCGGACTTCGCCGCCGTCCGCGACGCCTTGACCGCGGCGGGCATCGAGTTCGACAACGCCGAACTCACGATGATCCCCAAGACCACGGTCAAGCTCGAGGAGAACGACGCTCGCAAGACCATGAAGATCATGGACGCGCTGGAGGACAGCGACGACGTCCAGGAGGTCTACGCGAACTTCGACATCCCCGAGGACATCCTCGAGGCCCTGGCGGGCTGACGAGCATGATCGTCCTGGGCTTCGACCCGGGCACCGCAAACACCGGCTGGGGGGTCATCGAGCAGGAGGGCAGCCGCCTGCGCTCGCTCGGCCACGGCTGCATCGTCACCTCGGCCAAGGACCCGACGCACGTGCGCCTGCGCCAGATCTACGATCAGGCGCGCGGGCTCATCAAGCGGTTCTGCCCGGACGTCGTCGTCCTCGAAGAGCTGTTCGTCAACGTGAACGTGAAGACGGCGCTCGCCGTGGGCCAGGCCAAGGGCGTGCTGTACCTGGCCGCTTCGGACCTCGAAGAGTCGCCCTGCGAGTACTCGCCGCTGCAGATCAAGCAGGCGGTCACCGGCTACGGGCGGGCCAGCAAGATCCAGGTGCAGGAGATGACCAAGGTCATCCTCTGCCTGCCGCGCATCCCGCGGCCGGACCACGCCGCCGACGCGCTCGCCGTGGCGATCACGCACACGCACCACAACGCGGACGCCTTCCGCGAGGCCTGCGCCCGCCCGCCCGGTGGGCGGAGATGATCGCCTCGGTGCGCGGCACCCTCAAGCTGGTCGACGGCGAGCGCGCCGTGATCGAGGTCGGCGGGCTCGGCCTCGAGGTGCTGGCGTCGAGCCGCACGCTGAGCAGCATCTCACCGCACCTCGGCGAAGAGGTCAGCCTGCACACGTACCTCAACGTGCGCGAGGACGCGCTGCAGCTGTTCGGGTTCCGCGACCCGGGCGAGCGCACGTTCTTCCTCTGGCTGACCGCCGTCAGCGGAGTCGGCCCCAAGGTGGCCCTGGCGGTGCTTTCGGGCTATCCCGTGGCCGAGCTCGAACTGGCGGCGGCGCGCGACGACGTGAAGAAGTTCGAGAGCATCCCCGGCATCGGCAAGAAGCTCGCCCAGCGGCTCGTGGTCGAGCTCAAGGACAAGGTGGGGGAGCTGCCGCCGGTGAGCGCCGGCGAGGCCGGCGGGACCGGCGGCCCGACCTCGAGCGCGTTCCTCGCCGCCCGCTCCGCGCTGCAGAACCTCGGTCTCAGCTTGCGCGAGGCCGAGGAGGCGCTGCGCGGCGCCCCCGAGGACGCGCCGCTCGAGGACCTCGTCAAGTTCGCGCTCACCCCCAAGGCGGCTGAGTGATGCCCAAGAAGCCCGATGAGCGCATCGGCGACCCCAACGAGCGCGCCGACGACAAGGACCTCGAGCTCAGCCTCCGGCCGCGGCGGTTCGCCGACTTCGTCGGCCAGCGCGTGGCCAAGGAGCAACTCGAGATCTTCGTCCAGGCCGCCAGGCAGCGCGGCGACACCCTGGACCATGTGCTCATCGCCGGGCCTCCCGGCCTCGGCAAGACCACGCTCGCCGCCATCATCTCCCAGGAGCTCGGCGTGGGCATGCACACCACGTCGGGGCCGGCGCTGGAGCGCAAGGTCGACGTCGCCGGCCTGCTCACGAACCTCCAGGAGGGCGACGTCCTGTTCGTCGACGAGATCCACCGGCTCAACGCCGCCGTCGAGGAGGTCCTCTATCCGGCGATGGAGGACTACGAGATCGACATCATGATCGGCGAAGGTCCCGCCGCGCGCAGCATCCGCATGCAGGTGGCTCCGTTCACGCTCATCGGCGCGACCACGCGCACCGGTCTGCTCACCACGCCGCTGCGCGACCGGTTCGGCGTGTGGCAGCGGCTCGAGTACTACGAGGTCGAGGAGCTTGCCGCCATCGTGCGCCGCTCCGCCGGCATCCTCAGCGTGCAGATCGACAAGGATTCCGCGCTCGAGATCGCCGGGCGCTCGCGCGGCACGCCGCGCGTGGCCAACCGGCTCCTCCGGCGCGTGCGCGACTTCGCGCAGGTGCGCCACGAGGGCATCATCGACCACGACATCTGCCTCGCGGCGCTGGAGCTCTTCCAGGTGGACGGGGAGGGTCTCGACAAGCTCGACCGGGACATCCTCAAGATCATCGCCGAGAAGTTCGACGGCGGTCCCGTGGGCCTCGACACCCTTGCCGTGGCTCTCGGCGAAGAGGCCGACACGGTGATGGACGTCTACGAGCCGTACCTGATCATGCAGGGCTTCCTCAAGCGCACGCCGCGCGGACGCGTGCTCACGCGCACCGGCTTCCTGCACTGTGGCCTCAAGCCGCCGTCGCCCACCGACAGCCTCTTCGACGAGCTCTGACGCCTCCGGCTGTCGCGCCGGAGGCCCGCGCTATACTCGCCCGATGACCGACCTGCTCCTGCACACCTGCTGCGGCCCGTGCTCGACCGTCGCCCTGCCCGCGTGGCGGGAGCGCGGGGTCGAACCGCTGGGCTGGTTCGAGAACCCCAACATCCAGCCGGCCGCGGAGCTGGAGCGCCGCCGCGAGAGCATGCAGCGCTTCAGCCGCGCGGCCGGCCTCGAGCTGGTCGTGAGCGAGCGCGGGGAAGAGGCGCCCGGCTGGGCAGACTGGCGGGCCGCCCTCTCGGCCGCCGCGCCGGAGGCCCGCTGCGCCGCCTGCCTCGGCCTGCGTCTGGATGCTGCCGGCGAGGCGGCGCGCGACCTCGGCTTCGCGCGCTTCTCGACGACGCTCACCGTGAGCCCGTACCAGCGGCACGACCTCATCGTCGCCGCCGGCGAGGCCGCCGCCGACGCGCATGGTGTCGACTTCGTCTACCTGGACGCCCGCGACCGCTTTCGCGAGAGCTACGCGGAGAGCCGCCGCCTCGAGCTCTACCGGCAGCCGTACTGCGGCTGCGCGGCCAGCAAGTGGGAGGCGTGGCACGAGCGCCGCGCGCGGCGGAGGTCCGCGTGAGCGACGAGACTGCGGGTCTCACCCTGGCCGATCTCGAGTACGAGCTGCCCGACGAGCTGATCGCCCAGACGCCGGCCGAGCCGCGCGACGCGTCCCGTCTGCTCGTGGAGCGCCGCGCGACCGGCGCGATCGAGGACCACGTCTTCGCCGAGTTGCCGTCGCTGCTCCGCGAGGGGGACGTGCTGGTGCGCAACGACACGCGCGTCTTCCCGGCGCGCAGCTTCTTCCACCGCGCGACGGGCGGCCGCATCGAAGTGCTGTTCCTCTGCGCCCTGACGGCGCCGTCGCCGGCCGGCGAACGGTGGGAGGCGCTGCTGCGCGGCCGGCCGCGACGTGAGGAAGTGCTCGAGAACGAGGTGATGGGTCCCGACTGGCCGCTGCGCTGCATCGAGCCGCTGGGCGACGGCCGCTGGGTGGTCGAGAGCCTCGCTCCGCTGCCGGTGCTGGAGCTGCTGGCCGGCGCGGGGGTCACGCCGCTGCCGCCGTACATCACGACGCCGCTGGAGGACCCCGAGCGCTACCAGACCACGTACTCGTGCGCGCTGGGCTCGGCCGCCGCGCCGACTGCCGGCCTGCACTTCACGCCGGGCCTGGACGCGGCGCTGGCCGCCGCCGGCGTCACGGTGGAGAGCGTGACGCTGCACGTGGGCCTGGGGACGTTCAAGCCGCTGCAGGAGGGCCCGCTCGAGGCGGTCACGCTGCACCGCGAGTCGTTCGAGGTGGAGGCGGCCGTGTGGGCGCGCCTCTGCGAGGCGCGCCGGGACGGCCGCCGCGTCGTCGCCGTCGGCACCACCTCGATGCGCGTGCTGGAGCACCTGGCGCTGGAGGGCGTGCCGGCCGCCGGTGACCGAGCCCATCCGCGGCGAGACGCGCCTCTTCATCAGGCCGGGCTTCCCGTTCCGCATGGTCGACGGCCTCGTGACCAACTTCCACCTGCCGCACACGAGCCTGCTCGCCCTGGTGATGGCCTTCTGCGGCATCGAAGAGACGCGGGCCGTCTACCGCCACGCCGTGAGGGAGCGCTACCGCTTCTACAGCTTCGGCGACGCGATGCTGGCGCTGTGAATACCAGACGTAGCGAAGGTATCGACCGGCGCGACGCAGGTGCGCCGGTCCACAGCCGACGTAGCGAAGCTGTCGACCGGCGCGACGCGGCAGCGCCGGTCCGCGCCGCCCCGATGACGGCGGAGGGATTCGCCTTCGAGGTCGAGGCGCGCGACGGCAGCGCCCGCGCCGGCCGGCTGACGACGCCGCACGGCGTGGTGGAGACGCCGTGCTTCATGCCGGTGGGCACCAAGGCGTCGGTCAAGGCCGTGGAGCCTCGCGAGCTGCGGGAGCTCGGCGCGCAGATCGTCCTCGGCAACACCTATCACCTCTACTTCCGCCCCGGCACGGAGATCGTGGCCGCGCACGGCGGGCTGCACGGGTTCATGCAGTGGGACCGGCCGATCCTCACGGACTCGGGCGGCTTCCAGGTCTTCAGCCTCGAGGGCACGCGCGTCATCCGCGACGACGGCGTGGAGTTCAGCTCCGTCTACGACGGGTCGCGCCACGTGTTCACGCCGGAGCTGGCGATGCACGTCCAGGAGGAGCTCGGCGCCGACGTCATCATGGCGTTCGACCAGTGTGCGCCGGGCACGCTCCCGCGCGCGGAGCTGGAGGCCGCCGTGGAGCGCACCACGCGCTGGGCGGCGGCCTGCAAGGAGGCGCACGGCCGCCGCGACCAGCTCCTCATCGGGATCGTCCAGGGCGGGACGGACGAGGAGCTGCGGCGGCGGTCGGCCGCCGAGATCACCGGCGTCGGCTTCGACGCCTACGCCGTCGGCGGCCTCAGCGTGGGCGAGCGTGGCGACGAGATGCTGGCCACGGTCGAGCTGATGGACGACCTGCTGCCGGGGGACCGGCTGCGCTACTTCATGGGCATCGGCGATCCGGTGGGCATCGTGGACGTCATCGCGCGGGGAGTGGACGTCTTCGACTGCGTGCTGCCGACGCGCATGGCGCGCACGGGGACGGCGATCCTGCGCGGCGGCGGGCGGCTGAACCTGCGGAACGCCCGCTTCGCCGCCGACCTGGCGCCGCTCGAGGCCGGCTGCGACTGTTACACGTGCACCACGTTCACGCGTTCGTACCTGCGCCATCTGGTGACCCAGAAGGAGATGCTCGGCGCGCAGCTCTTGAGTCTTCACAACCTGCGCGTTCTGCTAAGATTGACGAGCGACGCCCGCAGCGCCATCCGCGCCGGGCGTTTTGCAGAATTTGCCAACGACGTTGCGGGGCCCGACTCCGCAGGAGGTTGAGTCCGTGTCGTTCACGATCATCATCTGGATCCTCGTATTCTTCGGGATCTTCTACTTCCTCGCGATCCGGCCGCAGCGTCGTCAGAAGCAGCAGCACGCCGAGATGGTCGGCATGCTCAAGAAGGGTGACGAGGTGGTCACCATCGGCGGCATGTTCGGCACCATCAGCGCCATCGGCGACGACTGGGTCGAGCTCGAGGTCGCCAAGCGCACGCGGGTCCGCTACCTCAAGCGCGCCATCTCGTCCATCACCAGCATCGACGAGTACGAAGAGGACGAAGAGGACGAGTACATCGAGGCCGGCGACGAGGACGTGACCGAAGAGGCCGACGAGGACTACGTCGAGGACGAAGACGAAGTCGTCGAGGACGAAGAGGTCGCGGACGAGACACCCGACGCTCCCGACGCACCGGAGGCTCCCAAGGCGTGACGGCGCCGGCTTCGGTACTCATCAAGACGCAGCGTGTGACGACGGGCCCCGCAGACGCTGCGGGGCCCGTCCCATGCAGGGATTCTTGCCTGCGGCCCGAACTGCGTTCTGACGTCGATCCGACACAGGGGTAACGCTCATATGGCGCATGTCATCGCGTTCGCCAATCAGAAGGGCGGGGTGGCCAAGACCACCTCGACGGTGAACCTCGGCGCGGCCCTCCGCGAGCACGATCTACGCGTGCTCGCCGTCGACATGGACCCCCAGGGCAACCTGACCATGAGCCAGGGCATCGACACCGAGGGTCTCGAGAAGAGCATGTACGACGTCCTCGTGCACCGCACGCCCATCGAGGACGTCATCTACGAGCGCGAACTGGACGTCGCCGCCTCCACCATCGACCTCGCCGGCGCCGAGATGGCCCTGGCGACGATGATCGGGCGCGAGCGGGCGCTGCAGCGCGCCCTCGACGCCGTGCGCGACAACTACGACTACATCCTCATCGACACGCCGCCGTCTCTGGGGCTGCTCACCATCAACGCGCTGACCGCCTCCGAGGGGGTCATCGTGCCCGTGCAGTGCGAGTACCTGTCGCTGCGCGGGCTCCTGCAGCTCGAGAAGACGCTGGAGATGATCCGGGAGAACCTGAACCCGGACGTCCACATCCAGGGCATCCTGCCGACGCTGTTCGACGCGCGCACGCACCACGGCAAGGAGTCCATCGAGGTGCTGCGCGAGAACTTCGGGGACCTGGTCTTCGATACTGTCGTCCGCAAGACCATCAAGTTCGCCGAGGCGCCTGTGGGCGGCACCTCGGTCTTGAAGTACGATCCCAAAGGCAGGGGAGCAGAATCGTACCGCGCCCTCGCGCGGGAGGTGCTGAATGGCAGATCGTCCTAGCATGAAGGATGGACTGAGCGAGCTCTTCCGGCGTACCGACAGCGGCGGTGCGATCCCCGATCCCACGGGCCCGGACGCTCCAGTCAAGGGCCGGCCGTACGTGACGACCATCAAGGTGGTCGGCATCGGCGGAGCCGGCACGAACGCCGTCAACCGGATGGTCGACTCCGGGGTCAAGGGCGTCGAGTTCATCGCCGTCAACACCGACGTGCAGCAACTCGACGTGTGCGACGCCGACGTCAAGATCCACATCGGCCAGGAGATCACCCACGGACTCGGCGGCGGCGCCAACCCCGAGGTCGGCCGTGAGGCCATGGAGGTCAGCCGCGACCAGCTCAAGGCTGCGCTGCGCGGCGCCGACCTCGTCTTCGTCACCGCCGGAGAGGGCGGCGGCACCGGTACCGGCGGCGCGCCCGTGGTGGCGCAGATCGCCCGCGAGCTCGGCGCCGTCACCATCGCCATCGTCACCAAGCCGTTCGGCTTCGAGGGCAACCGCCGCCAGCGCCAGGCGCTCGACGGCATCGACGTCGCTGCGCGAGGTGGCCGACACCGTCATCTCCATCCCCAATGACCGCCTGCTCGAGGTCGTGGAGCGCAACGCCAGTGTCGTCGAGGCGTTCCAGCACGCCGACGACATCCTGCGCCAGGGCGTCCAGGGCGTCACCGACCTCATCACCGTGCCCGGGCTCATCAACCTGGACTTCGCCGACGTGCGCACCATCGTGCACGACGCCGGCACCGCACTGCTCGGCATCGGCGTCGCCGGCGGCGAGAACCGCGCCCAGGCGGCCGCCGACATGGCCATCCACTCGCCGCTCCTCGAGACCAGCATCGAAGGCGCGCGCGGCCTGCTGCTCAACATCACCGGCGGCGAGGACCTCACGCTGTACGAGGTCAACGAGGCCTGCGGCGTCATCAGCGAGGCGGCCGACGACGACGCCAACATCATCTTCGGCGCCGTCGTCGACGAGAAGCTCGAGGGCAAGATCTCGATCACCGTGGTCGCCACCGGGTTCGGCGACGACGTCAGGCACGCGCAGGCGCCGCCGCGCAGCCCCGAGAGCCGCTCCGCGGCGCCGAAGCCCGAGCCCAAGGCCGAGCGCGGTCCCCTGTTCGGCCCCGCGCCGCGGTTCGACGACAACGACTTCGACATCCCGTCGTTCGTCAACCAGCCTGAGGACTGATGCCCGTGAGTGACCCGGAGAGGAGGCGACGGCGATGAGAGCTGAAGTCGGCGCCGTCGCCGCACCACCGGTCACCCTCGAGCTCGACCTCGACGTCTTCGACGGGCCGTTCGACCTGCTCGTCACCCTGATCCTCCGCGACGAGATCGACATCTGGGAGGTCCGCGTCTCGCGCATCATCGCCGAGTACGTCGTCCACCTCGCGGACACCGGCGAGTTCGACCTCGACGCCACCTCGCAGTTCGTGGTGCTCGTCGCCGCGCTGCTCGAGATGAAGTCGCGCCTGCTGCTCGAGGAGGATGTCGAGGAAGAACTCGAGGACCTCGACCCCGACGAGGCGGCGCGCCAGCTGCTCGAGCGCCTGGTGCGCTACAGCCAGTTCCGCAACGCGGCCGGCAGCCTGAGGTCGGCCTGGGAGGAGCACAGCGCGCGGCTGTACCGCAACGCGCCGGTGCCGGCGGAACTGCTGCGCCGGCGCACCGTCGACGGGTCGATGTCCGCGACCGTCCTTGCGGACGCGCTCGCGCCGCTGCTGCGCGAGCCTCCCGTCCCCGACACGAGCCATCTGGCCGACCTGGCCGTCTCGCTGGTCAAGGAACTGCGCCGGCTGCGGCTCATCCTCGACGACGAGGGCGAGTTCACCTTCGCCGCCGTGGCGCCTCACGACCGCCTCGAGAGGGCAGTGACGTTCTTCGCGCTCCTCGAGTTGCACTCCAGCGGCGAGGCACGCCTGCAGCAGACGCGCCACTTCGGCGACATCGTGGTCCGCCGCATCAAGACTCCGGTGCCCGTCGCAGGGTGACGCCGGCTGCCGCCGTGCGGTAGCATCGATGGGTCCCGACGTCCGACCCAGGCTCGGCATGCTGCCACTCGCACGGCGCCTCGAAGCGCTCCTCTTCATCTCCTCGCGACCCATCGCAGCCGACAGGCTGGCCGAGGCGTGCGCCTGCAGCGAGGAGGAGGCCGCGGCCGCCATGGAGTCGCTGCGCGCCGAGTACGCCGACGGAGCGCACGGGATCGAACTGCGTGAGGTCGCCGGCGGGCTGACGTTCGCCGTGGCGGACGACTGCGCCGAGGACGTGCGCCGGTTCACCGGCGCCGAGAAGCCCGACGAGCTCACGCCGGCCCTGCTGGAGACGCTCGCTGTGGTCGCGTATCTCGAGCCGGTGACGAGGGCCGAGATCGCCGAAGTCCGCGGTGTGTCCTCCGAGTACGCGCTCGGGGCGCTCGAGGAGCGCGGCCTGGTGGAGCAGCAAGGACGCGCCGACACCCCCGGCGCGCCGGTGCTGTACGGGACCGCGGACCGTTTCCTGAAATTGTTCGGACTCGCGAGTCGCGACGACCTGCCGCCGCTCGAAGAGTTCTCGCTGGGCGCCGACGAAGTCGACGAGATCCGTTCCCGGCTCCATGCTAACGCCGAGAGGAGGGCGCAATGAGCCCTGCCCAGCCCATGAACCTGGTGGTCTACCTTGCGCGCGCCGGAGTCGGCTCGCGCCGCTCCTGTGACGAACTCATCCGTGATGGCGCCGTGACGGTGAACGACGAGGTCGTCACGTTCCCGCGCCAGAAGGTCACACCCGAGGACGTGGTCGCCGTGCGCGGCGAGCCGGTCACGGCCCAGGAACTGCGGTACTTCCTCGTCAACAAGCCCCGAGGCGTGGCCAGCACGCGCAGCGACCCGCACGCCGACCGCGTCATCGTCGACCTGGTGCCAGGCGGCCGGTCCCTGTTCCCCGTCGGCCGCCTCGACGTCGACACCACCGGGCTGATCATCCTCACCAACGACGGCGTGCTGGCCAACCGCCTCATGCACCCGCGATACGGCGTCCCCAAGACGTACGTCGCCCGCGTGCGCGGCAAGGTCAGCAGGCGGGCTCTCGGCACGCTGCGCCAGGGCGTGGACCTCGAGGAAGGCATGACGTCGCCCGCCGACGTCAGGCTCAAGAAGCAGAGCGCCAAGACGGCCCTCGTCGAGATCACCATCCACGAGGGCCGCAAGCGCCAGGTGCGGCGCATGTTCGTGGCCGTCGGCCTGCCGGTCGAGGAACTGAGCCGGCGCCGCTACGGCCCGCTGACGGACAAGGGCCTGGAGCCCGGAGGCTTCCGCGAGCTCACCGGCGAAGAGGTCGAGGCATTGCGCCGGGCCGGGGAAGAGGTGGCCGGCGAGGTCGCCAAGGAAGTCGAAGGCTCGCCCCTGATGCTCGCCGCCGAGGTCCAGGGCGAGGCCGCGGACGCCGTGCTCACCCGCGCCGACGTCTCGAGCGAGGCCTACACCGAAGCGAGCTCGGACGAGGGCGAGTCGCAGCCCTTCGAGGCCGGCGAGGCCCATGCCGCTCCGGCGCACGAGCCGGGTGAGTCACTGGTCGAGACCGGCGGTCTCGACGACCCCGATGAGGCCGAATCCGGTCGGCCGGACGACGACGCCTGAAATGTATCCTTATGCGGCTGCGCCCCGACATCTCGGAGTGACGATATGACCGTCCACTTCATCCCCGAGCTCGCCGGCATCGTCCCGTACCAGCCCGGCCTTCCGATCGAGGTCGTCCAGCGACGGTTCGGCCTCGAGCAGGTGGTCAAGCTCGCCTCCAACGAGTACCCTCTGCCTCCGTTCCCGGAGGTCAAGGCGGTCGTGATGGAGGCCCTGGACCGCCTGCAGCGATATCCGGACGGTTTTTCGACCGACCTGAGAGTGGCCCTCGGCGACCAGTTCGACCGCAGCCCCGAGCAGATCACCGTCGGCTGCGGCACGTGCGAGCTTCTTTACCTGCTCGCCCACGCCGTGCTGGAGCGCGGCGACGAGGTCGTGCTCGCGGCGCCTTCGTTCACTTCGTACCGTGACGTCATCGACATCCGCGGCGCGATCCCCGTCACCGTGCCGCTGGTGGACTACACGCACGACCTCGAGGCGATGGCGGCCGCGGTGACGCCGCGCACCAAGATGATCTTCGTCTGCAACCCCAACAACCCGACCGGGACCTACGTGCCGTCCGCCGAGGTGGCCAGACTGGTCGAGCGCGTGCCCGACGACGTCATGGTCGTCATCGACGAGGCGTACATCGAGTTCGTGACGGCGGAGGACCGCGAGGGTTCGCTCGCCATCCAGAAAGAGCACGACAACGTCGTCGTCCTGCGGACCTTCTCCAAGATCTATGGCCTGTGCGGCCTGCGCACGGGCTTCGGGATCTGCGCTCCGGAGGTCAAGGCCGCCGTCGACAAGGTCCGGCAGCCGTTCAACGTGAACCTCCTCGGGCAACTCGCCGCGATCGAGGCGCTCAAGCACCAGGATCAGGTGGCGCAGCGCCGGGAGACCAACGCGGCGCTGCGGGACCACATGGTGGAGCGCCTTGCGGCCCGTGGCCGAGCCACGGTCCCCACGCAGGCGAACTTCATGCTGGTCGAGATGAACGGCCTGTGCGACCCGCACGACGAGGTCTGCGGCACCCTGCTCTCCCTGGGAGCCATCGTGCGTGACGGCAACGCGCTCGGCTGCCCCGGCTGGGCGCGGGTGACCGTGGGCACCCAGGATGAGATCGAGTTCTTCCTGGACAAGCTGGCTTCGCTCGAGGTCGGCCCCGGCGATGGCCCCGGAGGGAGGGCCTCGTGAGCATGATGGTGTCCATGCACGCCGCCGCGACCGAAGAAGAGGTCGCGCCCGAGCGCGCGCTCGACCTGGCGCGCTGGACCGGCAAGGCCGCCTGAGACCATGACCGACCAGCCGGTCAACACCGTCGCCCTCGTCGGCGTCGGCCTCATGGGAGGGTCTCTCGGCCTCGCGGCGCGGGAGCTCGCCGGCGTGGCCGAAGTCCGTGGCTTCAGCCAGACGCAGGCCACGCTCGACCTCGCGCTCGAGCGCGGCGCGATCACGAGCGCCTGCGGGAGCCTCGAAGAGGCCTGCGCAGGCGCCGACCTGATCTTCGTGTGCACGCCCGTCCGACTGGTGGTCAAGCACGTACGCGCGGCGCTCGCCGCCGCGCCGCCACACGCGGTCGTCACCGACGTGGGGAGCACCAAGGGACCGCTCATGCGGGCGCTCTCTCCCGAGGAGCAGCGGCGCTGCATCGGCGGGCATCCGCTCTGCGGGTCCGAGAACGCCGGCGTCGCCAACGCGCGTGCCTCGCTGTACAAGGGCGCGACCTACTTCGTCACGCCCGGCGCGCACGTGGACGCCGATGCCTACCAGTCGCTGTACGGGTTCCTGGGGGACATCGGCGCCCGTCCGGTAGCGGTCGACCCCGAGGAGCACGACCGCCAGATGGCCGTCGTCAGCCACCTGCCGCACGTGCTGGCCAACGTGCTCATGAGCCAGGCCGGCCAGCACGCCGGCGCCCGCGACGCGCTGCTCTCGGCAGGGCCGAGCTTCCGCGACCTCACGCGCATCGCCGGCAGCAACCGGCGTGTCTGGACCGATATCTTCCTCGACAACCGGGCGGCGCTGCTCGCCTCGCTGGCCCAGTTCCAGGAAGGCTTGCAGGAGGTCCTGGAGGCGCTCGCCGCCGCGGACGCGCCGCGCCTGAGCGACACCATCGGGCGCGCCAAGGAACAGCGTGAGCGCATGCTGGCGGCCGGAAGCCTGCCGGCGGAGGACCTGTACCGCATCATCATCCCGATCACCGACCGGCCGGGCGTGCTCAGAGAGATCATGGTCGCGCTCGGCGACGCCGGCATCAACGTCGAGGACCTCTCCATGCACCACATGAGCGCCGAGCTGGGCGGCACGCTGACCGTGTTCGTCCTCGGCGACGAGGTCTGCCAGCGTGCCGCGCACGTGCTCGGCGTGCTCGGCTACGAGGTGAGCACCAGGGCGGAGGTCGAGGCCGAATGACCGTCGTCGCCATCGACGGGCCGGTGGGCTCCGGCAAGAGCACGGTGGCGAGGCGAGTAGCGGAGCGGCTCGGCTACCTGTACCTGGACACCGGCGCCATGTATCGCGCCGTCGGGCTGCTCGCCACTGAGGCCGGCGTGGAGCTCGACGATGAGGCGGCCGTGGTGCCGATCGCGGCTGCGGCCGGACTGCGCTTCGACGGCGACGGCCGCCTGTTCGCCGGCGACCGCGACGTGAGCGGGCTCATCCGCAGCCTGGAGATGGGCGCGGCCGCCTCGGTCGTCTCCGCGCTGCCGGGCGTGCGCCGCGCTGCTCGTCGAGCGTCAGCGGGCGCTCGGGGCCGGCGCCGACATCGTGATGGAGGGCCGCGACATCGGCACGAATGTGTTCCCTGGGGCCGAGGTCAAGGTGTACCTGACGGCGCGCCCGGAGGTGCGGGCGGCGCGCCGGGCCGACGAGCTGTGCGCCAAGGGCGAGGAGGTGGACGTGGACGAAGTCCTCGTCGCGCTGATCGAGCGCGACCGGCGCGACAGCGAGCGAGAGGTGGCGCCGCTGCGCAAGGCGGCCGACGCCGTGGAGGTCGACACGTCGGACCTCAGCCTCGAGGAGGTCGTCGCGGCCGTGGCCGCCGTCGTCGGAGAGAAGGTGGCGCCGTGATCCGCGTGTGGCGCTATCCGGTCGTCGGACACGGCGACACGCATCTGTACACCTTCCTGCGCTGGCTCGCGATCCCGTTCTTCGGCGGGCTGTATCGCTGCCGGGTCCGGGGCGCGGAGAACCTGCCGCAGACGGGCCCCGTGATGGTCGTCATGACCCACAAGGCCTTCTGGGACCCGGTGATCGCGGGGATGATCTTCGACCGGCCGCTGCGCTTCATGGCGAAGAAGGAACTGTTCGTCCACAGCGCGGCCGCGAAGTTCATCACGAGCCTCGGCGCGTTCCCGATCGACCGCGGCGCCGGAGACCGTGCCGCCCTCACCGCGGCGCTGGAGATGCTCGCACGGGGAGAGATCCTGCTCATGTTCCCTGAGGGACACCGGCAGCGGTACCACGGCATCGGGCGAGTTCCTGCCCGGTGTGGGCATGATCGCCCTGCGCAGCGGCGCGCCGGTCATCCCGCTCGCCCTGGACGGCACGCAGGACATGTTGCGCGACGGAAAGTTCGGCCTGCCGGCCCTGCGCGGCCTGGTGGGTCCGCCGGTGGACCTCAGCGATATCACGACCCGGAACAGCAAGGCGTATCAGGAGGCCGCCCGGCGCATGCACGAGGCCATGGCGGGGCTCTATGCCCAGCTCTGAGGACGTCCCGCCGGTCCCCGGCCACACCTCGCCGTCCTACGACGAAGAGCCGGAGCGCAGCCACGAGTTGCGGCACGTGGCCGCCGGCGAGTCCGAGATCGTCGTCGCCCGGTACGCCGGCTACTGCTACGGAGTGGAGCGCGCCCTGCGCCTCACCGGTGAGGCGCTCGAGGGCGCGCCGGCGCCCGTCGCGACGCTCGGGCCGATCATCCACAACCCGAGCGTGGTCGGCAGCCTGAAGGCACCGCGGCGTCGACGTCGTCGACGAGGTCGACGACGCCACCGTCGGCACGCTCATCGTGCGCACGCACGGCGTCTCCCCGGACGTGATCGAGCACGCCCGTTCACGCCACCTCAACGTGGTCGACGCCACGTGTCCGTTCGTCTCGGTCGCCCAGCGCAAGGCGGCGGCGCTGCGCGAGGCCGGGTACGCGGTCGTGATCCTGGGCGAGCGCGACCATCCGGAGGTCGTCGGACTCGAGGGCTTCGCCGGTTCCGGCGCGGTCGTCGTGGAGGACGCCTCCGGGCTGCCGCTCGAGCGGCTGCGAGGGCGGCGCATCGGCGTGGTCGTCCAGACCACCCAGACGCGCGCCAACCTCTCCGCGCTCGCCGCCGCGCTCGCGCCCGTGGCGCGCGAACTGCTCGTCTTCAACACGGTGTGCGACGCCACCGAGAAGCGCCAGAGCGCCGCCTGCGAGCTCGCTGAGGACGTCGACGTCGTGGTGGTCGTGGGCGGGCGCAACAGCGCCAACACCGCCCGCCTCGCCCAGTTGTGCGCCGCCATCGAGCCGCGGACCCACCACATCGAGTCCGCGGCCGAGTTGCGGGCCGACTGGCTGGAGGGCGCCTCCCGTATCGGCGTCACGGCCGGGGCCTCGACGCCGGACGAGGAGATCGAGGCCACGGTGAGCGCGCTCCTGGACCTCTGCGGTGGGTGAGCGCGCGGAGGCCGCCTGCGGCGGCGTCCTCGTGGCCGACGCCAGAGACGCCGCCGCCCGCGGGGGGCTGCGCGCCGGCGACCGCATCGTCAACCTGAACGGCGGCGTCCCGCTCGACGTCCTCGACCTGGAGGACGCCGCCGCCGACGGCACGCTCTGGCTCTCCGTCCTGCGTGACGGGCACGCGCTCGACCTCGTCGTCACGCCCGGGCCCGGCGAGTGGCACGGCATCTCGCTCGACCACGGAGGACTCGGCGACGAGCCGCACACCTGTCGCAACGCGTGCAAGTTCTGCTTCGTCGACCAGGTGCCCGCCGGCCTGCGGGGGGCCTTGTCGGTCAAGGACGACGACTACCGCCTGTCGTTCCTGCACGGCAACTTCATGACGCTGACGAACCTGCGCGAGCCCGAGCTGGAGCGCATCGAAGAGCTGCGGCTGTCTCCTCTCTACGTGTCGCTGCACGCCTGGGATGACGCCGCCCGCGTCCGCCTGATGGGGCGGGCGGCGGCCGGATCGCGCGAGGTGCTCGAGCGGCTGGCGGAGGCCGGTCTCGTCCTGCACCTCCAGGTCGTGCTCTGCCCGGGGTGGAACGACGGCGACGTGCTCGCCGAGACCGTGCTGCGCGCCGGCGAGCTCGAGGCCGTGGCCGACCTCGGCGTCGTACCGGTCTCGCTGGCCGCCGAGGGCGACCTGCGCCGGGTCACGCCGGAGGACGCGCGCGGCGTCATCGCCTCCGTCGAGGGATGGCAGCGTGAGTTCCTGCGGCGGCGGGGGACGGCCTTCGTGCACGCCGCCGACGAGTTCTACCTGCTGGTCGGCGCGGAGCCTCCGGCCGGCGACGCGTTCGAGCAGTACGAGAACGGCGTCGGCATCGCCGCGGCCAGCGTCGCGGAGGCGGAGACGCTGGCGGCCGCGTGGACCGGCGCCGGACCGTCAGCGGACGCGCCGGCACGGCCGCGTCGCGGCGTCACCGGCGCACGCCTGCTGTCCGGCACGCTCGCGCGGCCGGTGGTCGAGAGGGTCGCGACGATCCTGGCGCCGGGCGCCGGCCTCGCGGTCCGTGCCGCTGGCCGTGGAGAACGCCGTCTTCGGCGCGCACGTCACCGTCACCGGGCTGCTCGGCGGCGCCGAAGTGCTCGACGCGCTGCGCCGCGCCCCGCTCGCGGACGGGCGAGTGGCTCCTGGCGCCGCGCGTGTGGCTGCCGGCCGACCTCGGACGCACGCTCGACGACGTCACGGAGGAGGAACTTGCGGCCGCCTGCGGCGGCCGTTTCGTCGTCGCCGAATCCTTGGGCGACGCGTTTGCTAGACTGTCCGGATGAAACCACTCCCCATCATCGCCGTCGTCGGCTCTCCGAACGCCGGCAAATCCACCCTCGTGAACCGCCTCACCGGCACCCGGGCCACCGTGGTCCACGAGACGCCGGGCGTCACGCGCGACCGCAAAGAGATCGAGGTGGAGTGGACGGGTCACCGCCTGCTCCTCGTCGACACCGGCGGCTACGACACCACCGAGGACGCCCCGTTCGCCGGTCACATCCGCGAACAGGTCGAGCGCGCGATCGCCGCGGCCGACGTCGTCCTCTTCGTGCTCGACGGCCGCGCCGGCCCGCTGACCGACGACTACGCCATCGCCGACGTGCTGCGCCGCGCCAAGGCGCCGGTCGTCGTGGTCGCCAACAAGATGGACGACCCCGCGAGCACCGCCACGGCGCCGGAGATCTACGCGCTCGGCCTCGGCGAGCCGCTGCTGTTCTCCGCCGTGCACGGCACCGGGAGCGGCGAGCTGCTCGACCGCCTCATCGAGGTCTCCGGGGCCGTGCTGGAAGACGTCGAGGCCGAGGCCGCGCCGGCCGAGACGCCGGTGGCCATCGTCGGCCGCCCCAACGCCGGCAAGTCGTCGCTGTTCAACGCCATCGCCGGCGAGACGCGCACCATAGTGAGCGAGCTCGCCGGGACGACGCGCGACTCCATCGACAGCGTCATCGAGACCGACTCCGGCCGCTTCCGCTTCATCGACACGGCCGGCATGCGCAAGGCCGCCAAGGTCAGCGGCGTGGAGTACTACTCGTATCTGCGCAGCGTCCAGAGCCTGGACCGCGCCCACGTCGCCATCATCGTCGTCGACGCCACCATGCGCTTCGGCGAGCTCGACCTCTCCATCTGCACCGAGGCGACGCACCGCAACTGCGCCACCATCATCGCGGTGAACAAGTGCGACATCGCCGACCCGGACCTGGAGGAGATCGCCGGCATCGCCCAGCGCAAGCTCCGCCAGCGGCCGCCGGTGATCGCCGTCTCCGCCGAGACGCGCCGCGGCGTCAAGGAGGTCCTGCGCAAGGTCGCCGAGCTCGACGCGCTCTACACCTCGCACATCTCGACGCGCGCGCTCAACCGCGCGCTCGCCGAGCTCGCCGCCGACCGGCCGATGCCGCAGAAGCACGGCAAGCGGCTCAAGATGTACTACATCGCCCAGTTCGGCACCTCGCCGCCGCGCATCGCCATCGAGATCAACGACCGCACGCTGGTGACGCGCGACTTCGGCTTCTACGTCGAGAACCGGCTGCGGGCGCAGTTCGGCCTCGAGGGCGTGCCGCTCGTCATCGACTTCAAGGGCAAGCGTTGATCGCAGTCAAGGTGGTCGGCTTCATCGTCCTGTTCGTCCTTGCCTATCTCGCAGGCTCGATCCCGTTCGGCGTCGTCGTCGGCAAGCTGTTCTACGGCGTGGACGTGCGCGAGCACGGTTCGGGCAACGTCGGCACCACCAACGTGTTCCGCGTGCTGGGCAAGAAGGCCGGCGCGGTCGTGATGGTCTGCGACATCCTCAAGGGGTACATCCCGGCGGCGATCGCGGTGGCGCTGTTCACCCCGTGGGCCGCGATCTTCATCGCCGCGGCGCCGGTCATCGGCCACATCTACTCGATCTTCCTCAAGGGGAGAGGCGGCAAGGGCATCGCCACGGGAGCCGGCGTGGTGCTGGCGCTGGTCCCGCTGGCCTTCGTCATCATCTTCGCCACCTGGATCGCGCTCATCCTGCTGACGAGGTACGTCAGCGTGGCTTCGCTGGTGGCCGCGGTCCTGGTGCCCGTGCTGACCATCGCCTTCGACGAACCGCTCCCCTACCAGATCGCCGGCGTGCTCGTGGCGATCCTCGTGTGGTGGGCGCATCGCGGCAACATCCAGCGGCTGCTCGCCGGCGAGGAAAACCGCGTCAAGCTGCCCTGGTCGCAGGCGCGCCCGTCGGGGGGCGAGACGGGAGGAGGGGGCTGAGATGAGGGCTACCGTCATCGGCTCCGGCAGTTGGGGCAGCGGCTTCGCCCGGCTGCTGGCGCGCCGCGGGCACGACGTCCAGGTGCTCGCGCTGACCCGCGACGAGGCCGCGCAGCTTCAGGCGACGCACGAGAACCCGCACTTCCTGCCGGGCGTCCACCTGCCCGACGAGATCCGCTTCGCCGCGATCGAGGACGCCGACCTGAGCGTCGCCGAGACTGCTCGTCTACGCGGTCCCGACGCAGGCCATCCGGGAGGTGGCGCGCTGGGTCGCGCCGCTTCGCCCGGAGGGCGCGCTGCAGCTGTCGCTGGCCAAGGGCTACGAGATCGGCACGCTCAAGCGCCCCACCGAGGTGATCGAGGAGGAGACCGGGGCCGGCGCCGCAGCGCTCTCCGGCCCCAACCACGCCGAAGAGGTCAGCAAGGACATGCCGTCGGCGACCGTCATCGCCGCCGCCGACGAGGCCCTCGCGCTCGCGCTGCAGGCGGCCGTCACCAGCGACACCTTCCGCGTGTACACCAACGACGACGTCGTCGGGGTGGAGTTCTGCGGCGCGGTCAAGAACCCGATCGCGGTGGCCGTCGGCATGTCCGACGGCCTCGGCTTCGGGGACAACTCCCGCGCCAGCCTGATCACCCGCAGCATCGCCGAGATGACCCGGCTGGGCATGATCCAGGGGGCCCACATCGCCACCTTCACCGGCCTCGCCGGCATCGGCGACCTCATCGCCACCTGCACGTCGCAGCACAGCCGCAACCGCCACGCCGGCGAGCTGCTGGCCAGGGGCGCCTCTCCGGCGGAGGTGGAGCAGCAGGTGGGCCAGGTCGTGGAGGGCCTGCACACCGCCTACGCGCTCCACGACCTGGCCACGCGCCTGGGGATCGACATGCCGGTCACGGAGAACGTCTACCAGGTGCTCGAGGGCAACCGCACGCCCCAGGAGTGCGTCGCCGACCTCATGGGGCGCACGCCCAGGAAGGAACGCCACGAGTAGGCGCGGACGGCGGCGGCGAGCCGCCGCCTCGCCGCCTCCACCCGCGTTGCTGGCCGTCACGGCCGTCTGGTAGACTCCTCCGGGCCGCGGGGCCATCCCGCGCCCGCCCGACACCACATCCAAACCGCGCCGGCTCGTCCGTGCCGCGTGTCTCCGGAGGACTCAATTGGACAAGCGGAATTACCTCTTCACTTCGGAGTCGGTCACCGAGGGTCATCCCGACAAGCTCGCCGACCAGATCTCCGACTCCATCCTCGACGCGATCCTCAAGGACGACCCCTATGGGCGCGTCGCCTGCGAGACGCTCGTGACCACCGGCCTCGCGTTCGTCGCCGGCGAGATCACCACCGAGACCTACGTCGACATCCCCAAGATCGTCCGCAAGACGGTCAAGGAGGTCGGCTACACCAGCGCCCACTTCGGCTACGACTACGAGACCTGCGGCGTCATGGTCGCCATCGACGAGCAGTCGCCCGGACATCAGCCAGGGCGTCACCACGGCCCTCGAGGTGCGCAGCGACGTCAACGACGATGACGTCCTCGACACGCAGGGCGCCGGCGACCAGGGCATGATGTTCGGTTACGCCTGCACCGAGACCGCCGAGCTCATGCCGATGCCGATCCTGCTGGCGCACAAGCTCTCCAAGCGCCTGGCCGACGTGCGCAAGGCCGAGATCCTGCCGTACCTGCGCCCGGACGGGAAGTCCCAGGTCACCATCCGCTACGAGGACAACAAGCCGGTCGAGATCGTCAAGATCGTGCTCGCCACGCAGCACGCCGAGAGCGCCGACCTCCAGAGCATCATCTACCCCGACCTCATCGAGCACGTCGTCGAGCCGATCATGCCCAAGGACATGTACACCGCGGGCAAGCTCGAGGACATCACCGTCATCAACGCCACCGGCAAGTTCGTCGTCGGCGGCCCCATGGGCGACTGCGGCCTCACCGGCCGCAAGATCGTCGTGGACACGTATGGCGGCTCCGCTCCGCACGGCGGCGGCGCCTTCTCCGGCAAGGACCCGAGCAAGGTCGACCGCTCCGGCGCCTACGCCGCCCGCTACGTCGCCAAGAACGTCGTCGCCGCCGGCCTCGCCGAGCGCTGCCAGGTGCAGGTGGCCTACGCCATCGGCGTCGCCCACCCGGTCTCCGTGATGGTCGACTGCAGCGGCACCGAGAAGGTCGAGCTGGCCACCATCGAGCGGCTGATCGGCGAGCACTTCGACCTGCGTCCGGCCGCCATCCTTCGCGACCTCGACCTGCGTCGTCCGATCTACGGCAAGACGGCCGCCTACGGCCACTTCGGGCGCAACGACCACGACTTCACGTGGGAGCGCACCGACAAGGCCGACGCGCTCCGCGCCGCCGCGGGCCTCAAGGCCTGAGGCGACGGCGCCGGGGAGACGGCGGCGCGGCCTGAGCGGTGAGCCTGTGGAGCCCGGCTCCATGAGCCCGCTGGTCGCTGCGTGAGCTACGCCGCCGTCTTCCCGCTCGTCCGCACGCGGGCCTTCTCCGAGGCCTTCGACTACGAGATCCCTCGCGAGCTCAGCGCTCGCGCGCTGCCGGGCGCCCTGGCCGCGGTGCCTCTGGGCGCCCAGACGGTGATCGGCGTGATCCTCGAGGTCCGCGACAATACCGAGCACGAGGGGCGGGTCCTGCCGCTGCGCGACGTCCTGCGCGTCCCCCCGATCCCTGCCGACCTGCTCCAGGTGGCGCACCGGGTCGAGGAGCATTACCTCACCTCGTTCTCCGCCGCGCTTGCGCTCGTGTGCCCGCCTACCGGCGCCCTCAAGATCGTGCGCCAGTACGAGCTCACGGACGCGGGGAGGGCGGCCGCTGGCGCCGGAGAGAGCCAGCTCGGCGAGCTGGCCGGGCTCCGGCTCCAGAGCGGCCGCCTCGGCCCTGACGCCGAGCGGTACCGGCGCAAGGGGTGGCTTCGCGTCGCCTACAGCGTGCACGTCGTCGGCGTCATGCCGCCCGGGCGCACGCTGCTCCGCGGCCCCGAGACGCCCGCGCGGCTCGGCCCGCGCCAGCGCGCGGCCCTGGAACTCCTCGCCGACGCCGGCCGGTTCGACGAGCGCGAGCTGCGCGCCGCCAGCGGGCTCTCCGCCGCCGGCCTGCGGCGGCTCACGGACGCCGGCGCCATCATCGCGTTGGACCCCGTCGGCGATGGAGCAGGACGCCGGCGACCGGCAGGGGGCCGACCTTGCCGAGCCCGGCTCGCCGGACGTCCCCGCAGCAGGCGCCGTGGCGCAGGCCGGCCGCCTGCGCGCCTGCGCCACGCTCTCCGACATCCCCGACCTGCTGGACGAGCAGCGGCGCGCGCTGCACGACATCCTCTGTGAGACGCAGCCCGGCGACGAGGTGCTGCTGCACGGCGTCACCGGCAGCGGCAAGACCGAGGTCTACCTCCAGGCCGCGCAGGCCACCCTGGAGGCAGGCCGGTCGGTCCTGCTCCTCGTGCCGGAGATCGGGCTCACTGGGCAGACCGTCGCGCGCGTCAAGCGGCGCTTCTCCGGCGAGCAGGTCGCCGTCCTGCACTCGGGACTCTCGGCAGGGGAGAGACTGCTTGCCTACGGCGCCGTCGCGCGCGGCGAGGTGCGCATCGTCGTCGGCGCGCGCTCGGCGGTGTTCGCGCCGCTGGTCGACCTCGGCCTTATCGTGGTCGACGAGGAACACGACACGTCCTACAAGCAGGAGAGCGAGCCGGCCTACGACGCGCGCACGGTCGCCCGCTGGCGGGCGGCCGCGTCCGGGGCGATCGTCGTGCACGGCTCGGCCACGCCCAGCGTGGAGACCTTCGCACGTGTCGCGCTCCACGCCGACCTGCGCCGGAGGGTCGACGGCTCGCGACCACCGTCGCTCGAGATCGTCGACATGCGCGGCCACCACGGAGTCTTCTCGCCGCCGCTCGCGGCGGCGCTGACCGCGGTCGTGGACGCCGGCGACAAGGCCATCCTGTTCCTCAACCGCCGTGGCTTCGCCGCGTACCTGGTCTGCGACCACTGCGGCCACGCCTGGGAATGTCCGCGCTGCGACGTCACCCTTGCCCTGTTCGGAAGCAGCACGCTGCGCTGCCGCACCTGCGGCCACACGGAGCCGGCACCGTCCACGTGCCCGGCCTGCGGAAGCTCCGACCTCGTGCGCCACGGCTTCGGCACCGAGCGGCTCGAGCGCGAGGTCCGTCTCCTGCTGCCCGGGGTCGACCTGCTCCGTCTGGACTCGGACGTGGCGGGCTCCTACGCCCGCCTGCAAGCGGTCCTGGGCAGGTTCGCCGAGCCCGGGCCCAAGGTCCTCGTCGGCACGCAGATGATCGCCAAGGGGCACCACTTTCCGGACGTGACGCTCGTGGGCGTGGTCAACGCCGACCTCACGCTCCACTTCCCGGACTTCCGCGCCGAGGAGCGGACCTTCGCGCTGCTGGTGCAGGTCGGGGGCCGCAGCGGCCGCGGCGAGCGACCGGGCAGGGTCATCGTCCAGACGCTCGACCCCGAGGCTCGTCCGATCGCCCTGGCAGCGTCGGGCAAGGACGAGCAGTTCTACTCCGAGGAGCTCGAGCGCCGGCAGGAGCTGGGATATCCACCCGCCGGCTTTCTCGTCGGTCTCGACCTCTCGAGCACGTCCCGCGAAAAGGTCGACGTGGCGGGACGGTTCACCGCGGAGCGGCTGTCCGCCAGGCTCGGCGACACCGCCCAGGTGCTTGGCCCCGGCCCCATCTGGCGCGAGCGCGGCCGTCACGCGTGCCGGGTCGTGATAAAGACCAGCGAAACAGGGAAAACACTCGATGCGCTTCGTGTCTGGCTGGCCGCGAACCGCGACAGATACGCGGCCCGTGGCGTGCGGGTGATACCGGACGTCGAGCCGCAGTGGCTGTGAACCCGCCTTGAGGTACCATTGAGCACATGAGCGAGACCACTCAGACCAGACAGATCGAGGACGAGCAGGAGCTCTCCCGCAGGCAGCGTGAGGCCCGCAGGGAGATCCGCGTCATCGGCGACCCCGTGCTGCGCGAGCGTGCGCACGAGGTCACCGAGTTCGACCGGAGCCTGCGCAAGTTCGCCAAGCGGATGATCCGCACCATGCACGACGCCCCGGGCGTGGGCCTGGCGGCGCCGCAGGTCGGCGTCCTCCAGCGCCTCCTCGTCTACGACGTCGACGACGATCCGCAGGTGCTCGTGAACCCTGTGCTGGATGAGTACTCCGACGAGACCGAGGAATCGGAAGAAGGCTGCCTCAGCGTGCCCGGCGTGACCATGCCGGTAGAACGCGCCGTGAGCGTGCGCGTGCGCGGCTTCGACGCGTCCGGCGAGCCGGTCGACTTCCGCGCCGACGGCTTCGAGGCGCGCGTGATCCAGCACGAGAACGATCACCTCGACGGCGTCCTCATCGTCGACCGCACGAGCAGGAGCGCGCGAGCCGCCGCTCTGCGCGCCATGCGCGAGAACGAGGCCGCCGGTGTCGTGACGGCCGCTGGCGGCCTCTGAGCCGCATGCGGTTCGCCTTCGCCGGCACAGCCCCGTTCGCCGAGCTTGTCTTCAGACGGGCTTGTGGAGAAGGGGCGCGAGCCGTTGGTCCTCGTCACCAATCCGGATCGTCCGCGCGGCCGCCACGGCACGCCACTGGCGCCTCCGATCAAGGTCCTCGCGGAAGGGCTCGGCGTGCCCGTCCTGTCAGCCGGAGAGCCTCTCGGAGCCCGAGGCGATGGAGCGCCTGCTCGGCTACGCGCCGGATGCGTTCGTCGTCTGCGCCTACGGGCAGATCGTCAGGCAGGACGTGCTGGACGCCGTGCAGACCATCGTCGTGCACCCCTCTCTGGTGCCGCACTGGCGCGGCGCCGCGCCGGTCGAGCGTGCGCTCATGGCGGGCGAGACTGAACTCGGGGTGTGCACGCTGCGCATGACCGCCGGGGTGGACGAGGGACCCGTCGGCGACGCGCGCACGGTCCATGTGCCGCGGGAAGCCGATGCGGGAACGGCGTACGCACTGCTCGCGCCGGCGGCTGTGGCCGGAGTCGCGGCCACGCTGGACGCCATGGCGGCGGGTACCGCGCAGTGGCGGCCGCAGGAGGGCGAGGTCACCTACGCGGCCAAGATCGGGCCGGCCGACAAAGAGATCGACTGGAGCCGGCCCGCCGCACAGATCGCCGACCAGGTCCGTGCGCTCTCGCCGCACATCGGCGCCGTCACGGAACTGGCGGGCCGCAGGACGCGCATCTGGCGGGCGCTGCCGGGCGACGGGCCGATGCCCGCCAAGGGGTCGGAGCGGTTGCTCATCGCCGCGGGTCAAGGCTGGGTGGACGTGCTTGAGGTCCAGCAAGAGGGCCGGAACCGCATGCCGGCCGGCGAGTTCCTGCGCGGCGCCGGCCGCAGTCTGCTGGCGACGTGAGCGCGCCGGCGACCGGCGGAGGCCCGGCGAAAGGCTCGGCCGTCAGCCCGGCGCGAGCGGCGGCGTTCGCAGCGCTGCGCCGCCTGCGCAGAGGCAACGCCCATCTTGACGACTCGGCGGCGGCGCTGCCCGAACTCTCGTCCTTGAGCGTCGCCGACCGCGGCCTCGCCAACGAACTGATCAACGGGACCGTCAAGCGACGGGGCTCCATCGACGCCGTGCTCGGCATGTACACCAAGGCCCCGCTCAAGAGCACCGATCCCGACGTGCGCGACGCGCTGCGGCTGGCGGCGTTCCAGCTGCTCTTCCTCGACCGCGTTCCGGCCTATGCCGTGGTGGACGACGCGGTCACGCTTGCCACCCGCAAGAGCAAGCGAGCCGGCGGGTTCGTCAATGCCGTGCTCAGGCGCGTCGCCATCGACGGGAGGGCGAGGCTCGCGGAGCTGGGCGAAGGCGACGAAGCGCGCTCGTGGGCCGCGGGGCTCTCCTATCCGCTGTGGCTGGTGAAGCGCGTCCGCGCGGACATCGGTCCCGAGGCGGCGCGGCGGCTGCTCGAGGCCGGCAACGCCGCGCCCGAGCGCTGCCTGCGCGCGAACCGCCTGCGCGGCGGGCTGCCGGCGGCGAGGCGGGCGATGGCCGCGGAGGGCTTCAAGACGCGCGGCGTCGACGGCCTGCCCGACGCGCTGCTCTACGAAGGTCCGCCGCTCGAGCGCTCCGGACGTCTTCCGGGACGGGCTCGTGACGCCGCAGTCGCGCGGCTCGCAGATCGCCGCGACCGTCGCCGCGGGCGGTGTGGCCGGGCCGGGCGCACAGGTGCTGGACCTGTGCGCGGCGCCCGGCGCCAAGACCAGCCAGCTGGCGGCGCTGCTGCCCGAGGCGAAGGATCACCGCCGTCGAGGTGGACGAGGCGCGCGCGGGCGAGCTTCGCGCCAACCTCGCGCGCCTCGGCGCGGACGGCGTGAACGTCGTCCACGCGGACGCCCTCGACCTCCCGGCGGACTGGGACGGTACGTTCGACGACGTGCTGCTCGACGCCCCGTGCAGCGGCCTGGGCACGCTCTCCTCGCGCGCCGACCTGCGCTGGCGCCGGCACGCCGCCGACGTGCCGCGTCTCGCCGACCTCCAGGCGCGGCTGCTGGCGCGCGCCGCCGCCACCGTCAAGCCCGGCGGCGCGCTCACCTACGCTGTCTGCACCATGACCCAGCCCGAGACCCTCGGCGTCGTCGAGCCGCTGCTCGCCGGCGGCGGCTGGACGGCCGACGACCTCGGCGCGGCCTGGCCCGGCCTGGCGCACCCGGCCTCGGGCGGCTTCCTGCTCGTCCTGCCGCCCGACGCCGGTTCCACCGGCTTCTTCGTCGCCCGACTCCGCCGGAGCGGCTGCTGCGGCCGACCGGCGCCCCTCGGGCGCCGCGGCGAGGTAGACTACCGCTGCGGCACGTCGCCGCGGCAGCGACCTATCGGAGGAACGGTGGAAGACATCCTGCGGGGCATCAATGTGGCGCCGTCCATCCTGTCCGCCGACTTCAGCCGCCTGGGCGACGACGTCGAGGCGGTCCTCAACGCCGGCGCGCGCGTCATCCACATCGACGTCATGGACGGCCACTTCGTCCCCAACATCACCATCGGACCCCTGGTAGTCAAGGCGCTGCAGCCGCTCGTCCACGGGGCCGGGGCCCTGCTCGACGTCCACCTGATGATCGAGCACCCGGAGCAGTACGTCGGCGCCTTCGCCGCGCGCCGGCGCCGACATGATCGTCGTGCATCAGGAGGCGTGCGTGCACCTGCACCGCGTGCTGGCGCAGATCCGCGAGGCCGGCGCGATGGCCGGCGTCGCGCTCAACCCGGCGACGCCCATCGAGACGCTGACCGAGGCGAGGTACTCCTGCGACATGGTCCTCATCATGTCCGTGAACCCCGGGTTCGGCGGTCAAGGCTTCATCCCGACCTCCACCGACAAGATCGCCCGCGCCCGCGCCTTCCTGCCCGAGAGCGTCACCATCGAGGTCGACGGCGGGGTGACGGAGTTCAACGCCGGCGCGCTGGTCGCGGCCGGCGCGAACTGGCTGGTCGCCGGCTCGAGCGTCTTCGGCGGCCCGGATGTCGAGGAGCGCTTCTCGGCAGTGGCGCAGGCCGCCGTCGCCGGCGTATAATCCTCAGCGTCAGACCACTCACTGCTTCAGGGCGGGGTGAAAGTCCCCACCGGCGGTAAAGCCCGCGAACCCCGAGAGGGGCCGACCAGGTGAGATTCCTGGGCCGACGGTCAGAGTCCGGATGAGAGAAGCAGGTTCGGCGTCTCGTCGCCGTCCGCCCTGAAGCGCATGCTTCGGGGCGTTTTGCATATGGACGACGGACAGTACATGGAAGAGGCGTTCGCCCTGGCCGAGCGGGGCCACGGCAGCACGCACCCCAACCCGCTGGTCGGAGCGGTGCTCGTCAAGGACGGAGAGGTCGTCGGCCGCGGCTGGCACCTCGCCCCCGGCGAGCCGCATGCCGAGGCCAACGCGCTCGCCGAGGCCGGTGAGCGCGCCCGGGGCGCCACGCTCTACTGCACCCTCGAGCCGTGCAGCCACCAGGGCAAGACCCCACCCTGCGCCGACGCGCTGGTGGCGGCCGGCGTGGCCAAGGCGGTCGTCGCGCTCGGAGATCCCAACCCCCAGGTCGACGGCCGCGGGCTGCGCAAGCTGCGCGAGGGCGGCGTGACCGTGGAGATGGCGGGGGAGACGTGGGCGGCGCGCGCGCGCGAGCAGAACGCGCCGTTCATCAAGTTCCACCGCACCGGCCTGCCGCTGGTGACGTACAAGGCGGCGATCACCCTCGACGGCAAGGTGGCGGCGGCCGGCGGCGACGCCCGCTGGATCAGCTGCCTCGACAGCCGGCGAGCCGTGCACGAGTTGCGCTCGCGCGTCGACGCCGTGATGGTCGGCGCCGGCACGGTGCGCCGGGACGACCCCGAGCTCACCGTGCGGCTGGCCGACGGCCGAGACCCGGTGCGCGTGGTGGTCACGCACGACGGCGCCCTCCCGCCGGACGCCAAGGTCCTGGCGACGGCGCGGCATGCGCGCACCATCGTCGTCGCCGACCAGGCCACGGACGCCACGCGCCGGCTCCTGCAGGCGCGTGGCGCCGAACTGCTCGAGGTAGGGACGGGCGGCCTGACGGCCGCCCTCGAGGCGCTCGCCGGGCTGGGACTCCTCGACATCCTGTGCGAGGGAGGCCCCACGCTCGCCGGCGAGCTGCTCGCCGCCGGCCACATCGACCGCGTGCTGCTGTTCGTGGCGCCGCTCATCGTCGGGCGCGGCGCGCCCGACCTGTTCGCGGCGCCGGCCGTGACGGCGGTCGACGGCGCCTGGCGGCTGCAGGACGTCACCTGGCGGCCGGTCTGCGACGACCTGCTGCTCAGCGGCACCATCGTGCCCAAGGGAGGCTGACGGTGTTCACCGGCATCGTGGAAGAAGTCGGCACCCTGCGCGGCGTGCGGCCGGGCGCGGCGAGCGTCGCGCTCGACATCGCCGCGAGCGCCATCACCGGTGACGCCGCCGTCGGCGACAGCATCCTGACAGACGGCGTCTGCCTCACCGTCACGTCCCTGCGTGCGGACGGGTTCACCGCGGACGCCATGCCGGAGACCGTCCGCCGCACCACGCTGTCCGAGCGCCGGCCCGGGGACCGTCTCAACCTCGAGCGGGCGATGACGCTGAGCTCGCGTCTCGGAGGGCACCTCGTCAGCGGCCACATCGACGGCGTCGGTACGGTCAAGTCGGTCACGCCCGAGGACAACGCCGTCGTGCTGGAGATCGAGGCGCCGGAAGCGGTGTCCCGTGTGACCGTCGACCAGGGGTCTATCGCCCTGGACGGCGTGAGTCTCACGGTGGTCGCCGTCGCCGGCGACCGCATCCGCGTGTCCCTGATCCCGCACACCGCGGCGGTCACGACGCTGGGGACGGCTCACCACGGGCTCGCGGGTCAACCTCGAGGCCGACGTGATCGCGAAATACGTCTATGCGTTCGTCGCCGGGCGGAAGCCCGGCGCCGGACTTACCTGGGAGAAGCTAGCGGAAGCGGGGTTCTGATGACGGTGGACCACCACGATGACACGACCGGCGATGCGGATGCAGCGCCGCGCGAGCCCTTCTCGACCATCGACGAAGCCATAGACGATCTGCGCGAAGGTCGCATGGTGATCGTCTGCGACGACGAAGACCGGGAGAACGAAGGCGACCTCACGATGGCCGCCCAGTTCGCCACGGCGGAGAACATCAACTTCATGGCCAAGGAAGGGCGCGGGCTCATCTGCCTGGCGCTCACGCCGCAGCGGTGCTCGGAGCTCGACCTGCCGCCGATGACCAACCACAACGAGGCGCGCCTGCAGACCGCCTTCACCGTGTCCGTGGAGGCGCGCGAGGGCGTGACCACCGGCATCTCCGCCGCCGACAGGGCGCACACGATCCAGGTCGCCATCGATCCCGAGTCCGGCCCCGCCGACCTCGTGCAGCCGGGCCACGTGTTCCCGCTCATGGCCCGGCCGGGCGGCGTGCTCGAGCGCTCCGGTCAGACGGAGGCGGCCGTCGACCTCTCCCGGCTCGCCCGCCTCAATCCGGCCGGCGTCATCTGCGAGATCATGAACGACGACGGCACCATGGCGCGCGTGCCCGACCTCGTCCCCTACGCGCACAAGCACGGGCTGAAGATCATCACCGTCGCCGACCTCATCAAGTACCGCCGCCGCAACGAGCACCTGGTCCGCCGTGCCGCGACGGTCGCGATGCCCACCAAGTACGGCGACTTCAAGGCCATCGGCTACGAGTCCGTCCTCGACGGCAGCCACCACATCGCCATCGTCAAGGGCGACGTCGCCGGCAAGAAGGACGTGCTGGTGCGCGTGCACTCCGAGTGCCTCACCGGCGACACGTTCGGCTCACTGCGCTGCGACTGCGGCGAGCAGCTGGCGGAGGCGATGCGGCGCATCGAGGCCGAGGGCCTCGGCGTGGTGCTGTACATGCGCCAGGAGGGCCGCGGCATCGGCCTCATCAACAAGCTCAAGGCCTATGCGCTGCAGGAGCAGGGCTTCGACACCGTCGAGGCCAACGTGGAACTCGGCTTCGCGCCGGACCTGCGCGACTACGGCACCGGCGCGCAGATCCTCGCCGACCTCGGCCTCTCCACCATCCGCATCATGACCAACAACCCCAAGAAGATCGTCGCGCTGGAGGGCTACGGCCTGCGCGTCACCGGCCGCGAGCAGATCGAGGTCGCGCCGCAGGAGGACAACATGTGCTACCTGCGCACCAAGCGCGACAAGATGGGCCACATGCTCGAGCACGAGGACCTCTTCGGGCAGGACGAAGGCCTCGAAGGATAGTCAGCGTAGCGGGACTACCCGAGGGGTGCGCCGGAGGGGCACCCCTCATCGACCAGAAGGAGCCGAACAATGACGACCTACGAAGGCAAACTGAACGGCAAAGGGCTGAAGTTCGGCCTCGTGGTGGGGCGCTTCAACGAGCTCATCTCCGGCCGGCTCTACGAAGGCGCCGTCGACTGCCTGCGCCGCCACGACGTCGCCGACGGCGACGTGGACGCCGCCTGGGTACCGGGTGCGTTCGAGATGCCGCTGGTGGCCAAGAAGCTGGCCGAGAGCGGCAAGTACGACGCGGTGATCTGCCTCGGCGCGGTCATCCGTGGCAGCACGCCGCACTTCGACTACGTGGCCGGCGAGGCCGCCAAGGGCATCGCCAGGATCAGCCTCGACACCGGCGTCCCCGTCGTGTTCGGGGTGCTCACCACCGACACGATCGAGCAGGCCATCGAGCGCGCGGGCACCAAGGCCGGCAACAAGGGCTGGTCGGCTGCGGCGACCGCGCTGGAGATGGCCAACCTGGCCAAGTCGCTGCCCTGACGGGCGATCGGCGCCGGGCGGGGCGGGCGCAGCCCGCGTCTCCCGGCGCCGACCGGCTCGCTACTTGCGGCGCGCGTCCATGAAGGCGACGATCGCCACGGCCACGATGGCGATCGCCACCGCCAGCACGAAGAGCCACGCGACGATGTGGTGCTGCATCGGGTCCTCCCGGCGTCGTCTTCCCGGCCGTGGCCCCCACGCAAAAGCCCCGCTGTGGGCGGGGCTTCGGTAACGCAGGGCGCCGGTCTCCCGGCTACGCCTCAGACAGCCTTGGTGACCCGGCCGGACTTGAGGCAGCGGGTGCAGACGTAGGCGTTCTGCGGGTGTCCGTCGACGACGATGCGGACGCGCTGCAGGTTCGGGTCAAAGCGGCGCTTCGTGTGGCGATGCGAATGGCTCACGTTGTTGCCGATCGCGGGAGTCTTGCCGCAGGTCACACAGATCTTGGACATGGGTGTTCCCTCAACTTGATTGGTGAACGGTCGCGCTAGTATCCTTCAGCCGGTCGGGGAACGCAAACGGGAGCGCGGGCGGCCTGCCAGCCTGCATCCACTCTCACGAGGCGTGGTCTATGCGGTTCACCAAGGACATGTCGATCTTCGCGGCCCTCGAGGCCGATCCGGGTGCGCGGGACGTGTTCGAGGGCCACGGGATGGCCTGCTGTCTCTGCATCGGCGCCCAGTCGGAGACCATCGAGGCCGGCGCCATCCTGCACCAGGTCGATCCGGACGCCGTGGTGGCCGAGCTCAACCAGCTGCCCGGCGACGAGAGCTGACGGAGGCCCCATGTCGCAGCCTGACCTCAGGATCCCGTTCCGCGGGCAGGACCTCATCGGCGGCGTGACCATCGCCCACGAGGTCATCGCCAAGCTCGCCGGCAAGGCGGCGAGGGCCACCTACGGCGTCGTCGCCATGCAGGAGCCGCCCATGAAGAAGCTCGGGCGGTTCTTCCGCGGCTCGATGAGCGAGGGTGTCGAGCTCGACGTCGGCGAGGGCAGTGTCGACATCGGGCTGCACGTCATCATGGAGCGCGGGGTCAACATCGCCCAGGTGACCGCCAACCTCAGGGAGCAGGTCCGCTATCAGGTGCAGGGCGTCGGCGGCGTTCCCGTGGGCGAGATCAGCGTGCGCGTCGAGGACCTTCAGGATTGATCGTCCGGACCGCCGCCGTCGGAGTCATCCAGTCCGCGCTCAACGCCGTCGAGGCCGAGCGCCAGTTCATCAACGACCTCAACGTGTACCCGGTCCCGGACGGCGACACGGGCACGAACATGGCGCTCACCGTGCGCGCGGTGGTCGAGGAGCTCGAGCAGAGCGACGTCACGGACATCCCGTCCGTGGCCGCCGCCGTCACCAAGGGCTCGCTCATGGGCGCGCGCGGCAACTCCGGAGTCATCCTCTCCCAGATCGTGCGCGGCATCTGCGACGTGTGGGGGCAGGCCAACTCGCTGGACACGGCGGTGTTCAAGCGGGCCGTCCTGGAGGGCCAGCAGGCCGCCTACCGCGCCGTGAAGACGCCCGTCGAGGGGACGATGCTCACCGTCATCCGCGAGATGGCGACGGCGGCCCAGGCGGTCCCCGACAGCCTGGGCCTCGAGCATCTGCTGGCGGCGGTCGAGGAGGCCGGCAGGATCGCGGTCGACAACACGACCGCGCAGCTGCCGGCCCTGCAGAAGGCCGGCGTCGTCGACGCCGGCGGCTACGGGCTCCTCGTGCTGTTCCGCGGCCTCTCCGACGGCATCGAGGACCTCATGCGCGGCGGCAAGCTCGTCGCCGGCGCCCGCCTCGCCGCTCGAGCCGCCGCGCAGGCGACCGCCCGCGCCGTCGGCGGCAGGAGGTCGGAGGCGCGGCGCGCGGTCACCGTCGAGGAGCCGAGCGAGCTCTCCGAGTATCGCTACTGCACGAGCTTCCTCATCAGCGGCGACGCCATCGACCGGGAGGCGTTCGAGGACTTCCTGCTTCCCATCGGGGACAGCGCCCTGGTGGTCGGCGACGAGCGCACCGTCAAGGTGCACGTCCACGTCAACGACCCCGGAGTCGTGCTCACGGAGGCGCTCAAGCACGGCGCCATCGGCGACATCGAGATCAACGACATGCACGCGCAGACGCGAGAGCGCGACGAGCGGCTCGCGTCGGCGCCGGAAGTGGGGGAGGGCGGCGCCGTCGTCGTGGCCGTCGTGGCCGGCGCCGGCAACCAGCAGCTCTTCCGCGAGCTCGGCTGCCACGCGATCGTCGACGGCGGCCAGTCCATGAACCCGAGCGCGGCCCAGCTGCTCGACGCGGTGCAGGAGCTCGGCGTCGAAGAAGTCGTCATCCTGCCCAACAACGGCAACGTCATCCTGACCGCCGAGCAGGCCGCGGGGATGAGCTCTCTCAACATCGCCGTCGTCCCGTCACGCTCCATCCCCAGCGGGCTCGCCGCCATGGTCGCGTTCGATCCCGCCGAGGACGCGGTGGGCAACGCCCGCCTCATGCAGGACGCCATCGTGGACGTGCGCTACGCGGAGGTCACGCACGCCGTGCGCGACTCGGAGCTGGACGGGCTCGAGGTCAAGCAGGGCCAGGCCATGGCCATCGTCGACGGCCGCCTGGTGGCGGCGAGCGACGACATCGGGAGCGCCTTCGGCGGCGTGCTCGAGGAGTTCGCCCGCGGCGGCGCCGAGTACGTCACGGTACTCACGGCGCTCAACGGGTGGGGCACGACGCGCGAGCAGCTCGAAGAGCTGGCCGCGCGCATCGTGCCCGACGCCGAAGTCAGCTTCCACGAGGGCGGGCAGCCGCTCTACCCGATCCTTGCGAGCGCAGAATGAACAGGGCCGGCAGGACCGACCTCCTGACCCTCGAGAACACCGCGATCGTCCTCGACTCCACCTGCGACCCCGCGGATGGCTGGCTGGATCAGCCCGGCCTCTACATGGTCCCGCTCAAGGTCCACTTCGGCGACCAGATGTTCCGCGACGGCATCGACATGACCTACAAGGAGTTCTTCGCGAAGCTCGAGCAGTCGGAGATCCTGCCGACCACCTCGCAGCCGACCGCCGGCGAGTTCGTCGCCACCTACGAAGAGGCGCGCAAGCACTACGAGCACGTCTTCTCCCTGCACCTCTCCGGCGACATGAGCGGCACGGTGCGCGCGGCCGAGCAGGCGGCCGAGCAGTTCGACAACGTGTACGTCTACGACCTGCGCACGGTCACGACGGCGTTGTCGCTCGGCGCCGAGCGGCTGCGCGCGCGGCTCGCCCAGGGCTGCACGCTCGAGGAGGCGCGTACCTACGTCGAGTACTTCCGTGACAACTCGAACCTGCTCGTCCACGCCGCGACCCTGGAGTACCTGCGTCGCGGCGGCCGCATCGGCAGAGCCGCCTCGCTGGTCGGCGGCGTCTTCGACATCAAGCCGCTCATCATGGCTGAAGACGGCACGCTCACCGGCTACGCCAAGGTGCGCGGGCTCAAGAAGGCCATGGCCGCGATCCAGCGCTTCGTCGAGGAGCGCAGCGAGCCCGACGACGAGCTCTACTTCTGTCTCATCGACGCCGTGAACGACGAGGAGCCGCCGCTCATCCGCGAGATGATCGAGCGCATCCGCCCCAACGCCCACTACACCTTCCAGGGGCACGTCGCGGCGGTCGTCGGCACGCACATCGGCCCCGGCACGGCCGCGTTTGCTATGATCGTGGAGTGACCGGGCAGCCACTCCCGCATCGCTTCGGCGGCGGTCGGTACGACGAACGGCCGCCGGTCACGCGCCTCTCCTTCGACCCGGCCGTCCTCGCCCGCCCGCTCGCCGATCTCGAGCACGTGACGACCCCGGTCGCCCGTCGCCTGGCCACCTTCGGCCTCGAGACCGTCGGCGACCTCATCGAGCACTTCCCGCGTCGCTACGAGGATTTTCGCGACCGCAAGCAGATCCGCGACCTGAAGGTCGGGGAGGAGGCGACCATCCGCGGCGAGGTCGTGCGCGTCAGCGCCGACCGCACCGCGCGGCGGAGGGTCGACGTCGTCCGCGTGCTGGTCCGCGACGACACGGGCGCGGTCGAAGCGGTGTGGTTCAACCAGCGGTACCTGACCCGGGTGCTCCAGGAGGGCATGCGGCTCAGCCTGCGCGGGACGTTCCGTCCTCAGGGCGGACGCCAGTCGTTCGTGGTCAAGGGGCACGAGATCCTCGACGAGGAGGACGGGGAGGGCGTGCACACGGAGGGCGTCGTCCCCGTCTACCCGGCCAGCGAACAGGTCTCCGCCAAGCTCCTGCGCGGGCTCGTGCACGCGGTGGCGCCGGTGATGCGCCGGCTGCCTGACCCCCTGCCGTCCGGGCTGCTCGTGCGAGAGGGTCTGCCCGGCCGGGCCGACGCGGTCACGGCCGTGCACCTGCCGCGCACGCTCGCGGAGGCGAAGGCCGCCCGCGAGCGTCTGGTGCTCGAGGAACTGCTGCTCATGCAGCTGGGACTGCTGCTGCACAAGCAGGAACACCAGCTGCGCTTCAAGGCGCCGGCGCTCTCCGCGCCGGGAGAGCTCAGCCGCGCCTTCCTCGACGGCCTGCCGTTCGAGCTGACGGCGCACCAGCTCGAGGCGCTCGACGAGCTCGAGGCGGACCTGCGTCGCGAGACGCCGATGCGCCGGCTGCTGCAGGGCGACGTGGGCTCGGGCAAGACGGTCGTCGCCCTGTACTGCCTGGTGCGCGCCGCCGAGGCCGGGCTCCAGGGCGTGCTCCTGGCGCCGACCGAGACCCTCGCCGCCCAGCACGCCGAGACCGCGGCCAGGTTCGTCGGCGCGCTGGCCCCGGCCGAGCTCGTCACCGCGTCGCTGACCGCCAGGGAGCGCCGCGAGGCGCTCGCGCGCATCGCCTCGGGTGAGACGCGCATCGCCATCGGCACGCACGCGCTCCTGCAGGAGGACGTCCGCTTCGCCGAGCTCGCGCTGCTGGTCGTGGACGAGCAGCACCGCTTCGGCGTGGAGCAGCGCGACGCGCTCGTCGACCGGACGGAGCGCGACGGCGCCGCCCCGCACGTGCTGCACATGACGGCGACGCCGATCCCGCGCACGCTCGCCCTCACCGTCTTCGGCGACCTCGACGTCACCACGATCGCCGGGGTGCCGTCCGGCCGCCAGCCGGTCGTCACGCGGCTGGTCGACGAGGACAAGCGCGAGGTGGGCTACGACTTCGTGCGCAAGCAGATCGCCAGGGGCAGGCAGGTCTACGTGGTCTGCCCCGCCATCGACGAGTCGGACTCCATCCTGGCCGCCACCGCCGTGGCGGAGGCCGAGCGGCTGCAGGCCGGACCGTTCCGCGACTCGCGCGTCGCGGTGGCGCACGGCCAGCTCAAGTCTGCCGACCGCGACGAGGTCATGCGCGCCTTCAAGAAGGGCGACGTCGACGTGCTCGTGGCGACCAGCCTGATCGAGGTCGGCATCGACGTACCCAACGCGACGGTGATGATCGTGGAGGGTGCGGAACGCTTCGGCCTCGCCCAGCTGCACCAGCTGCGCGGTCGCGTCGGGCGCGGCAAGGACAAGTCGTACTGCCTGCTGTTCGCCACCGCGGAGACCGGCAGCTCCCAGGCGCGCCTGGAGGCGCTGCTCGAGACCAACGACGGGTTCGAGCTGGCCGACAAGGACCTCGAGATCCGCGGCGAAGGCCAGGTGATGGGGTCGCGGCAGGCGGGCGTCCCGGACCTCAAGCTCGCCCGCCTGGCGCGTGACCGCGAGGCGCTGGTGCGGGCGCGTGAGCTGGCGGCCGAGGTCCTCGCCGCGGACCCCGGGTTGGCCGGCCCTGCCAACGGCCCGCTCAAGGACGCCGTGGACGACGCGTTCGGGCACGAGCTGGGGTGGCTGCTCAAGGCCTGACCCGGCGCCCGCGGCCGCACGGCTATACTGCAGGCATGCGCACGCCCGAGCTCATCGCCACGCACACCAACACCGATTTCGACGCCTTCGCGGCGATGGTCGCCGCGCGCAAGCTGTACCCCGAGGCCCAGATCAGCCTCGGCGGCGCCGTCAACCGCAACGTGCGCGAGTTCCAGGCGCTGTACGCCGACGCCATCCCGGTGGTGGACCCGACGGATGTGGACAGGGACAGCGTCCGCCGGCTCATCCTGGTCGACACCGTCCACGCCAACCGCCTCGGCGACCTCGGCGACCTCTGCGGTCGCCCGGACGTGCAGGTGGTGGCCTTCGACCACCACGCCCATCCGGGCGACCTTCCCGACTACCTGGACGCCGACGCCCTGGTGAGCTCCGGCGACGGGTCACTCGTGACGCTGCTCGTGCGCATCATCGCGGAGCGCGGCATCCCGGTCACGCCGTTCGAGGCGACCGTGTTCGCCCTCGGCATCCACGAGGACACCGGTTCGCTCACGTTCGCCACGACGACGACGAGGGACGCGGAGGCGCTCGCCTACTGCATGCGCGCCGGCGCCGACATCGGCTTGCTCGAGAAGTGGCTCACCAACGCGCTCACGCCGGCGCAGCGCATCACCCTGGCGGGCGCGCTGGAGACCGCCGTGGAGTTGCCCATCCCGCAGGCGTCCGTCCTCCTCTCGGCTCTTCACGAGGACCTCTACGTGGAGGGCGTCAGCGTGGTCGCGCACCGGGTGATGGACCTGACCGGTTGCGACGCGTACTTCCTGCTGGTGGAGATGGAGGGGCGGGTGTTCGTGACCGCGCGCAGCCGCGGCGGCCGGGTGGACGTCGCCGCGGCGCTGCGCGCGGTCGGCGGCGGCGGGCACACCGCCGCGGCCTCAGCGGTCGTCAAGGACAGCTCGCTGGACGAGGTCGCCGCCGCGGTCGCGGCGGCGGTGCCGGCGGCGGTGGCGCCGACCAGGATCGCGCGCGACGCGCTCGAGCCCGGCCCCCCCGTGGTCGGCGACACGACGCCGGTCGACGAGGCCGCCCTCCTGTGCCGCCGGGACGGCGTCGGGGGAGCCGGCGTACTTCGCGACGGCCTGCTGATCGCGCGCGTCGCGCTGGCCGACCTGGAGCGCGCGTCCGCGCACGGCCTCGGCCATGCGCCCGTCAAGGCCGTGATGACCACGCGAGTGCCGCTCGTGTGGGCGCAGACGCCGCTCGAGCGGGTGGCGCTCAGGCTCGCCCAGGACGAGGTCGGCTGGCTGCCCGTGGTGGAGAGCGAGCCGGCGTCCGAGGAGGACGAGTCCGTCCCCGTCGTCGCGCTGGTCGGCATCGTCTCGCGCCGGTCCGTGGCCGGCGCGCCCCCGCGAGAACCGGCCGCGCCGGTGACGGCCAACCTCGCCGGGCCCCTCGGGGGACTCGGCCTGGGCGAGCTGTTCCGTCACGTGCAGGCGGTGGCCGCCGGCGTGCGCGGCTGCTACCTCGTCGGCGGCGCCGTCCGCGATCTGCTTCTCGGCGAGCCGGGGTTCGATGTCGATCTCGCGATCGAGGGCGACGGGATCGCCTTCGCGACCGAGCTCGCCGCGCGCCTCAAAGGCCACGTGCGGCCGCACGAGAAGTTCGGGACGGCCGTGGTCGTCTCCGGCGGACGGCAAGACCGGCTGCGCGTCGACGTGGCGTCCACCCGCGCCGAGTCCTACGAGTACCCGGGCGCGCTTGCCCAAGGTCGAGCACGCCGGCATCCGCAGCGACCTCGCCCGCCGCGACTTCACGATCAACGCGATGGCCGTGTCGCTCAAGCCGGAGACGTTCGGCGACCTCTTCGACTACTTCGGCGGCCGGGAGGACCTCGACGCCCGGCCGCATCGTCGTCCTGCACAACCTGAGCTTCATCGAGGACCCCACGCGCATCCTGCGCGCGATCCGCTACGAGAGCCGGTACGGGCTGCGCATGGACGAGCACACGCTCAACCTGGCGCGCGCCTGCTGCGCCATGGACCTCGTCGGCGATCTCTCCTCGGCGCGGCTGCGCGACGAGCTCGTCAGCCTGCTCGACGAGGAGAAGGTGGACTTCGCGCTGCGGCGCGCGGAGGAGCTCGGCGTGTGGCCGGCCATCCACGGGCGCCTGCGCGTCGACCTGGACACGCGCGAGCTGGTGCGCCGCGCCGACCGCTTGCGCAAGGCGCACCACCTGGAGACGGAAGCCCCGCTCTGGCGTCTCCGCCTCGTGTGGCTGCTGTCCGACCTCGACCCCGAGGAGATCGCCGCGTGGACGGTGCGCATGCGCGTCCGCAGTGCCGACGCCCGCGTCCTCGAGCGGGCGCTCGTCGTCGGCCGGCGCCTCGTCGACAGGGTCGCGCGCGGGCCGAGCGAGGCCGAGCTGTACGACCTCGCCGCCGGCGAGCCTCTCGAGGCCGTCCTGGCGGCCATGACGCTCGACGGATCCGGCGTCGCCGCCGACCGCCTCGCCCACTTCCTGGACGTCACGCGCCACGTGCATCTCGACATCGGCGGTGGCGACCTCCTGGAGCTCGGCTTCAGCTCCGGACCCCGGCTGGGCGAGGTCCTGCGGAGCGTGCTGCACCTCAAGGTGAACGGCGTGGTCCGCGGCCGCGACGAGGAACTGAGGGCCGCGGCCGGGATGCGTGAGCCCGGGTGACCGATTCCAGCCTGCTGATCCGCTTTCTCATCATCTCGCCGCTGCTGCTGGTCAGCCTCGTGCTGCACGAGCTGGCCCACGGCTGGGTGGCCTACCTCCTTGGCGACCCCACGGCCAAGGCGCACGGCCGGCTCACGCCTCAACCCCATCAAGCACCTCGACACTGTGGGGCACGATCATCCTCGCGGTCACCTTCCTGGGCTCGGGCGGGCAGCTTCTTCTTCGGCTGGGCGAAGCCGGTGCCGGTGGACCCGCGCTTCTTCAAGGACGGACAGCGCGGCATGGCCTGGGTGGGCGCCGCGGGGCCGCTGACCAACTTCGCCCTCGCGCTCGTCTCCATCGGGCTGATCTGGGCGACGTACACGTCGAGCATCTTCGTCGCCCAGCTCCTGTACATGCTGTTCGTGCTCAACGTGATCCTCGGGACACTCAACCTCATCCCGCTCCCGCCGCTGGACGGGTCGCGCGTCGTCGGCGGGTTCATGCCGCGCGCGACCTACAAGCGCTGGGCCGAGCTGGACCGCTACGGCAACTTCGTGTTCATGGGGCTGTTCGTCGTTCATGATCGCGGTGCCGCAGTTCTACGACGCTACCTTCGGCGCCTGTGCTCAACCTGTTCAGCAAGCTCCTGCCGGGCGGGTGACCGTGGCCGGCATGGGCTTCGAGTGGAGAGAGCGCGACGGCGTCAGCTGGCTCGCGTGGGAAGCCGGTGGCGTGACCGCTGCCTTCCCGGCGCGCGGGGGAGGCGTCTCCGCGCCGCCCCTCGACAGCCTCAACCTCGGTCTCTCGGTCGATGACGCCCCGGAGCATGTGCTCGAGAACCGGCGCCGGCTCTGCGGCGCGCTCGGGCTGCCCCAGGAACGGCTGGTGGTCCCCGGGCAGGTCCACGGGACCACACTCGCGTGGGTCGGTGAGGCCGAGGCGGGGCGAGGCGCGTTCGACAGCCCGAGCGTCATCAGGGAGCACGACGGCCTGCTGACGCGGGCCGCGGGCCTCGGCCTGGCCATCAGCTACGCCGACTGCGTGCCGGTCGTCATCGTCGCCGACGGGGAAGAGGGGCCGGCGTTCGCCACCGTGCACGCCGGCTGGCGCGGCATGATCGCCGGCATCGCCGGGATGGCGGCCGCCGAGCTCGCCAGGGGCCGCCGGCTCGTCGGCGCCGCCGTGGGGCCGAGCATCGGCCCGTGCTGCTTCACGGTGGACGAAGAGCTGCGGCGCCGGTTCGAGGCCCGGTTCCCGGGCTCCGCCGGCGCCGCCACGGTCGACCTCTGGCGCTGCGCGCGGATGGACCTCGAGGCGGCGGGAGTGCCGGCCGGAGCGATCTCCGTCGCCGGCCTCTGCACCGCCTCCGACGCGCGCTTCTTCTCCCACCGCAGGGACGCGGGGGCGACCGGACGGCATCTGGCGGTAGCATGGCGGCAGGAAGCGTAAGGCGGTTCCAGAAGTAGCCAGCGTAGCCGGGCTACCGAGTGGGGCACCGAAGACGCGCCACTCTGCGGGCCGCCGAGGAGGAAGACGTGGTCAGACAGTTCGTTCCCGATGTCGAGAAGGTGCGTGAACGGTTCGCGGAGGTCGAGGGCCGGGTCGCTGAGGCGGCCAGGGCCGCCGGCCGGGACCCGGCCGGCGTGCGCGTGCTCGTCGCCACCAAGTACGTGGCCGCCGAGCACCTCGGCGCGCTGCGCGACGCCGGCGTCCACCTGATCGGCGAGAACCGCGCCCAGGACCTCGTGGCCAAGCACGAGCTGTACGGCGACGCCTTCGACTACCACTTCATCGGCCACCTGCAGAGTCGCAAGACCAAGCTCGTGCTGCCGATCGTCAGCCTGATCCACTCCGTGGGCAGCATGAGCGTCGTGCAGGAGATCGAGGCACGAGCCGCGAACGCCACCGACGTGCTGCTGGAGGTCAACATCGGCGGGGAGGAGAGCAAGAGCGGCGTGCCGCTCGCTGAGGTCGACGCCTTCCTCGAGGAGGCCGCCGCGTGCCCCAAGGCGCGCTTCACCGGCCTCATGTGCATGCCGCCGCTCTTCGACGACGCCGAGGAGGCGCGCCCCTACTTCGTGCGGGCGCGCGAGTTGGCCCAACGGCTTTCTACAACGTGGAGCGGAACGTATACTTTCGACCAGCTATCGATGGGTACCAGTGCCGACTACGACGTGGCCGTCCAAGAAGGGGCGACCATCGTCCGCGTCGGGAGCGTGCTCTTCTGACCCGTAGGGAGGGACCTGATGGGCCTAGGCGATTCGTGGCACAAGGTGGCGGTCTACTTCGGCATCGCCGATGACGAGGATGACTACGACGAGGATGAGACTCTTGCGCCGCACGAAGAGCTCGAACGCTCGTATCAGGAGCGTCCCAACGTCCGCAAGCTGAACAGCGGCAAGGGTCGCAACGACTACGACGACATCTTCGCCGACGAGCCGCGCCGCCGGACCGCGTCGTCGTCGCAGCAGAACGTGCGCGCGCTCGAGCCGGCCCGCCCGGCGCGCGTCGAGGTCCACCTGGTCATCCCCAAGAACTTCAACGACGCCCAGCAGATCGCCGACAAGTTCAAGGTCGACGTCCCGGTCATCATCAACCTGCAGGGCTCCGACACCGAGCTTGCGAAGCGCCTCATCGACTTCTGCAGCGGCCTCACCTACGCCATGGACGGCGGCATGCAGCGGGTCGGCGAGAAGATCTTCCTGCTCACCCCGCGCAACGTCGAGGTCTCGGCGGAGGAGCGCGCGAGGCTCATTGAGAAGGGCTTCTTCAATCAGTTCTGACGCCGGGCGCGCCCTCGTTCGCTGCTGGCGGACCTGCCGTCATGGTGCGCCGTGAGGCCGTCATGAAGGTCGGGTTCATCGGCGCCGGGCACATCGCCCGGGCGCTGGGCCAGGGATGGAGCAGGCCGGGACTCGCCGGCCCACCGGAGCTGACCTACCTCGACGTGTCCGCTGAGGCGGCCGCCGCGGCCGCGCAGCGACACCGGCGCGGCCGTCGCCGAGAGCCTCGCCGATCTCATCCAGGCGGCGGACGTCGTGGTCGTGGCGGTGCGCCCGCAGCAGGTGGCCGGCGTGCTCGCCGAGGCGGCTCCGCTGCTCGGCGCCCGCGCGCTGGTGTCGGTGGCCGCGGGCGTCTCACTCGACGAGCTTCGCGCGGCGCTGCCGGCGGACGCGCGTGTGGGGCGGGTCATGCCCAACGTGGCCGCCGCCCTCGGGCTCGGCGTGTTCCTGTTCGTGCCCGGCACGCTGGGCGACCTGGAGCGCGCCACGGAGGATCTCTTCGCGCTCGCAGGGGAGGTCGTCGTGCTCGACGAGAAGCACTTCGACTCGGCCACGGCGGTCGCCGGCTGCATGCCCGGCATCCTGGCCATGCTCGTGCGCGATTTCGCCCGCGCCGCGGAGCGCCGCGGGCTCGACGCCGAGGTGGCCCGCAGGCTGGCCATCGCCGGTGTGCACGGCGCCGCCGCCGTGATCGCCCGCGAGGGCGATCCGGATGCGGTGATCGCCTCGGCGGCCACGCCCGGCGGCATGACGGCGGCCGCCATCACCGCCTTCGAGGAGAGAGATATCGCGGACGCCGTCGCGATGGCCGTCCATGCGGCCGCCGAACGGGCCAAGGAACTCAAGTAGCCGCGTCGCACTAGTGCCCGTAGGGCCACGCGGAGAAGGAAGCGCCAGTGAGCGGCCGCCGGCCCGAAGGGCTCAGCGGCGGACGGACCACTACCGAGAGCAGGAGACGACGCGAGGCAGGGACCGCGCGACGAGAGGGGAGAAGATGAAGCTCACACCGCTCGACATCCGCCACAAGGAGTTCAAGCGCGGGATGCGCGGCTACGCCGACGTCGAGGTCGACGAGTTCCTGGACGAGGTCGCCGACGAGTACGAGCGCCTGTTCAAGGAGAACATCGACCTGCAGGACCGGGTCGAGGCGCTCGAGGAGAAGGTCGCCGGCTACAAGCGCATCGAGGAGACGCTGCAGAAGACGCTCGTCAACGCGCAGGCCAGCGCCGAGGAGCAGAAGCAGAACGCCAACAAGCAGGCGCAGCTCATCCTGCAGGACGCCGAGCTCAAATCGCGCCAGATGGTCAACGAGGCCTACTCGGAACGCCAGTCGATCGAGCAGTCGATGGCCAAGCTCAAGAGCGGCGAAGAGGACTTCCGCTTCAAGTTCCGCCAGCTTCTCGACGGCTACCTGCGACAACTGCAGGAGACGCCGGAGGTGAGCGCGACGGCCCCGGCTCCGGCGGCCGCCACCGACTTCTCGCGCCACGCGGAGGCCATCAAGGAAGCCATCGCCCGTGAGTCGGCTCCGGCGCCAGCGGTGAAACCAGATCCGGCGCCGGTGGCGAAACCCGCCGCGACGCCCGTCCTGCCGCCTGAGCGACCTGAGGCGCCGGCTCCCGAGCCGCGGGCCACGGCGCCTGCTCCCCAGCCCGAGCGCGAGGTTCGCAGCGCGCCGATGCCGGACAGGCCCGCGGTCCCACCGGAGCGCGGACCCGGCGGCGTCCAGGCCGGGACGCACGCGGAGCCGGCCCCCGAGCCCAGTCGCGAGGCAGCGCCGGACGGCACGATGAGCCAGCCGGCTCGCCCCGCGGAGGACGACCCTGAGATCACAGCGACGCGGCCCGGCGGCGAGCCGGACGAGGCCGCCGAAGACCAGCCGAGGCGCCGCGAGCGCATCCTCTTCGGAGAGAGCGATGACCTGCTCGCCGACGTGGACACCGGGGTGAACGAGAACGAGTTCAAGTGGTGAAAGCGGGCCGCTCGCGGAGGCGCGGGGCGGCCTGAGTCTCGCCGTCTGGGTGACCCCGGGCGCCCGCCGCAGCGAAGTCATCGGCGTTGCCGACGAGCGGCTCCGCGTGCGCCTGGCGGCTCCGGCGCGCGAAGGCAGGGCGAACGACGAACTACTACGGTTCCTCTCGCGGGAGCTCGGTCTGCGGCGCGACGACGTCACCCTGATCGCTGGCGGCAAGTCGAGACGGAAGCTGCTGCACCTGCGTGGCGTGACCCTTCTCGAGGCGAGGCGTAGACTCGGCCTCTGAACTGAGCAAAGGAGTACTTATGGCGAAGCTCGCCTACTGCAAGCGCTGCAAGGCCACGTATCCGCTCAACATCGTCGTCAGCGACGGCGGGCGGAGCGGCAAGACCAAGGTGCCCACGTGCCCCATGGGCCACACCGACGTCAAGGAACTGGACAGCGTTCCGAAGCCGCGTGGCAAGAAGTAAGCAGGGGTACGCCCTCGCTCTGGTGCTGGCGGCGGCGATCGTCGTCGCCGACCAGCTGAGCAAGTGGCTGATCCGCGCTGAGGCCCACCGGCTGCCGTTCAAGCTGGTCGCAGGCCTGCACTTCGACCTCACCTACAACTCGGGCATCTCCTTCAGCCGCTTCGCCGGCCAGGGGAGCATCGTCGTGGTCATGGTGGCGGCCGTGGCCGCCGGCGTAGCGGGCGCGCTGGTCTTCAGCCCGCCGCGATACCGTCCCGCGCTCGGCGTCATCCTGGGCGGGGCGGTCGGCAACCTCATCGACCGGCTGCGCTTCGACGGGGCCGTGGTCGACTTCATCGGGTTCTACGGCTGGCCGTCGTTCAACGTCGCCGACGCGGCCATCGTCGTGGGGACCATCTTCCTGGCGCTGCAGGTGGTCGTTGGCCGGCGCGAGTGAGCCGCACGCGTTCCGCGCCGGAGAGACTGACGCCGGCGAGCGGCTCGACGTCGCGCTCGCCGCGCACGCCGGTCTGAGCCGGGCCGCCGCCCAGCGCCTTATCGCCGGCGGCCTCGTGCTGGTGGACGCGGCGCCGGCGCGCAAGAAGCACGTGCTTCGCGCCGGCGAGGAAGTGGTGTGGCAGGTGCCTCCGCCGCCGCCCGGGATCCTCACGGCGGAACCGGTCCCATTCGCCATCGTCTACGAGGACGACTGGCTGCTCGTGGTCGACAAGCCCGCCGGCGTGGTCGTGCACCCCGCGCCGGGCAACGAGCACGGCACGCTGGCCCAGGGGCTCGTGGCCGAGGGCGCTCGTGGCGGGCACGAGTCGCGCCCCGGCATCGTCCACCGGCTCGACAAGGACACGTCGGGCCTGCTGATCGTGGCGCGCAGCGAAGAGGCGTACCAAGCCCTGGTCGCCGCCATGGAGCGCCGCGACATCCACCGCACCTACCTGACGCTGCTCAGCGGCGATCTGCCGCAGGACAAGGGGACGATCGACGCGCCCATCGGCCGGCACCTGCGCGACCGCAAGCGGATGTCGTTGCACACGGCCGCCGGCAAGCGCGCCGTGACGCACTTCGACGTCCTCGGCAGGGCACCGGGGTTCACGCTGGCGCGCGTGCGCCTGGAGACCGGCCGCACCCACCAGATCAGGGTGCACTTCTCGGCGCTCGGCTATCCGGTGGCCGGGGACGTCCAGTACGGCCGGCCGCCGCGTCCGGACGGGTTGTCCCGTCAGTTCCTGCACGCCGCGCGCCTCGCCTTCGCGCACCCGGACGACGGGCGGGAGATCGCCTGCGCCAGCGCGCTCCCGCTCGAGCTGGCCGGGTTCCTCGAGGGCCTGGGCCTGCCGGCCCAGCCCCTCGGCTGAAGCCACTCCGGAGCCTCTGGCGGCCGTCGCGCCGGCCCGGCCGCGTCCGCGCGGGGACCCCGCACGAGCAGTTGTGCCGAATCCGATCTTGCCCCGGGTCCGATCCACCTTGCCGCCGCCGGGCGGCGGCTGTTAGAGTATGGCTCGACCTTTAATCCACGTCCCGAGAGACGGAAAGGGGGTGCAGCGTTGCCGTACGCCATCAGGTGCCGGCGGCGCTATTTTTATGCCTGAGCCCAGACCCGCCAATGAGATCGTCGTCCTGACGGCCGAGCAGATGTCGCGCACGATCACGCGCATCGCCCACGAGATCCTGGAGAAGAATCCCGGCGGCGAGAAGATCGCCGTCGTCGGCATCCACACCCGCGGCGCCTTCATCGGCGCGCGCATCCACAAGCTCCTTTGCGAGGTCGGTGGCCGCGACTACTCCGCCGGCAACCTCGACATCTCCTTCTACCGCGACGACGTCGCCGCGCGCGGCGCGGTGGGCGTCATCCCCAGCACGCCGCAGCCGGTCGTCAAGGACACCGACCTCCCGTTCGCCGTCGACGGGGCGCGCATCATCCTCGTGGACGACGTGCTCTACACGGGGCGCACGATCCGCGCCGCCATCGACGCCCTGTTCGACTACGGGCGGCCGGCGGCGGTGCAGCTCGCGGTCCTCGTGGACCGCGGCCATCGCGAGCTGCCCATCCGGCCCGACTACGTCGGCAAGAACCTGCCCACGGCGCCGAACGAGCGCATCAGCGTGAGGGTCGAAGAGTGCGACGGCGTCGACGAGGTCGTTCTCGTGCGCGCCACGGAGGCGTGACCATGGCCAAGCGAGACCTGATCAGCATCGAGGACCTCTCGCGGGCCGACGTCGAGCTGCTGCTCGACACGGCCGAGAGCTTCCTGCCGGTGCTCGAGCGCGACATCAAGAAGGTCCCGACGCTCCGCGGGCGCACGATCATCAACCTCTTCTGGGAGGCCTCGACGCGCACGTCGTCGAGCTTCGACCTCGCCGCCAAGCGCCTCTCGGCCGACACCCTGGCCCTCAAGGCCAGCGGCTCGGCCGTCGAGAAGGGCGAGACGCTCAAGGACACGGCGATCACGCTGAGCGCCTACTCGCCCGACATCATCGTCATGCGCCACCCGTCGGCCGGCGCCTGCCAGACGCTCTCCGCCAACACCGAGGCGAGCGTCATCAACGCCGGTGACGGCAAGCACCAGCACCCCACGCAGTGCCTGCTCGACCTCTTCAGCATGCGCCAGAACCTGGGGCGTGACCTCGACGGCCTCAAGGTCTTCATCATCGGCGACATCCTGCACAGCCGCGTCGCGCGCAGCGACATCATGGGCTTCCAGATGCTGGGCATGGACGTCACCCTGGTCGCGCCGCCGACGCTCATGCCGCGCGGCATCGAGGAGATGGGCGTCAAGGTCGAGTACGACCTCGCCAACCTCAAGGACGCCGACGTCATCTACCTGCTCCGGATCCAGAAGGAGCGCATCAAGCCCGGCGCCGCCTACCTGCCCTCGCTGCGCGAGTACAGCCAGCTCTGGGGCATCTCGCAGGCGCGGCTGCGGCCGGGGCAGCGGGTCATGCACCCCGGCCCGATCAACCGCGGCGTCGAGATCGCGTCGGACATCGCCGACGACGACGAGAACCTGATCGCCCACCAGGTCTTCAGCGGCCTCGCGGTGCGCATGGCGATCCTGTACCGGACCATCGTCGGCTACAGCGACGGTGCCGCGAGTGGGGAGGTGCTCTGATGGAACGGACGTGGTGCAAGCCTCTCCCCGCCGCCGAGCTCCTCATCAAGGGTGGCCGCGTCGTCGATCCTGAGAGCGGCGTCGACGCCGTCCAGGACGTGCTCGTCAAGAAGGGCAAGGTGGCCGAGGTCGGCAAGGACCTCAAGGCCGGCAAGAACACGCGCGTGGTCGACGCCGCCGGCATGCTCGTCCTGCCGGGCTTCGTCGACCTGCACGCCCACTTCCGCACGCCGGGTCGCGAGGACGAAGAGGACATCGCGACCGCCTCTGCGGCCGCCGCGGCCGGCGGGTACGTCGCCGCCTTCGGCATGGCCAACACCGACCCGGTGGTCGACAACGCCGGCCTGCTCAAGGGTCTTGCCCTGCAGGCCACCGTCGACGCGGTCGTCCCGGTCGGCTTCTTCGCCGCGGTCACCAAGGGGCTCGAGGGCCAGGAGCTCACCGAGATGGGCGAGCTCGGCGCCGCCGGCGCCGTGGCCTTCAGCGACGACGGCATGCCGCTGCCCACCGCGGCGATCACCCGGCGCGCGCTCCAGTACGTCAAGGTGAGCAAGCGCTTCATCGCCATCCACGCGCAGGACGCCTCGCTCTTCAAGGGCGGGCAGATGCACGAAGGCCCGGCCTCGGCCCGTCTCGGCCTCACCGGCATCCCGTCGCTCTGCGAGAGCCTCGACGTCTCGCGCACGCTCGACATCGCCGCCTACGAGGACGCCGACCTGCACGTCTGCCACGTCAGCACCGAGGCGTCGCTCGAGGCGATCGCGCGCGCCAAGGAGGCGGGCGTCAGGGTCACGACGGAGGTCACGCCGCACCATCTCACGCTCAACGACGAGTGCGTCGCCTCCCTCGACCCCAACCTCAAGATGAACCCGCCGCTGCGCGCCGAGAGCGACCGCAGGGCGCTCGTCGAGGCGCTCAAGAGCGGCCTCATCGACTGCGTCGCCACGGACCACGCGCCGCACGTCTCGGAGGAGAAGGACGTGCCCTACGAGGAGGCGCCCTTCGGGTGCATCGGCCTCGAGACCGCCTTCAGCGTGCTCAACAAGGAGCTCGTCGAAGCCGGCGAGCTCGACCTGGCCACGCTCGTCACGCGCATGAGCGCGGCCCCGGCCCGTATCGCCGGCCTGGACGCGCCGACGGTCGCCGCCGGAGCCCCGGCCGACCTCTGCGTCGTCGACCCGGCGGCGGTCTGGACGGTCACGCCGGAGGCCCTGCAGTCGCGCTCCTGGAACTCCCCCTGGCTGGGGCAGGAGCTCACCGGCAAGGTCCGCCTCACGGTGGCCGCCGGTCGCGTCGCCTGGGATGACCTTGCCTAGCCCGGCCGTCATCGTCCTCGAGGACGGCGTCACCTTCGCCGGCGAGGCGCTCGCCGGCTCCGGGTCCGTGGGCGGCGAGCTCGTCTTCAACACCAGCATGGCCGGCTACCAGGAGATCGCCACCGATCCGTCCTACTGCGGCCAGCTCATCACCTACACGTTCCCGATGAACGGCAACTACGGCGCCGACGCCGACCGCGACGAGTCCGGCAAGGCGCACGCGCGGGCGATCATCGCCCGGGAGCTCACCAACTACCGCTTCAACCGGGCCTCGCGACAGACGTGGCTCGACTGGCTGGCCGAGCACGGCGTCCTGGCCGTGAGCGGCGTCGACACGCGCGCCCTCACCCGGCACATCCGCGACCAGGGCGCGCTGCGCGCGGTCGTGAGCACCGACGTGCAGGACGTCAAGCACCTGCGCAAGGCCGCCCAGGGGCTGCCCGCCATGGGCGGCCTCGACCTCGCCAAGGTCGTCACCTGCGAGCAGACGCATACGAGGCGCCGGCTCCCGAAGGGGCGCCGGCGCCCGACCTCCACGTCGTGGCCTACGACTACGGCATCAAGCGCTCGATGCTCGGCCACCTGGCAGGCTGCGGCTTCCGCGTCACGGTCGTCCCCGCCAACACGAGCGCCCAGAAGGTGCTCAAGCTGGCGCCGGACGGCGTCTTCCTCAGCAACGGCCCCGGCGACCCGGCGGCCGTCACCTACGGCGTCAAGGCCATCGAGCGCCTGCTGGGCAAGGTGCCCGTGTTCGGCATCTGCCTGGGGCACCAGCTCCTGGCCCAGGCGCTCGGCCTCAAGACCTTCAAGCTCAAGTTCGGTCACCGGGGCGCCAACCACCCGGTCAAGGACCTGCGCACCGGCGTCATCGAGATCACGACCCAGAACCACGGGTTCGCGGTCCGCGACTGAGGCCGTGCCCGGCGCCGAGATCACGCACGTCAACCTCAACGACGGCACGGTGGAGGGCGTCGCGTCGCCCGACAGCTTCGCGTTCTCGGTGCAGTACCACCCGGAGTCCACGCCGGGGCCGCACGACTCGCTCTACCTGTTCGACCGCTTCCGCGACGAGATCGACCGGTTCAAGCGGGGAGGGGAGGCCTGATGCCGCGCCGCGACGACCTCCACAAGATCCTCATCATCGGCTCGGGGCCCATCGTCATCGGACAGGCCTGCGAGTTCGACTACTCCGGCACGCAGGCCTGCAAGGTGCTCCTCGACGAGGGCTACGAGGTCGTGCTCGTCAACAGCAACCCGGCGACGATCATGACCGACCCTGCGTTCGCGACGCGGACGTACATCGAGCCGCTCGACCTCGCCACGCTCACGCGCATCATCGAGGTCGAGCGCCCGGACGCCCTGCTGCCCACGCTCGGCGGGCAGACGGCGCTCAACCTGGCCATGGAGCTCAAGGCCGCCGGTGTGCTCGACCTCTGGGAGGTCGAGATGATCGGCGCCGACGAGAAGGCCATCCACCGCGCCGAGGACCGCCTCGAGTTCCGCACCGCCATGGACGAGATCGGCCTGCGCACGCCGCGCAGCATGCTGGCCGAGACCATGGACGAGGCCGAGGTCGCCTGTACGGAGCTCGGCCTCCCGCTCGTCGTCCGCCCCGCCTACACGCTCGGCGGCAGCGGCGGCGGCATCGCCTACGACCACGACAGCTTCGTGCGCATCTGCGAGCAGGGGCTGTCGCTCAGCCCGATCTCGCAGGTGCTCCTCGAGGAGTCCGTCGTCGGCTGGCACGAGTTCGAGCTCGAGGTCATGCGCGATCACGCCGACAACGTCGTGATCATCTGCTCCATCGAGAACATCGACCCGATGGGCGTGCACACCGGCGACAGCGTCACCGTCGCGCCGGCGCTCACGCTCACCGACGCCCAGTACCAGGAGCTGCGCGACGCCTCCAAGGCGATCATCCGCAAGATCGGCGTCGACACCGGCGGCAGCAACGTCCAGTTCGCCGTCAACCCGGAGACGGGCGAGGTCGTCGTCATCGAGATGAACCCGCGCGTCTCCAGGAGCTCGGCCCTCGCCTCCAAGGCCACCGGCTTCCCGATCGCCAAGATCGCCGCCCGGCTCGCCGTCGGCTACACGCTCGACGAGATCGACAACGACATCACGCGCAAGACGCCGGCCTGCTTCGAGCCCACGCTCGACTACGTGGTCGTCAAGATGCCGCGCTGGGCGTTCGAGAAGTTCCCGCTGTCGGACCGCGAGCTCACCACGCACATGAAGAGCGTGGGGGAGGCCATGGCCATCGGCCGCACCTTCAAGGAGGCCTTCCAGAAGGCGATGCGTTCGCGCGAGCTCGACTCGCCGGCGGACATGCCGTCATCCCCGCAGGACCTGCGCAAGGCGCTGGCCATCCCCACGGCCGAGCGCTACGAGCTCGTGCTGCAGGCCTTCCGCCAGAAGCTCACCGTGGACGAGGTCCACGAGCTCACCGGCGTCTCGCCGTTCTTCCTCAGCGAGTTCGCCGACATCGTGGAGCTCGAGAAGGAGATCCGCGAGGCCCAGCGGTTCACGCCGGAGCTGCTGCGGCGCATGAAGCGCTACGGCTTCAGCGACAAGCGCCTCGGCGAGCTCACCGGCCGCGGCGAGCGCGAGATCCGCGCGCTGCGCATCGAGCACGACGTGCTGCCGGTGTACAAGGCCGTCGATACGTGCGCCGCGGAGTTCGAGGCCGAGACGCCGTACTTCTACTCGACCTACGAGCAGGAGAACGAGGCCGAGCCCGGCGACAAGGAGCGTGTCGTGATCCTCGGCTCCGGGCCCAACCGCATCGGCCAGGGCATCGAGTTCGACTACTGCTGCGTGCACGCCGCCCTCACGGCCCGGGAGCAGGGCTTCGAGGCCGTCATGGTCAACTGCAACCCGGAGACGGTGAGCACCGACTACGACATCTCCGACCGCCTGTACTTCGAGCCGCTCACCTTCGAGGACGTCGCCAACGTCGTCGCCAACGAGCGGCCCAAGGGCGTCATCGTCCAGTTCGGCGGCCAGACGCCGCTCAAGATCGCCGGCGCGCTCGCCGAGGCCGGCATCCCCATCCTGGGCACGCCCCAGGAGTCCATCGACCTCGCCGAGGACCGCGGGCGCTTCGGCGGCCTCCTCGAGGAGCTCGGCATCAAGTGTCCCGAGTACGGCCTGGCGACGACGGCCGAGCAGGCCGCGGAGGTCGCCGCACGCGTCGGCTACCCGCTGCTCGTGCGGCCGTCCTACGTGCTCGGTGGCCGGGCCATGCAGATCGTCTACGGTCCGCAGGAGCTCGAGCACTACATGGCCACGGCCGTCAGCATCAGCCCCGAGCACCCCGTCCTCATCGACAAGTTCCTCGAGGACGCGATCGAGGTCGACGTCGACGCGGTCTGTGACGGCGAGGACGTCTACATCGGCGCCGTCATGCAGCACGTCGAGGAGGCCGGCGTCCACTCCGGCGACTCGGCCTGCGTCATCCCGTCCATCTCGCTCGGCGAGGGCACGCTCGAGCAGGTGCGCAAGCAGACGAAGGCCCTGGCCATCGGCCTCGGCGTCCGCGGGCTCATCAACGTGCAGTTCGCCTACCAGAGCTATCAGCTCTACGTGCTCGAGGTGAACCCGCGCGGCTCGCGCACCGTGCCCTTCGTCAGCAAGGCGACGGGCGTGCCGATGGCGCAGATCGCCACCCGCGTGATCCTCGGTGAGGCGCTCGCCGGCATGGGCCTCGAGCGGCGCGTGCCCGAGTACGTCAGCGTCAAGGAGGCGGTGCTCCCGTTCAGCCGCTTCCCCGGCACCGACACCCAGCTCGGCCCCGAGATGAAGTCCACCGGCGAGGTCATGGGCATCGCCGAGGCGTTCCCGGCGGCGTTCGGCAAGGCCGCGGCCGCCGCGGGCATGCCGCTGCCGACCGAGGGCGACGTGTTCCTCTCGGTCTGCGACAGCGACAAGTCGGCGGCCACCATCCTCGCGCAGCGGCTGCACATGCTCGGGTTCACCATCTACGCGACCCGGGGCACGGCCACCGCGCTGACCAGCCTGGGCATCCCCGTGAACGTCGTGAACAAGGTGTTCCAGGGCGAGCCCAACGTCGTGAACCTCATCGAGAGCGGCCAGATCGGCCTCGTCATCAACACGCCCTTCGGCCGCGGCGCCCGGGCGGACGGCTACGAGATCCGCACCACGGCGCTGCGCAAGGGCGTGGCGTCCATCACCACGCTCGCCGGCGCATCCGCCGCGGTCTCGGCGATCGAAGCGGCCAAGCGGCCGCGGGTGCAGGTACACTGTCTGCAGGACCTGCACGCGACGGTGGACTGAGCATGAGCGGCGCTGACGCACAGACCTATGGCGACCACTCGCAGTGGGCGGAGACGTCCCACTGCAGGGTCGCCGGCGTGCGTCACTTCGGCGCCTTCGCCGCGCTCGAGCTGATCGCGCCGCGCGTCGCGCGGCGCGCCGCCCCCGGGCAGTTCGTCATGGTCACCGTGCCCGGGGGAGGCTTCCTGCTCCGCCGTCCCATCTCGCTGTTCGCCGCGCACGGCGACCGGATCAGCCTGCTCATCGAGGCGCGCGGCGCCGGCAGCGAACAGCTCACGCAGCTCGACGTCGGCGACGCGATCGACGTCGCCGGGCCGCTCGGCAGCGCGTTCCCGACGGAAGGCGTCACCAACGCGCTGCTCATCGGCGGCGGCATCGGCTGTGCACCGCTGCAGTACCTGGCGGACGAACTGGCGGCGGCGGGCGCCCACGTCACCGCCGCCTTCGGCTTCCGCGACTTCCGCGCCGCTCGCGCGGCCGGCGCCTTCAGCATCGAGCGGCTCTGGGTCGCGACGGAAGACGGCAGCGTGGGGAAGGCCGGCACCGTGCTCCACCTGCTGGCCGCGCTCGACGTCGCGCCAGGCACCACCGTGTACACCTGCGGTCCCAACCCCATGGTCGCCGCCATCCAGCGATGGACGTTCGCGGAGGGGCTGCGCGGCTACGTCTCGCTCGAGGCCCACATGGCCTGCGGCACCGGCTCGTGCCACGGCTGCGTGGTCGACACCGCGCGCGGCAAGCTTCGTGTCTGCAGCGAGGGACCGGTCTTCAGGCTCGACGAGGTGACGCCGTGACCAGCCGCCGAAAGCAGCTAGGGGGGCGGCGGGGCGCCGCTCCGCGGCGACGGACCGCAGTTGTCCGTCAGCCTCGGGCCCGTCGCGCTCGACCACCCCTTGGTCGACGCCTCGGGCACGTTCGACCTCCTCGAGTACGCGCTTCGCTACGACGGCGACTATTTCGCCGACTTCCCGTACGCCGCCTACGTCCCCAAGACGGTCACCGCCGACGCGCGGATCGGCAACCCCGCGCCGCGCGTCACCGAGACTGCGGCGGGCATGGTCAACGCCATCGGCCTCGAGAACCCGGGCATCCACGCGTGGATCGGCCAGCTGCCCGGATGGGCGACGCTGCGCCGGCCGGTGATCGTGAGCGTCGGGGGCAACGAGCCGGCGCAGTACGCGGCCGTGGTCGCGGCGCTCGAGGCGCACCTGGCCGAAGCACCCGCCGGCACGGCCCCGCGGATCGAGGGCTACGAGCTCAACGTCTCCTGCCCCAACGTCTCGAGCGGCCTGCAGATCGGCGCCGACCCGGCCGCCACCGCGGAGGTCGTCGCCGCCTGCCGCGAGGCCACGGACCGGTTCCTGCTCGCCAAGCTCACGCCCAACGTGCGCGACGTCACCGAGGCCGGCGCGGCAGCGCTCGGCGCCGGCGCCGACGGCCTCTCGCTGGTCAACACCTTCAAGGCGCTCGTGCTGGACCGGCAGACCCTGAAGCCCTTCCTCGGCAACCGGACCGGCGGCCTGTGCGGCCCTGCGATCAAGCCCATCGCGTTGCGCATGGTCGCCGAGGTGGCGCAAGCGTTCCCGGACACGCCGATCGTCGGCATGGGCGGCGTGATGACCGGGCAGGACGCGCTCGAGTTCATCGCCTGCGGCGCCACGGCGGTGGCGGTGGGCGCCGCCAACTTCACCGCCTTCGAAGCCCCGCAGCGCATCCTGGCGGAGCTCCGCGACGAGCTCGAGGCTCACGGCTTCTCGTCCGTGGCCGAGGCGCGCGGCGCGGCGCTGAGCGCCTGATCGCCGCACGCGACCCGGTCGTCCAGGAAAAGGCCAGCTAGTCTGCGATTTTCCTGCCGCGGTCCTGTTGAACTGCGCGCGCGCCATCACATATACTCTCGCGCGATGTCCGCCTCTTCCAAGCAGTTCAATACGGCTCCTGCGCGCTCGCTCGGCCAGCGCATGGACGCCCTGGGCAAGGCCAACGAGGTCCGCAGCCGCCGCGCGGCGCTCAAGTCCGACCTCAAGCACGGCAGCGTGAGCATCAACGAGATCCTCGCCGCGCCGCCGGAGTTCCTGCTCACGGCCAAGGTCGCCGACCTCCTCATGGCCGCGCCCAAGTGTGGCCGCGTCAAGTCGGCGCGCATCATGGAGCAGTGCCGCATCAGCCCGAGCAAGACCGTCGGCGGTCTCTCGGAGCGCCAGCGGCACGAGCTGCTCGCCTACTTCGGAGGCTGACACATCCCCGCTGTCTTCGTCATCTCGGGGCCCTCGGGCGCCGGGAAGGGGACCGTCATCGCCCTCGTCCGCCAGCGCCTCACGCGCGTCGTGACGTCCGTCTCGGCGACGACGCGCGCGCCGCGGCCGGGCGAAGTGGACGGCCGCGAGTATCACTTCCTCGACGAGGCGACGTTCCGGCGTGCGGTCGCGTCGGGCGACTTCCTCGAATGGGTAGAGTACAGTGGGAACCTGTACGGTACGCTCCGCAGCGAGGTCGAGGCCAAGCTGGCGGCCGGCGACGATGTGATCCTCGAGATCGAGCTCATCGGCGCACGCGCGGTACGCAAGACGATGCCCGAGGCGATCTCGGTGTTCATCGCGCCGCCGAGCATGTCCGAACTCGCGGAGCGACTTCGCGGGCGCGGCACGGAGACGGCGGCGGCCATCGCGAAGCGGCTGCACAGGGCGGAGACCGAGGTCGCCGCAGCAGAGGAATTCGACCACGTCGTGGTGAACGACGAGGCCGGGCGCGCCGCCGACGAGGTGGCCGCCATCATCGAAGCACAGAGGAGAGAAGACTAGTGGACAAGCCCCGCATCGACGAGTTGCTGCCCCACGCGGACGGCTCTCGCTACGAGCTGGTCATGATCGCCGCCAAGCGCGCGCGGCAGATCAACAACTACTACCACAGCCTCGGCGAGAACACCCTCGGGCTCGAAGAGCTCACGCCGCCGCTGATCACGACGCGCAGCACCAACCTGCTCACGATCGCCTTCGAGGAGATCGTCGACAACAAGATCGACCACGAGAACCCACCGACTGACCCAGCCGTGAGCGAGGCTCCTACCATCCATGCCGCCCGCACCGTGCTCGTCGGTGTCACGGGCGGCATCGCCATCTACAAGGCCGTGGAGCTGGTGCGCGGCCTCGTCAAGGACGGCTTTCAGCCGCTGGTCGTCACCACGGAGGCCGCTCAGCGCTTCGTGATGCCGCTGACGTTCGCGGCCGTCTCGCAGGCCCCGGTGCTCGACGATCAGAGCGCCTGGCAGGCCAGCGGCGGCTGGTTCCAGCACATCGAGGCGGCCAGGAAGGCCAGCGTCATGGTCGTCGCTCCGGCGACGGCGAACACGCTGGCCAAGATGGCCGCCGGCATGGCCGACAATCTGCTGACGGCGATCTACCTCGCCTTCCGCGGTCCGGTGATCGTGGCGCCCACCATGAACTGGGCGATGAACGAGCACGCGGCCACGCGCGAGAACGTGCGCGTGCTCGCGGAACGCGGGGTGGAGGTGCTGCCCACCGAAGAGGGAGAGCTCGCCTGCGGCGAAGAGGGCTCGGGCCGGATGGCCTCTCCCGACGCCATCCGCCTCGCCGTGCGCCGGGCGCTCGCCCGTTCCTCGTCGGGCCCGCTCTCCGGCAAGAAGGTCGTGGTCACCTCCGGCGGCACCCGTGAGCGGATCGACGCGGTGCGCTTCATCGGCAACCGCTCCAGCGGCAAGATGGGCCGCGCGGTCGCCGACGAGGCGTACCTGCGCGGCGCGCGGGTCACGCTCGTGACCACGCAGCCGGCCGACGGCGCCTCCTACGAAGTCGTCCGCGTCGAGAGCGCGGCCGAGATGGCCGCGGCGGTCGGCGAGCAGGTGCGTGACGCCGACGTGCTCGTCATGGCCGCGGCCGTCGCCGACTTCCGCCCCAGGGACGAAGAGGGCGGCAAGATCGAGCGCGGCGAGCGCGAGTCGCTCACGCTGAAGCTCGTGCGCACGGTCGATGTGCTCGCATCCACGGCCAGACCGGGCCTGTACCGCGTCGGCTTCGCCGCCGAGGCCGGCCCGCGGCTGGACAGGGCGCGGGCCAAGAAGGCGGCCAAGGGCGTCGACCTGCTCGTGTTCAACGACATCCTGGCCGAGGGCGTCGGCATCGGCTCGGACGAGAACGAGATCACCATCCTCACGCCGGACGGCGAAGTGCACGTGCCGCGCACGACGAAGACGGCCTGCGCGGCCGCCATCGCCGACCAGATCGAGGCGGGGCTGGCCCGATGACGCTCGACCGCGCCCCCGTGCTCGCCGAGGTGCAGGCGCACGTGCGGAACGAGAACCTGCGCCGCCACATGCTCGCCACCGAGGCGATCATGCGCGCGCTGGCGACGCGCCTCGACGAGGACCCGGACGTGTGGGGCCTCACCGGCCTCGGTCACGACCTCGACGCCGAAGAGACCGAGAACGACATCGCTCGCCACGGCGCCCAAGCCGCGGAGACCCTCGGCGCGCTCGGCCTGCCGGAGGCGGCCACGCACGCCGTCGCGGCCCACAATCCGGACACGGGGGTCGCCGCGACGGAGCGCATCGACGTCGCGCTCATCGCCGCCGACCAGCTCAGCGGCCTGATCACCGCGGCGGCGCTGGTGCGCCCGGACAAGGACCTCGCCGGCGTCAAGGTCAAGTCGGTGCGCAAGCGCTACCGCGAAGGCGCCTTCGCGCGCGGCGTCCACCGCGAGTCCATCGCGCGCTGCGTAGAGCTCGGCATCGAACTGGACGAGTTCTTCGCCCTCGGCCTCGAGGCGATGCAGGCCATCGCCCCCGAGCTCGGCCTCTGAGGAACCTGCGCGTGGAGCCGTCCGACCGTCCCACCCCCGATTTCTGCGCCGAGAGCGAGGCCTACACGCTGTTCCGGCGCGGGGTCGACTTCCTCGAGGACGGGCACCCCGCGCAGGCCGCCATGTATCTGTCGCGGGCGCTTCGCCTGGAGCCCGGGCGCAACTCGATCCGGGAGACGCTCGGGCGGGCGCAGTTCGCGTCGGCCACTTCGAGCAGGCGGCCGAGCTGTTCGGCGCCGTCGTCGACGACGTGCCGGACTGCGACTACGCGCACTACGCGCTCGCCCGCTGCCTGAAGGCCATGGGGCGCGGGGAAGAGGCGCGGGGACACCTGCGGCTGGCCCGCGCCCTGCACCCTCAGAGCGAGACCTACCGGCAGCACCTCGACGGCGTCGACTGAGCGATCTCAGCCGGGCGGCGCGGGAGGATCCGGCGCCTGCGGGCCCGGGGCGGCCGGGTCCGCCCCCGCCGCCGCCAGCGCGTCCGGCCCGACGTGGGCCATCTCCAGAAGGACGGCGATGCGCTGCTGGATGGGCGGGTGCGTGTCGAAGACGCCGGTGACCTCGCTTGGTCTTCTTGAGCGGGTTGGCGATGTAGAGGTGCGCCGTCGCCCGGTTGGCGTGGCGCAGGGGGGCCGGGTCCGAGGCGATGCGGGTGAGCGCCCGAGCCAGGCCGAGCGGGTTGCGCGTGAGCTCGACGGCCGAGGCGTCGGCCAGGTACTCGCGCCGCCTCGACACCGCGAACTGCACCGCGTAGGCGGCCAGCGGCGCGAGGATGGCGAGCACGATGGCGACGATCGCCAGGATCGCCCCCGCCTGGTCGCCGCCCGAACTGCTCCCGCGGCGGCGGCCCATGCCGCCCCAGAAGCTCCAGCGCAGGAAGAAGTCGGCGATCAGCGCGATCATGCCGACGAGGATCCCGACGAGCGTCTCGAAGCGGATGTCGTAGTTGCGGATGTGCGACATCTCGTGCGCGATCGACGCCCTGGAGTTCCTCGCGGTCGAGGCGCTCGAGCAGCCCGCGGGTGACCGCGATGGAGGCGTGCTGAGGGTCGCGCCCCGTGGCGAGCGCGTTGGGGGAGGCCTCGTCGAGGATGTACACGGCCGGCACCTGCGGCAGGCCGGCCGCGATCGTCATCTCCTCGACGACGTTGTAGAGCTGCGGCGCCTCCGCGTGGGTCACCTTGATGGGCGCCGCTCGCGGTGAGCACGATCTTGTCGCCCGTGTAGTAGCCGATGATGCTCCAGGCGATGGCGACGATGCCGAACACGCCGAGCAGCCCGATGCCGCCGGACGTGCTGCCCATGGTCGCGTAGCCGATGGCGAAGCCGAGCATGGCCAGCAGGGCCACGACGAGTCCCGCCAGAAGCCAGGAGGCGCGGCGGTTCTTGGCGATCTGTTCGTACATGCCGGTCCGCGGCCGACGGGCCGCCTGCCTACCTCAGGTCGACGGTCGGGACGGCCTTGTCGGCCTCGGGGACCTCGAAGAACTGCCGCGTCGTGAAGTTGAACATCCCGGCGATGAGGTTGGAGGGGAACATCTGGATCTTGTTGTTGTAGGTGAGCACGCTGTCGTTGTAGAACTGCCGCGCGAAGGCGATCTTGTTCTCCGTCGAGGTCAGCTCTTCCTGAAGCTGCATGACGTTCTGGTTGGCCTTCAGGTCGGGGTAGTTCTCCGCCACCGCGAACAGGCTCTTGAGGGTGCCGGTGAGCGCGTTCTCCGCCTCCGCCACCGCCTGCGGGCCCTGCTTGCCGGCGTCGATGGCGGCGGCGCGGGCCCTGGTGACATTGGTGAGCGTCTCCTGCTCGTAGGACATGTAGTCCTTGACGGCCTCGACCAGGTTGGGGATGAGGTCGTGGCGGCGCTTGAGCTGGACGTCGATCTGGCTCCACGAGTTGTCTACCTGGTTGCGGCGCCTGACGAGGCTGTTGTACATCCCCGCCAGCACGGCCACGACCACGACCACGATGACGATGAGGACGATGACGGCGATCAACCGGAGCTCCTTTCGTTGCTGCCACTACGTGCGTATTAGTGTACGCCACTGACAGGGAATCGACCATATGCTCGTTTGTACCTGTTGGAGCGGCTCACTATCCTTGGACCGATGAACTCACGCGTGCGCGACATCCTGCTCCTGGTCGCCGGCCTCGCCGTCGTGCTCGCGGCGGCCCTCGGCGGGTACGCCGCCGTCCGCGCCCGGGCCCAGGGATCGGGCACCGGCCAGGCGCTGGCGCCGGTGGCCACAGCCGACGCCGGCCGCCGCCCGGCACGGTCGCGCCGCAGTACGACCGCTGGACGGTCGGCAAGGCCGTCGGGCCCGCTCACCGTCTACACGCGCGCCGAGCACGTCCGCGCCGGTGCAGGCCAAGCTGGGCAATGCAACCAGACCGGCTACCCGATGCTCGTGCTGGTGGACTCCACCAAGGAGGTCGGCGGCAGGGTCTGGTACCGCGTCTGGCTGGCGGTGCCGCCCAACGAGAGCCAGGGCTGGGTGCCGGAAGGCAAGCTGGCCTTCTACACCACGACCGCCAAGATCATCGATCGACCTCTCCGAGCGCAAGCTCTGCGTCTACCGTCGCGGGGAGCTTCTGGTGAAGTACCTTCCCGGTCGCGGTCGGCAAGCCGGGCCTGAGCACGCCTACCGGGTCCTACTTCATCAACCAGAAGCTCCGGCCGCCGACGCCTGACGGGCGCCTACGGCGTGCTGGCGATCGGCATCAGCGCGTTCCAGCCCAAGCTGCCTACTGGGCGCAGGGCGGGCCGGTGGCCATCCACGGCACCAACGAGCCGTGGCTGATCGGCAAAGCCATCAGCCACGGGTGCGTGCGCATGCAGAACAAGGACGTGCGGAGGTGAGCAGGCTCGTGCCGACGGGCAGCCCGGTCGAGATCGTCAAGTAGCGCCGGCCGCCGCTTCTACCAGTACTCTCCCTGGTGCAGCTTCATGTCGTGCGCCTTGCACTTGGGGCACGTGTAGGAGGCGGCCTTCTCGAGGAAGAAGAGCTCGCTGCCGCAGACCACGCAGCGGAACTCGTCCACGTGGATGTCGGCGCCGGTCATGTCGACCTCGACGATCGTCCCGCACTCCACGCAGTAGCCGGGCATGAACCGCTTGCGAGGGTCATACACGCTCACGCCCCAGCGGATGCGCTCGGCCTTGTAGCTCGCACTGGGTGCACTCGAACGTGGTGTACTCGCCCATCGCCTGCCTCTCGCCCGGTCTGCCGACTGTCAGTCTCCCTATCGGCAGAAACGGGCACGGCCTGAGCGTGGGCTGCCTTGTACGCCTCTCGAAGCCGGTGCTATACTCTTACGGCTGTACAACACACCACGAGGCGGACTCTTGCGTCAAAAGTCGGTGGCAACCGACTTTTCTCGTGTTAGGGGTCGGTATGAGGGAGAAGAGAGAAGAACTGGAAGCCGTCATCGAAGCTGCGCTCACCGAGCGGCACCCCGACGTCGAGCTCGTTGACTTCGAGGTCCGCGGTCAGCCGCCGATCCTGACGCTGTTCATCGACCGGCCGGGCGGGGTGGACCTCGACCTGTTGGCGGCGGTGAGTCTGTCGCTCGAGGAGCTGCGTGAGCGCTACGCGCTCGAGGTGTCGTCGCCCGGCCTCGACCGGCGGCTGCGCAAGCCGCAGCACTTCGCCGCGCAGCTCGGCCGCGAAGTCGCGGTGACCATGACACGGCCCATCGAGGGCCGCCGCAACTTCCGCGGCATCCTCGCGGGGGCCGACGACCAGTCCATCACCCTCACCCTCGAGGGCGGGAGCAGCGCCACGCTGCCTCTCGATGCCCTCGGAAAGGCCCACGTGGTCTACAACTTTGAAACCGACGGAGGCCAACGTGAGTAGAGAGATCATCGAGGCTCTGCGCCAGATCGAGAGCGAGAAGGGCATCGCCTTCGAGGCTCTTGTCGAGGCTCTCGAGGACGCGCTGCTGTCCGCCTACAAGAAGTCGCCCGACGCGGCGGAGTACGCCGCGGTGGAGATCGACACGGAGACCGGCGACATGCGGGTCTTCGAGCTCATCTTCCCGGACCACATCGACACCGAGTCCCTCAAGGTCCTCGACGAGGAGACCGGGGAAGAGGTGGGCCTCGACCTCAGCGGCGTCGACATGAGCGAGGTCGAGCGCATCGAGGTCACCCCGGACGACTTCGGCCGCATCGCCGCGATGACGGCCAAGCAGGTCATCCTGCAGCGCATCCGCGAGGCCGAGCGCGACCTCATGTACGACGAGTACATCGACCGCGTCGGCGAGCTGGTCACCGGCATCGTGCAGCAGAGCGACCCGCGCCACAACACGCTGGTCGAGCTCGGCCGCGTCGAGGCCGAGTTGCCGCGCGGCGAGCAGATCGAGACCGAGCACTACGAGCACGGCGCGCGCATCAAGGCCGTGATCATCCGCGTCGAGGAGTCGGCCAAGGGGCCGCAGGTCAAGCTCTCGCGCCGCAGCGAGGAGCTCGTGCGCAAGCTGTTCGAGCTCGAGGTCCCGGAGATCGCCGACGGCCTGGTCGAGATCCGCCAGGTGGCGCGCGAGACCGGCTACCGCGGCCGCGACGGCAAGCCCGTCCCCGGCCGCTGCAAGATCGCCGTCATCTCGACATGCCGACGGCGTCGACCCGGTCGGCGCCTGCGTGGGCCCGCGCGGCTCGCGCGTGCGCATGGTGGTCAGCGAGCTGCGCGGCGAGCGCATCGACATCATCCCCTACAACGAAGACGCGGCCAGGTTCGTCGCCAAGGCTCTCTCGCCCGCTCGCGTGCGTGAGGTCATCGTCGACGACGAGGAGAAGACGGCCACGATCATCGTCCCCGACGACCAGCTGTCGCTGGCCATCGGCAAAGAAGGCCAGAACGCCCGGCTGGCGAGCAAGCTCACCGGCTGGCGCATCGACATCAAGAGCCAGCAGCAGATGGCCGAGGCCGAGAACAGCCTCGAGTTCAGCGACGAAGAAGGCGTGGACGGCCAGTGCATGGCGATCATGCGCACCGGCAAGCGCTGCCCCAACCAGGCCGAGCCGGGCTCTCGCTACTGCAGCATCCACGCCGACTACGTGCCGGCCGAGCCGGCAGCTGCGGCGGCCTCAGAGGCCGCCAAGACGCCGGCAGACGCCGGTGAGCCGGCCGAGGCCACGGAGGCGAACAAGGAGTGATCGCCGTGGCGACGCCGGAGAGGACGTGCGTCGGCTGTCGCCGCAAGCGCGGCCAGGACGAGCTCGTACGGCTCGTGGTCGAGCACGGGCGAGTCGTCAAGGCCCGGCCCGGCGCTCCCGGCAGGAGCGCCTATTTGTGTCCAGAAGAGAATTGTCTCGAGGCCGCGGAGAAGAAGCGCGCGTTCGCGCGCGCCTTCCGCGGCCCGGTGACTCTCGATCCCGCGGTGCGTGCGGTCTTCGCACGACCGGGGAACGACGAAAGGCGGTGAGGTGAATGGCGAAACGTAAAGTGTCGGACATCGCGACTCAGAGAAAGACCAGCGTCGACGATGTGCTCGCCCACCTCAAGAAGGCGGGCATCGAGGTAGTCGACGGAGAGGTCAGCGTCGACGACGAAGCGATCGAGAAGGCCTACGCGACGGCCGCCGGCGGAGCAGTCCGCCGGCGTTCCGGCGGCGGGGCCCCGGCCGGCAAGAAGCGCCGCGTCATCATCGACGCCGGCGCGTCCCGGCGCGGAGGCGGCCCGGGCGACCGGCGCCGTGGCCGTGGCCGCGGTCGCGGCCGTGACCGCGAGGAGCAGCAGACCGCGCCGGTCGTCCCGACCGGCCTGGTCAAGGTCCCGTCCGGCTCCTCCGTCAAGGACATCTCCCAGCTGCTGGGCATCACCACGTCCGACATGATCAAGGCCCTCATGGGCTACGGCGAGATGGTCACCATCACGCAGACCCTGAGCGACGAGGCCATCGAGGTCCTGGCCACCGACTTCAACCGCGAGGTGGAGATCACCCACGCGGCCGACGAAGAGGCCGAGCTCGAGAAGGAGGCCGTGGACGATCCCAAGGACCTCGCAGGCGAGGGCCCCGGTCATCACGGTCATGGGCCACGTCGACCACGGCAAGACCAGCCTGCTCGACGCCATCCGCGACACCGCGGTGGCGGCCGGCGAGGCCGGCGGCATCACGCAGCACATCGGCGCCTATCAGGTGAAGCACAACGGCCACCCGATCACGTTCATCGACACGCCCGGCCACGCCGCGTTCACCGCCATGCGGGCGCGCGGCGCCAAGGTCACCGACATCGCCGCCATCGTGGTGGCCGCGGACGACGGCGTCATGCCGCAGAGCGTCGAGGCCATCGACCACGCCAAGGCGGCGCAGGTCCCCGTCGTGATCGTCATCAACAAGATCGACAAGCCCGACGCCAACATCGAGCGCATCAAGCAGCAACTCGCCGAGCACGGCATCGTGCCGGAGGAGTGGGGCGGGGACAACATCTTCGTCGAGGCCAGCGCGAAGCAGCGCATCGGGCTCGACAACTTCCTCGACACGCTGCTGCTCGTGGCCGAGGTCGAGCGACCTCAAGGCCAACCCCGACGCGCCCGCCAGCGGGTTCATCATCGAGTCCAAGGTCGACCCGGGCCGCGGCGTCGTGGCGACCATGCTCGTCAACCGCGGCACCATCCGCGTCGGCGACGCCATCGTCGCCGGCGAGGCGAGCGGCAAGGTGCGCGCCATGCGCGACTTCCGCGGCGAGCCGCTCAAGGAGGGTGGTCCTTCGACGCCGGTCGAGATCATCGGCTTCGACGAACTGCCGGTCGCCGGCGAGTTCTGCCGCGTCGTCAAGGACGAGCGCGCCGCGCGTACGCTCGGCCAGAAGCGCGCCAACCGGATCAAGACGGAGGCGCTCGCCAAGCAGCACGCGCTCACGCTCGACGACGTCTTCGCGCGCATCGCCGCCGGCAAGGTCCTCGACCTCAACCTCGTGGTCAAGGCCGACGTCCAGGGCAGCCTCGAGGCGCTCAGCGACGCGCTGCTCAAGATCCAGCACCCTGAGGTCAAGGTGCGGATCATCCACTCCGGCGTCGGCGGCGTGAACGAGTCCGACATCATGCTCGCCGCGGCTTCCACGGCGATCATCATCGGCTTCAACGTGCGCCCGAGCCCGCAGGCGACGACGCTTGCCGAGACCGAAGGCGTCGACATCCGCACGTACCGCGTGATCTACAAGGTCACCGAGGACATCACCGCCGCCCTGGTCGGCATGCTCAAGCCGACCATCGAGGAGGTCGTGCTCGGCCAGGCCGAGGTGCGCACCACGTTCAAGGCGTCCAAGCTCGGCACCATCGCGGGCTGCATGGTCACGCACGGGAAGATCGTGCGCAACGCCAACGTGCGCGTCCTGCGCAACGACGTGGTGGCCTACGACGGCAAGATGGGCTCGCTCAAGCGCTTCGCCGAAGACGCGCGCGAGGTGCTCGAAGGCTTCGAATGCGGCATCCTGGTCGACGGCTTCAACGACCTCAAAGAAGGGGACGTGCTGGAGGCGTACGAGACCAGAGAAGTCGCCCGTGAAGCATGACGCCTGCCTCGGCGTCTATCTCGCGGAGCTGCACTTCCCTGAAGCACGGACGCTGAAGGACAAGCGCGCGCCGCTGGCTTCGCTGCGCGACGTGCTGCAGTCCCGGTTTCGCGCCTCGTTCAGCGAGGTAGGACTGCAGGATGCGTGGCAGCGGGCGCGGGTGCTCGTGGTGATCGCCGCTTCTTCGCTCCAGCAGACCCGCGAGCGCCTCGACGATATCGATCGCTATCTTCACGCGCAGGCCTTCGAGGTCGCGCGCGTGCTGCTCAAGACAGCCGACCCAGTGGATACGGTATGGGACATCGACTTACTGAAGATCAACGAAAGCATCAAGGAAACGCTCTCCTCGGTCATCACCGCGGAGGGACTCAAGGACCCGCGCATCGGGTTCGTGACCGTGACCGGCGTCGAGACGTCGTCGGACCTGCGGCACGCCAAGGTCTTCGTGAGCGTGCTCGGAAGCGCCACGGAGCGCGACCTGACCATGACGGCGCTGGAGAAGTCGCGCGGCTTCCTCCAGGGCAAGATCAACGCCTCGGTCCACATGAAGCGCACGCCGCAGCTGCACTTCTTCTACGACGACACGCTCGACAACGCCCTGCGTATCGAGCGCGCGCTCAAGCGCGAGGCGGAGGTGCTGGGCGAGGAGCCGCACGAGATCCTCGTCCCCGGCGTGGACGACCCGGATGCGCCCGCGCCGGCCGAGGCCGACTGCCGAAGCCGGCGAGACCTCCGGCGAGGACGAGGCGTGAAGGCGCTCGCCGCCGACCTCGACGAGCTGTGCCGGCGCATGCGCGGCGAGGGCCGCGTGGCGCTCGCCGTCCACGAGAAGCCCGACTCCGACGCGCTCGGCGCGGCGGCGGGCATGCTCGACCTGTTCGCGCAGCTCGGCGCCGACGCCGAGCTCTACGTCTCCGAGGACGAACTGCTGCCGCTCGGCGACGTCCTGCTCCCGGCCGGACGCGTCCGTCGCGGCGCCCCGCCGGCCGACGCCGCACTGTACGCGCTCGACTCCGGGAGCCCGGACCGCCTGGCGCTTCCCAGCTGGGGCGACGTCGCCGTCAACATCGACCACCACCACGACAACCCGCGCTACGGCGAGCTCGCCTTCGTGCGCGGCGACGCCAGCAGCACGAGCGAGCTCGTGTGCGACATCGCCCGCGCGCTCGGGCTGCGGCCCTCCCCGGAGGCCGCCGCTGCCCTGTACGCGGGCATCTCGTTCGACACCGGCCACTTCCACCACGACAGCACGTCGCCGTCCACGTTCCGGACCGCGGCCTGGCTGGTCGAGCTGGGCGTGGACGTCACCGGCATGTACGCGCTGCTCTACGAGAGACGCTCGGCGGCGTCGCTGCGCCTCTGGGCGCGTGCCGTCGCCGGCGCCAGCTCCGTGGCCGGCGGCCGCGCGCTGCTCGCCGCCGTCACGCGCGAGGACTTCTCCGAGACCGGCGCCGGACCCGAGGAGACCGACGGCATCGTCGACAGCCTGCGCGGCGTCGACGGGGTCGAGGTCGCCGCCCTCGTCAAAGAACAGACGGGCGGCGCGCCCGTGCGCGTCAGCCTGCGCTCGGACACCATCGACGTCAGCGCCATCGCCGCCCTGCAGGGCGGGGGCGGCCACAAGCTGGCCGCCGGGTTCTCCAGCGACGACAGCACCGAGGAGGTGATCGCGTGGCTCAGTTCCGAACTCGAAAGACGCCTCTCGACGGCGTCCTCCTGATCGACAAGCCGGAGGGCTTCACGTCCCATGACGTCGTCGCCCGCGTTCGACGGAACCTGCGCCCGAACGTCAAGAAGGTGGGCCACGCGGGGACGCTCGACCCGTTCGCGACCGGCCTGCTGGTCGTGCTCGCCGGTCGCGCGACCAAGCTCGCGCGGTTCTTCGTCGACCTGCCCAAAGAGTACGAGTGCACGGTCAGGTTCGGCGTCCGCTCGGACACCGGCGACCTCACCGGAGACCTCACGGAGACGGGCGTCGCCACGACCCGCGCCGCCGTCGACGCCGCCATCCCGGAGTTCCTCGGGCACATCATGCAGAGCGTGCCCATGACCTCGGCGGTCAAGGTCGACGGCGAGCGGCTCTACAAGAAGGCGCACCGCGGCGAGGTCGTCGAGACGCCGGTCAAGGAAGTCGAGATCGAGGCCATCGACGTGCTCGACTTCGATGAGGCCGCGCAGACCATGCGCTGCCGCATCGCCTGCTCCAAGGGCACCTACGTGCGGCAACTGGCCATCGACCTGGGCGAGGCCGTCGGCGCCGGCGCCCACCTCGAGCAGCTCTCGCGCACCGCGGTGGGCGACCTGCTGCTGGACGAGGCCCAGACGCTGGCGGAGTTCGAAGCGGCGATCGAGGAGCGGGAGGCCGGCGACGAGCACATCCCCGGCCTCATCCCGCCGGCCGTGGCGCTGCAGTTCATGCCCGGCATCGAGCTTTCGGCCGCCCAGGTGACCGCCGTGCGCAACGGCGCCCGGCTGCCCGGCGGCCCGCAGGAGCCGGTGCGCCTCACCTTCCGCGGCGAGCTCATCGCCATCTACGGGCCGGCCGAGGAGGGCAACGCCCTGAAGCTGCTCGTCAAGGTGTGATGCAGGTCGTCTCCGACATCGCGTCGCTGCCGTCGCGCCCCCGTGCGCTCGCGCTGGGCACGTTCGACGGCGTGCACGCCGGGCACCGGGCGGTGATCGGCCGCGCCGTCGAGCTCGCCAGCGAGCGCGGCCTGACGTGCGCGGTGGTCACGTTCGACCGGCACCCGCTCTCGGTGGTCGATCCCACCCGGGTGCCGCGCCTCCTCACCTCCAACGAGGAGAAGGTGCGGCTGATCGCGGACCTCGGCCCGGACGAGCTCATCATGCTGCCGTTCGACGAGCAGATGGCGGCGCTCACACCGGCTGAGTTCTGCGCCGGACTGCTGGCCGACGGACTCGACGCCAAGGCAGTCGTCGTCGGCGAGAACTTCAACTTCGGCGCCCGCGGGGCGGGCGACGCGGCGCGGCTGCGCGCCTGCGGCGCGGCCAACGGCTACGACGTCGAGGTCTGCCCGCTGGTCACCGAGCACGGCGAGCCCATCAGCTCCACCCGCATCCGGCGGCTGCTGCACGACGGCGAGCTCGAGGAGGTGCGGGAGATCCTCGGCCGGCCGCCGTCGGCCGCCGGCCTCGTCGCCCACGGAGACCAGCGCGGCCGCACGCTGGGCGTGCCGACCGCCAACGTCGACGTCGAGGCGGGCACGATCTTCCCGGGCCGCGGCGTCTACGCCGCCCGCGCCCATGTGGCGGGGTCCTGGTACCGCGCCGCGGTCAACATCGGCCACAACCCGACCTTCCAGAGCCGCGACGAGCCGACGACTCACGTGACCGTCGAGGCGTTTCTTCTGGACTTCTCGGGGGACATCTACGAGCGTGAGATCCGGCTCGACTTCCTCCACAAGATCCGCGACGAGCGGCGCTTCGACAGTGTCGACGCGCTCGTCGTCCAGATGCGCCTCGACATCGAGGCGGCCGCCTCGCTCACGCGACCCGGCGCTCGACGCCGTGGGTCTGGGCGGCGGCGCCTGACCGCGCTCCTGGCGCGCCGGTCGCGGTTTCTCGCCGCCCGGCCGCTGTGCTACCCTAGCGCGACCGCTTTCTCGGTCACGGGTCGCCATCCCGTGACTGGGTTTCCGGATACTCCCCCGAGGGAGGTGAACTACATGGCAACCACCAAGGACGTCAAAGAGACCATCATCGCCAAGCACGCCAAGCACGAAGGCGACACTGGCTCCCCCGAGGTGCAGATCGCGCTCCTCACCGAGCGCATCACGACTCTCACCGAGCACCTCAAGACCCACAAGAAGGACCATCACAGCAGGCGCGGCCTGCTCAAGATGGTCGGTCAGCGTCGTCGCCTGCTCAACTACCTGCAGGCGCGTGACCTCGAGCGCTACCGCGCGCTCGTCAAGGAGCTCGAGCTCCGCAAGTAACCACCACTTCGGCGCCAGACGCGTCGATGACAATCGTCCCCGTGCCAAACCCACGCCGACGACAGAGTACCCGAGCGCAATGGGGCGCCGGGTCGAGACAGACGAAGGAACAGATGAACACGATTCGAAGTAGAAGTCGGGGGCCAGACCATCACCCTCGAGACCGGTCGCCTCGCCAAGCAGGCCAATGGGTCCGTGCTGGTGACGTGTGGCGACACGGTGGTCCTCGTCGCCGCGACGGCGCGCGAGACGCGCGAAGGAGGGGCAGGACTTCTTCCCCCTCACGGTCGACGTGGAAGAGCGCCACTACGCCGCCGGCAAGATCCCCGGCGGCTTCATCAAGCGTGAGAGCCGTCCCAGCGAGAAGGCCATCCTCGCGGCGCGGCAGATCGACCGGCCGATCCGGCCCCTCTTCAAGAAGGGCTTCATGAACGAGGTCCACGTGGTCGCGACGACCCTTTCCGTGGACTTCGAGATCCCCTACGACATCCTCGCCACGCTCGGCGCCTCCGCGGCGCTGACGCTCAGCGAGATCCCGTTCCTCGGCCCGATCGGCTCCGTGCACGTCGGCCGCATCGACGGCCAGCTGGTCATCAACCCGACGCTCGAGGAGCTCCAGGACGAGTCCGACCTCGATCTCGTGGTCACCGGCACCGCCGACGCCATCGCCATGGTCGAGGCCGGCGCCCAGGAGGTCTCCGAGGCCACCATCGTCGAGGCCCTGCGCCTGGCGCACGACGAGATCAAGAAGCTCGTCGACGTGCAGCTCGAGCTGCAGAAGCTCGCCGGCAAGCCCAAGTGGGACGTGCCCGAGTACACCGTCGACGAGGCGATCCTCGAGCAGGTCCGCTCCGGCTTCGGCGCGGCGTTCGACGCCGCCACCCAGGTGCACGACAAGAAGGCCCGCCAGGACGCGACGTCCGAGGTCAAGGAGTCGGCGGTACGCTCAGCTTCTGGGCGAGGACCCCGACCCCGAGCGCGTCGTCCAGGTGCGCCGCGCCGTCGCCAAGTTCGAGAAGGACATGATCCGCGAGCGGATCGCCGTCAAGAAGATGCGCCCCGACGGCCGCGCCGTCGACGAGGTCCGGCCGATCACGTGCGAAGTGGGGCTCATCCCGCGCACGCACGGCAGCGGCCTCTTCACGCGCGGCGAGACGCAGGCCCTGAGCATCGTCACGCTGGGCGGCACCGGCGAGTTCCAGCGCATCGACGGCCTCGGCATCGAGGACAAGAAGCGCTACATCCACCACTACAACTTCCCGCCGTACTCGGTGGGGGAGACCGGCTTCATGCGCGGCCCCAAGCGCCGCGACATCGGCCACGGCGCTCTCGCCGAGCGCGCCCTGGTGCCGGTCCTGCCGGACGAGGTCGAGTTCCCCTACACGATCCGCATCGTGTCGGAGATCCTCGAGAGCAACGGCTCGTCCTCGATGGCGAGCGTCTGCGGCAGCACCCTGTCGCTCATGGACGCCGGCGTGCAGATCAAGCGTCCGGTGGCCGGCACCGCGATGGGCCTCATCAAGGAGGGCGATGACTACGTCGTCCTCACCGACATCGCGGGCGTCGAGGACCACCTCGGCGACATGGACTTCAAGGTCGCCGGCACCGCCGAGGGCATCACCGCCCTGCAGATGGACATCAAGATCACCGGCGTCACGTTCGAGATCCTCACCGAGGCGCTCGAGCAGGCCCGCAAGGCCCGGCTGCACATCCTCGGCAAGATGCTCGAGGCGATCGCGGAGCCGCGCAGCGAGCTCAGCGAGTGGGCGCCGCGCATCTTCTCGATCCAGATCAACCCCGACCAGATCGGGCTCGTGATCGGCAAGGGCGGCGAGACCATCCGCGGCATGACCGAGGAGTTCAGCGCCGACATCGACATCCAGGACGACGGGACGATCTTCATCTGCGCCCCCGACGAGGAGGCTGCGGAAGGCGTCAAGAACCGCATCCAGTCGATGACCAAGGAGGTCGAGGTCGGCGACGTCTTCACCGGACGCGTCGTCAAGACCACCGACTTCGGCGCCTTCGTCGAGCTCAAGAAGGGCACCGACGGGCTCCTGCACATCTCGCGCCTGGCCCCCAAGGGTGAGCGCGTGAAGAACGTCGAGGACGTCGTCAAGCGCGGCGACACCGTGACCGTCGAGGTCGTCGAGATCGACAAGGCGCGCAACCGCATCGGGCTGACGCTCCTCACGCAAGCCCGAGGGCGAGTAAGAGAAGAAGCGGAGCAGGGAGCAGGCCACGGAGGCCTACCGCCTGTCAACGCTGGAGAACGGGCTGCGAGTCGCCACCGAGCGCATGGACAACGTGCGCTCGGTGGCCCTCGGGGTCTGGATCGCCGCGGGCTCACGGCTCGAGCCGGTCGAGCTCGGCGGCATCTCCCACTTCATCGAGCACCTGATCTTCAAGGGCTCGGCCAAGTACTCGGCGTCGGACATCGCGCACATCTTCGACGACATGGGCGCCGAGCCCAACGCGTCGACCTCCAAGGAGCACACGCTGGTCAACGCGCGGCTCCTGGACGAGGACCTCGACAGGGCGTTCGAGATCATCGCCGAGATGGTCGCGCGTCCGACGTTCGCCGACCTCGACGACGAGCGCAAGGTCGTCCTCGAAGAGGTCGCGATGTACGAGGACTCGCCGCCCGAGCTCATCCACGACGACCTCACCGAGGTCGTCTTCGGGGAGCACCCGCTCGGGCGGCCGATCATCGGCAGCAGCGAGACCCTGAGCGGGCTCGACCTCGACACCGTGCGCGAGCTATCACGACGCCCACTACGTCAACCCCGGCATCGTGGTCGCCGCCAGCGGACACGTGGACCACGAGCGCCTCTCGGAGCTCGCGGCGAAGCACTTCCGCCCCGAGCCGGGAGCGGTGGTCCGCCGCGCCGACCTCAGCGTCCCCGAGACCCGGCACATCGCCCGCTTCACGCAGAAGGACACCGAGCAGTACAACATCTGCCTCGGCGGTCCGGGACCCAAGCGCGGCGACCCCGACCGCTACGCCGTGTTCGTGGTCGACACGATCCTCGGCGGTTCCTGGAGCTCGCATCTCTTCCAGGAAGTGCGCGAGAAGCGCGGCCTCGCGTACTCCGTCTACTCGTACACCAGCCTCTACGCCGACGCCGGCCTCACGGCCGTGTACTTCGGCTCGCGTGAGGAGGCGGTCGAGGAGGCGATGCGCGTCATCCTCGACACGCTTCGCGACCTGGAGGCCGACATGGCCGACAGCGCCATCGACCGCGCCAAGAACCACCTCAAGGGGCAGCTCGTCCTGGGCATGGAGAGTCCCGGCAGCCGCATGCAGCAGCTGGGGCGCGCCGTGCTTCTCGAGCAGCCCGTGCTCACCGTGGACCAGGTGCTCGCGCGCATCGACGCCGTCGACAGGGACGCGGTCATCGCCGCCGTGCGGCGGTACTATGACCCTGAGACGTGGTCGACGGCCTGCATCGGCCCGCACCCGGAGCCGTTCCGGGCCGTCACGCAGGGCTTCGCTTTGGAGGAACGATAAGCGGTATGTCTACGCTGTCCCGCTCGTGTACGCCAGAAGAGGGGGCGTCATGATCGATGTCCTCGTCACCGGCGCGGCCGGCAAGATGGGCTCCCTGAGCGCCGCCACCATAGCGGCGCAGAAGGACCTTCGGCTCGCCGCCCTCGTGGACCCGCACAAGGGCGACGGGGGAGAGGCGCCGTGGTTCGGCGACGTCGTCTCGGCGCTCGCCTTGACGTCGCCCACGGCGGCCCTCGAGTTCAGCGTCCCGAGCGCCGTCTACGACAACGCCGCCGCGTTGCTCGAGGCCGGCGTCCCGACCGTGGTCGGCGCCACCGGCCTGGACGACGCCCAGGTGGACGACCTGTCGGCCAAGGCGCAGGCGTCCGGCGCCGGCCTGGTCATCGTGCCCAACTTCGCCCTCGGCGCCGTGCTGGTCATGAAGATTCGCCGCCGAGGCGGCGCGCCACTACACGCACGCCGAGATCATCGAGACGCACGAGAAGGGCAAGGTCGACGCGCCTTCCGGGACGTCCCTGCGCACCGCGCGCCTGATGGCGGAGGCGCCGGGGTCCGCCCTGACCACCCCGCCCGGCGCCGGCCAGACCGCGCGAGGGCTCGTCGCCGACGACCGCGTCACCATCCACAGCGTGCGCCTTCCCGGAGCGGTGGCGCACCAGGAGGTCGTCTTCGGCGGAGAGGACGAACTGCTCACGCTGCGCCACGACTCGCTGTCGCGGCGCTCGTTCATGGGCGGCGTGCTCCTCGCCCTGCGCCGCGTCGGCGCTGTGGAAGGGACCGTGATCGGCCTTGAGAATCTGCTGGACTGATGCACGAAGCATCACGAAGTGAAGCGAGAACTATTGAGCGGCCGCCGGCCCGAAGGGCCTCGCGGCGGACGGACTGACCTGACGGACCGCACCCAGGGGGAGAGCACGTGAGCGAGAGCCTCGGGACCATCCTCACCGCGATGGTGACGCCCTTCGACGCGGCTGAGGCCGTCGATCTGGGGCGCCTTGCCCAGCTCGCGGAGTTCCTGCTGGCGAACGGCTCGGACGGGCTCGTGGTCGCCGGCACCACCGGCGAGTCGCCCACGCTCACCGACGCCGAGAAGCTCGAGATGTTCCGCACCGTGGTCGCCGCGGCCGGTGGCCGGGCGCCCGTGGTCGCCGGCACGGGCTCCAACGACACGAGACACAGCGTCGAGCTCACGCGCGCGGCCGAAGCCTGCGGCGTCGACGCCGTGCTCGCGGTGGTCCCGTACTACAACAAGCCGCCGGAGCGCGGAGTGCTCGCGCACTTCCGCGCCATCGCGGCCGCCACCAGCCTGCCGGTGATCGTCTACAACATCCCCGGCCGCTGCGTCATCAACCTGACGCCCGAGGCGCTGGCCGAGCTCGCCGCACGGAGAACATCGTCGCCGTCAAGCAGGCGAACCCCGACCTGGCCGAGACCGACCGGCTCATGGAGCTCAGCGACCTGGCCGTCTACGCCGGCAACGACGACATGCTGTACGACGTCATGTCCCGCGGCGGCGCCGGCGGCATCTGCGTCGCCAGCCACGTCGCCGGGCCGCGGATGGCCGAGGTCGCCAGGCTCTGCCGCGAGGGCGACAGCGAAGCCGCCGCGGCCGAGGACGCCGCGCTGCACGGCCTGTACGACGCGCTGTTCGTGACCGCGAACCCCATCCCGGTCAAGGCGGCGCTCAACATTCTTGGGCACGAGGTCGGAGGCTTGCGCCTCCCGCTCGTGCCCGCCACACCAGAAGAGACTGCAGTGGTGGCCGCCGAGCTCAGACGGCTCGGCTTGATCGGCGCCTGAGCGCCGCCACCACTCGAAGAGAGGCTTTCCATGACTGAAGACGCCGTACGTATCATCCCCCTCGGGGGGCTCGGCGAGATCGGCAAGAACATGACCGCCGTCGAGTATCGCGGCAAGATCGTCGTGCTCGACTGCGGCGTCGAGTTCCCCAGCGAGGACATGCTCGGCATCGACCTCGTGCTCCCCGACATCCGCTGGCTGATGGAGCGCCAGCAGGACGTGCTCGCCTTCGTGATCACGCACGGCCACGAGGACCACCAGGGGGCGCTGCCGTTCGTGCTCCGGCGGCTCAACCGGCCCGTCTACGGCAGCCGCTTCACGCTCGCGCTCATCAAGTCCAAGCTGGAGGAACACGGCCTGCTCAAGAGCGTCGAGCTGATCGAGGTCAGCGACAAGTCGCACCTGGAGCTTGGGCCCTTCGACCTCTCCTTCGTCGCCACCAGCCACAGCATCCCCGATTCGCTCTCGATCGTGCTCGGCACCGATCTCGGCGCTGTGGTGCTCACCGGCGACTACCGCTTCGACCACACGCCGATCGACGGCCGCGTCACCGACGTGGACGCGTTCGCGCGACTCGGCGAGAAGGGCGTGCTCGCGCTGCTCGGCGACTCGACCAACGCCGAGGCTCCGGGGACGACCGCCTCGGAAAGCACCGTCAGCCACGCCTTCCACCAGATCTTCGCCGAGGCCGAGGGCCGCGTGATCGTGGCCAGCTTCGCCTCGCACATCCACCGCATCCAGCAGGCGATCACCATCGCCCACCTGCACGGGCGCAAGTTCGCGCTCTCCGGTCGCTCGATGGTCAAGAACGCCAACATCGCCCGCAACCTCGGCTACCTCAAGGTGCCGGAGGGGGCGATGATCAAGCTCACGCAGATCGACGACTACAGGCCGGAGGAGGTCCTCATCCTCTCCACCGGCAGCCAGGGCGAGCCGCTCTCGGCGCTGACTCGCATGGCGTTCAACGACCATCCGCAGGTCGAGTTGCACGAGGGCGACACCGTGGTCATCTCGGCCAAGGCGATCCCGGGCAACGAGCGCAGCGTGACGGCCACCATCGACCGCCTGCTCAAGGTCGGCGCGACGGTGATCTACGGCGAGCGCAGCGGCATCCACGTCAGCGGCCACGCCGCCCAGGAAGACCTCAAGATGATGCTCAACCTCACGCGGCCCCGGTTCCTGGTCCCGGTCCACGGCGAGTACCGCATGCAGCACATGCACGCCGAGCTGGCCCGCCAGTCGGGCATCCCCGACGAGGACATCTTCATCCTCGAGAACGGCGACGTGCTCGAGCTGGAGGCCGACAACGGCGAGATCGTCGACAAGGTCGCGACCGGCATGGTGTTCGTCGACGGCTCCGAGATCGGCGACCCCGAAGGCCTCGTGCTGCGTGACCGCCAGCAGCTGGCTGCCGACGGCATCCTGATCGCCGTCGTCACGGTGGACGCTCAGACCGGCCATTCGGTCGCCGCGCCCGAGCTCGTCGCCCGAGGATTCCTCCACGACGACGAGCGTCTCAAGGGCGTCCTCGACGAGTGCGGCGTGGCCCTCGACGCCCTGATGGACGAGCTCGGAGCCGAGCACGTCACCGGCCAGCACCTGATCCGCGAGGACATCACCCAGCGACTCTCGGAGCTGGTCTTCCGGCGCACCAAGAGCCGGCCGCTGATCATGCCCGTCGTCGTCGAGGTCTGAGGCCGGGCGCGGACCGACCTGGCGCCGGGGCACGTCCGCCCGGCGCTAGGGATTCGCCCCCGGGCGTCGAACAACTCCCCATGGCGACTGCACGCCCGAAACAGGCTCGCCGGCGCGCGGGCGCCGCGTCAGGGACGCGACCGCGCTCAGCCGCAGCCTCTCCCAAGCCCAGGCAGAAGGCCCCGGCCTCCCGGCACCGCCGTGAGCTCGGGGCGATCGCCTGCCTCGCGATCGCCGTCTTCCTGGGCTTCGTGCTCTATCTCGGCTGGGACGGCGGCTCGCTGGGCCGCTGGCTCGGCGATGTCGCCCGCTGGCTCGTGGGCATCCTCGCCTTCGCGCTGCCGTTCCTCCTCGGCTTTCTCGCCTACCTGCTCGTCGTCAAGGAGGAGAGCCGGCCGCGCCGCGGCATGAGCTGGGGGATCGCCTTCATCGTCGCCGGGGTGGCGCTGGCCGCCGCCGCCGACGCCTTCGGCATCTTCTCCGGCGTCCGCCCGGACGCCCTGTTCCGCGACGCCTACATGAGCGCGCACGGCGGCGTCCTCGGCGAGATCCAGTGGGCCGTGCTCAGCCCGTTCATCGGCCGGGTCGGCGTCGACGTGCTCGTCATCGCGCTCATCGTCGCCGGCATCCTGCTCGTGACCGGCTCGTCGCTGCGCCAGTGGGCGTCGCACTCCAAGCAGGGCGTCGCCAAGGCGGGCAGGGTCGCGCGCAGCCAGGCGGAGTCGCTCGGCGCGCGCCGCCGGGACGCGAGCGACACTCGCGTCGTGGAGCCCTACGAGTCGCAGACCATCGACGCCGGCGACCTCATGCGCACCTCCATCACGCCGGCGGCGACACCGGAACTCGACTTCTCGCGCCCGCTGCCCGCGGCCGGGCCGCACCTCATCGACGGCGTCTCCGAGGCGCCGGAGATCTTCGGCGAACCCACGCCGTTGCCGGACGAGCCGGCTCCCGAGCCGATCGTGGTGGCGGACGACGGCGTCCAGCTTTCGCTCGCTGCGGCCGCTGCTGCCGCGGCCGAGAAAGGCGAGGAGAGCGACGCCGCCGTGGCGCTCGCCTTCGCCGACGCCGAGAAGCGGCAGTGGTCCTTGCCGGACCCGGCGGTCCTGCGCCGCCTCGCCCAGGGCAACGGTGAAGCTCCGGAGGCCGTCGCCCGCGTCTCCGAACGCCTGGTGTCCACGCTGGCGAGCTTCAACATCCCGGCCCAGGTGATCGGCACGGTCTCCGGCCCGCGCGTGACGCGCTACGAACTGCAACTCGCGCCCGGCATCAAGGTCAACAAGGTGGCCAACCTCAAGGACGACCTCGCCTACGCGCTCGCCGCCACCGACGTCCGCGTGCAGGCGCCGATCCCGGGCAAGCAGGCCGTCGGCGTCGAGGTCCCCAACATCCAGGCCAACTACGTGTCGCTCGGCGACATCCACGGGCTGTTCCCGCCGCACGCGTCGCCCATGGCGTTCTGGCTGGGCAAGGACGTCACCGGCAAGGCCATCCTCGCCGACCTGGTGCGCATGGTGCACCTGCTCATCGCCGGCACCACCGGCTCCGGCAAGAGCGGCTGCCTGAACGCGCTCATCACGTCGATCCTGCTGCGCGCCACGCCCGACCAGGTGCGCATGATCATGATCGACCCCAAGAAGGTCGAGCTCAGCAACTTCAACGGTGTGCCGCACCTGCTCGCCCCGGTCGTGACCAACATGAAGCAGGCGACCTACGTGCTCGACAACATCTGCCGCGAGATGGACCGGCGCTACGACGTGCTCTCGCGCAACGGCTGCCAGGACATCCGCGCGCTCAACAAGAAGCTGGTGCGCGCCGGCGAGGACGCCATGCCCTACACGATGGTGATCATCGACGAGCTGGCCGACCTCATGATGGTGGCCCCGTCCGAGGTCGAGGACTCCATCATCCGCCTCGGCCAGCTCGGGCGCAGCTGCGGCATCCACCTCGTGGTCGCCACGCAGCGCCCGTCGGTCGACGTGGTCACCGGCATGATCAAGACCAACATCCCGTCGCGCATCGCCTTCGCCGTGAGCTCGCAGACCGATTCGCGCATCATCCTCGACCAGGGCGGCGCCGAGAGCCTCCTGGGCATGGGCGACATGCTGTTCAGCCCGATGGGGAGCAGCAAGCTGCTCCGCGTGCAGGGCGCGCTCGTGACCGCCGCCGAGATGAAGCTCGTCACCGAGCACTGGCGCCGGCAGTCCAAGCCTGACTACCACGAAGAACTTCTCGAGAACCCGGCCGGCCCGGACGCCGAGCAGTCGCAGCAGGCCGCCGGCGGCGACGAGCTTCTCGCGGAGGCCATCAAGACCGTGGTGAACACCGGCGCCGCCAGCGTGGCCCTGCTCCAGCGGCGCCTCCGCGTGGGCTACGCGCGCGCCGGCCGCCTCATCGACATCATGGAGGAGATGGGCATCATCTCCGGGTACGACGGCAGCAAGGCCCGCTCGGTGCTCATCGACGAGGCGGGACTGCCGACGGCGCTCGCCCGCCTGCACGGCGACGTGATCGAGCCGGCGCCTCTGCCGGACGAGCCGGCCGCGGCAGCCGAAGCGCCGGAGGGGCCGCCCGCGGCGGCCGAGCCGGCGCCCGCGGACTTCTGAGGCCCGGCCCCTCGCCGTGCGCCTCGTTTGTCTTCGCACCACCCGGTTACTAGACTGTACGTTCGGGTGACCGCCGCGACCTGACCCCCTGCGGCGAGCGAGGAGAACGGCATCCACCGTGTTTGAGATCGGCAACACGCTGCGCGAGGCCCGCGTCCGCCGCAACCTCACGCTGCAGCAGGTCGAAGAGGACATCAAGATCCGGGTCAAGTACGTCCAGGCCATGGAGAACGAGGACTGGGACGTCATGCCCGGCGTCACCTACGTCAAGGGCTTCCTGCGCACGTATTCGACCTATCTCGGCCTCGACCCCGACGTCATCATCGGCGAGTTCCGCTCGCGCGCCATGGCGCCGTCGGCAGAGCACCACGAGCCGTTCGGCGGCTCGTCGGTCATCGGCAAGCCGCACGGCCACCGCGGACGCAACACCATCGTCATCGTCGCCATCGTGTGCCTCATCGCCCTCGCGGCGATCTATGCGCTGGGCATCCTGAACGACAACGGGGGCAACGACGAGCCGACCACGCAGCCGGGTGCGCTCGGCATCGGCAGCCCGTCGCCGTCGCCCAGCACGACGCCCAAACCGAGTGCCTCGAGCACTGCCATCCCCGCGTGGCAGAAGAACCTCGTCAAGCTCGAGGCGAAGGGCGGCGACTGCTGGATGGAGGTGCGCCGCGACAACTCCACCGGCGTCGTCCTGTTCTCGGGCACGCTCAAGAAGGGCGACACGAAGAAGTTCAAGGGCAAGGACATCTGGATGAGCCTCGGCGCGCCGGCGAACGTGCGGCTCAACGTGCAGGGCAAGGACGTCAAGCTCAAGAGCGACGTCGGACCGTGGACGGTCGAGGTCATCCAGGGTCGCGTCGTCCAGGGCGCCAACGTACAGGGGTAGCACATGGCCAAGGAATTCTCGTTCGACGTGGTCTCCAAGGCGGACCTCAACGAGGTGCGCAACGCCGTGAACATGGCGCAGAAGGAGATCGCCACCCGCTATGACTTCAAGAAGAGCGTGAGCGCGGTGACCCTCGAGGGCGAAGAGCTCGTGCTCGTCTCCGACAACGAGGGCAAGCTCAAGCAGGTCGTCGACGTGCTGGAGGACAAGCTCGTGCGCCGCAAGGTGCCGCTCAAGGCCATCCAGTACGGCAAGGTCGAGGAGGCCCTCGGCGGCACCGTGCGCCAGCATGCGCCGATCGCCCAGGGCATCCCGGACGAGAAGGCCAAGGCGATGAACAAGTTCATCCGCCAGCAGTTCAAGAAGGTCAAGGTCCAGATCCAGGGCGACAGCCTGCGTGTGTCCTCGGGCAGCAAGGACGAGCTCCAGGCGGCCATGGGCGCCCTGCGCGACGAGGACTGGGGCGTCCCGGTCCAGTTCGTCAACTACCGCTGAGGCCTCGCACGGGCAGCACGTTCTTCATCCAGACGCTCGGCTGCCCCAAGAACGAAGCCGACTCAGACGCGCTCGAGGCGCGGCTCCGCGCCGCGGGGCATGCCCCCGCGGCGCCCGGCCGCGCCGACGTCGTCGTGGTCAACACGTGCGGCTTCATCGACGCCGCCAAGGAAGAGTCGATCGAGGCGATCCTGGACGCGGCCGAGGTGGCGCACGCCCGCGGCGCGCGCGTGGCGGCCGTCGGCTGCCTCGTCGAGCGGTACCGCGACGAACTCGCCGCCGAGCTCCCCGAGGTGGATCTGTGGTGCGGCCTCGACACGGCGCCGCTGCTGGCGGCGCTCGGCGAGGCCGGGGGAGAGGCGCACGCGCCGGAGGGCGCACAGGCCGCCGGCGCGTCCCTGCCCGTGCCGCGCCGGCCGCGCCCGGTCAGCGCCTACCTCAAGATCTCCGACGGCTGCGACCGGCGCTGCTCGTTCTGCGCGATCCCTCTGATCAAGGGCGACTACGAGACCGTCGCGGCCGCCGAGGTGCTGCGCTCGGCCCGGGCGGCGCTGGCCGCCGGCGCCCGCGAGCTCGTGCTCGTCGGCCAGGACACGTCGCGGTGGGCGCAGCCCGGATGGGGCGGCGTGAGCCGCCTGCTCGGCGAGCTGGCGGCGCTCGAGCCCGCCCCGCTGTGGCTGCGCCTTCTCTACCTCCAGCCGGAAGGCATCGATGACGGCCTTCTGGAGGCCCTTGCGGCGCACGCGGTGCCCTACGTGGACGTCCCCCTCCAGCACGCCTCCGGCGCCGTCCTGCGCCGTATGCGGCGCTCTGGGGACGGCGCCGCCCATCTTGCCTTGCTCGACCGCGTCCGGGCGACGCTTCCGGGCGCCGCCGTCCGCTCCACCTTCATCACCGGGTTCCCCGGCGAGACGGACGCCGAGTTCGAGGAACTCGTCGCCTTCGTCCGCGCGGCGGACCTCGCCGTGGCCGGCGTCTTCGTCTACGACGAGCAGGAGGGGACGGCCGCCGCCGGCATGCCGGGCGCCGTCGCGCACGAGCTCGCCTTCGAGCGCGCCGCCCGCCTCGGCGAGGTCATCGACAGCGAGGCCGCACGCTTCTGGTCCGGGCTCGCCGGCCGCGAGGTCGACGTCCTCGTCGAGCAGGGCACCTCGCGCCCCGACGGCAGCGCCGCCGGCCGCATCGCCCTGCAAGCGCCCGACGTCGATGGCCGTACGACGCTGACCGGCGTGCGCAGCCGGCGCGGCGACGTCGTGCGCGCCGTCGTGCGTGACACCCTCGGGTATGATGTTGAGGCCGTCGCCACGACAGGGGGAACGTGAGCAGCCAGCTCAATCTCGCCAACAGCATCACCATCGCGCGGATCCTGCTCGTCCCGGTGTTCCTGGTGATACTCCTCTCGGGCATCCCGCAGCCCTACGGCGACCTCCTGGCGGCGGCTGTGTTCATCCTCGCCGCGGCCACCGACAAGCTCGACGGCTACGTGGCGCGGCGGAGCAAGCAGGTCACGACGCTGGGGCAGTTCCTCGACCCGCTCGCCGACAAGCTGCTCATCGCCGCCGCGCTCATCGCGCTCGTGGCGCAGGACCGGGTGGCCGCCTGGGTCGCCATGGTCATCATCGGGCGCGAGATCGCCGTGAGCGTGCTGCGCATCATCGGCGTCTCGCAGGGCGTGTCCATCCCTGCCGACAAGTACGGCAAGCTCAAGACGGTCCTGCAGATCGTGTACGTCGTGTACGTGCTCTTCCCGACGGCCGATATCGCCGAGTTCATCCACGTCTCCACCGACGTGGCCGTCATCATCCAGTGGGTCCTGGCCGTCGTCGTGGTCATCGTGACCCTGGCCAGCGGGATCAACTACTTCCGCAACGCTCGCGGACTCATCCACATGCCGGGGACCAGCGACTGATGCCACCGGGAGCGCCGCGCGCCGCCGTGGTCCTCAGCGGCAACGAACTGCTGGACGGCCGCACGCGCGACACCAACGGAGCGTTCGTCTGCGACGACCTGAGCCGGAGGGGCGTCAAGGTCACGGAGCTCCTCACCGTCGCCGACGACCGCGCGCGGCTGGTCGCCGCCCTGCGGCACGCGCTCGGCGGCGAGCCCGACCTGCTCGTGGTCGGGGGCGGGCTGGGCACCACGCACGACGACCTCACGGCCGAGTGCCTCGCCGAGGTGCTCGGCGTGGACCTCGTCGAAGATCCGGACGCGCTGGCCTTCGTCGAGGAGCGCGTCCGCGTCGTGGCAGAACGCCGCCACCTCGACTACCGCGAGACCTTCGGCCTCGCGCGGCGCCAGGCGAAGCTCCCGGCCGGCTCCACGGCCGTGCCGCCGGCCGGCGTCGCGCCCGGCATCGCCGCACGCTTCGGGCGGACGCGCATCTTCGCCTATCCCGGGGTGCCCTACGAATTCCGTCAGATGTGGCTCGAGACGGCCGCGGCGCTCGAGCGCGATCAGTTCTTCCCGGACGTCGCCGTGCGCATCGTGCGCGTGTTCGGCGTCGGCGAGCTGCAGGTCGGCCCCATCCTCGACGCGCTGCCGCACGAGCTCGTGGAGCTCGGCATCAACGTCGGCGGGGGAGAGGTGGTGGTGCGCATCCGCCATCGCAGGGACTCCGGCGCCCAGGCGCAGGCGGACGCGCTGGTCGCCGCCCTGGAGGCGGGCGTGCCCGTGTACTCGGTGGACGGCCGCACCATCGACGACATCGTCGCCGACGAGCTCCGCGGCCGCGGCCTCATGCTCGCGGTCGCCGAGTCCTGCACGGGCGGGATGCTCGGCGCGCGGATCACCGCCCGGCCCGGCAGCTCGGACTACTTCGCCGGCGGGGTGATCAGCTACGCCGACCAGGCCAAGATGGACCTCCTCGACGTGCCGCCGGGCATGCTGGCCCAGTACGGCGCGGTCTCCGAGGAGGTCGCGGGCGCGATGGCGGAGGGTGCGCGCGCCGCGCTGCGCGCCGACTACGCGCTCTCGATCACCGGCGTGGCCGGTCCGGACGGGGGCACCGCCGAGAAGCCCGTCGGGCTCGTCTACCTCGGCTGCGCCGGCCCCGGGGGCACCCAGCGTCCGCAGAGGCTCGTTCCCCGGCGACCGCGACAGCGTGCGCACGTTCGCCGCCACCTCCGCGCTGCACCTGCTGCGCGCGGCGCTGCCCGCATGAGCGACGGCGAGGCGGAGGCCAAGCCGGAGCGCCTGCGGCTCTTCGTCGCCTGCGACCTGCCCCAGGACGTCGAGCGGGCGGTGATCGCGTGGCAGCGCAAGCGGCTCGGCGGGCACGAGGACCTGCGCATCGCGCCGACGCTGCACCTCACGCTCGCCTTCCTCGGCAGCGTGGACGCCGCGCGCGTGCCCGACGTCGAGCGCGTCCTCAAGGGGATCGGGTGGACGCGCGCCGAGTGCCGCTTCAAGGAGCCGCTCTTCCTGCCGGCGCACGGCCGGCGACGGGTCGTCGCGCTCGAGCTCGACGACCCGTCGGGCGAGTTGTCGCGCGTGCAGGTCGGAGGTGTCGGCCGGGCTCGCCGCAGAAGGCCTCTACGAGCCTGAGAAGCGGCCCTGGCTGCCCCACGTCACCGTGGCCAGATTCCGTCGTCCAGGTCACCCCTTTTCCCTGCAAAACGTGAACATCGGACCATTTGGTGTCGTCCGGATGGTCTTGTATAGTAGCCACCTGGAACGGGCTGGAGCAGTACACACCCCCGTAGCAGACTTTCCCGCGTCCTGAGCAAGAGAGGAGCGCTACCTTGGACAAAGACAAAGCCCTCGAGGCCGCCATGACACAGATCGACCGCCAGTTCGGCAAGGGCAGTGTCATGCGTCTTGGCGACCATCCCGTGAGCGACGACATGCAGTTCGTGCCGACCGGGTCGCTTGCGCTCGACATCGCCCTCGGCGTCGGCGGCATCCCGCGCGGCCGCATCATCGAGATCTTCGGTCCGGAGTCCTCGGGCAAGACGACCATGGTCTACCACCTCATCGCCCAGGCGCAGAAGCTCGGCGGCCAGGCGGCGTTCATCGACGCCGAGCACGCCATGGACCCCATCTACGCCAAGGCCATCGGCGTGGACGTCGACAATCTGCTGGTCTCGCAGCCGGACTACGGCGAGCAGGCCCTCGAGATCGCCGAGATGCTCGTGCGCAGCGGCGCCCTCGACATCGTCGCCATCGACTCCGTGGCCGCGCTCACGCCCAAGGCCGAGATCGAGGGCGAGATGGGCGACAGTTTCGTCGGCCTGCAGGCGCGGCTCATGAGCCAGGCGCTGCGCAAGCTCAACGGCAGCCTGAGCCGCTCGGGCACGATCTGCTGCTTCACCAACCAGCTGCGCGAGAAGATCGGCGTCATGTTCGGCAACCCGGAGGTCACCACCGGCGGCAAGGCGCTCAAGTTCTACGCCACCATCCGGCTCGACATCCGCCGCATCGAGACGCTCAAGGACGGCACCGAGGCCGTGGGCAACCGCGTCCGCGTCAAGGTCGTGAAGAACAAGGTCGCCCCGCCGTTCAAGCAGGCGGAGTTCGACATCACCTACGGCCTGGGCATCTCGCGCGAAGGCACGCTGCTCGACCTCGGCGTCTTCTACGACGTCGTCGCCAAGAGCGGCGCGTTCTTCAGCTACAACGACGAGCGGCTCGGCCAGGGCAGGGCCAACGCCAAGGTGTTCCTCTCGGAGAACCCGGACATCGCCGACGCCATCGAGGTCCAGATCCGCGCCAAGGCCGGCCTGCCGGCCAGCGCGGCGCTCGCCGACGCGAGCGCGGCGTTCGCCGACGCCACGGCAAAGGCCGACGCCGCCAAGGCCGCAGGCTGCAGCGCCCGAGGGCGTCGATCCCGTCACCGGCGAGGTCCTGAAGGCCTGATGGACGGCGTGCCTTCGGAACCCCGTTCGCTGTAGCGCCTGCGGTCGCTGGTCGTGCCCGTCGTCACCGCCCTGCGCGCCGCCCGCCGCGGGGGAGTGGCGCTGCACGTCGACGACGAATACGCCTGCGTCGTCAGCGAGTCCCTCGTCGCTCGCTGGCGCCTGTTCAAGGGGCGCGAGCTCTCCGAGGGCGACGTCGCCGAGATCCGCGCGGCGTCGTCCGGCGAGCGCGTCATGGGCGACGCCTACCGCCTGCTCGGGCACCGCGCCAGGAGCCGGGAAGAGCTGCGTCGCCGGCTCCTGGCCAAGGACCACGACGAGCACGCCGTCGAGGACGCCCTGGAGCGGCTCGCCGCGGACGGGTTCCTCGACGACGCCGCGTTCGCGCGCAGCTACGTGGCCGACAAGCGGCGGCTGGCGTCCTGGGGCGTCGAGCGCATCCGTCGCGGGCTGCGGGAGCTGGGCGTCGACGCGACTCGTGATAGACGAGGCTCTCGGCGCCGGCAGCGGAGGCGGCGGGGAAGAGGGCGAAGAGCTCGACCGCGCCATCGCCGTCCTGCGCCGCCGTGGCGCGCCCGAGCAACCGCTGGACGCGGCCCGCCGGCGCGCCTTTCAGGCCCTTCAGCGCCGCGGCTTCTCGTCGTCGACCGCGTACGCCGCCGTGCGCCTGTGGGTCGAAGGAGAGCCGCCCCGCGCGAATTGACTCCGCGCGGCGGCGTCACGTACTATCCAAGCACGCGACGTGTGCGCGTGCTTTGTGTATTCCACTTCTCGCTCTTGCATAGCGATACCGACGGCGCTACTGCGCCGATGATGCTGAACCGATCGACCAGGGGTCAACGATGAGAGATTTGGGAGGTTTTGCGAACCTACGATCGTCCTGACCCCTGGACGCAGTCACAGCTGGATCTCCGTATCGTGGGGCACGTGCGAGCGTGGCACAGGCCGGGCGCGTTGCCCGGCCTTTTTTTGTGCCGCGCGACCTGTGAAGGGACTGGATGATGATTGCGGTCTATATCGTTGTTGGCCTGGTGGTCGGCATCGCGGTGGGGTACTTCATCCGCCGCAACCTCGCCTCGAGCAAGCTGGCGGGGGCCGAGCGCGAGGCTGAGAAGCTCCTCAAGGACTCTCGCCGTGAGGCGGACACCATCCTCAAGGAGGCCCGCCTCGAGGCCAAGGAAGAGGTCCACCGCGTCCGCAGCGAGGTAGAGAGCGAGCTGGGGGGCCGGCGTGAGGAGCTGGGCAAGGCCGAGCAGCGCATGCTGCAGCGCGAGGAGGCCATCGACGCTCGCGCCGCCGAGCAGGACCGCCGCGAGCAGTCCATCCGCGACCGCGACGCGAACAGCCAGCGGGTCTCCGACGAGACGCAGAACGCGCACGCCGAGGCGATGATCCAGCTCGAGCGCATCTCCGGGCTCAGCGCCGCCCAGGCCAAGGACATCCTCCTCAAGCAGACGGAGGAGGAGGCGCGCCACGAGATGGCCAAGCTCGTCCGCCAGATCGACGAAGAGGCGCACCGGGAGGCCGACCGCCGCGCTCGCAACATCCTCTCGCTCAGCATCCAGCGTACCGCCGCCAACCACGTCGCCGAGACCACCGTCTCGGTCGTGCAACCTGCCCTCCGACGACATGAAGGGCCGGATCATCGGGCGCGAGGGCCGCAACATCCGCACGCTCGAGAACGTCACCGGCATCGACTTCATCATCGACGACACGCCGGAGGCCGTCGTGCTCTCCGGCTTCGACGGCGTGCGCCGCGAGACCGCCCGCCTCACGCTCACCAAGCTCATCGCCGACGGGCGCATCCACCCGGCGCGCATCGAGGAGACCTACACGGCCGCCAAGGCCGAGGTCGAGGCCGCCATGGAAGAGGCCGGCGAGCAGGCCTGCTTCGACACCAACGTGCACGGTGTGGCGCCCGAGCTGGTCAAGGTCCTCGGGCGCCTCAAGTACCGCACCAGCTACGGCCAGAACGTCCTCAACCACTCCATCGAGGTCGCGCACCTCGCCGGCATCATGGCCGCCGAGCTCGGCGCCAACGTCAAGATCGCCAAGCGCGCCGGCCTGCTGCACGACATCGGCAAGGCCATCGACCACGAGGTCGACGGCTCTCATGCCGACATCTCGCAGCAGCTCTGCAAGAAGTACCGCGAGTCGCAGAGCGTGTGCCACGCCATCCAGGCGCACCACCAGGACGTCGAGCCGCAGACCGTGGAGGCCGTGCTCGTGCAGGCGGCCGACGCGATCAGCGCCGCCCGTCCCGGCGCCCGCCGCGAGTCGCTCGAGAACTACGTCAAGCGGCTCGAGTCGCTGGAGCAGCATCGCCGAGGCCCACAAGGGCGTCGAGAAGTGCTTCGCCATGCAGGCGGGCCGCGAGGTGCGCGTGATGGTCAAGCCGGGCGAGATCGACGACGACGCGACCTCGCTGCTGGCGCACGAGATCGCGCGCGAGATCGAGGACCAGCTCGACTACCCGGGCCAGATCCGGGTGACCGTCATCCGCGAGAGCCGCGCCGTCGACATCGCCAAGTAGCCGGTGTGCCTGCGGCGCACCGCCAGTTGAGCCCGCTACGCAGCTCAATAGCGGGCGCGGCGCCTCGTGCGCCGTCCCGCGACCGCGACGAGATCGTCATGACCGGCCGCTACTACCTGCGCTCGTTCGGCTGCCAGATGAACGAGCACGACGCCGAGCGCATCCGCGCGCTGCTCGAGGCCGAAGGCCTGGAGCGCGCGGCCGAGCCCGACGACGCGGACGTGCTCGTCTACAACACGTGCACCGTGCGCAAGAGCGCCGACGACCGCCTCGCCGGGCACCTGGGCACCGCGGCGAGGCTCAAGCGCCAGGATCCGGCGCGCGTGGTCCTCGTCACCGGCTGCCTGCCGCAGGCGGAGCAGGCGGACTTCTTCGCGCGCTTCCCCTTCGTGGACGGCGCGCTCGGCCCGCAGAACCTGCACCGGCTGCCGGAGCTGCTGCACGTGGCGGTGGAGCCGGCCGGCGACGGCCCCACCGGCTTCTTCGAGGACGGGCCGCACTTCAGCGGCAGCCTGACCGCACGCCGCGAGCGGCCGTTCCAGGCCTGGGTGCAGGTGATGAGCGGCTGCACGAACTTCTGCTCGTACTGCATCGTCCCGTTCGTCCGCGGGCCGGAGCGCAGCCGTCGCGTCGAGGAGCTCGCCGCGGAAGTCGAGGCCCTGGTAGCGGACGGGGTCCGCGAGGTCACGCTGCTGGGCCAGAACGTCAACGCCTACGGGCGCGACCTCCAGGGCGGGGGAGACGCGAGCGACTCCAAGCTTCGCCGCGCTGCTGCGACGGCTCGACGCGGTCGACGGCCTGGACCGCGTCCGGTTCATGACCTCCCATCCCAAGGACCTCGGCGACGACCTCGTCGCCGCCATCGCCGAGCTGCCGAGCGTGTGCGAGCACGTGCACCTGCCGGCCCAGGCGGGCTCGGATCGCGTGCTCCGGGGGATGCGGCGCGGCTACACGGCCGCCCAGTACCTGGATCGCGTCCGCGCCCTCCGTGCAGCCGTGCCCGACGTCAGCATCACGACCGACCTCATCGCCGGCTTTCCCGGCGAGACCGAGGACGAGTTCGGGGAGACGCTCGCCCTCGTGCGGGAGGCCGCGTTCGACGCGGCGTTCACGTTCGTGTTCTCGCCCCGCCAGGGCACCGCGGCCGCCGAGCTGCCCGGCCAGGTGCCGCCCGACGTCCGCCGGGAGCGCGTGGAGCGCCTGATCGAGCTCACGCAGCAGCAGGCGCTGGCCTCCCGCCGCGCGTGGGTCGGACGGCGCGCCGAAGTCCTCATCGAGGGCGCCAGCCGGGATGGCGTGCAGCACCGCGGTCGCTCCCGCCAGAACGTGACCGTCAACGTCGCCGGAGCCGTGGAGCCCGGTGCTATAGTGACGGTGGATATCACCGCAGCGACCTCCACCACGCTGCGCGGTTCGGTCTGAGCCGGCGACCAGGAGGCATCGTCATGCAAGGCTGCATCTGCCCTCACCCTCCACTGCTCATCCCCGAGGTCGGCGGCACCGCGCGCGGCAAGATCGCCGCCACCGTCACCGCGATGGAGAAGCTGGCGGCCTCCGTCGGCGAGCCCGAGACGATCGTCGTCATCTCGCCGCACGCGGACGACTTCGGCGCCTCGCACGGGGTCAAGACCGCGGAGCGCCTGCACGGCGACTTCGGCCGGTTCCGCTGTCCGGACGCCGCGTTCAGCTACGACAACGACGTGCAGTTCGCCGAGCTGCTGCTCGCCCTGGCCGGAGACAACCGCAAGCTTCGCCTCATCCCCGACGACGGCGACGTGCTCGACTGGGGCGTGCTCGTCCCCTTGAGCTTCCTGCGGCCCGATCGCATCGTCAGCCTCTCGGTGGTCGGGCCGTACGCCGAGCACCGCGCGCTCGGCCAGCTCGTGCGCCGCTGCGCCGAAGAGCTGGGCAGGGACACGCTGTTCCTGGCCTCCGGCGACCTCTCGCACGCGCTCATCCACGGGGCGCCGGCGCCGTACGACCCTCGCGGCAAGCTGTTCGACGACGAGGTCGTCAGCCTGCTGGGCGTCGGCGACTTCCCCGGCCTCATGCGCATCGAGCCGGTGTTGCTGGACGGGGCCGCCGAGTGCGGCCTGCGCAGCCTCGTCGCGCTCGGCGGCTTCCTCGGCGACGACGCGACCGTCGACCCTGAGATCATCAGCTACGAGGGACCGTATGGGGTCGGGTATCTCGTGGCGCGGTTCGGGCCTCGCCCGGTCCCGGCGGACGCCCAGGCATGAGCGAACCGCACGACGGGGTCGCCGGCCCGGCGCCGGGCCCGGCCGACTACGCGTTCGCCTGCGTCGGCGCCTACGTGGCCGGCGGCCGCGCGCCGGAGCCCCCCGAGGACGCCTTCTACGAGCGTCGGGCGGCGTGCTTCGTCACACTCAAGAAGCACGGCGAGCTGCGCGGCTGCATCGGCACCCTGGAGCCGGCGGAGACGTCACTGGGCTGGGAGATCGCCCGCAATGCCCACTCGTCGGCGATGCGCGACCCTCGCTTCCCGCCGGTGACCGGCGACGAGCTCGAGGCCCTCACCTGCTCGGTCGACGTCCTCGACCCCAGTGAGGCGTGCGAGCTGACCGACCTCGATCCGCAGGTCTACGGCGTGATCGTCGAGGCCGGGTTCAGGCGTGGCGTCCTGCTGCCCGCCCTTGCGGGCGTGGACACGGTCGACGCCCAGGTCGGCCATCGCGTGCCAGAAGGCGGGCATCGCCGCCGACCAGTCGTTCGACGTGCGGCGGTTCAAGGTCACCCGGTACCGGCAAGGCGACGCGCCGGCCGTCCACGACGACGACGGCTGTGCTCCCGGGGATGACTGAAGCGCCGCCGGTGGTCGCCCTCTTCGGCGCCACCGCCCTGGGCAAGAGCGACGTGGCGCTGGAGCTCGCCGCTCTGCTGGAGGCCGACATCGTCGTCGCCGACTCCATGCAGGTCTACGCCGGGCTGCCGATCGTCACCAATCAGCCCGGCGCGGAGGCCCGCACCAGAGCGACGTACCACCTCGTCGGCTGGGCGTCTCCGCAGGATGAGTGCACCGTGGCGGAGTTCTCGCGCCGGGCGCACGAGATCGTCGACGGCCTTGCTCGCAGCCGGACGGCCGGTCATCGTCGAGGGTGGCTCCGGGCTCTATCTGCGCGCCGTGCTCGGCGACCTCGCCTTCGGCGCCGAGCCCGACGCGGCGCGGCGGCGGGAGCTGGAGGAGCGCTGGGAGAGCTCACCCGGAGAACTCCGGGCGGAGCTTCAGCGGCGCGCGCCCGACGTCGCGGCGCGCATCGACCTGCAGAACGGGCGCCGGGTGATCCGCGCCCTCGAGGCGCTCGAAGGCGGGGGAGAGGGCGGACCGCAGACGGGGGAGCTCTGGAGCGCCGGCGGCCGCTACGCCCACCGGCTCGTCGCCCTCGACCCGGGCGACGACCGCGCCGCGCTCAAGGAGCGCATCGAGCGGCGCGTGGACCAGATGCTCGCCGCCGGCGCCCTCGAGGAGGTGGCCGCGGCGCGAGCGGCGGGCCCCTTCTCGCGCACGGCCGGCCAGGCGATAGGCGTGCGCGAGCTCTGCGCCGTCCTCGACGGCGACCTCGCGCTCGATGAGGCCGCGACGCGCATGAAGGCGCGCACGCGCGCCCTGGCGCGCCGCCAGCTCACCTGGATGCGCAAGCTGCCCGACGCGGCCAGGATCCCCGCGTCGGGACGCTCTGCGGCCGCCGTCGCCGGCGACGTCCTGAGCGTCCTCCAAACCGCGTCGTGGTAGGATTTCCGTTCCGGCGCGATGCATCACGCTTCGCGCTGTACGCTCACAGGGGGTCATGACGGGTGCAGCAGCCTCAGTGGCAGGGTCTCGGCAAGGTCCAGTTCTCCAAGTGGCAGGGCCTCGGCAACAACTACATCGTCTTGCATGTGGAGCAGCTTCCGTTCGAGCTCACGCCCGAACGCGTGCGCCTGCTCTGCGACCGCAACCTCGGCATCGGCTCGGACGGCATCCTGCTGATCGGCGAGCCGACCGGCGAGGCTCGCTTCCCGCTGCGCATCTTCAACCCGGACGGCAGCGAGGCCGAGATGTGCGGCAACGGAGTCCGCATGGTCGCCCGCAAGCTCAAGATGGAGGGCGCCATCGCCGGCGACACCGTCGTCCTGGACACCGGCGCCGGCGAGATCATCCCGAAGCTCGGCGAAGGCTACGAGGTCACCGTCGACATGGGCATCGCCCGCTTCGGCGGCGAGAAGCTCGAGGGCTTCGACGGCGACTGCGTCGAGGAGACGCTCAACGCCGCCGGCCGCAGCTTCACGTTCACCTTCGTCGACGTCGGCAACCCGCACGCCATCATCCAGTCGCCGTGGCCACTCGAGCTCGTCCCGCTGCACGAGATCGGCCCGGTGATCGAGGAGCACAAGTACTTCCCGCGCAAGACCAACGTGGAGTTCGTGAAGGTCCTGGGCGAGCACGACGCCAAGGTGCGCGTGTGGGAGCGCGGCGTGGGGGAGACCCGCGCCTGCGGCACCGGCGCCACCGCGACCGCGGTCGCGCTGGTGCGCACCGGGCAGTGCACGAGCCCGGTCACCGTGGAACTCCCGGGCGGCAAGCTCGTCGTCGAGGTCCGCCCCGACTGGCGCGTGTTCATGACCGGGCCCGCCGAGGAGATCTACCACGGCGACCTCTCGCTCGAGTTCCTGGCCCACCTGGAATAGGGCCACGACCAGGACCCGCATCTCCGGAGGACCATGAGGATCGCAGAACGCGTGCGCACGCTGCCGCCCTACCTGTTCGCCGCCATCGAGCGCCAGATCGCCGAGCGCAAGGCCGCCGGCGTGGACGTCATCAGCCTCGGGATCGGCGATCCCGACCTGCCCACGCCGCCGCACATCGTCGAGGCGCTCGCCGCCGGCGCGGCCGATCCGGCCACCCATCAGTACCCCAGCAACCAGGGCGAGCTGGGCTTCCGCGAGGCCGTGGCCGGGTTCTACGCGACGCGCTTCGGCGTCACGCTCGACCCCGCCGACCAGATCGTCCCGCTGCTCGGCGCCAAAGAGGGCATCGCCCACATCTGCCAGGTGCTGCTCGACCCGGGCGACCTGGCCCTGGCGGCCGACCCCGGATACCCGGTCTACGTCACCGGGCCCGATGCTGGCCGACGGTTCCGCGGCGCTACCTCCCGCTGGTGCCCGAACTCGGCTTCCAGCCCGACCTCGAGGCCATCCCGGCGGAGACGCTGGCACGCGCCAAGATGATCTTCGTGAGCTACCCGAACAACCCGACCGGCGCCGTGATCGAGGACGACTTCTTCGCCCGCCTCGTCGACTTCGCGAGGGCCAACGACATCGTCGTGGTCCACGACAACGCCTACGCCGACATCACCTACGACGGGTACGTGGCGCCGAGCTTCCTGGCGACTCCCGGCGCGTCCGAGGTCGGCGTCGAGATGTTCAGCCTCTCCAAGAGCTACAACATGACCGGCTGGCGCGCCGGCGCCGTCGTCGGTGACCGCGAGGTCGTCGACGCGTACTGGCGCCTCAAGACCAACCTGGACTCCGGCATGTTCGGCGCCGTGCAGCGCGCCGCCGCCGCGGCGCTCTCCGGCTCGCAGGAGTGCGTCCACGAGATGTGCCGCGTCTACCAGCACCGCCGCGACCTTCTCGTGCAGGCGCTGCGCACGGTCGGCATGCACGTCGAGCCGCCCAAGGGAACCATCTACCTGTGGGTGCCTGTGCCCGACGGCTACACGTCCGCCGGCTTCACCCAGCAGGTACTGGAGCAGGCGGACGTCGTGGTCACGCCGGGGGCTGCCTACGGGCCGTCCGGCGAGGGCTACGTGCGCCTCTCTCTGACACTGCCGGACGACCGCCTCGAAGAGGCCGTGCGGCGCATCGAGGAGCGAGTACGACTCTAGACAGCCGCAGCGCAGGAAGAAGGAGGCCCGATGGACGCTGAGACCGGTCAAGAGACCGGCGCCACCGTCGTCCGCCCGCGGTCGGTCGTGTTCGCGGTCGTTCCCGGCGGCGGTCGCGCGGAGCCCGGCGAGGACGAGCAGCTGAGCGAGATCAAGGAACTCCTGCGCTCGGCGGACATGGACTGGGTCGCCGACGTGATCCAGCACCGGGACTCGCCCAACCCTCGCACCTATCTCGGCAAGGGCAAGATGGACGAGCTCAAGGAGACGATCGTGGAGAACGCGGCCACCGTCGCCGTCTGCGAGGACGACCTCTCGCCGGCGCAGGTCGCCTCGGTGCTCGACGCGGTCGACGCCGACGTCCTCGACCGCACCGAGCTCATCCTCACCGTGTTCAGCAAGCACGCGCACTCCCTCGAGGGCACGATGCAGGTGCACCTCGCCCAGCTCGAATACGAGCTCACGCGGATGCGCGGCAAGGGCCTCGTGATGAGCCGCCTGGGCGCCGGCGTCGACATGCGCGGCCCGGGCGAGACCAAGATGGAGGTCGACCGGCGCGTGGTGCGCAAGCGCATCCAGACGCTGCGCAATCGCATCGAGCAGATGGCGCGCACCCGCCGCACGCAGCGCGCCAAGCGCCTGCGCACCGGTGTGCCGCTCGTCGCGCTCGCCGGCTACACCAACGCCGGCAAGTCCACGCTCCTCAACGCGCTCACCGACGCTGAGGTCTCCGTGCGCGACCGCCTCTTCGAGACTCTGGACCCGACCTCGCGGACCTTCCGCTACCACGACCGCGACTACGTGGTCACGGACACGGTCGGCTTCATCCGCAAGCTGCCGCACCAGCTCGTCGACGCCTTCGCCAGCACCCTCGAGGAGACCACCCTGGCGGACGTCGTCCTCGTGGTCTCCGACGCCAGCCTCGATCCGTCCGAGATCGCCGTGCGCGAGAAGACGGTGGCCGACGTGCTCGACATGATCGGCAGCAAGGCCCCGAGGATCGTGGTCTTCAACAAGATCGACCGGCTCGACGAGGGCAAGCTCACGCGCCTGCGCGCCCTGTACCCGGAGGCTGAGTTCATCGCCGCGGGCGCCGGGCGGGGCCTCGACGAGCTCCAGGCCCGCCTGGCGCGCTTCTTCGACCGCGCGCTGCGGCCCGTCCGCCTGCTGTTCCCGTACAGCGAGGGCGGCGAGATGCACCGCCTGCGCGGCATCGCCAGCGACGTGCAGGAGGAGCACACGCCCGAGGGCGTGATCTTCGAGGCCCGGCTGCCCGCCGCGGAGGCCGGGCGCTACGCACGCTTCCGTCTCGATCCCGAGATCCCGGACGAGGACGAGGACGTCGCGGCGGCGGACGAAGACGACGATCTCGAAGTCCCTTGAGGACGCAGAGGAGGCCGGCGACGATGCCTGACGCCGGCCTGCCCGTGCCCGTGAAGCTCCTCAGCCCGGCTGCACGCCTTCCGGAGCGCGCCTACGAGCACGACGCCGCCTGGGACCTCTGCGCCGCCGAAGAAGCCACGCTGCGGCCGCTACGAACGCGCCGTCGTCGGCACGGGCGTCGCGCTCGGGCTGCCGAGCCACCTCGCGGCGCTCACGCTCCCGCGCTCGGGGCTCGCCGCGCGCCACGGCATCTCGCATCGTCAACGCCCCCGGACTCATCGATCCGGGATATCGTGGCGAGGTGCGCATCATCCTCCTGAACACCGACAAGAGCGCGGCGTTCCACGTGGCCGTGGGCGACCGCATCGCCCAGTTGCTGTTTCTGCCGCTCACCGCGGTCGACCTGGTCCAGACCGACGCGCTCGACGACACCCACCGCGGCGAGCGCGGGTTCGGCTCGAGCGGCACGGGGGGGAGCTGACATGCCGGACGCGACTCCAGATCCCGAGGCCGCCGGCGTCATGGACGACGCCGCGGACCCGGGAGACAAGCCTACTATTCGCGTCGCAGGCCTGCTCATCCACGAGGGTAGTATCTTGATGGTAGAGCAGGGAAGAGGCGACGAGCGCTACTGGCTCCTGCCCGGCGGCGGCGTCCAGTTCGGCGAGACCCTCTCCGACGCGCTGCGCCGCGAGCTCCAGGAGGAGCTCGGCCTGCGCGTCGGCGTCCAGCGCCTGGTGGCGATCGTCGAGTCCATCTCGCCGGAGCCCGACTACGCCAAGCACGTGATCCACCTGATCTTCGAGATCTCCGCGCCGGCGGAGGCGCTGCCGGAGCCGCAGGACGTCAAGGTCCTCAACGCGCGCTTCCTGAGCGAGTTCCAGCTGCAGTCCGCCGACGTGCGCCCGCCGATCTCCGAGTTCCTGAGCGCGTGCGTGAGGGAGATGCCCTCGTCACCGCAGTATCTCGGGCGGCGCTGGTAGCCGTTTCCGGCGGTTCTTCCCCTGAAAGCCCGTCCTTTGCCGCCGATCGGGCTCAGGAATAACACGCGATAATCTCCGTTATGTAAAGCTAGCCGTTTCGCGAGACTGCCGGCTCCATCCCCGCCTCTGGTCGTCCGGGGTCGCACGGTCCCTCTCTCCCCGGCCGGCGAAACGGCACGCGCGCTGCCGGGCTTTGCTGTGTCTGCGCGGGTGCCGCGCGTCTCAGTCGGCAGTCGGGCCGTGCCGCGGGCTCCCAGGTCGTCCACGGCGATCGCGGCGCACGGCGCGGAGCGCCCCGTTCATGAACGCCGCCGCCACCACCGGCGGCGCGCCTGGCGGCTCCCCTTTAGTCCGTGGCACCTCCGGCGCCGCCGTTCGTGCGCGCCAGGCCGCCCAGGCGAGGCTCCATGTGTGGCCGACGGGAAATGAACGCAGGTTGCGGCGAGCGTGCAAATGGCCGACGGGCTGGTTCGAAGGTCGCCGCGTGGGCTCGCAGACGTGAAGCCGAGCAGCCAACGAGCCCCGCACACGAACAGGTGTTCGTCCACGGGCTCGGGCTGACGCGAAGGGCGCGCGGCCTCACGGCCAGGCGCGGCGCGCTGGCGGCGGCTCGGCCGAGCGCCGCCCGCCCTGCGCCGTCAGTACGTGATCAGGCTGAAGACGTCGTAGCCCTCGAGCTTCTTGCGGCCCTCGAGGCCGGCGAGCTCGATGATGAAGGCGATGCCGACGACCTTGCCGCCGAGCTTCTCGACGAGCTCGATCTTGGCCCTGGCCGTGCCGCCCGTGGCCAGAAGGTCGTCGTGCACGAGCACGTTCTGCCCCGGCTTGATCGCGTCGGCGTGGACCTCGAGCTTGTCGGTGCCGTACTCGAGGTCGTACTCGGCGGAGATGGTGTCGTGCGGCAGCTTGCCGGGCTTGCGCGCGCAGACGAAGCCGGCGCCGAGGCCGTAGGCCACGGCGGCGCCGAGGATGAACCCGCGCGCCTCCGCCCCCATCACGACGTCCACGTGCTTGCCCACGCCGTACTCGACGAGGCGGTCGACGGCCTCGTGCAGCGCCTTGGGCTCCTGCAGCAGCGGCATGATGTCGCGGAACAGGATCCCCTCCTTGGGGAAATCCGGGATGTCACGCACGTGGGCGGCGAGGTCGAAGCCGGCGTCAGTCATGGGATCTCCTTGTGAGTGCGGATGCGGCGGCGCCGCTGCGGGTGACGGGACGGCTCCCTCAGCGCGAGTCGCTGCCGGTGAGCCGGCGGACGCCGCGGGCGAGCAGAAGCTGGCGGAGCTGGGCCGAGGCCTGGACGATGTCGTCGAGCTGGTCCAGGCCCTCACGGCGCCGCTCGGGCCGGTTGGAGCGCAGCGCCGGCAGGAGCACCTGCTCGATGAGTCCGATCTCGCGGTCGACGGCGCTCTTGACGACGCGGAGGTTCTTGGGACGCAGGCCCAGCTGCGCGAGCTGCGCCGCGGCCGCCACGATGCCGGCGTCGGTCTCGGTGTAGCGCTTGACGCCGCTGACCTGGCGGCCGTGGATGAGCTCGTAGTCCTCGAGCTCGTCGAGCAGGGCGACGTCGGCGCCGGTGAGCTGGATGACCTCTTCGGAGGTGTACTCGCGCGCGTCCGCCGTGCTCAGCAGGTCCGTCTTGCGCAGTCCCTGCCGCGCCGTCGGCAGCGGGCTCGCGGGGCTCCGCTCGAGCTCGCGGCGGATGACCTTGAGCGGCAGGTACTCGTCGCGCTGCATGCTGAGCACGCGCACGAGGCGCGAGAAGTCGTCCTGGGAGTACAGCCGGTACCCGGACTTGGTCCGCCTGGGCGTGACCAGCCCCTGCTCTTCCAGGTAGCGCAGCTTGCTGACGCTGATGTCGGGAAACTCCCCGCGCAGGCGATCGACCACCGTGCCGATGGTGAGCAGACGCTCGTCGCCTACGTCGAACAGCAGTTCCGCGGTCTCGGACACGTCGCCCCCCGGCGCCCGTCAGGTCCCCGCCGGGGCGAGGAACGTGAGCTTGTACTTGCCGATCTGGATCTCGTCGCCGTCGCTGAGCACGGTGCGCTCGCCGCGGCGGCGGTTGACGAAGGTGCCGTTGAGGCTGCCCTCGTCGACGATCACCCAGGCGTCCCCTTCGCGCATGATCACCGCGTGGTTGCGCGAGACGGTGACGTCGTCGAGGAAGATCGCCGCGTCGGGATGCCGGCCGATGGCGACGCGCTCGTTCCTGAGCACGTAGGTCTCCCCCGCCCTGCCGCCGCCGCTGCGGATGACGAGACACGCGTCGTCCACGCAGGCTGCGAACGGCGTGGCTTCGCGGTCCTCCTCGCCGGGGACGTAACTGAGCGTGGTCGCCGACTCGGGCTGGTCCGCGAGGAGGCTGGCTCCGCAGCGGACACAGAAGCTGGCGCCCTCTGAGTTGCGGATGCCGCACTCGGGGCAGAACACGCTACTTCTCCGCGTCCTCGTCATCGCCGGGCTGTGGCGGCGGGAGCGTCGCTGGTCGGCCCCTTGCCGGCCAGGATCTGCGACAGACCCGCCACGTCGTCGGCGGAGATGACGGACTCGCCCTTGGCGTGCTTGCGCTGCAGGCGCATCACGAGTTCGGCGCGCAGGATGTCGAGTTCGCCGTGCAGGATGCGCCGGCGGCGGGAGATGTCGCGCTCCTCGGCCTCGAGTTCCGCGATGAGCGCGCGCAGGTCGTCGTCCGAACGGGACACCAGATCGACGATGTCATCCATGGCGCGACTCCTCTCCGTGGGTAGAGGGCTGGATTGCCGATGCTACCGGACCCCGCCTCAACGTTCAAGCTCAGGTTGAGGTGGTCTGCCGGCGTGCAGGTCTCCCCCGCCGGCCGCCTGGGGGCGCTCGACGCGCACGACCTCGCGGGAGGCGAGGCGGCGCAGCGCGTGGAGCGCGTCGTACTCGTCGGCGTCGCCGCCGACGAGGATCCCCTCGACGACGTCCCCGACCGTGCGTGCGCCCGGGCCCAGATAGCCGAGGAGACGCGCCTCGAGGGCGTCGTCGGCCTCGCCGCCGAGGTACCGGACGACGGCCGGCGCCGGCAGGCGCCGGCGCAGTCTGTAGGTCTCGTCGAGGCGGCGCATGCCCTCGATGAGCAGCGACTCGGTCGGCAGGTTGACGTCGTCGTCCTCGAGCTCGGCCGACGGGTCGAAGTCGAACGATCCGGTCTTGAGCCCGAGCAGCGAGTAGAAGGCCTTCTCGGCCGTGAGTTCGCCGCTGCGCGCGCCGACCAGCCGGCCGCCGCGGAACGTCAGCACTCCCGCCACCACGTCCTCCTCGTCGAAGAGGACGAGACGCCCGGTCTTGCCGCCGACGGACGTCATCTCCACGAGGTCCGCGAGCGGAAGCTCACCGAGGTCGCCTTTCAGGCCCATGCCGGGCCTCGCTCGCCTCGTGTGGTCATTCGCTGGCGTCTTCCATGCTTGTGACAGCTTCGCAGCCGGCGCCCGGCTTCCTGCCCGGGGGCGGGCGCCCTCTCAGCCTCTCGGTCCATGCACTCAGCCCTCTCATGCTTTTTCCCGAACGCGACGATACAGGGTGCAGCGCCGGCCGGACGCGGGCCCGCGGCGGGGCTGATATATACTTCGGCCACCGCGGGCGTCTACGGGAGGAGCGTGCGTGGCTCGTCGCAAGGGACTCGTCATCAACGATCGTCAGCTGGACCGCTGCGACGACCTGCTGCAGAAGCTCAAGGAGGTCTCCGGGTCCAGCTTCCTGGCGCTCATCAGCACGTCCGGACAGCCCATCACCACGGCCTCCGACGAGTACCACCCCGAGACCCTCTCCCTCGCCTCGCTGGCGGCCAGCTCGTTCGCGGCCACCCAGCAGCTCGCCAAGATCCTCGACGAGAACGAGTTCACGCTGCTCTTCCACGAGGGCAAGGCGCTCAACCTGCACGTCTCCCAGGTCACCGACCAGGTGCTGCTCATCGTCACCTTCGGGCGCGAGACCCAGGTGGGCAAGGTGCGCCTCTACACGCAGCGCGCCATCGAAGTGCTCCGGCAGATCTTCGAGGGCCCGGAGGACGAGAACACACCGTCGATGGACGCCGACTTCGAGGCGGCCGCCGGCACTGCCATGGACGACCTCTTCAAGGACATGTGAGACAGCCCTATGCCCCTGATCAACTTCGCCGCCCGTGAGATCAACTACAAGATCGTCTATTACGGGTGCGGCCTCTGCGGCAAGACGACCAACCTCCAGTACATCCACCGCAAGATCAATCCGGACGCGCGCGGCAAGCTCGTCAGCATCGCCACCGAAGAAGAGCGCACGCTCTACTTCGACTTCCTGCCGCTCACGCTGGGCACGGTCAAGGGGATGCAGACGCGGTTCCACCTCTACACCGTGCCTGGCCAGAGCTACTACAACGCCAGCCGCAAGCTGGTGCTGCAGGGCGTCGACGGCGTGATCTTCGTCGCCGACTCGCAGATCACGCGTCTCGACGAGAACGTGGAGAGCTACCTCAACCTCTGGGACAACCTGCTCAGCCAGGGCGACGACCTCAGCAAGCTCGGGTTCGTCATCCAGATGAACAAGCGCGACCTCACCGAGGTCTTCTCGGTGGAGGACCTCAACGAGCTGCTCAACCACACCGACTCGCCGGTGACGGAGAGCAGCGCGGTCACCGGCCAGGGCGTCTTCGAGACGCTCAAGGTGGTCTGCAAGCAGGTCATCGCCAAGACGGGGTGAGGCGGCAGGCGTGACGCGGGGACTCTCTCCCCCGCCGCCTCGCGAACGCGCGCGTCAGGTCCCGACGCGCTTCACCCAGTCCAGCGGATCGTAGTGCGACACGAACGTGTCGCGGAACAGCACCTTGCCGTCCGCATCCTTCACCGTCCGCTCGACCTTGACGCTTCGGCCGTCGATGCCCCTCTCCCAGCGGATGACGCCCGGGCCGAGGTCGCTGTCGTAGATCACCCTCGGGTTCGACTTGCCGTGCGCAGGCTTATGAATATCGTAGAAGGAGCCCGTCTTGTACTCGACCGTGCGCCCGGTCTTGCCCACCAGCGCCACCGTGAGCGCGCCGCCGTCGATCCAGCTGCGGATCATGATGCTCTTGCCGGTGTCGTTCTTGAACTTGAAGTCGGCGCTGCCCCAGGACACGGTGGCGTCGCGGCCGATCGGGTAGTGCGAGATGTAGAGCGAGTGGGCCTCCCGCTCCACGACCGGGAGGCCGGCGAAGAACACGGCGTTGAAGAGCGTCGTCGCGTACTGGCAGATGCCGCCGCCCACACCCTGGCGGAGCACGTTGTCCGCGGCGATGACCGGCGCGTAGTCGAACCCGCGGTTGGCCGTGCGCGGCCCCATCGTGGCGTTGAGCGAGAACGTCTCCCCCGGCTGGACCACCGTGCCGTCCACCAGCTTGGCCGCGAGCGCGATGTTGCCGGCGCGTGAGACGTTGCGCGGGTCGAAGTAGGTGACGAACTGCGAGCCGAGAGAAGCGAGCCCCATGCGCTCCACGTCGGCGGTGCTCAGCTTGGGGAACGCCGGCGTGAGCGCCACGAAGATCGTGCGCATCCCGCCGCCGGTGGCGGCGTCGTCGAGCTCGTCCATGAGCACCGGCATGTCGAGCACCATCCCCGACTGGCTCTCGGTGACGTGCACGGTGCCGTCGTCGTTGACCTCGACCGTGGCGTTCACCGGGGGCGTCTCCGCGAAGGCGAAGAGGCGGTGAAGCTCCGTCGCCGCGTGGTCGTTGTGGAACGTGAGCGGGTACTGGTCGGCGTCGTCCCCCTTGTTGACCGACAGCATGTCGGCCATCTGGGCAGGCGTGAGGGCGACCTCCCTGGAGCGATAGCGCAGCGTGATCGGCCGCGCGAGGTACTCCACCGCGGCCGAGGCCCGCGCCTCGGCGTCGACGGTGCTCACCTCGGGCGCGACGACCTTGGTCGGGACCGGGCCGGCGTAGCTTCGCCCGGCGGCCAGGGCGCCGAGGATGGCGCGCTCGAGCGCGACTGCATCCAGTTCGGTCCCTTGCCTGGCCGGCACGACGGCGACGCGCTCGCCGCTGAGCTTGAGCCGCGCGTCCCGCGCCGGCACGTCCATCTGGGCGCGCACGGCCTCGATGCCCTTCTTGTAGGCGGTCGCATCGACGCGCACGACCGGCGAGACCTTGCTCGTCCCGCCCGGCAGCCACACGCTGAGACCGAGCGGGAGGTCGCGGCGCCCGGCGTCCATGGCCGCCGCCGCCGTCGCGCCGGCATCCAGCGTGATGCCGAGTTGCCGGAGCGTGAGCGAGAGCGGTTCTTCGCTCCCGGTGTCGAGCTGCACCGTGCCGACGCGGGGCGCCACCTGGGAGGTGACCGCCGCCGCGGCGGCGGCGTCGTCGAGCCCGCCCAGCGGCACCCCGGCGACGGAGACGCCGTCGCCGACGTGATCCCACGTGAGCGCCTGCACGGCCACGAAACCGGCGACCGCGAGCACGACGATGAGCAGCGCGGTCGGCCACCCACACGTGGCGTGCGGTACCAGGAGCCGAGCCGCCGCAGCGGACCTCGGCGTGAGACGGCGGCGGGCTGCCCGGCCCCGGGCGAGAGTGCGTCCATACGTTCCATTGTACGGCAGCGTTCGCCGCCCGCACCCCGCGTCCTACTCGGCGGGCTCCCGGATGACGCCGCGGACGACCTCGAGGAAGCTCTCCGCGAGGCGCTCGGAGTCCTGGTGGTCGGCCCCTTCCGCGTACACGTGGAACACGGGCTCGTCGGCGTCGGGAAGCAGCTGCACCCAGCCGTCGGCGCGGCGCAGCTGGATGCCGTCCACCATGCCGAGCTCGGCGTCGCTCGTCGCGGCCTCGCGCTGCAGGTGCTCGGTGGCCGTGCGCATGACGGTGCCCTTGAGCGCCCACGGGCACGCCACCGTCTTGTGGACGAGCGTGCTGACGGGGATCTCCTTGAGCTGCTCGCTGAGCGGCCGCGCCTGAGGCGCGAGCAACTCGAGCAGCTTGCCCAGGCTCATGACGGCGTCGAACGCCGGCAGGAACCGCGGGAAGATGTAGCCGCCGCCGAGAGAGCCGGCGAAGACGACGCCCTCCTCCGTCGACGAGAGCGCGAGGGCAGGCAACGAGACCTTGGTGCGCACGACCTCGACGCCGAACGGCTCGGCGAGCTCCTCCGCGAGGTGCGTGACCGTGAGCGGCAGGACGACCTTGTCGCCACGCGACGCGTTCTGCGCCACGAGCTTGACGTACAGCAGCAGCGCCTTCTCGAGCGGCACCTCGGCGCCGGTGTCGTCGACGATGTACAGCCGCTCCGCGCCGGGGCCGATGACGAGGCCGAGGTCGGCCTCCATGGTCCGCACCAGGCGCTGGACCTCCTGGATGTTCGCGCCGAGCTCCTCCGCGCCCATGCTGACGTGGTTCTGCTCGTTGAAGGCGCGCACCGAGAGCACCTCGGCGCCGAGGTTGCCCAGCAGGTAGGGCAGCGTGAGCGACGCCGGCGAGTACGAGTAGTCGATCACGAGCCGGTAGGCGCGGCTGTGGATGCGCTCCACGTCCCAGGACCGGAGCAGGCCGCGCACGTACGTCTCCATGGCCCTGTCCGGGAACTGGAGCTCGCCGAACTCGCTGTAGAACGCGCGGCGGAAGTCCTGGCGGCCGTAGTACTTCTCGATGTCCTTCTGGCGCGACTCGCTGAGGTTGACGCCCGGTGGCTCGAACAGCTGGATCTGGATCATCTCCGGGTCCCAGCTCGCGATGCGCACGTGGATGCCGCCCTGTGAGCTGCCGTTCTTGACGTCGAAGCGGTTGATGGCGCTGCTCGCCACGCGCAGGTCGCGCACCACGACGCCGGTGGAGTTGAGGCCGGAGATGATGGCGCGCTTGATGACCCGCGACGCGGGGTGCGCGTCGCGGCTGGTGCAGACGCGCGCACCCTTCTTGAGCACGGTGCCGTAGGCCATGGCCATCTTGAGCGCCAGCTCCGGGGTGATGTCGACGTTGATGAGGCCGGTGATGCCGTCCTTGCCGAACAGCTGCGCGCTGCCGCGTGATTCCCAGATGATGCTGCTGTTGATCTGGGCCCCGGCCTCGACCGTCTTGTTCGGGTAGATCTTGACGTCGGGGGCGATGTACGCCTGCTCGCCGATGACGGACTCGTCGCCGACCGCCGCGCCCTCGCTGAACGTCGAGCCCGCCTTGAGGTCGCAGTTACGACCGATGATGGCGCCGCGGACCTTGGCGGACGAGCCCACGTAGGTATTGGCTGCGATCACGCAGTTGCGCGTCTCGGCGTGATCCTTGACGACGACGTTGCTGCCCAGCACCGAGTAGGCCCCGATGGACGCCGTGCGGTCGATCTTGACGTAGTTGCCGATGAACGCGGGGCCCTGCATGTTCTCCAGCGAGTCGAGGTTGACCCCGTCGCCGAGGAAGATGCGGTTGTGCAGCTCGATGCCGGGAAGCTCGGCCCGGACCTTGCCGTCGAGCAGGTCGCGGTTGGCGGCGAGGTACTGCGGCAGGCTGCCGATGTCCTGCCAGTAGCCCTCGGCGACGTAGCCGTAGAGCGGCGCGCCCATCTCGAACAGCTTGGGGAACAGCTCCTGGCTGAAGTCGTACTTGGTGTCGGCCGGGATGTGGTCGAACACCTCGGGCTCGAGCACGTAGATGCCGGTGTTGACCGTGTCGCTGAAGACCTGGCCCCAGGTGGGCTTCTCGAGGAAGCGCTCGATGCGCCCCTCTTCGTTGACCACGACGACGCCGAACTCGAGCGGGTTCTCGACGCGCTTGAGCGCGATCGTGACCATCGCGCCGCGCTCCTTGTGGAACCTGATGATGTCCTGCAGGTCGAAGTCGGTGAGCGCGTCGCCGCTGATGACGATGCACGTGTCGTCGCGGAGCTCGTCCTCGGCCAGCTTGACGCTGCCGGCCGTGCCCGCCGGCGACTGCTCGACCGAGTACTGCATGCGCACCCCGAGCGTGGACCCGTCGCCGAAGTAGTCGCGGATGACCTTGGGCAGGAACATGAGGGTGACCACGGTCTCGTCGATGCCGTGCCGCTTGAGGAGTTCGACGATGTGCTCCATGCACGGCTTGCCGCACAGCGAGACCATCGGTTTGGGCTGGTTGCTCGTGAGCGGACGCAGGCGGGTGCCCTCGCCGCCGGCCATGACCACTGCGCGCACGCCACACCTCGGCTTCTGTGAGAGGGAAGTACTGCGGCTAGCGTACCAGATGGGCGCGAGCGCGCGG
>CAWIDR010000007.1:0-110671 GCA_963834905.1 uncultured Thermoleophilia bacterium | reverse complement strand
GGGGGTCAGGTCGAACGGGCCGCCGTACGGCGCGCCGGCGACGGACAGTGACTTGCCGGCCGCAGCCGGCGTCGCGAACCGGAATCGCGTGAACGAGTCGTCGGACGTCGTGTCCGTGGAACCCGCCCTGGTGCGAGGCAGATAGCCGCGAGAGGCGGAAGCGCGACGCCGCGCTGGCCGCCTGGACCACCACGTAGTACGCGTCGCCGCGCACGCCGTCGTCGACGGCGTCCTGGTCGAGCACCCCGGACGGCGTAGTCGACGACCTCCCGGCCGGGCCACAGCGACAGGAAGCCCTGGCCGTAGGTGCCGGGACAGACCTGCCACTCCAGCGACCCCTTGGCCACCGGGCGGAGCAGGTAGATGAAGCAGTCACCGTCCGCCGGCGTGTAGGTCAGCTCCACGTGCACATCGCCCGTGTGGGTGACGTTGCGCGGGAGCCGGTACACGTACACCTGGTCCCGGCCCCAGATGGTGCGTTCGGTGAGGCCGGGGACGGTCTGCCGCTCGCTCCACGACGCGACCGCGGTCGCGGCCGCGGAGGGGCCGGCGACCGCGCCGAGCCACGCGATGAACATGCCCAGGGCGAGCGCCCCGATGAGTGCCTTGCGCACGAGTGACCTCCTGCCGCCCGCAGATTCACTATACTGTCGGCGCATCCGCAGCATACTTGAAGAGGTTCGGACGCAGATGCTGGCAAGCCCACTTCGCATTCAGGATCCGGCACGCCGCCACGGCTACGCCCTGGCGGTGGCACTCATCCTGCTCATCTCCACCGCCCTCCGCCTGTGGCAGCTCAGCACCCCGGCGGAGATGATGTTCGACGAGATCTACTACGCCAAGGACGCCAAGGCGATCGTCGACGGTCGCGTCGGCACCCACGGGGCGTACCGCTGGGCGGCCGGCGACGAAGTGTCCTGGCCGCACCCGGAGATGGGCAAGTTCGCCATCGCCACCGGCATCCTCCTGTTCGGCGACCGTCCGTTCGGCTGGCGGCTCCCGGCAGTCCTCGCCGGCCTCGGCATCCTGGCCTGCGTCTACCCGCTGGGACGCCGGCTCGGCCTATCCCCCCCATGGGCCATCATCGGCCTGCTGTTCGCCGCCGCCGACCCTCTCGGCGTCGCGCAGTCCCGCATCGCCACCCTGGACGTGTTCATCGCCGTGTGGACGGTGCTCTGCATCCTGCTGGCCCTGCGCTACGTGCAGGACGGCTGGCGCGCCCGCTGGCTCCTCCTGTGTGGCGCCGCCGGAGGCATGGCCGTGGGCACCAAGTGGTCCGGCGCCCTGGCCATCATCGCGGCCCTGCTCATCATCGTCGTCGCCTGGTTCCTTCAGCGGCGCGCGGTGCGCAAGGCGGCGGCGCTGGTCGAGGCGGACGACGATCACGAAGCGAGTCCTTCGGTCCCCCAGCTCGGCCCACCCGGCCTGACGCCGGATGCTGAGGCAGTGCTGGCGACGCCCCCACAGGGATCGGCCGGCGGCCGCATCGCGCTCCTCCTCGCGGCGCTGATCGCGCTGCCGATCGCCATCTACCTGCTCAGCTACACCCAGTACTTCCTCCACGGTCATACGGTGGCCGACTTCATCGAACTGCACCGGCAGATGGTGATCTTCAACCTCCATCTCAAGGCGACGCATACCTATGCGTCGCTCGCGCCGACCTGGATCATCGACTACCGCCCGGTCTGGTACTACTTCGAGGGCACCACGACGTATCACGGCGTGATCGCCATCGGGAACCCGTTCCTGTGGTGGCTCGCGACCCTGTCGCTGGTCGGCGCGGTCGTGCTGGCCGTGCTGCGCCGGTCCTATGCGCTGCTGCCGGCGGCCGCCATCGTCCTCGTGCTCTACCTGCCCTGGTTCGCTCACCACGCGGACCTCGTTCCTCTACTACATGACACCGGTGGCGCCGTTCATGGCCATCCTGGTGGCCACGGCGCTCTGCCTGTTCGCCGGCGGCGTCCTGCCGCGCCGCGGCTGGGTCGCCATCGCCATCGCTGCACTGGCTGCAGCCGTCCTCTGGCGGCCCGTCGGCATCGCCGCCGGCTGGCTGTTCTGGACGCTGCCCAGGCGCGCCGGCGACACGCTCGGTTGGGTCGGGGTGACCATCGGCATCCTTCTCGCGCTGGCGGTCCTCATCTACCTGCTTTCGCCGCGCCTGCGGCAGTACCGGCCCTGGATGGCCATGGTCGTCGCGGGCCTCGTGATCGGCATCATCGTGGCCTTCGTGCCCATCGTCCTCGGGCTGCCCATCTCGCCCACCTACTTCCGGCACATCATGTGGTTCCCGAGCTGGATCTGAGCCACCGGCGCGGCTCGCCCCGACCCTCGTCCTGCTCGCCCGGCGCCTCGCGAGGCCGGCGAGCCCGGGAGACGGCTGAGGCCGGGCGCGGACGCTGGTCCACGCCCGGCCTCAGCGAGTCCGGGCAGCGCGCGGCGGCGGAGCGAGCTACGCGATGACCGCCGCCATGATCGCCTTCTGCGCGTGCAGCCGGTTCTCCGCCTGGTCGAAGACCACGGAGCTCGGCGAGTACAGCACCTCTTCGGTGATCTCCTCGCCCCAGTGCGCCGGCAGGCAGTGCATGACCTTGACCTGCGGACCGGCCAGCTCGAGCATCGCGGCGTTCACCTGGTAGTCCCTGAGCGCGGCCAGGCGCACGTCGTGCTCCGCCTCCTGGCCCATGCTCGTGAAGGTGTCCGTGTAGATCACGTCGGCGCCCCTCACGGCGGCGGCGACGTCGCTGGTCAGCTCGATGACGGCGCCGGTGGCCTTCGCGTCCTCCTGCGCCCGGGCGATGATGCCGGCGTCGGGACGGTAGCCCTCGGGCGTGCAGCAGGTGACGTGCATGCCGGTCTTGGCGCCGACCTCGGCGAGCGAGTGGGTGACGTTGTTGCCGTCGCCGATGTAGACGAGCCTCACGCCCTCGAGACGGCCGCAGTGCTCGCGGATGGTGAGCGCGTCGGCCATGCCCTGGCAGGGGTGGTGCGTGTCGGTGAGCCCGTTGATCACCGGGATCTGGCCGTAGGCGGCGAGGTCCTCGACGTCCTGCTGGGCGAAGGTGCGGATCATGATGGCGTCGACGTAGCGGCTCATCACGTTGGCGGTGTCCTTGATGGTCTCGCCGACGCGCAGCTGGATGTCGGTCGCGCTCAGGAACATCGGCTGGGCGCCGAGCTGTTCGATGCCGACCTCGAAGCTCATGCGCGTGCGCGTGGAGGTCTTCATGAAGATCATGGCGACGGCGCGGCCGGCGAGCACCGCGTGCGGCTCGCGGGCCTTCTGCGCGGCCTTCAGCACGGACGCGAGGTCGAGCAGAGCCGTGACTTCGGCCGGCGTGAAGTCGTGGATGGTGAGGAAGCTGCGACCGGTGAGGTCGAGCTCTGAGAGGCGGTTCTTGATGGCTTCGGTCATGGGACCCCCTCGTGGCGACGGTTGACTGCTGCGGGCACGGCGCCGGGCCGTGAAGGGACGACGGGGACCGGACGCAGCACGCGTGCGGTCCCCGCCGTGTTCACGCCCTGACGCCGGAAGAGGCTATCAGATGAAGCCGCGCTCGCTGAGGACGTCGGCGAGCGTCGGGCTGCCGATCTCCTGCAGGTCGTAGCCGACCTGCACGGCCGGCAGCTTGATGTCGATGATGCGGCGCAGGTCCATCGGCGTGCCGATGACGACCACGTCGGCGCCGGAGGCGTTGATGGTCGTCTCCAGGTCCTTGAGCTGCTGGTCCGAGTAGCCCATGGCCGGCAGCAGGACGCCGACGTTCGGGTACTTCTCGAAGGTCGCCTTGATCTCGCCGACCGCGAACGGCCGCGGGTCGATGAACTCGGCCGCGCCGTACTGCCTGGCGGCCACGGTGCCGGCGCCGTACTTCATCTCGCCGTGCGTGAGCGTCGGGCCGTCCTCGACCACGAGGACGCGCTTGCCGCTTGATCATCTCGGGCTTGTCCACGGTGACCGGCGAGGCGCCCATGATGATCTGCGCCGTCGGGTTCACCGAGCGGACGGCGTCGAGCTCGGCCTCGATCCCGGCGCGGTCGGCGGAGTCGATCTTGTTCAGGACGATGACGTCGGCCAGCCGCAGGTTCACTTCACCCGGGTAGTACACGAGGCCGTCGCCGGGGCGGTGCGGGTCGGCGACCGTGATGTACAGGTCGGCGGCGTAGAAGCGAGAAGTCGTTGTTGCCGCCGTCCCAGAGGATGATGTCGGCTTCCTTCTCGGCCTCGCGCACGATGGCCTCGTAGTCGACGCCGGCGTAGATCACGTTGCCGGCCTTCACGTGCGGCTCGTACTCTTCCATCTCCTCGATGGTGCACTCGTACTTCTTGAGGTCGTCGAGGGTCGCGTAGCGCTGCACGCGCTGGGCGACGAGGTCGCCGTAGGGCATGGGGTGACGGATGCTGACGACCTTCTTGCCGGCCTCGCGCAGCATGGTCTGGATCTTGCGCGTGGTCTGGCTCTTGCCGGCGCCGGTGCGCACGGCGCAGACGGCGATCACCGGCTTGGTGCTCTTGACCATGACCTTGTCCGGGCCCATGAGCATGAAGTCGGCGCCGAGCGCGTTCACCAGGGCCGAGCGGTGCATGACGTACTCGTAGGGCACGTCGGAGTAGGCGAAGACGACCACTTCGACGCCGTGCTTCTTCACGAGCTCGGGCATCTCCGACTCGTCGTGGATCGGGATGCCGTCCGGGTAGTACGGGCCGGCCAGCTCGGCCGGGTACTTGCGGTCGTTGATGTACGGGATCTGCGTGGCCGTGAAGGCGACGATCTCGTACTCCTGCCTCTCGCGGAAGTAGGTGTTGAAGTTGTGGAAGTCGCGGCCCGCGGCTCCCATGATCAGGACTTTGGTTCTCTCTGCCATGCTCACTCCTGTGATTGCAGGTCCCTCCGCGCCACGATCCTTGTGTCAGGCCGGCGGAGTGAACACCTTGTGGACGTAGGGCGACGTGAACAGCCGCAGTGTCGCCGCGTAGTTGGGGACGAACGTGATCGGCTCGCCGAGCGCCGGCGGCTGCGCCATGGCGTCGACGTCGAGGATGAGGTGGTCGCTGGAGGCGCCGAGCACCTCGACGCGCGGGTCGACCGGCGTGAGGCCCTCGGGCGGCGCGTCCTGGCGCCCGAGGGCGCAGATGGCGCGCCGGCGCTCGCCGCGGTCGGTGAAGGCTCGGGAAGTTGCCGAACGCGTCCTGGGCGCTCGTGCCCTGCGGCAGCGACGGCTTGACGAAGCACTCGATGACCGGCGCCGAGACGGTGATGGCGTCGAGGTGCAGGTCGAGCGTGGGCTCGCGCGTGAGCGTGTCCACGCCCAGCAGGATGGTCTCGCCGATGCGCAGGGTGTCGACGGCGGCGGGCATGCGGCCGGAGGTGACCATGCCGATGGACCCCGAGTTGCCGCCCGAGACCAGCAGCGGCCGCCCGAGCTGCTTCTCGCTCTGCGCGGCCAGCTCGGCAAGGCGGCCGAGGTTGTCCTCGTCCGGCACGATCGCGCCGTAGCAGGTGAGGTTCACGCCGATGCCGGCGATGTCGATGTGGTCCATGGCGTTGACGCGCTCGAGGAACGCCGGCAGCGCCGCCGGCAGCATGCCCTCGCGGAGGTCGCCGAGGTCGACCATGGCGACGACGGCGTGCCGCCGCCCCGCAGCCGCGGCGGCGTTCTCGAGGGCGACCACCGTCTCGAGCTCGCTCTGCAGCGAGACGTCGGTGAGCTGCACGGTCTCGCCGGCCAGCTCCGGCGGCGGCGCGCGCAGCAGCCAGATCGGCGCCGTCAGGCCGGCCTCCCGGAGCCGCTGGGCGTTCTCAAGGCGTGAATCGCCCAGCGCCCTTGCCCCGCCGGCCAGCATCGCCCTTCCCACCTGCGGTGAGCCGCCCGTGACCTTGGTGACCGCGACGACGGAGATGCCGGGCAGGCGCTCGACGACGGTCCGCGCGTTCTCGCGTACCTTCCCCAGATCGACGGTGAGCGTGGCTCTCGCAGGCATGGTCCTCCGATGCATAAGACGTATGCAAGAGAGTATCGGCTCGGGGCCTCCCCGCGCAAGCGCTGCGCCCGTTCAGTGCTGGCAGGCGGGACACCAGAAGGTCGTGCGGTTGTCGTCTCCCTGCCCGCGCGCCTGGATGAGCGCAGGGGCGCCGCAGCGAGGGCACGGGGCTCCTGCCTTGCCGTAGACGGTCCGGTGAGCGGATTGGAGCCCGTCGGCGGCCGACTGCTGCATGAGCGGGCGGATGGCGCGGACGACCGCCAGCGCCTCGTCGTCCGTCACCGTCGCGATCGGCCGCCACGGGTCGATCTGCGCGCGCCAGCAGCCCTCCGACTTCCAGAAGTTGCCGATGCCGGCGACGATGTGCTGGTCGAGGAGGCCGTCGCCGAACGTGCGCGTGGGATCGTCCTCGCGCAGGCGGCGCAGAAAGCGGACCTCGTCGAACGGCGCCGGCGCCACGAGGTCCGGTCCCAGCCTGGCGAGACGCGGATCGGTGCGCACGCGGGTCGCCGTCAGGAGATCGAGGACGGGGCCGTTGAACTGGACCACCTCGTCGTCTCCGTGGCGGATGACGAGCCAGGCCGAGCGCGGCGACCGCGGCCAGCGCCGGCCGCGCTGCAGCACCCTCCACGCCCCCGTCATGCGCAGGTGAGAGTGGATGACGAGCCCTCCGTCGAAGCGCAGGAGCAGGTGCTTGCCGACAGCGTCGACCGCGTCGACGCGGCGCCCGGCCAGACGCTCCGGCCAGCGGTCGCGGCCGAAGCGGGGATGCGGGGTCTCGATGGCGTCGGGGACCCGCCCGGCGAGCACGGCGCCGACGCGCAGGGCCGCGTGGTGGATGGTGTCGCCCTCAGGCATCGCCGGGCGCCAGCGCGAAGTCGTGGAGGCCGCGGCGGAAGCCGAGGGCGACGAGACGCTCGGCGAGCGGGCTGGCGACTGCCGGCTCTCCGTCGATGGTGTCCACGGAGAGTTTGCGCAGGCGTCCCGCCCGGACCGCCTCCGCCAGGGCCTCGAGCGCCGGCTGGACGTCGTCGGGCCGGCCGACGACGCGCAGCGTGCGGCCGCCGGCGTGGACCGACAGCGCCGGCCGGCCGCCGACGGTGACCAGATACGCGCCGGCGCGCCGCGACGGCGGCCGGACCTCCGCGTCCGGCCAGCGCAGGCCGGCGCCGTACAGCTGCGCCGGGTCGGCCGTGGCGATGACGAGCGCGGCCTCCGGCGCCTCCTCCTGCGCCCGGAGGCGCTCGACGGCGCCCGGCAGCGCGAACTGGGCGCCGCCGAGGCCCTCGACGAAGTAGCCGCGGCGGGCCGCGCCGAGCGTCTCGAGCGCCGACAGGGCCGGGTACAGCGCCGAGAAGCCGCCGGGGTAGCCCTCGGCGCGCACGAGCTCCCGGGTCAGCACGCCGTGACGCTCCAGCAGCAGCTCTGCCCAGGCGCGACCGCGGGCGCCGGGGTCTGCGGACGCGGGCACGGAAGACGTCCTCGGCCAGCGACCAGCGGCCCTGCAACGGCGGCGCGCCGCGAGCCCGGCGACGGAAGCGGCCCGAGGAGGGACGGCGGCCGCGCGCGCGCCGCGCCGGGCGCCTTCGCTCCCCGCTGCCGCAACGGCGCGAAGGCGTCGTTGGTCGCCTCGCCGGCCCAGGCGAGGTCCCAGAGCGCCTCGCGCAGCTCGTCGGCGGCGACGTCCGCCAACTCGACCAGGAGGTCGGAGAAGAAGCAGGCGCCGCGGCCCAGCCGCTCGCGCAGCAGCGCGTGCACCTCGCCGCCGGGGCGCTCGGAGCCGCCCGGCGGCGGGCCGAGCAGAGGCGCGTCGTCGCGGAAGTACAACGCGACGCGCCCGGAGCGCCCGCCCAAAGGCCCGGCGCCGACCCAGACGACCTCGCCGCTGGCGCACAGTTCGTCGAGCCAGTAGGGCGAGTAGGTCCCGAGCCGGCGCGGCAGGACGTCCTTCTCCCACAGTTCCGGCGCCAGCGGCAGGCCCTGCAGCGACGCCAGCACGTCGCGCAGCCGGTCGACGCCGGCGCCGGCGGGCGCGTAGCGGTCCACGCCCTGCCACGCCGGGGCAAAGCGCGCCATGGTCGCCTGCCCGACCGGCTCGATCTCCTTGCGCAGCACCGCCAGCGACGCCCGGCGCAGGCGGCGCAGCACGCCGGGATCGCACCACTCGCGCTGCGTGCCGAGCGGGCGGAGCTCGCCGAGGACGAGTTCGCCGGCCCGCTCGAGCTCCGCGAGCGCCGGGCCGGCGTCCACGCCGTAGCGGGCGTGCACGTCGCCGGTCTCGAAGGGACCGTGGGTGCGGGCGAACCGCCGCAGCAGGCTCAGCATGGCGTCGGGCACGTCCGCGAGGAACACGTCCGGCAGGCCGCCGGGCGGCACGACGCCGAGGGCGTCGCGGTACAGCCCGGCGTCCCCGGCCGCGATCCAGCGCTCCTCTCCGCCGAGGCGGACGCGCAGGGCGCGGCGCTCGTCCTCGAGCCGGCGCAGCCAGGCGCCCGCCTCGGCCGGCGCCGTCACGCGCTGCTCCGCCTCGTCCGCGCGTCAGGTCGCCGACGCGCCGCAGCACCTCGTGCAGCGCGTCGGCGTCTCGCGCCCGCAGCTGTTCGGAGCGGTGCTGGAGGTCGTCCTCCACCTGCTCCAGCGCGCCGGGGTCGATGAGGTCGCGCAGCTCCTCCTGCCCCAGCAGCTCGCGGAGCAGCTCGCGGTCCAGAGAGAGCGCCACCGCGCGCCGCTCGGCCGCCGGCGTGTCGCCCTCGTACATGTAGGTCGCCACGTAGTCGAAGAGCAGCGACGAAGCGAACGGCGAGGCGGTCTGCGTCTCCACCTCCACGATGCCGATCGCGCGGGTGTCGATCGCGCGCAGCAGCTCCTGGAGCCCCGGCACGTCGAGCACGTCGCGCAGGCACTCGCGGTAGGTCTCGAGGATCACGGGGAACTGCGGATAGCGCCGCGCCACCTCGAGCAGGGACTGCGCCTTGAGGCGCTGCTGCCAGAGCGGCGTCCGGCGGCCCGGATAGGCGCGCGGGATGAGCAGCGAGCGGGCCGCGTTCTCGCGGAAGCGGGCGCCGAACAGCGCGCTGGCGCCGAGTTCGGCCACCACCAGGTCCTCGGCCTCCTCGGGGTCGACCAGCACCAGTTCGGCGCCCGGCGGGTCGTCCGCGTCCGGCAGGTGGACGATGATCCCGTCGTCCGACCAGATGGCGTCCGCCTCGAGGCCGTAGCCGTCGCGGATGCGCGCCGAGAGCGCGAGCGCCCACGCGGCGTGGACGCGGCCCCCGTACGGCGACAGCACGCACAGCCGCCAGTCGCCGATCTCGTCGCGGAAGCGCTCGACGACGAGCGTCCGGTCCGACGGCACCACGCCGGTCGCCGCCTCCTGCTCGCGCAGGAACGCGAGCAGGTTGGAGGCGGCGCGCCGGTCGAGGTCGTAGTCCCGCTGCAGCGTCGCCTCGTCCTCGTGCACGGCCAGTCGCGTGAACGCGCCGATCGCCTCACCGAGCTCCCGGGGACGCCCGATGCCCTCGCCGTGCCAGAACGGCACCGCGCCGGGCGCGCCGGGCGCCGGCGTCACCACCACGCGGTCGCGCGTGATCTGCTCGATGCGCCAGGACGTCGCGCCGAGCAGGAAGGTCTGGCCGGCGCGCGCCTCATACACCATCTCCTCGTCCAGCTCGCCGACGCGACGGCCGTCCGGGAGGTTGACGCTGAAGAGTCCCCGGTCGGGGATCGTGCCGGCGTTGGCGATGGCGAGCTGCCGGGCGCCGGAGCGAGCCCGGATGGTGCCGGCGACGCGGTCCCAGACGATGCGCGGCCGCAGCTCGCCGAACTCCTGTGAGGGGTAGCGGCCGTCCAGCATGTCCAGCACGTTCTCGAGCTGGCGAAGCTCGAGGTCGGCGTAGGTCCACGTCCGCCGGACCAGGGCGTGGAGCGCGTCGACCGCCACGCCCTCGTCTCCGGCGGTGGCGGCGATGGCGACGACCTGCTGCGCCAGCACGTCGAGGGGGTTGCGCGGCACGACGGTGGTCTCGATGAGGCCCTCGCGCATGCGCCGCGCCACGACGGCGCACTCGAGCAGGTCGGCGCGGAACTTGGGGAAGATCCGTCCGCGCGACACCTCGCCCACGCCGTGACCGGCGCGGCCGATGCGCTGCAGGCCGCGCGTCACCGACTTGGGCGACTCCACCTGCACCACGAGGTCCACGGCGCCCATGTCGATGCCGAGCTCGAGCGACGACGTCGCCACCAGGCAGGGCAGCGTGCCCGCCTTGAGCAGGTCCTCGATGACGACGCGCTCCTCCCGCGCCAGCGAGCCGTGGTGGGCGCGGGCGATCTCGCGCACCTCTTCCCCGCGCTGCTCCGCCTCCTGCCCGGCCAGGTCGTTCAGCCGCAGTGCGATGCGCTCGGCAGCGCGGCGATTGTTCACGAAGACGAGCGTCGAGCGGTGCTCGCGGACCAGTCTGCAGCAGCTCCGGGTAGATGGCCGGCCAGATGCTGCGCCGGGTCGCCTCGCCGCCGGGGATGGCGTCGAGCTCCAAGGTCGAGTCGGGCTCGACCATGGACTCCACGGGCACGTGGATGCGCAGGTCGAGCGGCTTGCGCACGCCGGCGTCGACCACCGTGCAGTCGCGGCCGGGGCCGACGAGAAAGCGCGCCACCTCGTCGAGGGGCCGCTGCGTCGCCGACAGGCCGATCCGCTGCACGTCGCGGCCCGCCTCCCCGGCCAGCCGCTCCAGGGTCACCGCGAGGTGGGCGCCGCGCTTGGTCTGCGCCACCGCGTGGATCTCGTCGACGATGACCCATTCCGTGCCGGCGAACAGCGTTCGCGCTTGCGACGTGAGCATCAGGTAGAGAGATTCCGGCGTGGTGATCAGCACGTCGGGCGGGTGGCGCAGCATCGCCGCCCGCTCGCGCTGAGGCGTGTCGCCGGTGCGCACGCCCACGCGGACGTCCGCGCCGATGCCGCGCAGCGGCGCCCGCAGATTGCGCTCGACGTCGTAGCCGAGCGCCTTGAGCGGCGAGATGTAGACGAGCCGGAGCTTGCGCTCGCGGGGGTCCGGAGGCGGCGGCTCGGCGACGAAGCGGTCGAGCGCCCACAGAAAGGCGGCAAGCGTCTTGCCGGAGCCGGTGGGCGCCGAGACCAGAGCATGGGCGCCGGCGGAGATCGCCGGCCATGCCTGGACCTGCGCGGGCGTGGGCTCCGCGAACGCCCGCGTGAACCACTCACGGACCTCGGGAGTGAACGGCGCGAGGGCGGGATGTGGGACCGGTGTCGTCATGTGCACTGTGGATGCCCGCGGGCCCGGCAAGCATCACACGGCTTCGGGACGGAAGGCCACCCCCGCCGGCGGCGGCGGGGCCGGAGTCTCAGACGCCGGCGCTGGCGCGCATGAGGGCGGTGACGGCCTCCGGCGCGAAGTGCCGCAGCAGCGCGCCGCAGCAGGCGAAGATGTAGTCGCGGTCGAGGGCGACGCGCGCGTCCGGCGGCGGCAGCAGCCGCTCCCCGCCGGCGCTCCTGGCGCGCGTGTCCGCCAGGACGGCCTCGCCGCCGGGCAGGCGCGTGAGCGCGCCGCCGGTGCCGATCACGAGCCGGCAGGCGGTGAGGTCGCGCCCGCGCGCGACCGTCTGCCGGCCGGTCGGCGTGTAGAGATGCGCCAGCTGGCCGGCGTGCCGCTGCACGCCGGTGACGGCGGCGAAGTGCGTCAGCGTCAGCGCCGCCGCGATCTCCTCCTGCGTCGTCGGCAGCGGCGGCGGCAGGTGCACCGGGCGCTCCTGCTCCGCGAGCATCTCGACCACGTGCCTGGCGCTGACGTAGGTCCCGAGGTCTCCCTCGACCGTCCGCTTGCTGTGCGGCTGCGGCTCGATCATGAGCGCCGCGATCTCCGGGCTGCCGTCGGTGATGGAGTGCACGTCGGTGGTCGCGCCGCCGACGTCGACGACGACGAGGTCGCCGAGGTCCTCGGCCAGCCGCTCGGCGGCGATGAGCACGGCTCCGGGCGTGGGCAGGATGCTGCCGCTCACGACCTCGCCGATGCGCTCCATGCCGGGAGCGTGCGTGATGTGCTCCTCGAAGGCGTCGTGGATCACGGCCCGGGCCGGCACGATGTCGAGCTCGTCCACGGCCGGATACACGTTGTTGGTGAGCTTGACCCTGAAGCCGGCCCGCTCCAGCAGCTCCCGGGCGTCGGCGCAGACCACGGAGTTGCCGGCGTACACCACGATCGGCCGCGCCTCGAGCTTCGCCAGCTCGCTCGGCGTTGAACAGCACCGTGTCGCAGTCGCCGCCCTCCACCCCGCCGGCCAGCAGGATGAGGTTCGGCCGCACGGCGTCGATCTCGCGCAGGTCGTGCGGCCGCAGGCGGCCGGCGGTCTGGTACTTGACCACGGCGCCGGCGCCCAGGGCAGCCTCACGCGCCGCCATGGCCGTCATGCGCTGCGTGAGGCCGTGGACCGTCATGCGCAGGCCGCCGGCGGCCGAGCTGGTCGCCAGCGTGAGCTCGGGCGCGAGCGGCCCGGAGGCCGCCTCCAGCTGCGCCCGGGCGGCGTTCACGCCGATGGTGACGTCGCCGTCGGCGACCGAGGTGGCGGCGACGCCCTGCCCGACGAGGCAGGGCGTCGCCGCCGGGTAGTCACGCAGCCCGGCGAACGCCGAGACCACGGTGGTCGTCGAGCCGATCTCGGCGACGAGCGCGTCGACGGGGCGCGGCTCCGTCACGTCACATCCCGCGCTCGCGCATCGTCCTCACGACGAACGACGCGACGCCGATGCCCTTGGTCCCGCGCCCGAAGCCGGCGTCCATGCCCCAGCTGCGGGCGAGCTCGTCGGTGACCTGCGTGCCGCCGGAGATGAGCAGCAGCTTGTCGCGCACGCCCTTCTCCACGGCCAGGTCGGCGAGCTTCTCCATGTTGTTCCGGTGCATGTCGCCGTGCGTGATGATGGTGCTGATGAGGACGACCTGCGCGGCGTGCTCGATGGCCGCGTCCAGCACCTTCTCGACCGGCACCGAGGTGCCGAGGTACTCGCACGAGAAGCCCCACTTCTCGAGGCCGCCGTGCTTGATGTCGATGATCTCGCGCATGCCGACGGAGTGCTCGTCCTCGCCGACGGTGGCGGCCACGCACTTGATGCCCTTCTCGATGACGAACGCCTTGATCTCCTCGTCCTTCATCACCACGGGCTCGGGCGGGATCACCAGGCGGGCCGGGTCGACGACCACGTCCAGCCGGCCCTTCAGCTCGATCAGCGTGCCCTCGGCCGGGTGCATGACCTGCTTGTTGATGACCTCGCACTCCTGCAGGTTCATGGCCTTGCCGAACTCGAGCGCCGCGAACTCCGCGACGCGCGGCGCCGCCGGCAGGAACAGCGTGACGACGACCCAGCCGTCGGCGGCCCACTCGACCTCCGGCTTGATGAGGCCCTTCTCGCGGAGCTCCGCCGTCTGCGCGAGCCGTGCGTTGACGTTGTCCTCGGGGTCGAGCTCGTCGATGAACGGCACCTTCTCGGCGTCGCACAGCGTGCAGCCGCCGATGAGGTCGCAGGGCTTGCGCAGGCCCGAGGCGGCCTCGCCTGCGGCCGGGCCGCCCTCCGCGTCGTACCCCTCCGGCAGGTGGTTCTCGCCGAAGTGGTGACACACCGGCGCGAGGTAGTCGGCGGCGCGAGGCACGATCGTGCCCGCCGCGACGCCGCCGTCGCTCTTGCGCGCGATGCCGTCGTCGTGGGTCTCCGGGTAGATGCCGGAGTCGACGAAGTACGCCTGCTCGACGGCGCCGAAGTAGCCGCCGTCCTCGAGCATCGCCTCGAGGAAGAGGACGGCGCGCTCCTTGATCTCGCGCACCTTCTGGTTCAGCTCCGGCGCGTCGCGGTCGAGCTTGACCATCTCGCGCAGGCCGTCCATGCCGACGAGGCTCTGCTTGGCCGTGTTGACGGCGGCGACGTTGTTGTAGTGCCAGGGCACGTTGCGGCCCTCGTCGGGCGTGATCGTGCTCTGGATGTCGGCGCTGGTGAGCCGGCTGATCATGAGGTTCATGACGTGACTGACGGTCGCGTCGCGGCCGTCGGCCTCCATGTAGCGCGTGTTCTCCTGGGCGCGCATCTTGTACTCGCCGAAGAAGTCGCGCAGGGCCAGCGCATACGGCAGGTCCATGCGCATGCACGGCGCCGGAGCGGCGTCGGGCGGCACCGTGCTCAGGCAGATGTCCTCTTTGGGCATCCCCACGGAGACGGAGTAGGCCGAGTTGATGGCGTGCTGCACGAGCAGCTCCGGCATGACGTTCCACGCCTCGACCGCGGTGGCGTTGGCGTTGTGGGCGCCGTCGATCTGGGCCATGCGCACGCTGGCCATGACGTGCTTGGCCACCGCCGCGTCGACGAAGCTGCGGTACATGTTGATGTTGCGGTAGAGGACGTTGTACTGCGGGTCCTGGTGGGCCCCGTTCACGCCCTCCTCCGAGAACATGACGGCCATCTCGGGGCCGGCCACGCCGCTGACGTAGCTGTGGAAGTTGATCGGCCGGCCCACCTCGTCCTCGATGAGGTCGAGTGCCTTGCGCGTGGCGCGCACCTGCTTGCGCGTGACGGCGATGCCGCCGACTCCCTCCGGCGTGCCCTCGAGGAGCCCGTCCATGTGGCTCTGCCCGGCGGTGCGGATGACCATCATGTGGTCGGCGCCGTGCCAGGCCGCCATGCGCATGCGGCGGATGTCGTCCTCGAAGCGCCCGGAGGCGATCTCGGTGGTCACCACGCAGTCGGGCTGCGGGTCGATGTCGCCGAAGTAGTGGGCCGCCGGCAGCGGGATGCTGCGCGCGAGGCCCTTCGACGTCTCCTTGTAGACGAACTTGTGCAGCTTCTGGTCCGGCACCTGCTCGCGCCAGTGCCAGCCCTTGCGCCGCGGGCGGTAGCTCTCGAGGTCCTCGAGGAGGGCCTCGACGTCGAGCTTCTCGTTGGGGTCCAGAGGCTTCATCGCGCCCCTCCCCACTTCTGCTCCACGACGTCCCAGCCCTCGCCGGCGGCGAGCTTGCGCGCGGCCTCAGGCATGGCGCAGTCCCACGTGGTCCGCGCAGTGCAGCACCACGTGCCCGGCGCCGTGCCCCAGCAGGCCGCGCTTCTCGCACTCGCCGACCACCGCCATGCAGGTCGGCGAGTCGACGCCCATGCGCATCAGCACCGAGCGCTCGATGCTCGGCGAGGTGTGCGTGCGGGCGAGCTCGACCATCGGGTCGACGACCCGCTGCGCGAGCTCCCAGAACCGCGCCTCGAGCTGCTCGTCGGTGAGCTCGGCGAGGTGTCCGCGGATCTCCAGGTACGTGTCCTCACGGGCCATCTCAGGCCTCCGCGAGCTCGGCCAGCGTCGCCTTGACCGTGTCCGGGTCGGACTTGGTGTCGGCGGCCAGGAACTCGATGTCGTCCGAGGTGGGCACGTAGCCCTCGGGGGCGTTCTTGAGTGCGTTGCGGATGTAGCTCTTGCGCATCCGCGCCACGTCGAAGTCCTTGGCGCGGATCTGCTCGAACGTCTCCGGGATGACGATGACCTTGCCGGGGACGTTGTTCTTGGGGTCGCCCGAGCACACGCCGACGCCCATCTCCTTGGCGAAGTTGAGCTGGCTCCAGTGGTGCTTGCCGGCGCCCGTGTACTCGGTCTCCTGCACGACGACGGTGGCGTCGCGCGGCAGCTCGCGGGCGAGGCTCACCGCCGCGGTCATGGCGGTGTTGCCCGCCGGGCCGCGCTCGAGGCCCTCGAGCTTGGCCATGGCCTCGGTGATGTAGAACACCTCGCCCTGCGTCACCGTCAGGTAGCGGTCGATGTAGCGCAGCGGCCGGGCCGCGTTGCGCGGCACGTCGGCGCGGTCCGGCCAGGTGGCGAACGGCACGCCGAAGCCGGTGTGGCCGGTGGTGAAGCTCTTGCGGTTGAAGTCGTCGTCGCTGGCCATGTGCAGGCCGCTGAGGTCGACCGAGGCAGAGACGATCTGCGTCTCGGTCGCCCCGGCACGCTCCAGGCCGCGGGCCGTGCCGGTGGTGTTGCCGCCGCCGGCGTGGGTGACCACGACGTGCGTCGGCGGCGCTCCGGTGAGCGCCTCCATCTCGCGGGCGATCTCGAGGCCGAGGGTCTCGATGCCGCTCACGCCGAAGCTGCTGTAGAGCGACGCGGCGAAGTAGCCGGTCACGTCGAGCAGTTCGACCATGTGGAAGAACAGCTCCGGACCGACGGTGAGCTGCACGACCTCGGCGCCGTAGGCCTCGCAGACGCGGCCCTTCTCGACGATCTCCGGCTGGCCGACCTTGCGGCTGTCGTAGGTCTCCTGGACGATGATGCACTTGAGGCTGTTGCGCGCCGCCTGGCTGGCGACGGCGGCGCCGTAGTTGCCCGACGTCGCGGCGATGACGCCCTCGTAGCCCTTCTCCTTGGCCACGAACGTGCTGATGCTGGCGCGGCGGTCCTTGAAGGCGCCGGCCAGGTTGGCGGCCTCGTCCTTGACGAAGATGCGCGCGCCCATGCCGGGCTCGCTCACGCTGCGCACGAGGTCGGTCAGGTTCTTGAGCTCGAGCAGCGGCGTGCTGCCGACGCCGGCCAGCCGCTGGATGGCGACGATGTCGTCGAGGCTGTAGCCGTGCGCCGTCATCATGCGCTCGTAGTCGAAGGCGATGGGGCTCAGCTCGAACTCGCTGTAGTCCATGCCCAGCGCCTTGCGCATGATCTCGCCGCGGCGCGCCATGATGGCGTCGAACTTGGTGGCCATCAGCGCTCACCGCCTTCGGAGGCGCGATAGGCCGCGAGCTGGGCGCGCAGGTCGCGGCCCACGTGCGTCAGCTCCGGGATCGGGTTGCCGTAGGTGATGAAGTAGCCGGGGTTCACGGCCGAGAGAGCGCCGGTGACCTTGCGGCCGGTGATCGTCTCGATCGTGAGCTCTTCGCCCTTGGCGGCTTCGCCCAGGGCGAACCCCTTGACCCACATCAGCAGCGGCTTCTCCGCCGTCTCCGGCGGGAGGTTCTTGCTGCGGTCGGCCGGGTCGAGCAGCCTGCACTCGACCTCGACCCAGTCGCCCTCGCGGGCGCGCATCTCGTCCGTCACGCGGATCACTCCCTTCAGACCGTCGGCGTCCAGAAGCGCGGCAGCGGCATGTCGACCACGGTGAGCATGCCGGGCCTCGCGTCCTTCATGAGCGGGATGTAGTTGCCGGTGCTGGCGTAGGTGCCCTTGCCGCCCGGGATCTCGGGGGAGTTGACCATGTTGACGTTCGGGTCGCCGATGATCTTGATGTAGTCGCCGGTGCCCTGGTCGGCCATCTCGGGATGGATCTGCTGCGGGTGGATGAGGTGGATCTTGAGCTCGCCGTTGCTGTAGCCCTTGCCCACCTGCTTGCAGCCGGCGACCCAGCCGGCGGGGACGTGCACGTGCGGCGTCGAGCGCTCGACCTCGGTGACGATCGGCTCGCGCGTCTCGACGATCTCGTCGATCTTCCAGTTCAGCGCCTTGGCGATGAGCTCGATGGACTCGGGGAAGCCGATGTGACCCACGATGCTGCCGTCGGCGACGCCCTTCTCGAACTGCTCGACGGTGGTGCCGACGCCCTGGCCGACCATGACGGTGGGGCCGAACGGCGAGAGGTCGTTCACGCGCGAGGCCTCGATGGAGTCGACGCGCAGGCAGATCGAGCTCCACATGACGATGAGCGCGTCGAGCACGAAGCCGGGGTTGATGCCGGTGCCGAGGATGCTGACGCCGTTCTCCTTGGCGACGCGGTCGAACAGGTCGGCACGCTCGGGGTCGCTGGCCCACGGATACGAGAGCTTCTCGGCGATGCAGATGACGTTGCAGCCGGCCTTGAGCGCCGGGAGGATCTGCGGCTCGACCTCGTCGAGGTTGGACTGGGTGTTGATGCAGACGACGTCCGGCTTCTTCGCGAGGACGGCCTCGAAGTCGGTGGTCATCTTGACGTCGCACGGGCGGCCCAGCAGCTCGCCGACCGTCTTCCCTTCCTTGGCCGGGTTGGTGACGATGACGCCGACGAGGTCGATGTCCTTCGGGCGGTCGAGGATGAACCCCAGGAGGCCCTGACCCATCATGCCCGTGCCCCACTCAGCGACCTTGATCATGTCTCGCTCCTGTCCACGTGATTGGCGCCTGGCGGCGCTGGTTTTCACTCATGCATACGGAATATGCAGCGCTGGGCGAGACTCTACCATGCGGACGAGGTGGTGGTGAACGGCGCTCAGGCGAGGCGCGAAGCTGGTGCCGTGCGGTACGCCGAAGGCGCGCCCGTGCATGGATGGGTCCGCCCGGACCGCGGGCGGGGATGCGCCGGAGCCGCGTCCCTCGAGGGACGCTCAGCCGGCGCTCAGTCGCAGGAAGCTGGAGGAGGCTGGTCGACCGTATCGTGCGCGAGGATGGAAAGCTCTTTGCCCATCACGCCCCCTTCCGGTCGGCTCTTGCCGGCGAGCGCCGGCGACTGCCCACAGGGTATGCGGGGCGGCCGAGGGGCGTCAACCGTGCGTCCCCGTGGCGCCGCCGCCCCGGCGGTCCAGAGCTGCGTGGGTCACGCCACCGCGAGCGCGGCCACGCCGGCGATCATGCACGCTACGCCGGCCCAACGGACCGCGGACACCCGTTCGCGCAGCAACCACGCTCCGTAGAGGACGGCGACCATCATCGACAGTTCGCGCAGGGGCGCAACGTAGGCCAGCGGCGCCAGGCGCATCGCGAACAGGACCAGCGTGTACGCGAGCGGCGAAAGTATTCCCACGACGACGATCGGGCGGCGCGTCTCACGCCACGTCGTGGACACGGAACCCAGGTCACGCAGTACCCATGGCGCCAGGACGAGCGCGCTGAAGACCAGCGAGAGGAAGAAGAAGACCAGCGGCTCGAGGCCGAGGCTGGTCACCGCCCAGGCGTCGATCAGCGTATACGTCGCGATCCACAGTCCCGTCAGTCCTCCCCACCCCACACCCGCCCACCTGCCGGCCCGGCCCTGAAGCTGCGTGACGCCCGAGACGAGGATGATGCCCACGAGGATCGCAGCGACGCCCAGCGACCCCACCGCGCCCGGGTGCTCGCCCAGCAGTACGACCGCCCCGATGACGGCGAACGACGGGCCCGTCCCGCGCGCCACCGGATAGACGATGGAAAGGTCGCCGTAGCGATAGCCCCGCTGGAGCAGGAGGAAGTACACCGAGTGCACGACACCGCTGGCGACGACGGCGACCCAGGCCAGCGGCGTCAGCGGCGGCGGCTGGACGACCCACGAGACCACGCCGAAGGGCAGCGCGAACGCCACGCTGACCAGACTCATGAGCCAAACGAAGGTGAGGCTGTTTCCGCCCGCCGCGCGCTTGGCGCTCAGGTTCCAGGTCGCATGCAGGACCGCCGCGATGAGGACGAGGCAGAGGGCGAGGGGACTCACGGGCCGAAGGCGAGCCCGGAGCGATCCCTGTCCACAGCGCCCTCCCTCGCCGCATGCTCGTCACCGGCGGGACGCCAGTGGCCGCCCTGACCGTAGGCGGACGGGCGGCAAGACGTCAACCGTCGCCGAAGAGCTCCTCGTTGGCTTCGGCGACGGCGGCGATGCGGTCCCGATCGCGCACCGGTCGGTGGCGGAGACCGACGGTGGCGCCGGCGAGGAACTTCTCGTGCGCGACGACCGCCAGCGTGGCGACGCGGATCGGCTGACGCCGCGCCGCCTCGCTCGGCAGGCACGCCGGGTTCTCGCGGATGAAGCGCACCGCCGCGAGCACGGCGCCCTGCAACTCGCGGTCGTCGGCCGCCGGATAGCTGAAGCGCCAGCGCCGTACCTGCGCCGCGATCTCGTCCCTGTCGGGAGCGACGCCGGTCGCGGCGTACAGGCGGCAGTCGTAGGTACGGCAGACCAGCGGCCGGTCCTCGTAGATCGTGCACCGGCCCTCGATCAGCACCGGGCAGGCTCCGGCCTCCGTGTAGCCGAGCAGCAGATAGCCCGGCGGCAGACCCCGGGCGACGGAGAGGTACTCCTTGGGCAGCCGCCTGCGCGCCCGCTTCTCCCCCGGGCGCAGGTGGATCTGGTGGAACGTGCGGCAGCAGGCGTTACAGCTGCCGCACGGCACGTCGGCGGGCTCGTCCTCCCTCAGGGTGGCGAGGGTCGCCCGCAGCCACGCCGCGAAGGGTGTCGCCGGCGGCTGCTCACCCATCGGGCGGCGCGCTCCAGCCGCTGGCGCGCACGACCGCGGCTGCCACCGTGAGGGTGTCGCCACCCTCCGCGGCAGCACCACCGGACAGGAAGACGCCGGCGACCTTCACGGCGAGCACGGCGAGCTGGCCCGGGTCGTCGGGCACCTGACCACCCGGGAACGCGGCCGCGTTGTCGCGCACGAAGCGGACGGCCGCGCGGACGGCCGCGAGTTCGTCGCGGTCGCGCGGCGCCGGGCAGGCGAAGCGCCAGCGCCGCGCCCTCCGCGTGATCTCCTCACGGTCCGCGTCGATGCCGGCCGCGGCGAAGACGCGGCAGTCGTAGGTGCGGCAGGTGAGGGGCCGGTGTGCGTAGACGGTGCACAGGCCCTCTTCGTCCAGCAGCGGACAGCGCCCGCGCTGCTCGAAGCCCAGGACAAGGTGACCCGGCGGCAGTCCGGGAGCCGGGAACAGCAGCTCTCGAGGGATGTGCGCGAGCGCATCCCTCTCGTCGGGGCCGACGTGCACGAAGTGCGCTGTGGAACAGCAGGCGCAGCAGTCGCCACAGGCCACGTCGGCGTCGGCCTCGTGCCGCAAGGCCGCGCGCATCTGCTCGAGCCAGGCGCTGAAGGCGCCGGCGGGCAGGTCGTCTGGGCGCTTGTCCATCGGGTCGCTCACCACTGAGACGTTGCCGCCCGCGGGGCGGCGCGTCAAGCCGGCCCGCCCGGCCTCACTCTCCGTCGTGCGCCCGCCGGAGACCTTCGATGTCCAGCTTCTTCATCTGCAGCATCGCTTGCATGGTGCGGCCCGCCTTCTCGGCATCGGGGTCGCCCATGTACTCGGAGAGCTGCCGGGGCACGATCTGCCACGAGACCCCGAACCTGTCCTTGAGCCAGCCGCACTGCTGGGCCTCCGGGTCGCCGCCCTCGGACAGCTTGTCCCAGTAGCGGTCGACTTCTTCCTGGGTCTCGCAGTCCACCACGAACGAGATCGCCGGGCTGAACGTGTACGTGGGCCCGCCGTTGAGCGCCGTGAAGCGCTGACCGGCCAGCGAGAACTCCACGACCAGCGGGGCTCCGTCCGGACTGGCGGCTGATGGCTCCGAGCTCGGCGTCGTCGAAGATGGAGACGTACAGGCGGGCCGCGTCTTCCGCCTGGCCGTCGAACCAGAGCATCGGGGTCACCTTCTGGGGTGTCGCGGACATGAGGAGCCTCCTTGTCGCCGACGCGGCGAGCGAGCTTCGCTCTGGGGCCGGCGCGCACGGGATGTGTGGTTCTCCCGGTTCTTCCACGGCGCGCCCAGACTCAGCCGCGCGCCGGCGTCGATGAGGGGATGGGCGCGCGCGGCGAGAGTCCGACAGGCTCGACTGGACTCTCAGTCCGGCGCGAGCTCGTCCGGGCTGACGGCGCGGCCGGCGCCGGCCGCCGCGCCCACCTCTCCCTTCACCCGCGCGCGCAGCGCGTCGTCGACGGGCAGACGCACGACGAGACCGGTCGCCCGGGCCGCGACCAGCATCACCTCGCGCACGACGCCGCCCGTGGCCGCCTCGACGGCCAGCGCGTAGGCGGCCCCCTGGGGCTCGTAGCGCTCGCGCAGCACGTCCGCCTCGGGTTCGCGGTCGGTCTTGAAGTCGACCACGACCCACTCGTCGCCGTCGCGGTACACCAGGTCGATGGCGCCGCTCACGACGACCCCGTCGATGAGGACGCCGATCGGCAGCTCCCGGAACACGGCTCCGGGGCTCGCTGCGGCCGCGGCGCGCACGGGCGCCGCGCGCCAGCAGGACGCGGCCAGCTCCGCCGCCTCGGGGGCGAGATCCGGGCGCTCGAGCTCGGCTGCGACGGCTGCCGCTACAGTCTCGATGGACGACTCGTCGTCGAGATCGCACAGCTCCATGATGCGGTGGACGGCCGAGCCGAGCGCCAGCGCCTTCGCGCGCCCGGCTGGAGCGCCCGCGCCCCCGGTGCTCACGGACTCGTCCACGTGCTCGAGGCCGCTCGGGCTCGTGGCCGGCGCCGGGCGCCGGGCGCGGTCGAGCAAGGCGTCCCGCCGCTCGCGCCAGCCGCGGCGGGCGCCGGCCAGGTCCTCGTCGTCGGGCGCCCCGTCCTGCTCGTCGAGGCGCGGTGGAACGCGCGCCGGAAGCACCAGCAGGCCGCCGTCCTCGATACTCGTCGGTGATCGGGGCCGGCGAGGGCAGCGCGCCGGCGATGGGGCCGAGCAGCACGGCCGCGGGCGACCCATCCTTGTTCGACAGGCGCCCGAAGCAGGTGACGATGAGGCGGTCGCGGGCGCGCGTCGCGGCCACGTACAGCAGCCGGCGCGCCTCGCTCGCCTCCATGCGCTTCTCGCGCTCCCTGAGGGCGGTGTACCGCTGCGGCTCGAGGTCGCGGGCCGGGGCCCCCGGGAGCTCGGCCTTCAGTTTGATGGCCAGCCGTCGCTCGTCGCGGTCCACGATGGGCTCGCCGCCTCCGCCGCCTCCGGAGAGGGCGCCGCCCACGAGGACGACGATGGGGTACTCGAGACCCTTTGGCTTTGTGGATCGTGAGCAGGTGGACCACGTCGCCGTCATCGTCCACCTGGGACTCCTGTTCACCGGAGGCGTCGCCGGCCTCGGCCGCCCAGGCGAGGAACGCCCCGAGGCCGCCCCCTCCCGCCCCCGAGAAGGCACGGGCGCGGTCGATGAGCTTCTCGAGGTTGGCGATGGCCTGGGCGCCGCCCGGGCCGGTGGCGGCGAGGAACTCGGACGCGCGGGCCACCCGCACCAGGTCGGCGGCGAGCTCGTGTGGCTCGCTCGCCGCGCGGCGCTCGTGCAGTTCGCGCAGCGTCGCCAGCGCCGCGCCGACCGACGCGTGCGCCTCCGGCTGCGCGGCGAACAGGTCGAACCGGCCACCGGCGGCCCAGAAGAGAAAGAGTTCGTCGTCGCTGAATCCGAACAACGACGAGTGCAGCGCCCCGTAGACGGCGGGTCCGTCGCTCGGGTCGTCGACGGCGCGCAGGCACAGGAGTGTGTCGTCGACCTCACGCCGCGCGAAGTAGGCCTTGCCGCCGTCCACGCGGTACGGGACGCCGGCCTCGCGGAACGCCTGCTCGTAGGTCTCGAGGCCAGTGGTCGCGCGGAAGAGCAGGGCGACGTCGCCCCAGCGCGGCGGGCGCCACGCCTCGGCGTCCGCGTCCGCCTGCCGCGGCACGGTCCTGCACGCTCCAGCGCTCCTGCTCCTCGCCGTGCATGGCCAGCAGGAGCGCGGCCAGCGCCTGCGCCTCAGCCTGCCGCGCCGCGTCCGCGGCTCCCGCGGCGCTGCCGAAGTCGTCGCCGAGGAGGACCGAGACCCGCGGACCGTCCGCTTGGGGACGGAACGGCTCGACCCACTGGTACCCCGGCTGGCGTCCCTCCTCGCGGTCCTCGTCGAACACGTCGGCGAAGACGTTGTTGACCCACTGCACCACGGCCGGCGTGGTGCGGAAGTTCTGCCGGATGACCTCCAGCGCGCCGGTGCCATCGGGCTGGCCGGCGACGAGCCGCCGGACCTGGTCGTACATGCCGATGTCAGCGCGGCGGAAACGGTAGATGGACTGCTTGGGGTCGCCGACGACGAAGAGCTTGCCGGGCTCGAGGACCGTGTCCCGCCAGTCGTGGGCGACGGGCTCGCGCTCGCAGAGCAGGAAGACGATCTCCGCCTGCAAGGGGTCGGTGTCCTGGAACTCGTCGACGAGCAGGTAGCGGAACCGCCCCTGCAGCGCCGCGCGCGCGGCGAAGTCGCGCACCAGCAGGTCGCGCAGGCACCCGAGCAGGTCGGTGAAGTCGAGGCGGCCGAGGGCGAGCTGCGTCTCGGCCGCCCAGCGCGAGAAGGCATCCGCCACCGAGACGGCAAGCGTGGTGAGGAAGGCGGCGTAGGCCTCGCGCGCCGCCAGCACCTCAGCGACCGCCTCGCGGTACCGGGTCTGCAACTCGTCCTTGCCGCCGTGCGCCGGGCTCCAGTTGCCCTTGGCGCCGCCGGGAGCCGTCGGCGTCGCCTTGACGGGAAGGGCGAAGAAGGCGGCGGCGAGCTGGTCGACGATCGTCCGGCGGCCTGTCGGCCAGCTCCCGTCCGGCGTCGACCAGCGCCATCGCGGCCAGGCAGCCCTTGTCGTCGGCGTTGCTGCAGGCGACGGAGCAGAACGACGCCAGCCGCTCGAGTGCGGCGGCGAGCGCCGGCAGCGACGCCCGCAGGTCCGGCTCGGGAAGTGACGCCGGTTCCGGATCGAGGTCGTAGCGCTCGCCGAAGACCCCCCTGGGGCCCACGGCGAGCGTCCGCAGCCACTCGAGACGCACGCCGGCGCGCAGCAGCCGCGAGAGACCGCGCCGGGTGGTCCCGGCCGAGGGGTCGCTCGCGGCGAGCGCGGTGAGCCACTCCTCCCACAGACGACCGCGTTCGAGGTCCGACCCCAGCGCGTCGAGCTGCTCGAAGGCGGGGTCCACGCCGGCCTCGACCGGGAACTCGCGCAGCAGCCGGCCGGCGAAGCCGTGGATGGTGCTGATCGGCGCGTCGTCGAGGGCGTCGAGCGCGCCTCTGGATGACCGCCGCGCGCGCAGCGTCGCCGGCGCTGCTCCTCCGCCAGCCGCTCGAACTCCTCGCGGACGCGCTGGCGGAGCTCGCCGGCGGCCTTCTCGGTGAAGGTGATGGCCGCCACGGTGCGCACGTCACCAGTCCCCCGCACCGGGTCGAGCACGCAGGTCACGTACCGGTCGACGAGCACCCGGGTCTTGCCGGTGCCGGCGCCGGCCTCGAGAAGGAAGGTGGTGCCGAGGTCCGTCGTGACGCGATCGCGGACGTCCTGGTCGCAGACGCGGCGCTCAGACATCCGCATCCTCCTCGGCGGCCGGAGACTGCAGCCCGACCACGGGGTCGAGCAGCTCGTGCTCGCGCTTGCGCGCCCGCGCCCAGCCGGACACGCCGCAGGCGTAGCGCACGTCGCAGAACTCACAGCGCTGGCGCGTGGTGCGGGGGAACATGCCGGCGTCGACCAGGGCGACCGCGGTGGCCACCAGCGCCTGCAGCCGGTGCGTGGACGCCGCCTCCGACTGCGGGAGGTCGAGATCCTCGAAGCCGCCGCGGCGAGTGACCAGCCGGTACAGGCAGCTGATGGTGGCGTGATCGCCCTCGCCGGCCTGCCGGAACGCGAGCCGGTAGACGGGGAGCTGGACGCTGAGCCGCTCCTTGATGTGGTTGCGCTCGGTCCCGCCCCCTCCGGACTTGTAGTCGATGATGCGCGCCCCGGACGGCGTCTCGTCGACGCGGTCGAGACGGCCGGCGAACCGGACGGCTCGTCCGTCGGGAAGCTCGAGGACCACGGGGCGGTCCACGGCCTCGCCGAAGCGCCACTCCACGCCCACGGGACGGCTGGCCGGGTCCGAGAACACGGGGTCGCGGCGCACAGATCTCGAGAAGGTCCTCGCGCAGCAGCTCGCGCCGCACCTCCCACGAGAGCGCCGCGCCGGTGATGCCGCGGCTCTCCGCCTCGGCGCAGCAGACCTCCCAGGCCGCGAGCACCGCCGCCATGGCCCCCTCCCGCCGGAGGTCCTCGTCGGATCACCTGCTCGTAGGCGCGCTGGAGGATGCCGTGCGCCAGCGTCCCGAACTCCTTGGCGTCCATCTCGAGTGAATCGCCCGGCTCGTCCGGCGCATCCAGCCCGTACACGTCGCGCAGCAGGAACGCGAACGGGCAGCTCACGTAGCGTTCGAGCCGCGTGGGGTGCATCTCGGCGTCGAAGGGATGCACGGCCGCGAGCGCGGCGCGCGCGCCGGACCCGAGCAGGCCGTCCCAGGGGCCCGGCACAGGGCTTCGCGCCGAGCGCCAGGCCCCGAACCGCCGCGTCGCGGCGTCGCCGTCGCCCAGCACGGCTGCGGCGTACACGGCGGCCGCCCCGCGACGTCCGCCGCCGCCGAGCGCGAGCAGCAGAGCGGTGTCGCGCTCGCGCTCGTCGACCCACACGGCGTCGTCCGAGAAGCCGGGCGACCCGGCGAGACGGCGCCACACCGGCCTGAGCGGCTCGCCCTCGAGGAACTCGTCGAGCCCCACCGGATGGCCGGCGGCCGCGGACGCGAGCCGGAGGAGGAGCCTCGACGGCAGCCTCGGCCGCCCGTCGGCGGCGCCGGACCGCGGCGCGAGCAGGACGAGACGTTCGCGCGCCGCCTCGCAGGCGAAGGCGAACAGCAGCAGTGACTCGGCGTCTCGCTGCTCGGCCAGCGGCAGACGGACGCCGAGCGCCGAGCCGGCGCGGCGGCGCTCGGCGTCTCCCAGCAGCGGATCCGGCCGGCCGCGGGCGGGGAAGCCGCCCTCCGCCAGGCCCGTGAACACCACGGTGTGGAAGCTCAGGCCGCGGAGCTCGAGCGGCGTGAGCACGGCCACGCCGTCCCGCCCGATGCGGCCCCGCGGCACGCGCGCGCCGGCAAGCAGGTCACGCAGCACGCCCGCCGCCTCGTCCAGGCCGACCTGCTCGTCGAGCACGGACAGCCCCTGGAGGCGGGAGGCCGCGTCGCGAGCCTCATCGGCGGCCTGCTGGTCGAACACGGCCGCGATGCCCGCCGAGAAGAACTCGGCCCACTCGCCCCAGGACGCGCGCTCCGGCGGATCGCCGCACGCCTGCACGAGCGCGTCGGCCGCGGCCTGCAGGCCGCGCACGGCCGCCAGCCGGCGCCGAGTCGCGTCGGCCTTGCCGGAGACCTCGTCTTCATCGTCCTCACCGGCGACGGCGCCCCTCGCCTCGAGATCCTCCAGGCGCCGCTCCAGGCCGCGCCGGCGGCTCGCGAGGCGGCTCGTCCACTGCCCGGGCCCGGCCACCACGCCGGCCTGCCGGGCCTCGTCCAGCCACATGGCCGTCTCCCCCGCCTCGCCGCCGGTGCGCAGCGGCCCGGCGGCGAACAGGTCGACGACCGCCCGCCGCGAGAACGGTTCGCCGGCCGGCGGCGCAAGGCAGTCGGCGAGCCGCACCAGGAGGCGCGGACCCGCCGACCTGTCCGGCACGCGGCACGCCGCCGGCAGGCCGGCCTCGCCCAGCGCGGCGGCGGCGAGCTCGACGGAGTCTCCGTGCGGGACGACCAGCGCGCAGTCCCACGAGGACGCCCCGGCCTCGACGGCGACGAGGACGGCGCGGACCGCCTCGCGAAGCTCGGCACGCTCGTCTGAGACGGAGACGACCGCCAGCGAACCGTCGCCGCCGAGCCGCGAGCGGCTCAGCGCTCGCGGCTCCTGCCCAGATGCAGCGGAGCCGATCGCGATCGCGGGCCGGGCGGCGGCACGGCCACCTGCTCCTCTTCGAGTCCCAGGGCGACGGCCACCTCGAGCGTCGTGAGAGCGGTCCTGGCGGCGCCTGCCGGAACGGGCACGAACACGTCCGCCCCGTTGGCGATCAACGCCCGGACGAGGGACTCCTGCGCCTGGTTGAGGTCGTACAGGCCGAACAGGACGACCGCGCCCGGCAGGGGGCGCGCCGACGCCGCCGCGGTCGCCGCCAGCCTGCACGCCGGCGCCGTCGAGCAGCCGCCGCGCCTCCAACTCGGTGCAGAACGCGCGCGTAGAGGCGGTCCAGGTCGCGGGCCTTGGCGCCGCTCGTGGCGACGGCGGGAGAGGCGGCAGAGACGGCGTCGCTCCACGCGGAGTCCGGAGGCACGCATGCCTCGCGCAGGTCCGTGAGTGTGGCCGCCAGCGCCTGGGCGAAGTGCGGGCGGTCGACGACGGGCCGGAAGTACTCGAGCTCTCCCGCCCGCTCGGCGACCAGGCGCCGCACGAGCCGCTCGCGAGCCAGGCCGCCGAGGACCACCGGCGGCGCCCCTCGCTCGGCGGCGACGAGATCCGCGGCCAGCCGGCCGAGAGTGGCGACGGTCAGGTTGGCGACGGCTCCGAGGCGACGGACGACAAGATCGCCGACGCGCGTGCGCACGGCCGCGGAGCCGACGACGACGGTGAGCGGAGCCAGGGCGTCGTCGCGCTTGAGCTGGGCGATGCGCTCGCAGAGCGCGTCTTCGAGCTCCGGAAAACGGCCGCTGATGAGCAGCCCCTGGTGTGCGTCGGCCCCGCCGGTCATGGTCGCGGCGAGCGTATCACGCGGTCCGGACGGGTCCGCGCTCCCTCGCCTCAGGTCAGTTCGCGGATGAGGTCGGCGTGCTGCGGATGCTCGGCAAGCAGGGCGTCCCCGTCCGCGAGCTCGAAGTCGGCGAAGTCGAATCCGGGCGTCACGACGCAGCTGACGAGCGCCCAGGCGTACTGAGCCGGCAGATGCGGGCCGCCCGCAAGGCGGGCGCCCTGCCAGCTGCCGGCCGGCACGAGCGCCTGCGGCAGCCAGTCGGGCACGCCCTCCGGCGCGCCGACGGCGAGCTCGGGCGCCGGCGGGTGCTCATGATCGCGGCCGCGGGCGAGCTCCTCCGAGATCGCCGAGCACGCGGCGCAGGATCCCGCCGTCGGGCGCGATCGTCACGATCTCGAGGGGAAGGCCGCCCTGGTGCACCCACAGCTCGTCGCTGCTCAGCCGGTGCAGGCGGCTCACCGACTCGGCCGTGATGAGGAAGAGGATGGCCGTGGATGCCGGCCGCTCGCCGCGCGGCGTCGTCAGTGTCTGCTCCGCGCGGTAGGTCTCCAGGTAGTAGCCGCCCTCGGGGTGAGGTTCGAGCCCCAGCGAGGCGGCCATCTGTGCGGCGGTAGGTCGCATGGCCGCAGCATAGCGGAGTGGCGGGCGGTGCGTGGTGGCGCCCGCTGTGCACCAATGGCGACACCCCAACCAGGGCACTGAGCAGCCGCGTCGCCGTCGGCATGTGCCGGGGCCGTCATCAGCCCCAGCCATTGGAAAGGCCCCTCGTCCAGCTGGACCGAGGGGCCTTTCAGTAGCAAGCCGTAAGCCGGATCCTGTCGTGGGTGACCATCCATCTGGGACGCACGTTGCCGCGCGCCTCATGCGACCGAAACCCGGGAGCCTCGGGCGAGCAACCCTCGAACGCTCCCCTATTTGGTCTTGCACCGGGCGGGGCTTGCCGAGCCGGCCTGTCACCAGGACCGCTGGTGAGCTCTTACCTCACCGTTTCACCCTTACCCGCACCCCTCGAAAGGGGCCGCTGGCGGTCTGCTCTCTGTTGCGCTTTCCCTCGGGTTTCCCCGGCTGGCCGTTAGCCAGCGCCCTGCTCTGTGGTGTCCGGACTTTCCTCGATGGACGCCTCGCGGGCTTCGAAAAGCTTCGCGACGCGGCACCACCGCGGCCACCTGGCTTGCCCAAGAAGTGTACCACCGGCGCTCACGGCTCAGACGCACCGGCCTATCATTCTCGCCTGAACGCGGTAGTCGGGCCGCCGAGGCGTCAGCGCTTCGGGCGCAGGTGGATCTGGACGTAGTCGCCGGGCAACGTACGCGTCTCGACCATCTCGAGACGCGCGTAGGCGTCATTGCCCGACGGGAACAGGGGCACACCGGCCCCGAGCAGGACCGGGACGTAGGTGATGATCCAGAGGTCGATCAACTCGGCGGTGGCGAAGGCGAAGAACAGGCGGCCGCCGCCGACGAGCCAAGCCGTGCCCTCGCCGTCGCGCAGCTTCACGCCGACGTCGATGAGCGGGCCCGGCGTGACCGTCGCGTGCTCCTCCGGGCCCGCCGGCAGCGTGGTCGAGAGCACGTACGCCGGGACCTCGCCGTAGGGCCACACACCCTGGGCGCTGACCCGCTCATAGGTGCGGCGTCCCATGGCGACCGCGCCCACGTGCCTGAAGAAGTCATCAAACCCGGTCGCCTCGCCGTCCCACTCCGGCAGCCAGCGCATATCGTCGTCCGGACCGGCGATGTAGCCGTCCAGGGAGGCCGCGACATAGGCGACGATCTGGCGCATAGGGAGGCCATTCCCGGCCCACCGGGCGCCAAACGGCCTGGCCGTCGCTTGGGAGGCGTCCCGGCGGCTCCTGCCCAGCCTCCGAACTCGGCGCGAAGCGGCAGACGCCGATGCTCCTGACGGCGTCGGCGGCCCGGCCTGAGGCCGCGCAGAGGCCCGCGTCCTGACATCGCCAGGGACGACGTGGGCCGGAAAGGACCTCAGGCCCGGGCGTCTGGGCTGAGCTCGGCCGCGGCGGCCTCGTCCAGGAACCACGTGAGCGCGCCGTGCACGGGCGCGACGCCCTGCGCGGGCACCGCGTTCGGCATGCGCAGGCCCTCGAGCACCTCGGCGACCATGCCGGCCTTCTCGGCGCCGCTCACCAGGAACCAGACGCGGCGCGCGGCATTGATCACGGGCGCGGTCACGGTGAGCCTGGGCGAACCGTCGGGCGCCTCAGTCGGGACCGCGAAGCGGTCCTCCACGCCGAGGGCGTCGCTGTGCGGGAAGAGCGAGGCCGTGTGGCCGTCGGTGCCGAGGCCCAGCAGGATGAGGTCGAACACGGGCAGCTCGACGTGCGGCCGCTCCAGGGCCGCCAGGGCGCGCAACTCGGCGTCGTAGGCCTGCGCGGCCTCGTCGGGCGGGTCTTCTCCACGCATGCGATGCACGTTGGCGTCCGCGATCGGCACGTGCTTGATGAACGCGTCCCGCGCCATGCCGTAGTTGCTCTTCGCGTCGTCGGCCGGCACGCAGCGCTCGTCGCCCCAGTAGAGCTGGACGCGGCGCCACGGGACCTTCTGGCTGAACTGCTGGCGGGCCAGCAGCTTGTAGAGGGCGCGCGGCGTCTCGCCGCCGCTCAGCGCGACGGCGAAGCGGCCGCGCGCCGCCGCCGCCTCCTGCGCCGCCAGCGCGAACAGGTCTGCGGCGCGCGCGGCGAGCGCGTCGCCGTCTTTCAGGATCTCGATGCTCACGTCTCGTCCCCTTTCACAGGCCGGCGCCAGGAATGGCCGTCGCGGGCGATGAGCGCATCCGCCGCCTCCGGTCCCCAGCTGCCGGCCTCGTAGATCGAGAGTTCACGTTCAGGCCGCTTCGCCCAGGCCTCGAGGACCGGGCCGACGATGCGCCAGGCCTCCTCGGCCTGGTCGCCGCGCGTGAACAGGGTCATGTCGCCCTCCATCGCGTCGACGAGGACGGTCTCATAGGCGCTGAAGGGAAGCTCGTGGAGTGTGGTGCCGTAGGAGAAGTCCATCGCCACCGGCTGCAGCGCGACGGAGTGGCCCGGCTGCTTGGACTCGATGTTCAGAGAGAAGCCCTCGTCCGGCTGCACGCGCAGCACGAGCACGTTGGGCTGCAGGCCGCCGCCCGCCTGGGCGTCGCGGAAGAGAGCTACCGGCGGCCGCTTGAAGTGGATGGCGATCTCGGTGACCCGGCGCGACAGGCGCTTGCCGGTGCGCAGGTAGAACGGCACGCCCTGCCAGCGCCAGTTGTCGACGAGGAGTTTGAGCGCCGCATACGTCTCCGTGTAGGAATCCGGCGCCACCCGCTCCTCGGCGCGATACGCCGGGACGTCCTCTCCGCCCAGCCGTCCCTGTACGTACTGCGCGCGCACCGCCCAGTCCCCCACCGACTGGGGCGGGATGGGGCGCACCGCGCGCAGCACCTTCATCTTCTCGTCGCGCACGCCGTCGGCGTCGAACGACGCCGGCGGCTCCATGGCGACGAGCGTGAACAACTGGATGAGGTGCGGCGTGATCATGTCGCGCAGCGCGCCGGCCTCCTCGTAGTAGGGGCCGCGGTGCTCGACGCCGAGCGTCTCCGCGGCCGTGATCTCCACGAAGTCCACGTAGCGGCGGTTCCACACCGGCTCGAAGATGCCGTTGGCGAAGCGCAGCACCAGCAGGTTCTGCACCGTCTCCTTGGCCAGGTAGTGGTCGATGCGATACACCTGCCGCTCGTCGAAGACCTGGCCGATGACCCGGTCGAGTTCGCGTGCGGTCTCGAGGTCGCGGCCGAACGGCTTTTCGATGACGACGCGGGTCCAGCCGCGTGCCTCGTCCGGGCCGTGCTCGCCGTCGAAGGCGCCGCGCCGCGCGAGCCCGGAGGCCCCGAGCTGCTCGACGAGCACCTCGAACTGGCTGGGCGGGGTGGCCAGGTAGAACATGCGGTTGCCGCGCGCGCCCTTGCCGTCGAGCTCGTCGAGCACGGCGGCGAGCCGCTTGAAGCCCTCGGGGTCGTCGAACTGGCCGTGCACGTACCGCGGCTCCTGCAGTAGGCGGTCGCACTGGTCGCCGTCGACGACCTCCACCCCGTAGTGGTCGTCGATCGCCTCGCGCATGAGGTCGCGGAACTGGTTGTCGGTCATCTCCTGGCGGCCGTAGCCGACGAGAGTCGTGCCGAAGGGCAGCACGCCGTGACAGCCGAGGTCGTAGAGCGCCGGGATCAGCTTGCGGTGCGCGAGGTCACCGGTGACGCCGAACATGACCAGGCTGCAGGGGTCCGGGTTGCGCTCGCCGCCGAACGGCGAGGCCGACCCGGCGGCCTTGGCCTTGCCGGTGACGTGGACCCCGACCTCGTCGCTGTAGTCCGGTTCGTCGTAGGTCAAATGGCCGCCGACCTGGTCGTCCACCGTCACTCCTTCTCCTTGACGGCGTGGCCGCCGAACTCGTTGCGCAGGGCGGCGAGCACCTTGCCGCTGAAGGTGTCCGTCTGGCGCGAGCGGAAGCGGGCGAAGAGCGCGGCGGAGATCGCCGGCATCGGCACGCTGTGGGCGATCGCCTGCTCGACGGTCCAGCGGCCCTCGCCGGTGTCCTCGACGTAGCCGGTGATGTGCTCGAGCCCCGGATCCTTCTTGAACGCGTCCGCGGCCAGCTCGAGCAGCCAGCTGCGCACCACGCTGCCCTGGTTCCACAGGTCGGCGATCGAAGCGAGGTCCAGGTCCCACTCGGTCGCCTCGAGGAGTTCGAAGCCTTCGGCGTAGGCCTGCATCATGCCGTACTCGATGCCGTTGTGGACCATCTTGACGAAGTGCCCGGAGCCGTGGCCGCCGCAGTACTCGTAGCCGTGGCCGGGCGGAGCCAGGGTCTTGAGGAGCGGCTCGATCTGCTCGAACGCGGACTTGTCGCCGCCGACCATGAGGCAGTACCCGACCTCGAGCCCCCAGACGCCGCCGCTGGTGCCGGCGTCCAGATAGCGGATGCCCGTGGCCTTGAGCTGGGCGCCGCGCTCGATGTCGCGCTGGAACGGCGAGTTGCCGCCGTCGATGAGGATGTCACCCTCGTCCAGCAGCGGCGTGAGCTCGTCGATCGCCGCCTGCGTCGCGTCTCCGTAGGGAAGCATGATCCAGATCGCCCGCGGCGCCGAGAGCTCCTTGACCACGTCGGTGAGCTGCTTGACCGGCTCGGCGCCCTCGGCGCCGAGCTCTTCGGCCTTGGCGTAGGTGCGGTTCCAGACGACCACGCGGTGGCCGTCGCGCAGCAGCCGCCGCGCCATGTTGCCGCCCATGCGGCCGAGCCCGACCATCGCAACTTCCATCTTGTCCTCCTCTTCCCGCCGGCCGGACCGGCGTCAGATCACTGTGAGATCGCTCCCGCGACCAGCGCGCCCAGCCGCTTCACCCCGGCGGTCACGTCGTCGCCGAGGCACACGCGGAGCGCGCGGCAGCCGTGCGCCCGCAGGGCGCCCAGGTCACCGCGCGCCTGCGCCCTCTTGAGCACGCTGAAGCTGTAGGGCTGGCCGGGGATGTCCACGTCCACCGGGTCGTGTCCCACCAGCTGGAGGAACAGGCCCTTGTTCGGCCCGCCCTTGTGGAGCTGGCCGGTCGAGTGCAGGAAGCGCGGGCCGTAGCCCAGCGTGGTCGCGAGGCGCAGGTCGTCGCGCACGTGAAGGCGCAGCGCCTCCAGGTCGTTCCAGACGGCCTCGCCGGGAGCAACGTAGGCCTGCAACGCCACGTAGTCCCCGGGCTCCGCCTGGGCGAAGAAAGCCGCCAGCGCCGCCGGCAGCTCGTCGTCGCGCACCGGATACGCCAGGCGACCGTCACCCTCCGGCAGGTCCTCGAGCAGCTCGCCGCTGGCGATGTAGCCGGCGAGCAGCCGCTTGGTGTTGTCCTTGCTCTCCTGCACGTTGGGCTGGTCGAAGGGATCGATGCCGAGCACGCGACCCGCGGTCGCGACCGCGATCTCCCAGCGCAGGAACTCGCCGCCGAGGCCGTACACGTCCGCCAGCTCGTGGCCGTGTACCGGATGCCCGGCCGCGGCCAGCTCCATCAACTGGTGCGCGACGCCGGTCGCGGCGACGCTGTCGACGCCGACCTTGGCGAACATGCGGTCGTCGCCGTAGACGTCGGGGTCGCCGAGCGTCTCGAGGTCCACGGGCAGGATCCCCCTGCCCTCCTTGCCGGTGCTCTCGGCGACCAGCTGCTCGACCCAGGCCCCGAGCGCCCGCAGGCGGGGCTCGGCGACGATGGTGAGCTTGTCGCGGCCGGCGAGCGCGGCCTCGCCCAGCATGGCTCCCAGCCGCAGGGCCGGGTTCTCGTCGGCCGGGACGTCCGGGCCGCACTGCGACGGCCGTCGCGCGCACGCCGTCGAGCAGGCGCTCGAGATCGACGCCGATCAGCGCCGCCGGCACCATGCCGAAGAAGCTGAGCGCCGAGTAGCGGCCGCCGATGTCCGACGGGTTCACGAACACGGCGCGGAAGCCCTGGTCGAGCGCCTCCTGCTGGAGCGAGGTGCCCTCGTCGGTGATCGCCACGAAGTGGTGGCCGGCGTGGTGGCCGTCCAGCTCCTGGAGGCGCTCGAAGAAGTAGGCGTGGAAGCTCGCCGTCTCGGTGGTGCCGCCGGACTTGCTCGAGACGACGAAGAGCGTGGTCTCGAGGTCCACGGCGGCCTCGACCGCCAGCACCGCCGCCGGGTCCGTCGAGTCGAGCACGTGGAGGTCGAGATACCCCTCCCGCACGCCGAGGACCTCGCGCAGGACCTCCGGCGCCAGGCTCGAGCCGCCCATGCCGAGCAGGACCGCGGAGCGGTAGCCGTCGGCACGCAGCTCGTCGACGAACTCGGTGAGCCCCTCGATCTGTTCGCGGACGCCCTCGAAGACGCTGAGCCAGCCGAGGGCGTTGCCGATGATCGCCTGATGCGCTTCGTCCTCAGGCTTCCACAGCTCGGCGTCGGCCTCCCAGAGGCGCTCGGGGTACCTGTCGGCCTGCAGGGCCTCGAGGCGCCTGGCCACGGCTTCGTCCAGCCAGGCCGGCAGCAGCCACTGGTCCATCTCAGCCCCCTTCGCCTTCGAGCAGTTGCACGCGCTTCTCCTCCACGATGCCGGTCAGCCGGTCGAACGCCTCGACGAACAGGTCGACGCCGTCGTTCTGCAGCTGGGCGCCGACCCGCTCGAGGTCGATGCCGGCGTGGCTGAGCTCGCGCAGCAGCCTGTGAGCGTCGTCGATGTGCCTGTCGACCGTGCGCGCCACCGTGCCGTGCTCCTTGAACGCCTTCCAGGTGGCTTCCGGCAGCGTCGTCACCGTGTGCTCGCCGATGAGCTCGTCCACGTACAGGGTGTCCGGGTACGCCGGGTCCTTGACGCCGGTGCTGGCCCACAGGACGCGCTGGACCTTGGCGCCGGAAGCGGCGATGAGCTGCCACTCGCGGCTGTTGAGGTAGCTGCGGAAGCGCTCGTAGGCGACCTTGGCGTTGGCCACGGCGGCCCTGCCCTTGAGCGCCTCGAGGCGCCGCCGCTCCGCCTCGTCGGCGGCGGCCTCCGCCTGCTCGTCCAGCAGCTGGTCGACCAGCGTGTCGACGCGCGACACGAAGAAGCTGGCGACGGACGACGTCGCCCGGATGGTCAGATCCTTGCCGAGGCGGTACTCGAGCGCCTCGAGGTACGCGTCGGCGACGGCCTCGTACTGCGTGATCGAGAACACGAGGGTGATGTTGATGTTCAGGCCGTCCATGAGGCACTGGAGGATGGCCGGGACCCCCTCGCGGGTGCCCGGGATCTTCACGAACACGTTGGGCCGGTCGACCGCGGTGAACAGGCGATGCGCCTCGGCCGCAGAAGCCTCGGTGTCCCGCGCCAGGTGCGGCGAGACCTCGATGCTGACGAACCCGTCCTCGCCGCCGGTCGCAAGGTACACCGGCGCCAGCACGTCGCAGGCGGCGCGCACGTCCTCGATGATCAGCCGGTCGAGGATCGCCGCCGCGTCCAGCCCCTGCCGGGCCAGCGTGAGGATCGCCTCGTCGTACTCCTTGCCGCCGCCGATGGACTTCTCGAAGATCGCCGGATTGGTGGTGACGCCGCCCAGGCCGTCGCGGTCGACCATCTTCTTGAGGCCGCCGCGCTGGATGAGGGCCCGGTTGATGTAGTCGAACCAAGGGCTCTGACCCAGACGGTGGAGCTCGGCGAGCCGGCTCTCGGCAGGGGGCACGGCGATCACTCTCCTTTCGTCGGGCGTCGGCCCGGCACATCTCTTCAGGACGTCACGAGGGCCGTGCGGGCCGCCGGCGCCGTGGCGGCGCCGGCCCTCCGCACGGCCTCAGCCTAGTCGATTCCCCGTCTACCGCCTCAGTAGTCGCCGCCCTCCGGCACGATGCAGACGAAGGAGAGCGGCGCGCCGGCGGCGGCGCGGAACTGGTGCTCGTGGTTGGACGGTACGAACGCGTACGAGCCGGCCTCCAGCGGGTGCTCCTCGCCGTCGAGGAACAGCACGCCGCTTCCGCTCGCCACGAAGTTGATGTGCGGCCAGTCGTGCGCGTGCTTCGGCGTGTGCCCGCCGGGCTCGACGTCGAACAGGCGCATCACCCACCCGTCCCACCCCTGCTCTGGCGAGACCAGCACGCGTTTGACGACGCCCTCGATGCCGTCGCCGGCCATCTCCCTGGCGACGACGTCGGCCTTCTTGCCTACCACCCAGCGATCGCTCATGGGTCACTCCTGTCGGTCGCGGAATCTCCTGGGGCGGACTCTACCCGCGACCCGCCTTCCGGGTACACACCCGGTACGCGGCACGCTCCCGCCGCGTCCAGGCAACGACGGACACAGGAGGAGCGATGAGCGACCTGGACGAGAACAAAGCGCTGGTGAGGCGCTACTTCGAGGAGTTCTTCAACGACCGCGCGCTGGACGGCGCCGCCGACGTGTGCGCGGCGGAGTACGTCGAGCACGCCGTCGCGCCGTTCGGCGATTCCGAGCCAGGAGCCGTCAACGGACCCGACCACGTGCGTCAGACGGTGGCCTGGCTCACCGAGCAGTTCCCCGACGTCCGCATGGACATCGAGGCCCTCATAGCCGAAGGCGATCTGGTGGTCGCACGCGTGCTCTCCTTCGGGACCAACACCGGCAGGCTCAACGGGGTGATGCCGCCCACGGGACGGAGCTTCAGCGCCCGCCAGACACACTGGTTCCGGGTGGCCGGCGGCCGGCTGGCGGAACACTGGGCGACGCGCGAGGACCTTCCGGCGATGATCCAGCTCGGCGTGATCCGGCCGCCGGGGCGCCCGGCCGCCTGAGCGTGACGCCGCGCCGCCGGGCTACCCGGCCGTCCGCTTCCGGTTCTCGGCGACCCGGAACTCGACGATCCGGCGGATGAGGTCCACCGGCAGGGGCTCGCCGAGCGGGAACTGCGCCGAGCCCTTGCCGCTCTTGTACGGCGCGAGTTCCTCGGCGAACGCGGTCATCGCGCTGGGGATCGGATAGAAGCCGACATGCTTCGCGTACCCGGCGAAGTGGACGAGGTGCCGGCCGTTCAGGTCGAAGGTCGGGATGGCGTAGCTGATCGTCTCGGTGGCGCCGGGCGCGGACGCCCTGATGAGCGTCCGCATCTCCTCGAGCGCCGCCTGCGTCTGGGGTGGGAACCCGGCGATGTACTCGTCGATGGTGGCGGCTGTCGGTCTGGGCATCGGTATCACCTGCGCCTCGGTCGTCTGGCAAGGATGGAGAGCACCTGGAAGAAGATGCGCCGCTTCTCGAGCGATGCCAAACGCGGCGCGGGCGGCCGGCTCCGTCACCGGCGCGTCGTCACCACTGCCATGGCGCCTTCAGATTCGCAGGGTCCTACTTCGCCCCGGCGGCGGCCGACAGCCGGTCGATGCGCCGCATCTCGGCCTCGGTCAGCTGGAGGTCGATGGCCCCGGCCGACTCGGCGGCCTGCTCGGACCGGGAGGCGCCGGGAATGGCGACGACCGTGTCGCCGTAGTACGTCACCAGCCACGCCAGGGCGACCTGGGCCGGCGTGGCTCCGTGCTCCGCGGCGACGTCGCGGAGCTCCTCGATCAGCGGCGCGGAGCGCTTCAGCCCGTCCTTGGTGAGGTATCGGCTGGACGGGGTCAGGCGCGACCGGCGCGACCAGGAGAGCGACTTCACGCGCGCCGGGTCGTCGTGGAACCGGCCCGTGAGCACGCCCTGCGCGAGCGGCGAGTACGCGATGAGCGTCACGCCGGTGCGCCGGGCGACGTCCAGCACGCCGTTCGACTCGATCGAGCGGTCCAGCAGGTTGATGTGCAGCTGGTTGGAGGCCAGCGGCAGCCCTTCCGCCTCCAGCGCCGCCCCGGCCTTGGCCATCCGGCTCGCCGAGAAGTTGCTGACGCCGACCGCGCGCACCTTGCCGGCGCGGACCAGCTCCGCCATCTCGTGCATCTGCGCCTTGACCGACGAGACGCTCCACGGGATGTGCACCTGGAAGAGGTCGATGGGATACGGCGCCAGGCACTCCACCCTGGTGCCGATCGTCTTGGCGATGTCGCCGGCCGTCTTGAGGATCGGCAGCCACTTGGTCGCGATCGCGACGTGGCCGGGCTCGACGCCCGAATGCTGGAGCGCCGTGGCCAAGGCCCGCTCCGACGCGCCGTTCCCGTAGGCCTGAGCCGTGTCGAACCAGCTCACGCCTCCACGCAGCGCCGCGCCGACGATCTCGTCCATGGTCGTCTGGTCGAGAGGCGACCACATGTTGCCGGTCATACCCTTGCCCTGCTGGAACTGCCAGCAGCCCAAGCCGATCGGCGTGATGCTGATGTCCGTCTTCCCCAGTCTCCGCTCGTTCATGTGAGTCCCTTCATGGTCTCAGAGCAGTCCCGGCCGGCGCTCCTGCGCCGACACGACCAGCTCGCGTACTTCCGCAGGCAGCCGCTTGCGCTGCCAAGTACGTTCACGATCGGCCGCGGCGGCGCCTGCGGGCGCCGCGGCCAGCGCGGCGGCGCGGACGGCGTAGTGGGCCGCACCCAGTGAGTGGTCGGCCATGTGCGCCGTGGCGGCCGCGTGGCCGGCGGCGCGGGCCGCCTTCTGCGCGGCGCCGTCTGAGGCGCCGCGCGCGGCGGCGTGCGCTGCGACGGCCGCCTCCCGCGCCGCGCCCGCGCGGACCTCGTCGCGCGACCACGCCCGCGCCGCATCGATGGCGCGCCGCGGACGATCGTCGTCCTGATCCCAGGCCTGGAACAGCGGCAGGACGTGCCCGGCGCACTCGGCCGCCCAAGCCGCCAGCTGGCGGTGTCTCGCCTTGTCCAGCGTCCCGCCGCGGTGGACGGCGACGAAGCATGCGTCCCTGGTCACGGCGTGCTGCCCGGCCGTCGAGGCAAACCTACACCCCGGTCAGGAACGCGCGGTGATACGCCACCTCGCCGGCGGGCATCTCACCGGACAGCAGGAGACAGAGCACGTTGTCCGGCGGCACGCCGTGCCAGGTCACGCCCGGAGACGGTCTGAACCCGAACCGGCCGTAGAAGGCCGGATCTCCGACGAGGACACATCCGCCGGCTCCCCGAGACCGCAGCGCTTCAAGACCGGCCTCGACCAACTCCCGTCCGATCCCCTCGCCCTGGCGGGCCGGCTGGACCGCCACCGGCCCGAGGAGGAACCAGCCCGTCGACGCGCCGCCGATGTCGGCTGCCGAGAAGGCGATGTGGCCCACCACCTCGCCGTCAGCCTCGGCGACGAGCGATACCTCCAGGGCGTCGGCCGCCCGCAGCGCCTCCACGATCAGATGCTCTGTCTGCTGACTGTAGGGGTGCCCCTGGAAGGCGACGATGTTGACCTCGCGGATGGCATCGAGGTCCCGATCGGTCTCTGGGCGAAGAATCACACGGACCTCCTCCTGGCTCATCCACGCAGGCTCACACGAGCCCTCCGTCTGTCCGCTGCGCAGCGCCTGCAGCGCCCTCGTCTCGAACAACGGTGATGACGATGTTCCCCTGCTTCTGTCCGGTCTCAGCATAGCGGTGAGCCTCGGCCATCTGCTCCAGGGGGAAGCGCCGATCGGTGACCGGGCGCACCTTGCCTTCTTCGACCAGGCTTCCCAGGTACGCCAGGTCCTCGCCCGTCACACTCGACGGCACGAACGACACCCGCCTCTTGCTCCCCCTCGACGCCCACCAGGCGCGGACGATCTGCAGGAAGCCTGGATTGGCCAGGAGCAGGCATCCGTCCTCGTTCAGTGACCTCACCGCGGGGCCGGACGGGGTGCCGCGGACCACGTCGAAGATCACGTCCCAGGTCTCGGACCCGCGGGTGAAGTCCTCCCGGGAGTAGTCGATGACGCGATCCGCGCCGATGGCGCGCAGCATCTCCAGCTTCGGCGCGCTGTCCACTGCGGTCACGTGCGCGCCGAGGATCTTGGCGAGCTGGACCGCGAACGTGCCGAAGCTCCCGCCCGCTCCGTTGACCAGGACGCGCTGCCCGCTCCGGACCTTCCCCTTGCGCAGGAACGCCAGGGCCTCGCCTCCTCCGTAGGGCAGGGTCGCGGCCTCCTCGTAGCCCAAGCTCGCCGGCATCGTCGCGACCGCCCCGGTCTGGGGGTGCTCGCGCAGGCAGATGTACTCCGCGTAGGCTCCCAACCCGATGCCCGTCGACGCGAAGACCCTGTCGCCCTTCGCGAACGCCCGGACATCTTTGCCCACTGCCTCGACGTCGCCCGCGAGCTCCTGCCCAAGCACCCTTCGTCGTGGCCGGCGGATGCCGAACCCCAGCCGCATGGGCAGCCAGATCCAGGGAGCGAAGTCGAACCGCCGCAGCTCGCAATCGGCCGTGCCGGCGGTGGTGACGCGTATCCGGATGAGCACTTCGCCGTCCTTGGGGACGGGTTTCGGCACCTCCCGGAGTCGGAGGACATCCGGTGGTCCGTAGTCTGTGCACACGATCGCTCTCATGGGCCTCCTGTCCCCGGATCGCCGGTGGCCTTGGGCGACGGCGATGACGCTGACCGCTCGTTGGGCAGTGGCGCCTCCGTCAGACATCGGCGCACAGTGCCGCGAGTTTCCTCGCCGTATTGACGTTCCGGTATCCGCGCATAGGAGCTGTGCCCCACGATCTTCGTGATCTGGCTGCGGTTGTAGTCCTCTCGCTTGATGTTCCAGACGATGGCCCTCCCAGAGCGTGTCCACGGCGCGCTTGTGCTCGCCGGCCCGGTGTTGCGCCTCGGCCTTCTGCAGCTCGTTGGGCATCGACTACCTCCGACCCCTGTCTAGGCTTTCGCGTGATTCTCACCGCACCGCGCCTGACCTGCGCGGACTGCGGCTTCAGGTTACTTCAGAAACCGTTGGCCGCGTCAGGTTGACGCGCTTGTCAGGTTGCACGCCACACCTGGTCCGTGGTCGGAGTCCCCCTGATGAAAGGCCAACTGCCAGCCCCACGCGACCTGGACCCAGAGGGACGAACGGAGCGTGTGGTGGGATAGCCCACCGGCAGCGTCACGGTGGGCCGAGACATAGGTGAGAAAGGCGACCTCCGGTGCCCAGAGGTGCATGCGATAGCCCTTCGACTCGATACTCGGGTACTCGCTGATGCTCGCGAACTCCGACAGGACCACTTCACGCGAGTACTCTCGCCCGGAGCGGCCGACCTCCCTGAAGTCCGGGTGCAGCAGAGCGCCAAGGCGCGTCCGATTCCGTCGGGTGTCGAGCTGATGCAATTCGACTTCCAGCAGAACATGATCGGGGAGAACATGTTTCGCAGTCCTAGCGCAACGCATCGATCGAAGCAGTCGCGATGATGCCTTCGACACTGCGCGCCAGGTCCGCGTCCAGGGTCACGAAAGCGTCCGCCTGCAACTGAGTGAGCGCAACGTACTCGGCGTTGTAGGTCGAGGCCCATCCCAGCCTTTCCGCCAGTTCCCAAGCCCGACGCCGGAGAACGGCATCGCCAAGGAGCCTGATCGGCATCCGTCCGATGAGTGTCAGGCGGTCGCGCGCGATGTCGGCCGGGATCTCACCGCGTTGAACGGCCTCATGCAGTGCAGACAGCGTTTGGGAACGTAGGAGCGTGGGTGCGAGGAGCTCGTGGCGTCCCGCGACCCTGATTCCTGCGCTCGCAAGGTAAAGCACGGCGCCAGCGTCGACTACGAATCTAGTCATAAGGGCTCCTTGGGGTCGATGCCGATCCATCGCATTGCCGCATTCGCCTCACTCGCAATGAGTCCAGATCCTGAGCACTTTGACGATGCGCTCGTCGGCGAGCACCTGATACACGAGGCGATGCTGGATGGTGATACGCCGCGAGCAGGCACCGCTGAGGTCGCCGAACGGCTTCTCGAACGGCGGCGGCGACTGGAAGGCGTCGGCCTCGAGGACCGCGAGCAACTCCTCCGCCTTCGGTCTGAGCCGGCGGAGGCGGGCTTCTTCGCGTCCTTGCGCATGCTCCGTGTAGAGCAGCCGCCAGCTCACCAGTCGAGTTCGTCCTCGAGCTCATCGGCGGGAGCCGCAAGGCCCTCGAAGATGGACTCGCGCATGCCGGGGATCGAGACCCGGTAGAGCGTGTCCTGCACGGCGCGCCAATCGTCCTCCGAGACGAGCACGGCGTTGCCACGCTTCCCGGTAATCTGCACCGGCTCATGCGAGCGCGAGACCTCGTCGAGGAGCTGGTAGAGCTACTTGCGCGCCTCTGTGGCGCTCATGGTCGTCATCGCGGACCTCCTGATACGGGCTGCGGCTCCAAGTTACTCCAGACACCGTTGGGAGCCACAGGTTGACGCGCTTGTTAGACCGCACCGCGCTCACGGCGTTGGCTTGCGCCGCAAGACATACCCCTTGCCCTTGCACGAACCGCACGTGCGCACACGCATCGCGCCCATGCGCGGGTCGGCCGGCGCCGCCGAGGGCGCGATGACGCCGCGCCCGCCGCAGATCGTGCAGGCTACCTGCTCGTACAACTCGGGGTTGAAGGACTCGCGCCCGAACAGCCTGCCGAGCCAGCTCATCTCCCACCCCGCCAAGTAACGGACAGATCCGCTTGTTCGGCAAGACCCGCGATGGTTAGCCCTCCCAAACCTCGATTCCGAGGCCAGGCACACGGTCGAACTCACGCACGTTGCCGGTGACCATCGTGAGGCCGTGCGCGACGCAGGTGGCGGCGAGCCAGAGGTCGTGCGGGCCGATCAGCGTCCCCGCGCGGCTGAGCTCGGCCCAGAGCTGTGCGTGAGCGCGCGCGCAAGCGAGGTCGACGGCGAGCAGGGGGAAGCGTTCGAGGACGCCCTCGACGAAGGCCGAGCGCCGGGCGCGCACGTCGGGCCCGGCGGCGCGGTGCACCCCGTGGAGCAGTTCGCTCGCGGTGACGACGCTGAGGAACGCCTCATCCTCGCCGTGGCGTGCGACGTGCGGCTCGAGGTGGAGACGGCGGCGCTCCGCCTCGATCAGGATGCTGGCGTCGATCAGGACTGCCATGCGTCCCGTGCCTCGCCGAGCTCATCGCGGGAAGCGTCGAGGTCCGCGGCGAACTCGCCGGCCTCGGCCTCGGTGAGCCGCGGCAGCGAGGCGAGCAGGCCGGGGAGCTCGGAGAGGCGCGCCCCGGTGGGCAGCGGGCGCAGCTCCGCGAGCGGCTTCTTGCCGCGCACGAGCGTGAACGACTCCCGCCGGTAGGCCACGCGGTTGACGTACTCGGCGAAGTTGCGAGCGACTTGGGTGACGGTCACGTCAGACATGGGCTGCTCCTCGGAAGACATCTGAGAATCAGATTACATGATTCCCGGCCCGCTGTCACGCTACGCCTTGGGTTCTGCCGAACGCGCCGCGGATAAGCTGCGAGCGCGCCGGCCTCCCGTGAGGCCGCCGGCGCCGCGGCGAGCCAGCTTGATCGGCTGGTTAGTCTGCTTCACCCTCCACATCCCTCACGGCCAGAATCGCCTCGCACTCCGCGCGGAGCACCGGCACCTCGCTGGTGGCGATTGACCAGACGACGGCGCCCGCGTAGTCATGTGCGAGCTGGTTGCGGAAGTCGACGATGCGGCGAGCGTGCGAGATGCAGTCGGCGAGTGACGGCTCGAGTCGCAGGAGCGCGTTCACGGCCTCGCGAATCACGATGAGCTGGCGCTCGACGCCTGAACGCATGAGCTCGGCGTCACGGTAGGCGGCGTAGTCAGACCAGCGAGGAAGCGCGCGATCGCCTCGCAGGCGGCGGTGACGTCGGCGAGGTAGACGAGGGCGCTACGCGGCATAGAGGAGCTGCCTGGTGCGCTCGATCTCGCGGACCATGTAGCGGTTAGTCACGGCGTCCGCCATGACCAGGTCGACCTCGCCGCCCAGCAGCTCCCGCAGCGCATCCAGCAGGCCGAAGTAGGCGTCGGCGAGCTGTGGGGATCCATGGAGCCGAACTCGACGAGCAGGTCGACGTCACTCTCGCCCGGACGGAAGTCGTCGCGCAGGGCGGAGCCGAACACGTCGAGCCTGACCACGACGAAACGGGCGCAGAGCGCGGCGACAGCTTGCTGCTTGTCGTGCAGAACGCGGACCATGGTGGACACCTCCGCCGACATGCTACCCTGCGGGCGACGCAGCTGACCACAGTGGGGAACCGCAAACGGTCGCCTGCAGACAGACTAACGCACCGCAGATAAGCTGCGCGGGCTGCGGCTCCAAGTTACTACAGCGGCCGTTGGACGCGACAGGTTGATGCGCTTGCTAGGCAGCTTGCTCACCGGCTGAACCAATCCTGATACTGCTCCCAGTCAGCGTCGATCAGCGCCTTGGCTTCGCTCTCGTCCTTGGGTCCGAGCACGCAGTGCATGTAGGCCGGATACTCGGCCCAGGCCAAGACATTGCGGTAGTCGCTTCTGGCCTCGTCGATGTAGTGTTCCAGCCGCTCGACGTCGCCATCGGCTAGCTTCAATGCAGCGGCGCAGACGCGATTCCTTCCGCCGTCTCCCCTGCCGTAGCGGGCCAGTATGTTGACAACCTGCCCGTGGACCCCCGGCGGGAAGTCGCGCCGTACGATCCGGTCGAGGTCGGCCATGGTCACGTCTGGGATCAGTTGATTCATGCTGCCCCGTTGCCCGCCTAACGCACCGCGGATAAGCTGCGAACGCACCGAAACCTGATGTCATCGTCGGCGCTGCGGCGAGCCAGCTTGATCCGCTTGTTCGACATGGCCGAGCCGTGAGCGTCGCGGGCGCCTACGCGCCGGCGTTCGCGCGCAGGACCCCGTCCAGGCCGTTGAGGTCGCCCAAGACCCAGAGCTCGGCGATGACGCCCTCCTCGAAGGAGAAGAGAGCCGCCCCGCTCCACTCGACTGGCTTGCCGCTCGGTGAGTAGCCCCGAAAGGACCCAACGTGGCGCCCGGAGAACCGCATGCGCGCGAAGGCTCGCTCGTTCTCACTCACGCAGTCGAGGATGTCGCAGCGGTACTCCGCCAAGCTGCCGCGCACCGAGCGGACGTAGTCGAGGAAGGCTTCGCGCCCGCGGGTCGACCTGCCGAGGGAGCCCCGAAAGACGAAGTCCTCGGCAAGCAGCGCCGCGGCGGCACCCTCCTCGCCTGCGTTCCAGATGCGCTCGTAGAACTGCTGAACCAGCGTGGGGGTGCTCATGTGAAGCCTTCTCCTTTGCTCTGTCGAACGCCCGGTGCATAACCTGTGCGCCGTGCGCCCACAGAGTGTCTCGGCGCTTCGGCGCATCAGGTTGATGCACTTGTTAGCTGGATCCTGGCTCCGAGTGCGCCCGTTCACGGAACGCTGTCCCAGAGTGTGGTCTTCGCAAGCGTCCCGGCCTCGACCGTGACCTTCTCCGGTCTGGCGCCGGGCACCTGCGCGACGAGGGTGTAGGTGCCCGCCGGCAGCTCGACCAGGAAGCGGCCCGCGGCATCGGTCTTGACCTTCGCCACCACCGCGCCGCCGATGTCTCCCCGGCGAAAAACCACGGTGACTCGCGGCAGCGTTCCCTGCTGGGCATGGGGAGAGGCTCCGTCTGTGCTCACGACTGGACCACCTGCCCACTTCACCTTGCCCTGCACCCCTGACGTGGCGGACGAGCTTGGCGATGGGGACGGCGCGGTGGTGCCACAGGCCGCCAACAGCAGCACGCCGAGCGCGGCGAGAAGCGCGATCATGGACCAGCGCAGCGAACTCATCGAAGCCCCACCTCGGTCGGTCGGCCACTTGCTGTGGGGACGCCAGCGACCACGATCAGGTTCGGCTTCCCGCATACGTCGGATTCCAGCTAACGCACCGCGGATAACCTGCGAGCGCGCCGGCCGCTCGTGTGGCCGCCGGGGCTGCGGCGAGCCAGCTTGATCCGCTTGTTGGGCTGCGACCCTATGGGACCGGCGTCGGAGTGGCTGTGCTATCCGAGAGCTTGGTCAGCGTTGTGGTGATGGGACTGCTCAGGGCCTCGCCGGACACGACGAAGTCGATGTGCTCGCCCGAACCGTCGATGGCGAGGTCCATCTGGCCCTCCACGCTGCTGGTGACCAGCCCGGTGCCGCGCAGGTGACTCCCCTGACGGTCGAGCATGGCGATCGACATGTAATTCGACCCGCCGGGCGATCCCTGCAACAGGGTGTGCTTGCCGTCCTGCTCCGCGATGACGATGCGAACGTGGTCTCCCGACTCCATGCGCCATGTGCCGACGAAGGGGTCGCTCTGTGTGGAAGAGCCACCGCACGCTGCGAGCACCATCACTGCGCCGACGATCAACGTAACGACCACCGCTCTCACGCTCGCCCCCTGTCGGCCCAACGCACCGCGGATAGGCTGCGAGCGCGGCGATTCCTGGTGGCACAATCGGCGCTGCGGTGAGCCAGCTTGATCCGCTTGTTGGGCACCGGACGCCCTACCACTTGGGCCCGACGCGACCGTTGACGTCGTCACGCCACGAGGGCTGCTTGCGCAACGAGGTCGCCTCGTCCAGGTCCGCCGCGCTCGGACTGTCGGGTCGCGGCACCGTGCGAGCCCGCGTCACCGTCTGCGAGCGCCGCACAGCCAGAACCAAGGCGACAGTCAAGACCGCGGCGATACCGAGCCCCACGCTGCCCGCTATGCGCAGCGGCGGCGAAAGGACGATCGCGAGCACGGCGAACAGGTAGAGCGCCAGATCGCACCCGATCAGGATGAGGAGAGAACGCTTCATCAAGCTCCGATCACCTTCGACCTCGATTCCGCGTGCCTAACGCACCGCGGATAAGCTGCGAGCGCGGCGATTCCTGGTGGCACAATCGGCGCTGCGGTGAGCCAGCTTGATCCGCTTGTTAGTCTGCGTCTCCCACCTCGTCGTGGAGTGCCGCGCACTCGGCCCGCAGGACGGGCGCATCGCGCTGGGCGATCGAGTAGACGGCCTCGTCGTCGATCTGCGGGTACTCGTGCACGAGCCGGTTGCGGAAGCCGACGATGAGGCGCGCGTGCGAGATGCGGGCCGCGAGGGCGGGATCGCGGCGAGAGAGCACGCCGACGGCCTCGCCGATGATCGTGAACTCGCGCTCGACCGAGGTGCGGATCGACCGCCGCGCGCGGTAGGCCTCGAGATCGACTCCGGCGAGCACCTCGGCGAGACCGTCGCAGGCGTCGACGATGTCGGCGAGGTAGGCGGCTGTGCTACGCGGCATAGAGCAGCTGCCTGGTGCGCTCGATGTCGCGGGCGATGTAGCGGTTCTTGACAGCCCCGGCCATGACCAGGTCGACCTCGACGCCGAGCAACTGCTCCAGCTCGTCGAGGAGGTCGAAGTAGGCGACCGCCTTGGCATAGCCGTCCATGGGCGCGAACTCGACCAGCAGGTCCAGGTCGCTCTCGCCGGGGCGGAAGTCGTCGCGCAGGGCGGAGCCGAAGACGTCGAGGCGCGCAACCCCGTACCGGGCGCACAGCTCGGCGATGGCTTCGCGTTTGTCCCGCAGCACGTCGACCACGACGATCACCTCCGACCGTCATGCTACCCGGGAGCGCAGGCGCTGGCCACAGTGGACGACCAACGGACGCCCCGCCTGACGTCAGACTAACGCACCGGCGCATAAGCTGCGAGCGCCGCGGCTCCGTCTTGCCGCGACGCTTTGGCGAGCCAGCTTGATGCGCTTGTTGGGCACACGCCTTGTTGCAGCGATTCCTCTCATGGAGCGACAACGGATCCCGTCGTGCTGGCGCTCGCAACGGGGGCGACTGTGCTGTCGCTCACCTTGTGCAGCAGGACGTGCACGCCGGGCCCGGGAGCCGGTTGGGTGAGGAGCAGTTCGCCCGAGTCTTCCTGGTAGGTGAGATACTGCTCGAACCCGGGCTTCGGCGTGTCGCCCTGCCAGCAGTGCAGCACGTCGCCGTCCCGCTCAGCGTGCTCCCAGGTCATGTCGAACTGCGACACGCGGTAGCTCGCGGAGGGTCTGGCGATGACCACGCGGACGCCGCCGTCCCAGGTGCCGGTGAAGGGATCCTTCGCGCCCGAGTCACCGCAGGCTGAGGCCGACGCTGCGAGGCCGAGAAGGATAGCGACGAACGCGATCGCGCGGCACGCAAGGTGAAGCCTGTGAGTGTTCATCTGCCCCCCGGGTCGCGTTGTGCCCAACGCACCGCGGATAGGCTGCGAGCGCGCCGATTGCTGCTGACTACGTCGGCGCTGCGGCGAGCCAGCTTGATCCGCTTGTTGGGCACCGGACGCCCTACCACTTGGGCCCGACGCGACCGTTGACGTCGTCACGCCACGAGGGCTGCTTGCGCAACGAGGTCGCCTCGTCCAGGTCCGCCGCGCTCGGACTGTCGGGTCGCGGCACCGTGCGAGCCCGCGTCACCGTCTGCGAGCGCCGCACAGCCAGAACCAAGGCGACAGTCAAGACCGCGGCGATACCGAGCCCCACGCTGCCCGCTATGCGCAGCGGCGGCGAAAGGACGATCGCGAGCACGGCGAACAGGTAGAGCGCCAGATCGCACCCGATCAGGATGAGGAGAGAACGCTTCATCAAGCTCCGATCACCTTCGACCTCGATTCCGCGTGCCTAACGCACCGCGCGTAACCTGCGCGGGCTGCGGCTGCAGGATACAACCGCAGCGCCTGGCCGCGTCAGGTTGACGCGCTTGTTAGTCACGCCCAACCTCCTCCGGCTCGCCGGGAAGCTGCGCCGAGTGCCAGGCCGCGACCACCCAGACAGCATCGTCTTTCACGCGGTAGAAGAAGCGGTAGGGCGGCACGATGACCTCGCGGAACGGCAGGTCGGGGAACTCCGGCAGCACGCGCCCTGACTCGGGGTAGTCGGCGAGCCGGGAGAGTGAGACCTCGGCACGGTCGCGCAGGCTGCGGGCCGCCGCCGGGTCGTCGTCGGCGACGTAGGCGAGCGCCGCAAGGAACTGCTCGCGGGCGAAGGGCGTGAAGAGGACCCTGCGGCTCACGGCCCGCCGAGCAGCTCGTCGGCCTCGGCGAGCACGTCGGCGAGTGCGTGGCCGGTGCCGGCCTCGATCTCGGCTTCGCCGCGCGCGAGCAGGCGCAGGATCTCGAGCTCGTGCTGCGTGCGCTCGTAGGCCTTCGCGCTGACGACGACGGCGGTGGCGCGCCCGCGCTGCGTGATGAACACCGGCTGCTGCGTGTCGGACGCGCGCCTGACGACGCCCGAGGCGTCCTGGCGCAGGTCGGTGATGGGGATGATGTCCGGTACTGATGCCATTGACGCTACCTCCTATACTACTGGCAACGGTACCACTAACGTACCCTCGCGAACAGTGGGACAGGCTGTGACTAACGCACCGCGGATAAGCTGCGAGCGCGCCGGCCTGCCGTGAGGCCGCCGGCGCCGCGGCGAGGCAGCTTGATCCGCTTGTTAGAAGGGCCGACCCTTGCTGCGCTTGCAGGGTTCATTGCGCGTCCACCTTCAGGGTGAGGCAGTAGGCCGTGCGTTTCGGGTACTGGATGCTGTCGCGCACCAGCGCCTCGAAGCTGCCGATGGTCATGCTGCTGTTGCCGGTCGGCGGGTGGCCGAGAGCGCGTTCCTGCTCCCAGATCGTCTGTTCGCCGAGCCCACCCTCGCGGCTGATGGTGCTGCCGCTCCAAGCGGTGTCGGAGCCCCGCATGCGCTCGAGGATGGCGAGGCGGGCGACCTTCGGGCCTACTCCCCCGGGAAGCTTCAAGGTGGCGGTGATGCTGCGCGCTTCGGCCTGCACCTGGAACGAGCCTGTGCTCCGGAGCGGGCTGAAGCGGCAACGCGCGACGGTCCTCACCGTGCCGTCGTGGACGACCTTCAGGGCGATGACGCCGCTCGGGCCGTCCGCCGGCGTGAGCGCGGCGGAGTAGAGCCCGCCGGCTCCCGTGCCCTGGTCCCACGCCACGTCCAAAGAGGGACCGGAGACGGCCGAGGATTGCCCGCAGGCCGACGCTAGAACGGCAAGCACGAGGACCGCAAGACCTGCGATGAGTCGCTTCACGCCCCTGCTCCTCCTAACGCACGCACCGCGGATAAGCTGCGAGCGCGCCGGCCTCTCGTGAGGCCGCCGGCGCTGCGGCGAGCCAGCTTGATCCGCTGGTTCGCCTCACCCGTAATGGGTCCACATCCTGAGCACCTTGACGATGCGCTCGTCGGCGAGCACCTGGTACACGAGTCGATGCTGGATGTTGATACGGCGCGAGTAGGCGCCGCTGAGGTCGCCGACCAGCTTCTCGAAAGGCGGCGGCGACTGGAACGGGTCGGCCTCGAGGACCGCAAGCAAGTCCTGCGCCTTCGGCTTGAGGCCGGCCGCGGCGAGCTTCTTGCGTCCTTGCGCGCCTGCTTCGTGAAGAGCAGCCGCCAGCTCACCAGTCGAGCTCGTCCTCGAGCTCGTCGGCGGGAGCCGCCATGCCCTCGAGGATGGACTCGCGCATGCCGGGGATCGAGACGAGGTAGAGCGTCTCCTGCACGGCACGCCAGTCGTCCTCCGATACGAGCACGGCGTTGCCGCGCTTGCCGGTGATCTGCACCGGCTCGTGCGAGCGTGCCACGTCGTCGAGGAGCTGGTAGAGCTGCTTGCGTGCTTCTGTGGCGCTCATGGTCGTCATCACGGACCTCCTGATACGTACGGGAAAACGTACGCCTCTGGGAGCTGGATGTCAAGTGCGCAGGGTTGTGGCGAACGCACCGCGCGTAACCTGCGAGTGCGCCTGGCGTCAGATATCACAGCCAGGCGCTGCGACGAGTCAGGTTGACGCGCTTGTTGGGCGGCTGCCCCTCATCACCCACCACCGCCACCGCCTTCGGAGTGGTTCATCGGCCCGTGCTTGTATGCCTCTCCGACTCCCTCGGGATTCTGTCCCAGCGCGTCGGCTGGCTTGAACCAGCGAAGGACGCTGCCGACCCACGCGAAGCGCCCGGGTGGCTTGACCGCGGTGAGACGCCGGTCGCAGGACGGACAGAACTCAGGCGCCCCCACGGTCATCGCGCCGCAATGCGGACACTGGAATGGTTTGTCGGGTTTCGCCACGATCCCCTCCTTAGTCCGCCCAACGTATCGCGGATAAGCTGCGAGCGCCGCGGCTCCATCTTGCCGCGACGCTTTGGCGAGCCAGCTTGATCCGCTTGTTGGGCAGAGCTTCGATCACTGGAGCGTCAGTTCGACGGGATCGCCGCCGGGAAGCGAGCGGAACTGGAGAGTGTCGCCGGACCGCGCGAAGGTCGCTCCGCTCTCCAGGCGCAGCTGCCCGTCGACTTCCGTGGCGGTGAACGGCGCACGGTTGTCCTCGCGGATGTCGACGCTCCAGTTGCCCTCATCGGATTTGGCGATCGTGAAGGTCCCGGCGTTGGCGGCGCTCCAGTTGCCGGCGTAACGGTTGCCTCCGCAGGCGATCAGCGTGACAGCCAACGCGAACACCAGGGCGACCACGGCGAAACTGACGTACCGACGCATCACACACCCCCCGGCTTCTGCCCAACGCACCGCGCATGAGCAGACGCGGCTGACCTGCCGCTGTGCGGCAGACCCTCTGGCGTTCTGCTCGATGCGCTTGTTGGGCCGACCGACATGCCTGCTATCGACGCTCACGGCACGGCCACCTCACCCCCACCAACGCGATTCTCGGGCGTCCAGTACTGGGCACCGGAACCGTGGATCTCGTCGTCGACACCGTACACCGAGTAGGAGTAGCCACCGGCGGGCACGTCGACGGTGGCGTTGCCGCCGTTCGCCTGCTCGTCATCGACGTGGCGGACGGCGATCAGCTCGCGCAAGGAAGGTCTGGGGGGATTCTCGAGGACGATCCACGTCGTGTGCTTGCCGAGCCGGCTGTCCTCCACGGATGCAGCGAGCTGGCCGCTATCGGCCGAGACCGAGTAGGTTAGCTGCCGCTGATCGGAGGCGGAGCTGCAGCCGACCAGCAGCGTGCCAACGAGGGCGAGAAAGAGAGCGATCACCACCGCCGTTGCCCGCATGGTCAGGTGACCTCCCGTCGCTGTTCGGCCCAACGCACCGCGGATAAGCTGCGAGCGCGCCGACTTCTGGTGACAGCGTCGGCGCTTCTGCGAGCCAGCTTGATCCGCTTGTTAGACACCACGATCCTCCGGATGACGCACCGGGTACTCGGCGAGGATGGCATCACACTGGCGCAGCACTCCCGGTAGGTAGGACTGGTCAAACTCGGCCTCGAACCAATGGCCCTCGCTGAGGTGGTCCGCCGTGATCTCGACGCGGAGCGCGATGTGGCCGAGGCGGTCGGAGGCGCTGAGGCGAACGACCAGGTTGGGCTCCACCGAGTCCAGAACGGCCTCACCCTGGAGCGCGGCCTGCAGCGCGGCCAACTGCTCGCGGAAGCGGTACACGCCGACGGTGTCCAGGATGGGGCCCGATGCTGAGGCGCTGCCGCCCTCGCCGCTGCAGTGCGAGGTGACGCGCAGGAAGTTGCCGTCCCACGAGTCGTCGGAGTCCGGGAACTCGCGCCCGTGCACCCAGAGCTTGAAGCTCCCCACCTCCAGCTGAGGAGGACGTCGGAGGTTCGTGATTCCTTGGCCCACCCGTCTACCCCGTGTGTCTAACGCCCGGCGCATAAGCTGCGAGCGTCGCGGCCCGCCTTGCCGCGGCGCTTCGACGAGCCAGCTTGATGCGCTTGTTAGGTGGTTCATGCTTCGCGCATTCTCCAACCCCACAATGCCGTTCACACACTACCGACCCCTTTCGGCCAGTAAGTTGAGGATGAACGCGGTCAGGCCAGCCACGCAGAGTTGTCGTGAAGGTCAGCACGTAGAGAGTCCTAAGGCCCGCCCGAATCAGAAGGCTCGTGACCGCGAAGATGAGCGCAGCCGGGATACAGATGAAGAGGCCGACGAGAGCACCATCGGCGTAACTCAGCGTCACGCCCCAGTCAAAGAACACGATCGCCAGTACGACGAGCGCAAGCAAGCACAGCCCCAGCGCCAACCAGAACAGAGCAAGCCTGTGACCGGCGCGCCAATCGCTGGTGAACAACGACGACTGCTTCGGCGATTCGTGACGCGCTGTCGAATCGGGTGGATCGGTCATTGTTCACCTCCCGGTGCTTTCGGAGTCGCACACTTGTTGGCCACGCAATCCACCTAACGCACCGCGGATAAGCTGCGAGCGCGCCGGCCGCCCGTGAGGCCGCCGTCGCCGCGGCGAGCCAGCTTGATCCGCTTGTTAGGCGCGCCTGCTGCCATGCCAGGCTCTCCCTAGAGGGAGAAGGTGTGCACCGGGCCAAGCTCCTGCATAGGACCCGGCTCACTATCGCCGAGACCAAAGTCGTCGACGATGTGCGTCTTGGCTTCGAAGGTCAGGGTCATCCACGTGCCCTTCACGCCATCTCCCGTCGGGCCGAAGGACTTGGTGTTGACGAACTGGCCCTTGAGCGCCACGGCGTAGACGCGATCGTTGTCGGGCACCCCTCCGCCCATGAGCACGCGGACCGCGTCGCTGCGTCGGCAGGCCGTCCAGGCGACAAACTCGGGGTGAGGATCACCACACGATGTCGCTTGCTGCCGTACCGCATCGAGCAGCCAGGCCGGCGGCTGAACGGCATCCGGTTGCGAAGACGGGGATGCGGCGGAGATGGCCTCGGCAGAGACGGGGCTGCCGCAGCCGGCGGCGACGAGGAGAAGTGCGAGGACCAAGAGCACGAGCAGGCCCACACCTGTGAACTTCGCGAGACGCTGCATCTCCGACCTCCCTACTCCGGTGTTACGCCTCATTAGACGATGTGCGAGCTGCCGGTGTTCGCTTGAGTCGCGGCCAACGACCTGCTGCGCCTAACGCACCGCGCGTAACCTGCGCGGGCTGCGGTCTGAGGTCACTACAGTCACCGTTGATCGCGTCAGGTTGACGCGCTTGTTAGGCGTCACTGCGGTTGATCTCGCACGTGGCCTCGGCCAATCGACCAAGGAGTATCGCCTCATCCGAGTGCGGCTCCTCGAACGTGTCGAGGAACGCATCGATGCGCGACAGCAGAGGCGTGACCCAGTGGGAGAGCTGTGCACGCTCATCAGGCGTGGCCTCGGCGAGCAGCTCCGCCCGTAGGATGTCATCGCCAACTGCGAAGCGGCGGACCAGGGACTCGAGCGGCCGCAGGTCGGCAGGGACCTTCTCCAGGTCGAAGGTCAGGCCGTCGACCAAGTCCGGGTCGGCGTCACTGCGTACAGCCTCGGCAAGGTCCCAGAGCTGCTCAATCGTCTGTACCGACGCTCGCTCCGGACGGCCGACCAAGGAGACCTCGCCCCAAACATGGAGCGCCTCATCGGCCGCGAGATGAAGTGCCGCTATCAGGTCGGCGTTCCCTTGCACTTGGAGCCAGGCGGCGATGTCGGCTGAGCGCCAGACCCTCGACCAGAAGATCTGCAAGCCGAGGTGGGGAACGGGACGCTCCAAGGGCTCTTGCCCGCCGCCCACCAGGTTTGGCTGATTGACCGAAAAGCCGACAGGTGTCGGGAATGGTCCCAGGCTGCAGTCCACACGCGTGTCACTTGTGCCCACCCGAACCCGAAAGCCGTGCCATTTCGCCACCAGTTCCTGATACTCAACCTCTCCCACATTGCGACTGAGGTGCTGACAGGGGCGCACTTTGCCACCGAGCGCCTTGGCCAACGGTGTGAGGTCGATTGCAGGATGAAGGCGCCTCTCAGCCAGGACGGCCGGGTCGATTCCATGGGGGTCCCAGAATTGCTCTACGAGAGACTTGTCACGCTTTCTGAACCAGCCCATCGCTCCCCTTGCCAGATGTACGCCTAACGCACCGCGCGTAACCTGTGAGCGGTCTGGCCCAGAGTATCAAGGCCAGACCTGCTGCGAATCAGGTTGACGCGCTTGTTAGGCGCTCGTCTCACGCTGGCTCATAGACTCACTCGAGGGGCGAAGGACCGCTAGAACCAGCACGGCAAGCCAGCTGAACACTAGGGCGAGTAGTACCCAAAGCCAAGCTGGGCCACGGCGCTTCTTCGGAGCGAGCCAAGCGCAGATGAACAGCGGTACGACATAGAAGAAGCCGACGAGAACGATCTCCGAGAACGTCAGTGGCATGCCGCCTACCTCCTACTTCGTCGCCCCTGATGCGCCTAACGCACCGCGGATAAGCTGCGAGCGCGCCGGCCGCCCGTGAGGCCACCGGCGCCGCGGCGAGTCAGCTTGATCCGCTTGTTAGGTGCCAACGGGAACCCCCAGGTACTCCCTCGCCTTCACGTGTACAAAGGCATTCGGCCCTGCGGCGACCCATGCCTTGGCGCCCTGGCGAGTAGCTGTCCGCTCGAGCCACGGCAGCGCGTAGTCGACGGCCAGCTGCCGCAGCTCAGCGAAGCGGACGTCATCCGGGATCGGCCGATCGAGGTCGAGGAGGTCGCCAAGCCGAACGGCGTCGGGGACGAGCATGCCGAGCCGGGCCCTGAGATGGCACTGGTATTCGTTGGGCCGCTCGAGTTCGCCGAGTGGGCGGAAGTAGACGCCTAAGTTGACGTAGACAGACGGACCGAACTGCGACCCCTGCAGGTTGAACACAGTGATGACGTCGCCCGACGGCTTTCGCCAGGTCGGTCCGGCCTTCTTGAACCCGCGCGCCTTGAGTTCATCGATGAAGGCCAGCTGGAACCGCTTGTTCACCTCGGACACCGCCATGTGCACCTAACGCACCGCGCGTAACCTGCGAGTGCGACGATGTCTGATGTCACCATCGGCGCTGCGATGAGTCAGGTTGACGCGCTTGTTGGGCGGCTGCCCCTCATCACCCACCACCGCCACCGCCTTCGGAGTGGTTCATCGGCCCGTGCTTGTATGCCTCTCCGACTCCCTTGGGATTCTGTCCCAGCGCGTCGGCTGGCTTGAACCAGCGAAGGACGCTGCCGACCCACGCGAAGCGCCCGGGTGGCTTGACCGCGGTGAGACGCCGGTCGCAGGACGGACAGAACTCAGGCGGCCCCACGGTCATCGCGCCGCAATGCGGACACTGGAATGGTTTGTCGGGTTTCGCCACGATCCCCTCCTTAGTCCGCCCAACGCACCGCGCATAACCTGCGCGGACTGCGGCTCGAGGTTACTACAGGAACCGTTGGGCGCGTCAGGTTGATGCGCTTGTTAGGCCCCAGTACCGAGACGCTCCACGGCAACTTGTTCGACCATAGCCAGCGCCTCGTCCTGACCAGCGAGCTTGCGGACCGGCTCGGGCTGCCAGTCGGATGGCCCCTCGCCGCGCCGTGTGGGCGAGCTGGCTATGCTTAGGCAGCGGTCACGGCCATCCCACGAGAAGCGAAGCACAGAAGGCGAGGGCACCGGATACCGGCTGCCCTTCAGGATGGTCGGCGAGTAGGCGTCGCGCTCGCGCCCAGATTCAAGCCAAAGCTCCCAACAGCCGAACTGGGACCAGTCGGCGTGCAGCCGAGCGACGACAACATGGTGGGCAGCCAGGGTCTCGGCAAGCACCAGAAGGCCACTGTCGAACCGTGCCGCGTCAGCCGAACCTCGTGCCACGGACTACCTCCCGGCCCTCTGTGGGCCTAACGCACCGCGCATAACCTGCGCGGGCTGCGGCTCCAGTGTATCGGAGACCTTCTGCGCGCCAGGTTGATGCGCTTGTTAGAGCGGCCCAACCGCTGCCCGACGGCCAACGACTACTCGAACAGGGTCGTGTGCAAGTGGAACACCGACCGGGCGAGCCTGGCAACCACCCAAGTCGCTACCGCGAAGCCGCCGCAGAAGATCAGGAGGCTGAGGCCAGCCACCACGGCGGTGATGCTCGAGAAGGGGTCGAGGGGGCCAAGCACCCATCCGAGGAACCTGAAGGTCCCAAGCGTCGCGAGGAAGGCGACGACGAGGACACCAGCGTTGCAGACGCGGACCAAACGCGCCTCCTCTGATGCGCCCACGTGACCCCCTCCCTTGCCTGCTCGCTCTAACGCACCGCGCATGAGCAGACGCGGCTGACCTGCCGGTTCACGGCAGACCTTCTGGCGTTCTGCTCGATGCGCTTGTTGGGTGGGAACACCGCGAAGCCTCTATCACTTGCTGGTCGTGAACGACTCGACCACGGCGTCGAGCGAGGGCTGCAGCTTCGCGGCGCGGTCACTTGGCACGAAGGTGCAGATCGAGTACTGGTACGTGGGGCCGAAGAGCCCGTAGACGACGTAGTCGGTGTGCTTCAGCAGCCCAGGGTCGAGACCGCTGAGGCTGTAGTCGCGTCCGCGACTGGGGACCACGACCTTGAAGCCCTTGAGACCGCCAACGGTGACGGGCGTCGGCGTCGGCCCCGACGAGAAGACATCCCCGGCGACGAGCAGATTACTGGTCCCCTGGCCCATGGCCTCGATCTGGGACGCGATGGTGCTCTTCGATTCGCGTCGGCTGGCCGAGACGAACACCCCGGCGTCCTGTTCGGGATTGACGACGCCGACATTGAGCGCGCCCATGTCGGCCGCGCTGCTGAGGAGCAGGTTGGTGGCGTAGAAGCCGCTCCAGTCGGCGGGCCGCTTGGGCAGCTCGCCGCTGGTCGAGGAGACGCGCTCGAGCTTGGGAAGGACGGCAGGGTCGTAGCTGATCGAGAAGGCGTAGGCAGGGCTCGTGAAGGTCTTGCCCGCTGACGTCGTGGCTCCGCCCGTCGACTTCGCGCCGCCGCAGCCGGCGACTACCAAGACCATAGCCACGGCCGCCAGCGCGGTCCGGACCAACGCTCGTCGCCTACGCATCGATGCCTCCCGTCTCCACCCAACGCACCGCGGATAAGCTGCGAGCGCGCCGATTCATGTGGACACAATCGGCGCCGCGGCGAGCCAGCTTGATCCGCTTGTTAGGCAAACACAACACGTAGCCTCACGGCTCCAGCCCGGCGACCAGATCCTCGTCCCAGGCGTGGCCCTGCGGCGACCAGTTGCCGGCGGCAGATGCCGCGGGCTGACCGTCGCGGCAGACGCCGCGGTGAGCGGCGAAGTCGAAGACGGCGTGGAAGCGGCCACCGTAGAACAGGCCCGCCCTCCGCAGGGACGGATGCCAGACCACGAACAGCTGGTCGCCGGGTGCAGGCGCCGCACGGTCGCCGGCATCGAAGAGGTGGAGGGCGTCGTGGACGGTGGCGTGCTCGGCGTCGGTGGCGTAGAAGTACCCGCTCTCGCCATCGTCCTCGAACACGACGCCGCAACCGTCCCCGAGCGACTTCATGTACGGCGCCGGCCCCTCGTAGGATATGGGGAACGCCGTGGGCCGATCATCGTCAGTGGCCCTTCGTCTGCGACCGAACAATCCCACCGCGCCTCCGACCTGTCTTGCCTAACGCACCGCGCGTAACCTGCGAGTGCGACGATGTCTGATGTCACCATCGGCGCTGCGATGAGTCAGGTTGACGCGCTTGTTGGGCGGCTGCCCCTCATCACCCACCACCGCCACCGCCTTCGGAGTGGTTCATCGGCCCGTGCTTGTATGCCTCTCCGACTCCCTCGGGATTCTGTCCCAGCGCGTCGGCTGGCTTGAACCAGCGAAGGACGCTGCCGACCCACGCGAAGCGCCCGGGTGGCTTGACCGCGGTGAGACGCCGGTCGCAGGACGGACAGAACTCAGGCGCCCCCACGGTCATCGCGCCGCAATGCGGACACTGGAATGGTTTGTCGGGTTTCGCCACGATCCCCTCCTTAGTCCGCCCAACGCACCGCGCATAACCTGCGCGGACTGCGGTCTGAGGTTACTACAGACACCGTTGGTCGCGTCAGGTTGATGCGCTTGTTAGGCGGGTCCCAATGCACAGCTGCAGCCGGGGTCAGCACGCCGGAAGCACCATGCGGTAGAAGGGCACGACCTCGCCTGACGGCAGCGTCTTGGAGCCGTGGCCGGCGACCGCGAACCCAACGCGCCGATAGCAGGCGACGGCACGGGCATTCGAGCAGCGGACGCGAAGGGCCACGGGCAGCCGCGGGTGCACACGACGGAACTCAGCGACGGCGATTTCGACCGCCCCAGTGCCGAGGCCGTGACCGCGGTCCGCTGCGTCACCGAGGAATATGCCGAGTACGCCCTCCGACCCGGGCGGTGGCAGCTCGACCCACACCGTGCCGATGTCGCGATCGTCTACCGCGATCACGTACCAGAACAGGCCGCTGGCGGGGTCGTGCCGGTTCGCCGATGCGGCAAGTGGGTGGGTGCGCGACATGCCGTCCGCCACCGCCTCCGCCCAGCGCCGAATGACCGCTTGGTCGGCCGCTTGCGCTGCTCGGAGTGAGACGCCCATGGACTCCGCCTAACGCACCGCGGATAAGCTGCGAGCGCGACGATATCTGGTGACACCATCGACGCTGCGGCGAGCCAGCTTGATCCGCTTGTTGGGCACCAGTTCGGACATCGCTCCGGCCACGACCTTCATGGCGAGGACGTCGGCAGCGCGTTCCAGTCGTGACCCGGGGTGTCGGGACGCTCAGCCAAGAGTATGGCGCTCGTGCTGCTGGTCTGTTCGCCGGCGGAGGAGACGACGACCGCCCAGTCGTACGTGCTCACGCCGTCGCCGCCCGTGAAGCCGCCGTTCAGGATGACCGCGTACAGAGGCGAGGACGGGACCTGGCCGGCGGTCACTGACTCATACTCCGCGCCGAGCAGCGACTTCGCCTCGGAGACCGGCACAGCGACCCACCACGCCTTGGTCGGCGTCTCCGAGGAACGGAAGCGGTGGGCGAGACGCTCGAGCTCGGCTATGGGAGCTGGTGAGGAGGCAGACGCCGTGAGCGAAGCCGAGGGCGATACGTCATCGCTGCTGCAGGCGGAGAGCATGGCGACGCAGAGGACCGCGAAGACGAGCAGGGCTGAACGACCTACGCTGACCATGACCCCTCCCCGGGCACTGGGTGCCCAACGCACCGCGCGTAACCTGCGAGCGGGCTGGCCCCAAGCATCCCAGCCAGACCTGCTGCGAGTCAGGTTGACGCGCTTGTTAGGCGCTCGGCTCACGCTAACCTGCCAGCTGTTGCGAGGGGCGAAGGATGGCGAGGACGAGGACGGCGAGCCAGCTGAACACGATCGCGAGGACGAGCCACAGCCATGTCGGCCCACGGTGCTTCCGCGGAGCGAGCCAGGCGCAGATGAGCAGCGGCGCTATGTACGCGAGGCCAATGATGACGATCTCCGCGAATGACATTCGCTTCCTCCTACCTTCCGCCCGTGATGCGCCTAACGCACCGCGCGTAACCTGCGAGTGCGACGATACCTGATGTCAGGATCGGCGCTGCGACGAGACAGGTTGACGCGCTTGTTGGGCGCCGCGAGCCCTTGCCTGCCGCCGAACGTCACGACCTACACCCTACCGTCGCGGTGATGCCGCGGGTCGGGACCAGCCACGATGCGCCAGGCGATGAGCACGACCACGCCCGCGATAGCGACGAGGCCACCGGCGATCGTGAGCCAGGTGAGATCGAGGAACTGGCCAAGAGCGACGACGGCGACAGCGGCGAGGACGATGCCGGCGGCGACGAAGTCACGCTTGCTCCAGACATCGGCGATCATCGCCGGGCTGCCCTCCTGGTCCCGAACGGCATCGGTTCCCTCCTCGGCTCCGTGACGTGCGCCCAACGCACCGCGGATAAGCTGCGAGCGCCGCGGCCGCGCCTTGCCGCGACGCTTTGGCGAGACAGCTTGATCCGCTTGTTGGGCGGTGCTTCCAGTAACGCCACCGCCATCAGTAGTTCGCTCCGATGCCCAGGTACTTGAGCCAGCCACGGCCGGTGTAGGTGAGTCGGTAGGTTCCGGGCTCCAGCGGCGACGAGCTGAGCGTGAAGACCATGCCGCCATCCGGCGCAGTCCGGCTGTGCGTCTTGAGCGCGATGGTCGCCCAGTGTGCGGCATCGTCCTCGCCCTCGAGACGGTGCAGGGTGCACGCGAGCGCGGGAGCGTCGCCGGTGACCTCGGCGATGATGCGCACCTGGCCGCTGCCAGCGCGGACGGTCACCTGTTGCTCGCGCTGAGGGTCGAGCCGGGCGCCGCCGAGCGTGACCAGCTCGGCGCGGTTGCCGGCAGTGAGGTCGTCGGCGCCGGCCGGAGCGGGCTGGCTGCTGCAGCCGGCGGCCAAGGCCGCACCGAGAAGAACGACCATGATCGCAGCGATGCTGGCGAGGTAGCTCCTCACCCCACGTCCCCCCTCAAGCCTCGGGCATCCGCCCAACGCACCGCGGATAAGCTGCGAGCGTGACGGCCACAGGATACAAGGCTGGCGCTGCGGCGAGCCAGCTTGATCCGCTTGTTGGACCGCTTGCTTCTCACTGCGTCGAGGCCTGCGGCGACGGGGCGGCAAGGCGCGTGTGGCCGAGATCGCCGCCGATTGCCCGCTGCACGGCCATGAACGTCCTCTTGTTGATGCCCCACAGAAACCAGTTGGGACCCTCAAGCTGCCAGATCGCAGGCGCGCGGAACCGAGCGGCCAAGACCTGTCCATAGGTCACGCCGAACCGCTTCCATGCCGCATCGGGGAAGAGGGCGACGAAGGCGAGCCAGGGGTTCTCATCACCTGGGGCGGTGACGCCGAGGGTCCCGCCCTGAGCGTGCGCTGCCGCCGGTGCGAGCTTCGCGGGAGGCTTGCTGACCCATACGTCCGAGAGCTTCGGCTGACCAGCCGCGCGAATCGCCGCGACGAGGTCTTGCACGTTCGCATACGAGCCGGCCGTGGGAGTAGAGGTCGGCTGCGGCGATGGTGAGCTCGTCGCCGACTGGCCGCAGCCGGCCAGTGCCACGAGCGCGACGATGAGTGCAATAACGGCCCCGGTTCTCACAAACCCCTCCGTTAGTCGGTCCAACGCACCGCGCGTAACCTGCGAGCGGTCTGGCTCAAAGTATCAAAGCCAGACCTGCTGCGAGACAGGTTGACGCGCTTGTTGGGCGCCGAGTGCAGGCCCGGTTCGGCAAAGAGCCGCAGGCCAATTGCGCTGCTGATTATCCCGCTGACACCGACGACTGGAAGGTCGGCGGTGGGGAGAACGAAGCAGCGCGCGTGGGCTGAGATGGCCTTGCCGGAGATTGGCCCGGGGTGGTGATCGCGATGCGACCTGTTCTCCTCACGCATCACGCTCACCCCCCGACGAAGTGCGCCCAACGCACCGCGCGTAACCTGCGCGGACTGCGGTTGGAGGTTACTACAGGAAACGTAGGGCGCGTCAGGTTGACGCGCCTGTTGGGTGGGCTCTCCACCACGTTCACGGTGACGCCACGGGAGATGGGAGGCTGGTGGCGTCGCTGACCCTTGTAGCCATGATCGCCGGCGACTTGTCGGTGAGGCCGTCTTGGCGCACGCGCAGTTGGCTGCCTTGCGAGGTGAAGCTGATCCAGTGGCTGGTGGCAGGCATTCCGCCGGAGCCAGGCGACTGCCAGGTGACCTTGAGCGTGTCGCCCTCCTTCTGCAGCGTCACCCAGTGGGTCGCTGTGCCTGCGTTGATGAAGGCGACGCGGTAGCCCTCGCCACTCTTGGCGATGACGAAGTTACCCTCACTGCTGCTGGCTGCGCCGGTTCTCCAGCTGCCAGCGAAAGGGTCAGCACCGCCGCAGGCGGAGACGAAGAGAAGACAGACTGCCGCCGCTGCTACGATGAGATACCTCAGCACGATGCCTCCCTCGCCGACACCCACGCTCCCGTCGGCTCCACCCAACGCACCGCGGATAAGCTGCGAGCGCCGCGGCTTCGTCTTGCCGCGACGCTTTGGCGAGTCAGCTTGATCCGCTTGTTGGACGGGTCTACCACTGCTCAGTCGACGGGCTTGGGGACCGAGGTGTCGTCGGTGGCCTTGCGGAGCGTGAGACGCCCTCTGAGCTTGCCCCGATCCCAGTTCGTCCAGATGAGGTGGCCGGTCCAGGGCTGATACTCGAAGGTCACCTTGTGCCCCTCGGGATTCTCGAACTCGAGCGTGCGGCCGTGACGCTGGAGCGGCTGCCAGCCGTTGTCCTTGCCCCCGATGAGCGCACTGAACACGTAGCCCTCGTCCGTCCGCTTGATGAGCGAACCGGTGTGCGTCGGCTTGCCCTCGACGTTCCACACGCCGGAGTACGGGTCGCCGACAATGATGAGGCCAGTCAGATAGACCGCGGCCAGCGAGGCAACGATGACAGCTGCGACCACCCCCACGACGATCCAGGCACGTGTGCCCACCTGCGCGACCTCCCGTCACTCCGTCCAACGCACCGCGGATAAGCTGCGAGCGCGACGATTTCTGATGCCAACGTCGGCGCTTCTGCGAGCCAGCTTGATCCGCTTGTTAGGTGTTTGCACGGGCTGCCCCCAGCAGCAGGCTCAGTGTGCGCTTGTGCCCATTCTGCTGCGCGAGCCGGACGGCCGAGAAGCCATGCGCACCCTCGGCATCGGGATCCGCTCCGGCGCGCAGCAGGGCGATGACCACGTCGTCGTGGCCGTGCTGGGCGGCGAACATGATCGGCGAGCTGCCGTCGTTCGCTTGCGCGCTCACGTCGGCCCCGACGTCAAGGAGGGCTTGGGCGGTCGCCAGCGACCCGGCGTTGGCGGCGAACATGAGCGCCGTGTAGCCCTCCTGGTCGCGCAACTCGAGGGCGGCGCCCGACTCGCAGAGGTAGGCGACGATGGGCCCATGGCCCATGTACGCAGCCGCCATCAGCGGCGTCACGCCTGTCGGGTCGGCGTCGTCGAGGGCGGCGCCGGCCGTGACCAGCAGGCGCACCGTCTCAAGCGAGCCGTTGGCGGCCGGGAAGTTGAGGAGTGGCCCCTGATGGGCGCCGGGACGCGAGTTGCGAACGTGCTGCGAGGGATCCACGCCAGCCCCAAGCAGGGTGGCGGCCCCCTCTGCCCAGCCGCGGCTGACTGCGATGCCGATCGCCGAGACGCCGTCACGCTCGCAGGCGTTCGGGTCAGCGCCCTCGGCCAGCTGCGTGCGCAGCTCGGCGAGGTCGCCGTCGGCGGCGGCCCTGAGGAGGCGCTGGGAAGGCGTTGAACGGCGGAACAGGGACATCGGCCTCAATACACCTAACGCACCGCGGATAAGCTGCGAGCGCGCCGGCCTCTCGTGAGGCCGCCGGCGCCGCGGCGAGTCAGCTTGATCCGCTTGTTGGGCAGAGCCAGCCTCACGACTCAGCTCCGCCGGTTCCAGCGGGAGGCCATGGCGAAGATGAGATAGCCGCCGAGACCAATACAGATAGCCAGACCGATGTACGCACCGACCGCACCTAGTTTCGACAGTCCGGCAGCCACGGCCAGGAAAGCGAACCCCATGCCCGGAATCCACCACCGGATCGTTCGCTGCGGTCTCATTGTTCGAGCTTCCTGGCTAGGCTATCGACCACGGCAGACCTTCACCCTGCTTCTGCCCAACGCACCGCGCGTAACCTGCGCGGGCTGCGGCTCCAAGTTACTACAGAAGCCGTTGGGCGCGTCAGGTTGACGCGCTTGTTAGACGCTGACTTGATCGGCCTCACGCCGACACGTTCGACACGCCGACGACGAGGAACAGCAGAGCGACCGGCGCGAGGACACCGAACGCACCGATGAGCACCGGGGTACGGGATGTCCATTGCCGAGCGATCGCCAGGGTGGCGACGAGAAGCAGCACGCAGCCCGTCAGGCACCACGGGATGAGCGCGATGAAGAGGATCGCCAGCCCCGACAGGTGCGAGTCGAAGATCGCCACGAGGATGCTTGTGATGACCGCCAGCACGCCCTCGAGCGGCAGCCATGCCGGGGTGCGACCGCGCCAGCGCAGAGCGAGCACGAGGCCCGCCAGGACGAGCACCGAAGTCAGCACCATGCCTATCGACAACCAGTTCACGTTCGCACCTTCATGCGTCTAACGCACCGCGGATAAGCTGCGAGCGCCGCGGCTCCGTCTTGCCGCGACGCCTTGGCGAGCCAGCTTGATCCGCTTGTTAGGTTCGTCCTTCACCGACCTCATCCCCGCGGACCAGCTGGCTTGCGTGCCTGACGGTGAGGACGAGGACTGTGCCTGCATCGATGCGGTAGAAGACGCGGTAGGCGCCGTAGACGAGCTCGCGCACGCCGCGGTCCTCGAGTTCCGGCGCCAGACGTCCGCTCTCGGGGAAGTCGGCGAGACGCCCGACCACATCGAAGAGCCCCTCCGCCCAGCGCACCGCAGCGGCAGGATCGTCGGCGGCGATGTAGCCCGCCGTTTCACGCACGCGCGCGAGCGCCCGGTCAGTCCAGGCGAGCCTCAAGAACCGAGGTCCCCAAGGACGCGCGCCCTGGCCTCGTCGTGAGCGGTGAGACGCCCGGCGGCGACGTCGGCCTCGGCGGCCGTGACGTCCTCGAGCAGGGCCAGGCGCTCGCGCATCGCCTCGAACTCGCGCACGTCGACGAGCACGGCGACGCCACGGCCGTGCTGGGTGAGCAGAAGCGGCCGACGAGTCTCGCTAACGCGGCGCACGAAGCCTGCGACGCCGGCGCGGAACTCGGACAGTGGGCGGATATCCTCATCGAGCCTGAGGGGCTGCATCACGGCCTCCTAGTACATGTTGCTGTACAGAAGAGTGTACGACCTTCGCCAAGCACCGGCAACAGCGAACGCTCGGGGACTGAACCTAACGCACCGCGCATAACCCGCGCCGCGCAGCGGCGTCGTGGTTGATGCGCTTGTTGGACAGCGTGTCCACGCTCACGTTCCGCTCCCGACGGTGAAGGTGTCGACCAGTTGGCGGAGCCGCGGAGCCCACGTGGGCCACTGATCACGAGGCGCGCCGATGGAGATCGAGTAGATGTTGGGACCGGCGGAGAGCACGTACCACTCGAGTTCGAGAGGCTCAGAGCCGTCGGCGAAGGCGCGCCGGTACGCGGCCACGAGGGCCGGCATACCGTTCACGGTCGCGGCTTGGAACGAGTGGTGCACGTCGGCCTGGCTCACCTGCCGCGCGAGCTTGCCGTCGTAGGTCGACAGGTTCGGGGGGTGCGACGAGGCCTCGACCACCACACTAAGGCCGGGGAAGTTGGCGGCGGCTCCTCGGGGGTAGGCCGTGAGGTCCCAGGTGCCACTGGGATCGACGCGGCTGGCCCAGTTCGCCGGCAGGCGCAGTGCGAACCCTTGGGCGGCGTAGGTGCGCGGCATCAGTGCCGCATACGAGGGCAGGGGCGTCGGGGATGCCGTCGAGGAGGTATCGGCCGAGCAGCCGGCGCTCACCGCCAGCGCGAGCATACTGGCCAAGGCGATCACCCAGAACGGCAAAGTGCGACGCTGGCATGACATCGGTCGACTCATGATTCATCCCCCGTGGCCTTCACGCCTGTCCAACGTAAGGTGCATAACCTGTGCGCGGTGCCGCCCCAGTGTATCTCGGCGCTTCGGCGCATCAGGTTGATGCACTTGTTAGGCGGTCCCACCGGGACAAACTGCCCGTCCCTGAGGGCTCGCGCTGACAACTCACTGCCTGGTGAAGACGAGAGCATCTGCAGGCTGCGTCCCGCTGCCCGTCACCTTCAGCCTGTCGCCGGCGAGAACTGCCGTCGCGAAGGGACTGCCGTCGGTCTTGAGGCGCAGGGTGTCCCCGTCGGACGAATAGGTACCGCTCCACCAGTGCGGCGTCGTCGTGCCGTCGCCGTTGATGGTGGGGTCGAGGAGTCGCCAGGTGCCGTCGCCTTTGACGAACAGCTTGGTCACGACCTGCGCGGTGCCCGAGCCACTGGCGCCGGGGCTGGGATGCGAGAAAGATCCGGAGTTGGCCCAGGTGCCGACGGCGGGTGAGGTGCCGCAGCCGGTGACGGCCAGCGCCGAGCCAGTGACCAGCGTGGCTGCGAACGCCACGAACAGGCAACGCCAAGCGATAACTCTGAACGTCACATGGTCCGCCTAACGCACCGCGCGTAACCTGCGCGGGCTGCGGCTCCAACTTACTACAGAAACCGTTGGGCGCGTCAGGTTGACGCGCTTGTTAGGGACACCGGCCACGCCTACGGCCAATTGGGGTAGTCGTACTCGTCGCTGGTGACGGGTGGATTCGGTTCGCGGAACTTGCGGGGGATGTGGTACCACTCGCGCGAGGGGCGAAGCAGCAGCAGGATCATGGCAGCGACGTCGAGGGCGGCGAAGAGCGCGTTCTCAGCCCCGTTGAACCAGCCGTGCTCGAAGCTGCGCCTGAGGCCCGACCACACCCCCGGCAGCCCGACCACGAACAGCACGAGCCAGATCCACCAGGCCCAGCGCCGCCGGAAGGCGAGGGCGGCGATCAAGCCGCCCATGAGGCCGAAGCCGACAAGCGTCACCGCCAGGGCCGCTGCGAGCGGGACCTGACCGGAGCTCACCTGCGAGGACGGACCTACGAACTCACGCACTGCTGCGATGACGGCACCGATCACGAAGGTCGCAACGATGATCCAGAGCGCGACGGTGACCGTCCGCGGCCTGTTGACAGGGGAATCGAGCTGACCGTGCGGGTTCGTCATGTTGTCCCTAACGCACCGCGGATAAGCTGCGAGCGTCGCGGCCCCGTCTTGCCGCGACGCTTTGGCGAGCCAGCTTGATCCGCTTGTTAGAGCCCCGACTCACTGTCAGTTCACCGTCGGCGTGCCTACGTAGAGCCTGTAGGTGCCGCTCAGGCCGCTCGTCTGCCCGGGCGCGAACAGCTGACTTACGGTGACGTGGTACTCACCGGGCGCAAGGTCGCCGATGAGGAGCGCCATGTCGTCGCGCCTCGAGAAGCTGCTGGACCAGGAACGCATGACGGCACTGCTGCGCTCGACGGAGCCGCCGTTCGCAACACGGGCCACCTGGAGCCGGAACGTCGCATGGGCGTCCGCGGGCCCGGTCAGCGTCCACGCCAGCCGCAGGTCGCCGGCGAGTGTGAAGGTGCCGAGACTCTTGGCTGACGGCTGTGCGCCGGAGAACTCGCCGCTCGCCAGCGGCTGCCACGTCTGCGCTGGCGGCTCGCCAAACCCGAGGAGCGCGAGTGCAAGACCCGCGAGCACGAGCACACCCAGCACGACCAACACGAGCGCCTTGCGACGTCCCATCGTTCTCCCACGCCCCATTGAGGTGGCTCTAACGCACCGCGCGTAACCTGCGAGTGCGACGATACCTGATGTCAGGATCGGCGCTGCGACGAGACAGGTTGACGCGCTTGTTGGGCGCCGAGTGCAGGCCCGGTACGGCAAAGGCCCGAAGCCCGGCCGCGCTGCTGATTATCCCTCGGACACCGACGACTGGAAGGTCGGCGGTGCGAAGATCGAAGCTGCGCGCCTGGGCTCCAAAGGCCCGGCCGGACCTTGGCCCGGGGTGGTGATGGAGATGCGACCTGTTCTTCCTACGCATCGAACTCACCCCCCGACGAAGTGCGCCCAACGCACCGCGGATAAGCTGCGAGCGCCGCGGCCTCGTCTTAGCCGCGACGCTTTGGCGAGCCAGCTTGATCCGCTTGTTGGGCAGAACTTCGATCACTGGAGCGTCAGTTCGACGGGATCGCCGCCGGGAAGCGAGCGGAACTGGAGAGTGTCGCCGGACCGCGCGAAGGTCGCTCCGCTCTCCAGGCGCAGCTGCCCGTCGACTTCCGTGGCGGTGAACGGCGCACGGTTGTCCTCGCGGATGTCGACGCTCCAGTTGCCCTCATCAGACTTGGCGATCGTGAAGGTCCCGGCGTTGGCGGCGCTCCAGGTGCCGGCGTAACGGTCGCCTCCGCAGGCGATCAGCGTGACAGCCAACGCGAACACCAGGGCGACCACGGCGAAACTGACGTACCGACGCATCACACACCCCCCGGCTTCTGCCCAACGCACCGCGGATAAGCTGCGAGCGCGCCGGCCTCCCGTGAGGCCACCGGCGCCGCGGCGAGTCAGCTTGATCCGCTTGTTAGGTGCCAACGGGAACCCCCAGGTACTCCCTCGCCTTCACGTGTACAAAGGCATTCGGCCCTGCGGCGACCCATGCCTTGGCGCCCTGGCGAGTAGCTGTCCGCTCGAGCCACGGCAGCGCGTAGTCGACGGCCAGCTGCCGCAGCTCAGCGAAGCGGACGTCATCCGGGATCGGCCGATCGAGGTCGAGGAGGTCGCCAAGCCGAACGGCGTCGGGGACGAGCATGCCGAGCCGGGCCCTGAGATGGCACTGGTATTCGTTGGGCCGCTCGAGTTCGCCGAGTGGGCGGAAGTAGACGCCTAAGTTGACGTAGACAGACGGACCGAACTGCGACCCCTGCAGGTTGAACACAGTGATGACGTCGCCCGACGGCTTTCGCCAGGTCGGTCCGGCCTTCTTGAACCCGCGCGCCTTGAGTTCATCGATGAAGGCCAGCTGGAACCGCTTGTTCACCTCGGACACCGCCATGTGCACCTAACGCACCGCGCGTAACCTGTGAGCGGTCTGGCCCGACGGAGCTCGGCCAGACCCGCTGCGAATCAGGTTGACGCGCTTGTTAGATGCCTTCACCGTGCCGTGTTCGGCCAAGGGCCGCAGCCCGGAGACGAGCACAGTGATGAGCTTGCCACTCCCGACCGCAGCGTCGCCGCTGCCGAGGACGCAGACCGCATGAGACTGTGCCTGGACTCCCAGGTGATCGGCCCTTGGTCCGAGCCCGACTTCGCGAAGTGACCCTCTCCCCCTACGACTCACGGCTGCCCCTTGCCAGAGTGCATCTAACGCACCGCGCGTAACCTGCGAGTGCGACGGCCACAGGATACAAGGCCGGCGCTGCGACGAGTCAGGTTGACGCGCTTGTTAGCTGGGTGACTGACGTTCAGCCTCCGCCCACATCTCAGGCGACGTTGATCAGGAACAGGAACGCCATGAGCGGTACGGGGATGCCGAGCGCCATGAGCCTGAGCGACCGTCGCCGAACCGAGGAGCCGGGCGCGCCCGCAGCGATCGCGAGGAGCACGAGCGGGAGTGCGCACCAGGCGAAGATGACGACCAGGATAGGGAGGTTCTGGCCGACGTCGCGGCGGTACATGAACTGCGCCGCCGCGAGCCAGCCGATCAGCGGCACCGCGCCGAGGCCGAGGAGCCAGTCGGCGGGACCGGGCCGCCTGATCAGTGCGAGTGCGAAGCTGGCTACTGAGAGTGCCGGGAGCAGGTAGTACCAGACGAAGGAGCGGAATGCGGGATCGAGCGTGCCGATGGCGTCCCTCGCCGTCGCCTCGAGCACGAGGTCGACGATAGCTACGAGGACGAAGGCGATGAGCAGCAGGACGACCGTGACCAGCAGCCACCTCGTCCGGCTCTCGTGCGGGACCTGCTCGACGTCACTGTTCTGCACCGCCTACCCCCTGACTCCAGCTAACGCACCGCGCGTAACCTGTGAGCGGTCTGGCCCGACGGAGCTCGGCCAGACCCGCTGCGAATCAGGTTGACGCGCTTGTTAGATGCCTTCACCGTGCCGTGTTCGGCCAAGGGCCGCAGCCCGGAGACGGCACAGTGATGACCTTGCCACTGCCGACCGCAGCGTCGCCGCTGCGGATGACGCAGGCCGGATGAGATTCGCGCCTGGACTCCCAGGTGATCGGCCCTTGGTCCGAGCCTGGCTTCGCGAAGTGACCCTCTCCCCCTACGACTCACGGCTGCCCCTTGCCAGAGTGCATCTAACGCACCGCGGATAAGCTGCGAGCGCCGCGGCTCCATCTTGCCGCGACGCCTTGGCGAGTCAGCTTGATCCGCTTGTTAGACCACAATGCCCTGATGCGGCCCACGCCTACTGGTTCGCCGCGGTGGACACGGACTCTTTCGCGAGATCACCGCCGATGGCGAGGCGGACCTGCTGCAGGGCGTCAGGCCCGAGGTCCCAGAGGACCCAGTTCGGGCCCTGGAGGCGCCAGTACGCGGTCTCGCCGTCGCCGCCGGCGAGCCAACTGTAGAAGCGGTCGCACTCGGCCGCGGGTACGGTCCCGGGGAAGCGCGCGCCGAGCACATTCGTCGCCGGCGCACCGTCCTCGAGGGTGAGCGTGCCGTCCGGCGTGGCGACCAGCGCCGCACCGTACTCGGACGCCGAGGGCAGGCGGCTGAACGAGTCCGTGCTGTGCTTCGCCTCCACCTTGGGCGAGCCGGCAGCGGTGACGGCGGCCCACAGCGCCTGCAGCGACGGGTAGGCGACGGCCGTGGGAGCGACCGGGCCGAGCTGCGTGGCGGGACTCGCCGAGGATGACGACTGATCCGAGCAGCCGGCGAGCACGACTGCGCCCAACGCCGCGACGAGGAGGACGGTGATGACCCTTCGCATACCTCTGCCCCTTTGCTGGTCTAACGCACCGCGCATGAGCAGACGCGACCGGCCTGCCGGTTCACGGCAGACCTTCTGGCGTTCTGCTCGATGCGCTTGTTAGAAGGGTCGTGAACGGACCGGCCGCGTGGGATCTGACTCAGCTTCATCACTGGTCGAGCGTGATCGTCACGCAGTACGCGGTCTCGGTGGGGTACTTCTTGCTGGCCGCGACGGACTCGGCGCTCGCGTCGCCGACGCCGGCGCCCGAGCTCGACATCTGGCCGACATCGCGAGTGAGCGACCACACCGTGGAGGTTTGGCCGGGGCTCAGCGCCTCGTTGCCGTAGCCGCCGCCCGCCCACGTCGACCCGGTCGGGAAGGCGACGCCGCAACTCGACCGCGCGCCAGCGACAGCCCAGCCCATCTCGACTCCCCGCTGCGAGACCTGCACGACCACGAACGAGACCTCGTTCAGGCTGTGGAAGCGCCGGGAGCCGACGGTGGTGAGGTGGCCGTCGTGCACGGTCTGCAGGGCGACTACGCCGCTGGGCCGGTGTGAGGGCGTGAGGGTGATCCCGGTCACCTTGCGGGCGCCCACCGGCACGGTGAGGTCGAACTTCACGGCGAGTGAGGGAGACGATGAGGTGGGACTCTGCGTCGGCTGGCTACCTCCGCACGCGACGAGGGAGGCGAGCGCCGCCAGAGCGACAACGATGACGGAGAGCAACCGCATACCCCTGACTCCTTCTAACGCACCGCGGATAAGCTGCGAGCGCCGCCGGCTTCTCGTTAGGCCGCGGCGCTTCGGCGAGCCAGCTTGATCCGCTTGTTGGGAGCTCAACGCTCACGCCTGCCGAGTGACGGTCAGCGCCGTCGACACGCCTGCCTGAGCGTGCAACCGAGGAGCGAACCGCGGGATCTGTCGGCACGGCCCCGAGGACCTCGTGAGCGTGAACCCGGCCACGCGCCGGACCGCGAGGACGTCGCAGCCTGCACTCGCCGGGCGCCTCGACGTCCATGCGCCGACGATGAAGCACACGACCGCTCGAGCGACGGAGCCGAGCATGGACCCGAGCGCTGCCGGCTGACTGTCGCGCTCATCGGACCTGGTAGAGCAGCATGCGTCGACGCCGTGCCGCCGGAGTAGGCGCCGAGTGACCGAGTGCCGGCGCAGGTCACGCCCAGCCAGACGGCCAACGGCGACTACACGACGTGCGACCATGTCGACCTGGTCCACGCTCACGCACCTTCCGTCGGCTCTCGCCCAACTGCATTTCTACAGTATGGAAGAGCACCTCCATGCTGCAGCGAGCTTCTGCGTAAGACTCTACCACGAGGGTAAGAGGGCGACTTCTCGAGTCTGCGAGACGCCGGCCCAGGGAGCGTACTCGGCTATCGCTGTGCGCCCGCCCCTTCGCTTGAGCTCCTTGCAGCGCCTCCGCGAAGACGGTCCCCGGGCGCGAGTGGCGTCACAGCACGTCCAGCGGGCTGCGAACGCCTTGTCCGCCGCGCTGGAGGACGTGGGTGTAGATCATCGTGGTGCCGACGTCCTTGTGGCCGAGGAGTTCCTGGATGGTGCGGATGTCGTAGCCGGTCTCGAGCAGATGCGTCGCGAACGAGTGGCGCAGCGTGTGGCAGGTCGCGTGCTTGTCGATGCCGGCGCGCCGCGACGGCATCGTGGACCGCGCGCTGGACGATGGTCGGGTGGACGTGGTGGCGGCCCTGGCGGCCGCTCTGGCGGTCGGTCCAGCGGCGCTGCTGCGGAAACACCCATTGCCAGCGCCACTCCCGGGAGGCGCGCGGGTACTTGCGCTCCAGAGCGCCGGGAGCTCCACCGCGCCCCAGCCGTCGGCGAGGTCGCGCTCGTGGAGGAGCTGCGCGCGACGGAGCTGCTCGCGGAGGTCGGGGACGAGCGCCTGCGGAAGCGTCGTGGCGCGGTCCTTGCCGCCCTTGCCCGAGCGGACGGTGAGTTCGCCTCGGGCCAGGTCGAGGTCGAGCACGCGCAGGCGCAGACACTCGGTGAGCCGCAGGCCGGCGCCGTAGAGCAGCGACGCCATGAGCCAGGTCTGGCGGTCGTCGCGCTCGAGCTCGCGGAGGACGGCGCGGACCTCTTCCCTGCTCAGGACGACCGGCAGGCGGGGCTGCTTGCGGGCGCGGACCAGCTCGTGCAGCTCGCCCACCTGGCGGTGCAGCACGTGGCGGTAGAGGAAGAGGAGCGCGCTGAGCGCCTGGGACTGCGTCGAGGCGCTGACGTGCTCGGCGACGGCCAGGTGCGTGACGAAGGCGTTGATCTCGGGCTCCGCCATGTCCTTCGGGTGGCGGAGCCCGTGGAAGCGGATGTACCGCCGCACCCAGCGGCAGTAGGCCTGCTCGGTGCGGCGGCTGTAGTGGCGCGCCCGCAGGGCGCGCTGCAGTTGGTCGATGAGTTCGGACACCGCCCCAGTCTGGCAGGGCGGCGTCCGAGTTCAACGGGTGACGGGAAACGTCACCGCGCCGGCGGCATCGCATATCACCCATCTTGGGGTGAGGCGTGCGGCGGAGAGCCGCCTTCTACGTTGCGCAAGAAGGATCGCAACTGAGGCACAGCACCGCGAGAGGAGAGATCCATGGACCGCAGGCTCGCGATGACGATTTCATGCCTTTGCCTGGCGCTGGTAGCGCTGACCATGGCCGGGCTCTTCAGCGCGGCGGGAGCGTCCGCCGCAAGCGGCTGTGGCGGGCACGCCGCTGCCGGCGCCGTGCCCGCTGGCCGAGCGGCCGCAGGCCCTCTCGGCCCTCCCCGCCGACGGAGCGGTGGCCGTGGGGCCGCTCGCCCCCGCCGGCATGAGCGGCGAGTTCGCGCACAGGATGTTCGCGGCTGCCGGCGCCGTCCGGGCGCCGTCCATCTTCGTCCCGTCGGATCACTGGCGCCCGGGGACTGCCGCGCACGCACGGCGCCTACCGCGTCGTGCACCCGCGCCTGAGCGTCTGAGCGGCTCTCAGGTCTTCTTGACGCCGGCGATCAGCTTGCCGGCCACGTCCTGCGCGTCGCCGTAGACCATGCGCGTGTTGTCCGCGTAGAACAGCTTGTTCTCGATGCCGGCGAACCCGGCGCCGCGGCCGCGCTTGATGACGAACGCCTGGATCGCCTTGTCGACGTCCAGGATCGGCATGCCGTAGATGGGGCTGCCGGGGTCGTCGCGGGCGGCCGGGTTCACGACGTCGTTGGCGCCGATGACGATGGCGGCGTCGGCGGTCGGGAACTCGCCGTTGATCTCGTCCAGGTCGTAGATCATGTCGTAGGGCACGCCCGCCTCGGCGAGCAGGACGTTCATGTGCCCGGGCATGCGGCCGGCGACCGGGTGGATGGCGAACTTCACCTGGATGCCGCGCTCGCCCAGCAGCTTGGCCAGCTCCCAGACCTTGTGCTGCGCCTGGGCGACGGCCATGCCGTAGCCGGGGACGATGATGACCTTCTGGGCGAAGGCGAGGGTCACGGCGGCGTCGTCCGGGCTCGACTCCTTCATCGTGCCCTCGATCGACTCGAGCTCCTGCCCGCCCTTGGCGCCGAACCCGGCGAAGAGGACGTTGCCGATGGAGCGGTTCATGGCCTTGGCCATCATCTGCGTGAGCAGGGTGCCGGCGGCGCCGACGACGATGCCGGCGATGATCAGGGCGCCGTTGCCGAGCACGTAGCCCTCGAGGCCGACGGCCAGGCCCGTGAGGGCGTTGTAGAGGCTGATGACGACGGGCATGTCGGCGCCGCCGATGGGCAGCGTCATGAGCACGCCGTAGAGCAGCGAGAGGGCGAAGAACGCGACCAGCGGTGAGGCCTTCGGAGCCGCCCATGTTGCCGGTGTGCTGCAGGGCCACGATGACCGCGAGCACGACCGCGCCGGCCAGCACCAGCAGATTGATGACGTTCTGGCCCGGGAACAGGAACGACTTCTTGATGATGCCTTGCAGCTTGGCGAAGGCGATCATGCTGCCGCTGAAGCTGACGGAGCCGATGAGCGCGCCGATGATGCCGAGGACGGCGAAGCTGGTCGGCATGGTCTCCGGCTTCATGAACTCGACGGCGGCGATCAGCGCCGCCGCGCCGCCGCCCATGCCGTTGTAGATGGCCACCATCTGCGGCATGTCGGTCATGGCGACGCGCCGCGCCGCCACGTAGGCGATCGCGCCGCCGATGATGAGCGCGATCGTCATCCAGACGAAGTTGCTCATGCCCGGCGTCGCGAAGGTGATGATCGTCGCCACGAGCATGCCGACGCCGGCCCAGATGATGCCGCGCCGCGCGGTGCGCGGCGAGCTCATGCTCTTGAGCCCGAGGATGAAGAGGACGGCGGCGGCGATGTAGGCGATCTGGATCAGGTCAGTGCGCATCGCCGCCTCCCTTCGCCGGGCCGGCTCCGGACGCTCCGCCCTTCTTCTGGTCGCCGGAGCTCTTGAACATCTCGAGCATGCGCTCGGTGACGGCGTAGCCGCCGACGGCGTTGGCGGCGCCGAGCAGCACGGCGAAGAAGCCGACGATGCGCTCGGGGGTCGTGGTCGCCGACCCGAGCGCGATCATCGCGCCCACGACGACGATGCCGTGCACGAAGTTGGAGCCGCTCATCAGGGGCGTGTGCAGGATCACCGGCACGCGCGAGATGACCTCGTAGCCGACGAAGGCGGCGAGGATGAAGATGTAGACCGCGGCGAAACCGGTGATCATGACTCGCCCCCTTCCTTGTCGGCGGCGTCTTCCGGCGGCACGCTCTTGTCGGGCGTCCCCTCGGCATCGGCCTCCTCGGCGGCCTGGTCCGGGGCCGGCCCGGCCGGCGCCGGCGCGTCCGGCCCCTCGATCCGCTCGCGGACGCCCTTGTTCACGATCGCGCCGTCGCGCGTGAGCACGCTGCCGGCCAGGACCTCGTCGTCCCAGTCCAGCTGCAGCTCGCCGTCCTTGAGGAACGGCGTCAGGAAGTGCATGAGGTTGCGCGCGTACTGGTCGCTCGCGTGCACCGGCAGCATGCCGGGGATGTTGAGCGGCCCGTAGATGAACACGCCGTTGGGGTGGTTGTACTGCTCGCCGGGCCGGGTGAGCTCGCAGTTGCCGCCGCCCTCGGCGGCCATGTCGATGATCACCGCGCCGGACTTCATCTTCTCGACCACGTCGGCCGTGATGAGCTTGGGCGACGGCCGGCCGGGGATGGCGGCCGTCGTGATCACGGCGTCGGCCTCGACGATGTGGCTGTCGACGATCTCCTTCGCCTTCGCCTTCTCTTCGTCCGTGAGCTCGCGCGCGTAGCCGCCTTCGACCTCGGCGTCGATGCCGGTGTCGATGAAGCGGCCGCCCAGCGACTGCACCTGCTCGCGCGTCACCGAGCGCACGTCGTACGCCTCCACGACGGCGCCGAGGCGCCGGGCGGTGGCGATGGCCTGCAGCCCGGCCACGCCGACGCCGAGCACCAGCACCTTCGCCGGCCGGAGGGTGCCGGCCGGCGTCGTCAGCATCGGGTAGTACCGGCCGGCCATGCAGGCCGCCATCAGCACGGCCTTGTAGCCGGCGATGGAGGCCTGGCTGGTCAGAGCGTCCATGGACTGCGCCCGCGAGATGCGCGGCAGCAGCTCGAGCGCGAAGCTGGTGATCTTGCGATCGCGGAGCGCCTTGATGGCGTCGTCGGCCTTGTACGGCTGCAGGAGGCCGAGGACGACGGCCCCCTCGCGCATCTGGTCGACCTCCGCCGGCGACGGCGGGTCGACCTTCAGGATGACGTCGGCGGCGAAGACGTCGGCGGCATCGTCGACCATCGTGGCCGCCGTGAACTCCTCGTCGCGGATGTGGCTCAGCTGGCCGGCGCTGCGCTGGACCAGCACCTCGGCGCCCAGCGCCGCGTACTTCTCGGCCACGGCCGGCACCAGGGCGATGCGTGTCTCACCTGTCGCCGTCTCCCGGGGCACGCCAATGCGGACTGCCATCGAACCCTCCTCGTGGGTCGGGCCCGGTCGCGGGCCCGTCAAGTCACTTCCCACGCGTCACCGACGAAAAACCTCGGAAGGGTAGTGGAAACGCCTGACGGCCGGCCGGACCCGCGTCAGTCGAGGCATGCGGCGCACGGCCGCGGTGACGCAGCCGAGGCCGACGTGCGTGGTGAGCACGGCGCCGGCGCGGACGACGGGGACGTCGCCGCCCAGGCGCTCGCTTAGGCGGGCGGCCACGAAGTCCGCGCCCGCCTGGTCGCCGCTGTGCACCACCATCGCCCGCGCCGGCGCGCCGTCGGCGTAGTGCACGACGCGCTTGACGATCGTATTGAGGGCGCGGTCGAAGCCGAGCGCCACGCCCGCCCTGCCCGCCTTACCGGTCTCGTCGAGGGCGATGATCGGCGAGAGGTGCAGGCGGTCCATCGACTTCGCGAGGCGCGGGCTCACGCGCCCGCCGCGCACGGCGAAGTCCAGTGACTTGACCGCGCCGAACACCTTGATCTCGCGCTTCACGCGCTCGGCGATGCGCTCGACCTCGTCGAGGTCGGCGCCGGAGGTGATGGCCTCGCCGACGGCTTCGACCAGGAGGCCGGCGCCGATCGAGACGGAGCACGAGTCGATCACGCGGATGCGCTGCGGATCGACCTCACGCGCCGCCGCCCTGGCCGCCTGCACGGTGCCCGAGAGGGCGGCGGCGATGTGCACCGAGACGACGCCGTCGCGGCACTCGAGGAGCCGGCGGTACGTCTGGGCCAGGTCGGACACCGCCGGCTGCGACGAGCGCGGCACTCCCTGGCCGGCGAGGATGCGCTGGATGAAGCCGTCGAGCGTGATGTCGACGCCGTCGAGGTACTCCTCGTCGCCCAGCGTCAGCGTCAGCGGCACCGCCACCGTGCCGAGCTCGATGGACTCGTCCTCGGGCAGGTCGGTGGTGGAGTCGGTGACCAGGCCCAGGGCGGTGGTGCGGCAGGCGAGCTGCTGCAGCACCATGTCGTCGATCTTGGTGCGTTCGATGTGCCCGAGCTCGGCCACCGCGGCGAAGAAGCGCTGGGGTTCGTTGGTGTGGATGTGCACGCGCAGGCGCGCCTCTCCGCCGGCCACGACCAGCGACTCGCCGAGCTCGGCGGAGCGCACCATGACCTCGTCCCGCGAGAGCGGCGTGCCGCCCCGCGGCGTGAGCAGCGCCTCCGTGCAGAAGCGGAAGCGTTCGTCGATATCGTCGTGCTCGCCGGAGAAGGGCGGCAGACCGTGCGGGTGGGCCTCGATGGGGACCCACGCCGGCTCGTTGCCGCTGAACGAGTCGATCAGTCCCTCGAGGAAGAACACGAACCCCTGCCCGCCGGCGTCGACCACGTGGCTGCGGGCGAGGACCTCGAGCTGGCGCGGCGTGGCGGCGAGAGCCTCCCGCGCCGCCACCAGACCGCTGTGCAGCAGTTCCGGCAGGTCCTCCTCCTGCGCGCGCCGGCTGAGCTCGCGCGACCAGGCGCGCAGCACCGAGAGGATGGTGCCCTCGCGGGGGTCCTGCAGGGCCGAGTAGGCCGACTCCGTGCCGCTGACGGCGGCGGCCGCGAACTGCGGCCCGTCGGCCTGGCGCAGCCGCTCCATCGAGGAGGCGAGCCCGTGGAGGAACTGGGCGAAGATCGCCCCGGAGTTGCCACGGGCTCCGTCCAAGGCGCCGTCGGCGGCGACGCGCGCGGCGTCACCCACGGAGTCGGGAGCCGCGCTCCCGAGCCTGGACGCCGCCGCCTTGAGCGTCGCCGCCAGGTTGGCGCCCGTGTCGGCGTCGCGCACCGGGAAGACGTTGATGCGGTTCAGCGCCTCCTGCTCGCGCACGACCGCGAGCGCCCCCGCTCGCACCACGCGCGAGAACACCTCTCCGCTGAGCCTGGTCGTAGTGGTCGATCGTGTCGGTCATCTCTGAGGGCTTTCTACCCGCGCTCCGATCACCCCTGCGCGACGGCGGGGGCGAAGACGACCTCACTTCGTGCCCGGAAGCGCACCCATCTGCTTGAGCGCCTTGCGCGCCGCCCCGACCACCGACGGGTCCACGTCGCCCATGGCTTTGCGCAATGTGTCGACGCAGGCGGGATCGCCGATCTTGCCCAGCGCCTCGACGATGATCATGCGCAGCAACGGGTCGGGGTTGTGCATGGCGACGCAGAGCTGCGGGACGGCGGCGGGGTCCTTCATCATGCCGAGCACGTAAGCCGCATCCTGGCGCCGGTGCAGGTGACCCTCTTTGACGACGAAGATGAGCCGGTCGCGCGCCTTCGGCCCGATGAGCACCAGCGCTTCGCGGGTCGTGTCGAGCTGCACGATGTTCTTGGTCTGCAGCCGCTGCGATGAGCTTGTCCAGATACCCCTCCAGCGCCCGGCGCGCCTCCTCGGCGACCTCGGGGTCCTTCTTGTACTTGGCCGCCTTGACGAGGCCGTCGATCTTGCCTTGGGCGTCCAGCTTGGCGACGTTGGGCGGGCCGAACAGGGCCACGTGACACTCCTCATGGTCGATCGGGCGCCCCCGCGGCGCCCGAGGGGCAAGTCTACCGCACGGCAGCCCCCAGACGTCAGCGCCGCGGGCCGGGCGGGCAACTAGCGCAGGATGCGGTTGGTGACGTCGAGGAGGCGCGCCGGCAGGTCGCTGGTAGGCGCGCACCGGGAAGACGTCGCCGCGGCCGGCGTCGGCCAGCTCGCGGCAGAGCTCCGGGTTCATCTTGTAGTCCTCCGTGAGAAGCACGACGAGGTGCGGGAACCGGTGCGCCAGAGGCCGCGGGTCGCCGCCGGCGGTCACGACGCCGTCGGTGATCAGCAGGCCGCTGCGGCGGGGGTTGCGGCCGCGCTCCAGCTCGGCTGCGCCGAGCGCCAGCGCGGCCTCGATGTTGGTGTAGCCGCGCACCGGCTGGTCGAGCATGCGGCGGACGACTTCCTGCGGCGGGTCCGCCACGTCGAGGTGCGTCACCGCGTTCGCCTTGTCCTCGAAGACGACCACGGAGAGGTCCTCGGGGTGCAGCTTCAGCGCGAGTACCGCCGCGGCCACGGCGGCGATGGCCATGTTCTCGCCGCTCATGCTGAGCGAGGTGTCGAGCATGAGCACCACCTGATGACGGCGGTCGACCCGCCGCTGGGCGATCCAGTCGCCCACCTCCGGAAACGGCTTGCCGAGGACGTTGTCGAGCGTGGCCTCCACGTCCAGCTCGCCGGCCCACGGCTCGCGCAGCGGCTCGCGCACCGTGTGCGTGGCCGACTGCAGCGGGCCCACGAGGCGGGCGGCGCGCTGGAGCACGGCCCGCGCCGCCAGCCGCTCGGCGTAGAAGCGCAGGCCGGGGTCGGCGATGCGGCAGTCGCTGCGCGTGAGGTTCACGGCGATCGTCCAGCCGTCGAGGTTCTCCGGGTCGACACGGTAGCGGGTCGCGAGGGCCGCCAGCGGCGCGTCGCCGGCCGGCGGCTCCGGGGCGCACGAAGGCAGGCCGCGGACCTCCACGCGGCCTTGATGGCGGAGCGCAGCCCCGCCGATGGGGGTCAGGCTTTTGGGGACTCCGCGGGGGCCAGGGCGACGTCGGGGTCCTCGCCGCGCTCGACCACGAGCTCCAGGAGCTCGTCGAGCGCGGTGCCGAAGTCGGCGTCGATGTCGTCGCGCAGGTCGACGCGCGTCGTCAGCGCGGCCTCGGCCGCGCGGCGCAGCACCTCGCGGCTCACCGCCCCGCAGGCGTCGCGGTCGTCGGCCCACAGCCGCTCGGCGATCGCCACCGTGGCGATGGCGCCGCGCACGGACGCGCCCTTGCGAAAGCGCGGGTGCAGCCGCGTCGCCCGCGTGAGCCGCACGGCTGTGCGCACCAGCTCCGCGTCGTCCGAGCCGGTCTCGGCGACGACGATGGCCGCTTCCTCGTCGGCTCCCTGGTACAGCAGCGCCAGGTGCTCGAAGCGGTCGCGGAGCGCCTCGGAGAGGTGGCCGGTGGCGACGTACTCCACCGGGTTCTGCGTCGCCACGACCTGGAACCCGTCGGCGGCGCGCACCTCGCCGATGTGCGGCAGCTGCAGCAGCCGCTCGTCGAGAGCCGGCAGGAGCACGTTCTGCACGCTCTCGGGCATCCGGTTCAGCTCGTTGATGAACAGCACCTTGCCGTCGCGCATGGCCTCGACCAGCGGTCCGGCGAAGAACGCCTCTTCCCCGTACCCCTGCTTGAGCACGATGGGCGGGTCGAACCAGCCGGTGAGCTTGCTCTCCGAGTAGCGGTCGTCGCCGTCCACGCGCACGGTGTCGTGGCCGAGGTGGCCGCAGACGGCCAGGGCGACCGTGGTCTTGCCCACGCCCACCGGGCCCTCCAGCAACAGGTGGCGGCCGGCGCCCAGCACAGCCAGGGCGGTCGCCAGTTCGCGCTCGCGGCCGACGATGCCGTGCTCGCGCTGGATCTTCTCGATGGGGGTCATGGGCCGGACCTCCGTCCGCTTGAGTCGACGGCCGTCGCCGTCACTTCACGAGATACGACGCTCACTCGACGAGGAGGAGCGCGTAGCGATGATACGGCTCGCCTGCGGCCGCTACCACTCGGAGCGGCCAGCCGGCGTGCGCGCTGGTGCTGAACACGTCGATGCCACAACCGGCGAGCCCGGGCCGCAGGTGCTCGCGGCTGGCGCAGGTCTCGGGCGACCCGCAGGCCGCGTCCAGGTCGCACGACCGCCCGCCGGCGATGGCGAACACCTTGTGGCGACCGGCGAGGAAGAGCTCCTGCTCCAGGCGCAGGGCCGTCCGCAGGACCCACGCAGCCGACCTGCGCCACTCCGAGCGCTCGGGCTGGACGTCGAAGCGCAGCAGCAGGGCGACCTCGTACTCGTCGAGGAGCCGGCGCGTCTCAGCGGGCGAGGGCGAGTGCGGCGGGCAGGTCAGGCAGCGGCCCGCCACAGCGCACCCGTACAGGCACTTCCAGCGCACCCACTCCGCGGTGACCACCTGGTCCGGGTGCAGGACGGCGGCGGCGCTGGCGCCGGCCGCCAGCGCCCGGCCGGTCAGGTCGTCGGCGAGTTCGTGGTCCACGTGGCTCCTCTCAGCTGGTCGACGCCCATGCTCTCATCGCAGCACCCGGTCGGCGACCTCGAGCATGCGCCGCGGCAGCGCCGGGAAGCCGTCGACGCGCACGAGGCCGCCGTCGGCGGCGCGGGCGATGGCCTCGCCGACGTGCAGGCGCGGCGCTATCCAGGTGGTGACGGGCGCCGTGGGATCGACGGCCGCTGTCTGCTCCTCCATGAGGAGCACGTGCAGCGGCCCGAACCGCGCCGCCGCCGGCAGCGGGTCGGCGCCGCTCGTGTACACGCCGTCGCTCACGAGCAGGCCGCTCCGCGACGGGTCGCGGCCGCGCTGCAGCTCGGCATGGCCGAGCCTGAGTGCGGCGGCGATGTCGGTGCCGCCGCCGCAGGGCACCGCGAGCATGCGGCGGACCAGCTCCGCCGGCGTCACCTCCTCGCCGAAGCGCGAGACGGCGCGGGCGCCGTCGGCGAACAGCACCACGGCGAGGTCTGCCGGGCCGCAGCTTGAGCGCGAGCACGGCCGCGGCCACCGCGGCGAGCGCCATCTTCTCCCCGGCCATGCTGAGCGACGTATCGACCATGAGCACCACCTGATGGCGGCGATCGACGCGGCGCTGCACGATCAGGTCGCCGGGCTCGGGATGGGGCTTGCCGAGCAGGTTCTCGAGCGTGGCCTCCACGTCGAGCTCACCGCCCCACGGCTCCAGCATGGGCTCGCGGGCGCTGCGCGTCGCCGCCTTGAGCGGGCCGACGAGGCGGGCCGCCCGCTGGAGCACGGCGCCGGCGGCGAGCTGCTGCGCACAGAGGTAGGCGCGCTCGCCGGCGTAGTCCAGCGCTCCCGCGCTCAGGTCGCCGGCGAGCTTCCAGCCGTCGAGGTCCTCGGGCGCCGCGCGCAGCTGCTGCGCCAGCACGCGGCGGTCCTCCAGGGTGCACGACGGCGGCTCGGCGGCACGCGAGCGCCGCCGCGCGTCGCACTCGTCCGTCCCGGCGAGCTGGTCTCGCGCACGCCCTGCGCCCGGTTCTACTGCGGCGCCGAACGCGCCGGCCGCGAGCGTCGCGTCCGGGTCCTCCCCGCGCGCGACGACGACGTCGAACAGTTCGTCCAGCACTTCGTCGAACCCGGCGTCCGCATCGCGCAGCTCTACCCTGCCGGTGAGCGCCGCCCGCGCGGCGCGGCGCAGCGCCCCGCCGTCATCCTCGCTGGACGCTCCGGTCCCGCCGCCGGACTCACTCACGCTCGCGGCGAGCTCCACGATCGCGATCGCGCCGCGCACGGAGGCGCCGCGGCGCAGGCGCGGATGCACCCGCGTCGCCCGCGCGAGCCGGACGGCCGACGCGCACCAGCGTGCGGTCGCCGCAGCCGGTCGCCGCCGCGACGATCTCTTCTTCCTCGGCGGCGCTCTGGTAGCCCAGCTCCAGATGCTCGAAGCGGTCGCGGATGGCCTCGGAGAGGTGGCCGGTGGCCACGTACTCGGCCGGGTTCTGCGTGGCCACCACCTGGAAGCCGTCGGCGGCGCGCACGGGCCCGAGGTGCGGCACCTGCACGACGCCCTCGTCCAGCGCCGGCAGCAGCAGGTTCTGGGCGGCCTCCGGCAGCCGGTTCAGCTCGTTCAGAAAGAGGACCCGCCCCTCGCGCATGGCCCGCAGCAGCGGCCCGGAGACGAACGCCTCCTCGCGGTAGCCGAGCTCGAGCACCAGCGGCGGGTCGAACCAGCCGGCGAGGCGGCTCTCCGTGAACCGGTCGTCGCCGTCGACGCGCACGGTCGCACGCCCCAGCTCCCGGCAGACGGCCAGCGCCAGCGTCGTCTTGCCCGACCCCACCGGTCCCTCGAGCAGCAGGTGACGGCCCCCGACAAGCGCCGCGCGCGCCGTCGCCATCTCCTGCATCCGTCCGATCATGTCAGCGACGGTAGCACGTCACGCTTTCGCCCTGTACCATCGCAGGTCCTCACTTTCAACCAGTATCATTCAGTGGCGAACACCCCGTCAACGCTCCTCCGCTCCGCCGGCTCGTCCCCGGACTGGGTAGACTCCGCGCATGCCTGCCCCAGCCGCACAGACGACTCCCGCCGGACATCGGCCTCCCGAGCGACGCCTGGTACGGCCTGCCCCTGGACGCGGCCCTGGAGCGCGTCTCGCGGTACGCCACGCTGGCCGAGATCGCGTCCGTCGAGGACCACAGCCTGCTCGCCGGGCCCAACCGCCGTGCGGCCGTCGAGAGCGGCCTGCGGCTCACCGTCCACGGCCCGTGGGACGACCTGGAGCCGGGCAGCACGCGCGAGCGCGACCGGCGCCATGCGCTCACCGTGCACCGCCGCCACCTCGAGGCCGCGGCCGAGATCGGCGTCGAGACCTACGTCGTCCACCCCGACTACCAGGGCTGCGCGGTCCCGCGCGACCCGCGGGTCCTGGACGCGCTGCGGCGGACGTTCGCCGAGCTCGAGGAGTACCAGCGCGAGCTCGGCGTGCGCATCGTGGTGGAGAACCTGCCGGGCGTGGGCTACTCGCACTTCGGAGCGCCCGGCGACCTGGACCTCGGCGAGCTCGGCCTGATCCTCGACACCGGGCACGCCGCCATCTGCGGCACGCTCCACGACTTCTTGCGCGAGCCGCACGCGGAGCTCGTGCACGTCCACCTCCACGACAACCGCGGCCCCGCGGACGCCGGCGACCCTCACCTTCCGCTGGGCCGGGGCGTGGTCGATGCGCGCGAGGTGCTCCGCGCGGCGCGCGCCAGCGGCGCCACCGTCATCCTGGAGCTGCTGAGCGAGGACGCCATCCGCGAGAGCATCGCGCACCTCGAGCGCAAAGGGCTCCTGGCCTGAGACTCGACTCCCCGGCGCCGGCCTCTCTCAGACCTCGAACGCGAAGCCGAAGCCCGCGCCCTGGTGCTCGAGCGGGACGAGCGGGCTCCCGGGCACGCCCTCGTGGGCGTCGCCGTGATACTCGCGCGGGGCGACGTCGTTGGGACCGTCCGCGTACAGCAGGCTCGCGAGCGCCTGGATCTGGTCGCGCCCGATGCCGAGCTCGAACTGGCCGCCGCCGTAGAGGACCATGCCGGCGGCCTGCGCGCGGCCGACGCAGTACAGCAGCGCGCTCAGGCTCCCGAACCGCGACGGCTTGATGTTGAGCTGGCGCAGCAGCGAAGCCGTCGCACTCGGGACCGCAGACCGCGACCACCCGCGCCGTCACCGCCTCGACGTCCTCCCAGGAGTGGATCGGAGCGTCGAAGCTGAACCGCCCCTCCTGGCCGCGCAACGCCTCGCGCGCCGGGCCCTCCAGCGCGGGGTCCTCGAGCACGGTGCCGGGAAACGTCTCGCTCACCAGCCGGTACTGCACCGGGTCCGGCGGATTGTCGACCGGCGACCCCTCGTAGAACGCCTTGAAGTCGAGGGCGCGCACGCGGCCGGTCGCGGCGATCTCCTGCATCAGGCGCTCGTCCCACTCGGGCGTCGGGTCGAGCTTGAACTCGAGCATCGGGTCCACCGCCAGCCACGGCTTGATGTCGAGCCGCGTACTGAGGACGAAGCGGACCGGCGAGTAGTGCTGCCCGAGCGCCTCGCCCAGGCTCAGCTTCTGCTGGCGCAGGGCGAGGTCGAGAGCGGCGCTCTCGAAGCCCCAGCGCCGATAGTTGCGGAAGAACTCCTGCTGGGCGGCCTGCCGGGGAACAGGTCCAGGCCGCCCAGCTGCCGGGAGAACCCGTCGAGCGTCCACTCCCCGGCCAGCGGCAGCGCCGCCGGGTAGTCGTCGTGGTCCTCGGCCGCGTAGGTCACGTCTTCCCCGCGGCCCTCCAGCCCGCCGCCGACCAGCACGATCTCGGTGGTGACGCGGCGGAAGCCGCTGGAGACGTCCAGTTCGTGGCGCTCGGTCCTGTAGCCGTCGACCACCAGCTCCAAGCCCGGCGAGCCGCCGGTACGCCGCCTCGGGTGCCTCGTGCTGCATGGGGTCGACCTGCCTTCTGCCGGGGCCGGGCGCGGCCCGCTCGCCGGATGACGCTCTCCTGCGGCGCTTCTACCCTCCGCGCCGGGAAGGCAACCGATGAACGACGGGCGCAGGCTTCTGGCATACTGGAGCCCCGTGCAGCGCCCCACCGACATCGGCATCTCGACCAGCGCCTACTCCGAGCTCATGCTCCCGTCCGCGCTCGAGGCCATCGCGGACCTCGCCTCCTCCGCGGAGATCCGCTCGTTCGGGCTGCACACGCTGCTCAGCAAGCGCAACCGCGCCGAGGCGCAGCGGGCCGGCCTCACCTACTCGGTGCACGGGCCGTTCGGCTACACCGGCATCTGGGACGTCGACGACGCGGTCCGGCTCGAGGCGCTCGACGAGCACCGCCGGCACCTCGAGGCGAGCGCCGAGATCGGGGCGCTCCTCTACGTGGTCCACCCCGACTGGCGCCCCGAGGTCAAGCCGCGCGACCCGGCCGTGGTCGCCGCGCTCGACCGCTCGTTCGAGACGCTGCTCGCCTGGCAGGACGAGCTCGGCGTGGAGATCGTCGTCGAGAACATGCCGGGCACCGGGATGTCGCACTTCACGCACCCCGGCGACCTGGACCTGCGCGGCCTCGGCCTCATCCTCGACGTCGGCCACGCCAGCATCAGCGGCTGCCTCGACGAGTGGCTCGACGACCCGCGCGCGCCCCTGCGCCACCTGCACGTGCACGACAACCACGGCGAGGGCGACGAGGACGATCCCCACCTGGGGCTGGGCGCCGGCGTGGTCGACGCGACGGCCGTGGTGGCCGCCGCGCGCGCCGCCGGCGCCTCGATGGTGCTCGAGCACGACTCGCGCGGACGCCGTGCACGTGAGCCTCGCGCGCCTGCGCGAGCTCGGCCTGCTCTAGGCGCCCGCCGTGCCCAGCGCGAGCGCCTTGCCGGCCTCGTAGGCGCGGATCCTCAGCGCATCGTCCTGTTCCGCGCTCTCCGGGTCGTTCGCGTTCGCGCACACGATGTTGTCCACCCACTCGAAGCCGAACGACGGGAACATGGCCGCGGTGTACTCGAAGTACGAGTCGTAGGTGTGCACGTCGTCCATGCTCTGGGAGTACACGGTGATCATCTTCTTCGTCCCGAACCGCGGCTTGCCCTCGACGTCCATCAGCGGGAAGAGCCGGTCGTACAGGTTCTTGACCGGACCGGTCATCTGCATCATGTAGATGGGCGACCCGATCACCACGGCGTCCGCCGTCTTCACCTTCTGCAGCGCCTCGTGGAGCTCGTCGTTGATGATGCAATCGTCCTTCATCCGGCAGGCGAAGCAGCTCTGGCAGGCCATGAACTTCATCTTGAACAGCGTGTAGTACTTGACCTCGGCCCCGTTGTCCCGCGCACCCTTGGCGATCAGGTCGAGGACCGTCACGGTGTTGCCGTCCATGCGCGGACTACCGTTGAACACCACGATCTCTTTCATGTGGTAGTCGCCTTTCTGCGAGCTGCCCAGCGGGTCTCGACTCGCTCGGAGAAAAGGGGAGGGCCGTGCGGGCCCTCCCCTTCGTTCCTTCTCCTGGTGGATCCGGCGCCGAGCCTACAGCCTGATGAAGCCCAGGTTCTGCGACTCGCCGTCGATGGTGACCGAGGCGTCGTACTTCTTGCCGCCGGCGTCGATCTCCAGCCTGTACTCACCCTTCTCGAGTCCGTCGAACTTGAACTCTCCGAAGAAGTTGGTCGTCCGGGTCGCCAGCGTCGACGAGTCGTGACAGTCGGCCACTCCGGCGCCGAAGAGGTTGCAGACGATGCCGCCCTCGGCCGCGTGCAGCGTCACGGTCGCGCCCTCGTAGCAGTCCCCGTCCACCAGCACACCCGCGGTGATGAAGTTGCGGGTGAACCTGTACAGGTTCTTGTACAGCGTGTGCGGCTTCGTGCCGAGCTCGGGCAGATAGGCCTCGAGGTCCTCGGCGGCGATCATCTTCTCCGCTTCTTCCGGCTCGATGAGGTACGTGGCCATGGCCTCGGTCGGGCAGCTGTGCGTGCAGCGGGTGGTGTGCGGCTTCCAGCTGGGATCGTCGATCAGGTGCGCGCAGAAGATGCACTTCTGGCCGATCTCGAGCTCCTCGTTCCACCAGATGGCGCCGTAAGGGCAGGAGTCGACCAGGGCCTTGTTGCCCTTGGCCTTCACCATGTCGATCATCACGATGCCGTCGTCGCGCTTGGTGATCGCGCCGTCCGACGCTTCGATGCACGGCGCGTTCTCGCAGTGCTGGCACGGCACCGGCAGATAGGCCACGTCGTTCCGGGCGTACTGCCCGCGCTCGCGCCGCAGGATGTCCACCCAGCGGTGGCCGTGGCGGGGCTGGGCGGCGGTGTAGCCGGGCCAATCGTTGCCGACGAACTCGTCCTTGTCGGCCATGAAGCAGTTGTTGCAGTCATGGCACCGGGCAACGTCGATGACTTTGTACCATTGCTTCACTTCGCAGACTCCTTCTCAGTCATGCAAGAGCAGTCGGTGTCCTGACTCACTCGGTCTCGTAGATGCCGCCGTCCCATTTCTCGACTTCGATCTGGGCGGTGTTGGGAGCCATGCCCGAGGCGTACTTGGACATGTAGCGATCCGGCGAGAGGATGTTCATGCACCCGCCGCGATCGGCGGACCTGCCGGGCTTGCCGAGCGGGTCGTACTCAGCACACGACTCGTAGGTGTGCACGGTGCCGGGCTGGGTACGCTCGCCCACCTGCGCGCACACGATGACGGAGCCGCGATCGTTGAAGGCGCGGACCAGGTCGCCGCTCTTGATGCCGCGGGCGGCCGCGTCGACGCGGTTGATGCGGATGATCCAGTAGTAGTGACCGTCCACCAGGACGCGGTGGTCCTTGATGTCGTTCATGAAGCTGTCCTTGCCGTCCCCCATGGTGTGGAACGAGAAGCGCGGATGCGGGGACAGCATGCCGAGCGGGTACTTCTTGGCGAGCTCGCAGCGCGGGCCCTCCCAGGCGGGCACGTAGGTGTGCATGGAGGGACGGTACTCGTCCACGAAGCCCTGGTCCTCGAAGTTCTTGAGGCTGGTGGAGATGAACTCGACCTTGCCGGTGCTCGTCTGCAGGCCCTTGCGCCCGACCTGGTTGTTCAGGCGCGGACCCCAGTCGGGCGTGTCCTTCTCGCGGTCCTCTGCGAACCAGCGGAGCGCCGGCGTCTTCTTGCGGTCCGGGTTGTCGGGCACGACGAAGTAGCCCTTCTCCTTGAACTCCGCGAAGGTCATGTGCTTGGGCATGTCGGTGGCGTTGTAGTACTGCTCCACCCACTGAAGGTCGGTCTTGCCCTCGGTGAACATCGGTCCGATGCCCAGCTTGTCGGCGAGCATGGCGTAGATCTCGTAGTCCGACTTGGACTCTCCGACCGGCTCGACGCACTTGGCCTGCAGCGAGATGACGCGGTGGTTGCACTGGCCGTAGGTGTCGGGGATGTAGCCCGAGCAGTTGGCGAACTCGGAGATGTCCCAGCGCTCGAAGTTGGTGCAGGCCGGCAGGATGATGTCGGCGAACGGCACCTCGCCCTCGAACCAGATGGACTGGCTGACGACGAACTCGAGGCTCGGGTCGGCGTACATCCTGGCGTAGCGGTTGGTCGCGGTCATCGTGCCGATCCACGGGCCGCCGTACTTCCACAGCATCTTGATGCGCGGGTAGCCGGGGGCCGGATACTGGTACTGGTGCAACTGGTGCTGGATGTCGCCGCCGGCGAAGCCCTTGCCGGCCCACTTGAACTCGCCGTCCATGATGCATTCGGGCACCTTGAGGCGCGGGATGTGCTGGCCGGCGGACGTGTTGATGTTCGACGGCGACGGGAAGGTCGTCTTGCCGTCGAACATGCGCCAGGCGAACTTGAAGCCCGCGGCCGAGTTCTCGCAGTCGCCGGAGATGCCGCCCTCGGCGTAGCCGGGGAAGTAGAAGTCGTAGTCGACGGGCGTGCCCTGCGTGGTCGACCAGATGTTGGAGCCCGGCTTGCCCATGCCCTGCATGGTGGCGAGCGCGATCATGCCGCGCGCCCACTCGATGCCGTGAGAGGCGCGGCAGGCGCCGCCCCAGCCGCCGAGGCCGCCGGCGGCGAGGAACGTGTTCTTCTTGGCCCACTCGCGGGCCAGGGCGCGGATCTCGGGGGCCGGCACGCCGGACTCCTCCTCGGCCCACTCGCAGGTCTTGGGGACGCCGTCGGTCTTGCCCAGCACGTACTCGGCCCACTCGTCGAAGCCGTGGGCGTGCGTGGCCACGTACTCCTTGTCGTACGTGCCCTCGGTCAGCCAGGTGTAGGCGATGGCGAAGGAGAGTGCGTGGTCGGTGCCGATCTTGGGAGAGAACCACTTGTCGCCGATGAGCCCGGCGGTGTGGTTGTAGAAGGGGTCGATGAAGACCATCTTGACGCCGAGTTCCTTCAGCCAGTAGCGGCGGATGGTCGACTCGTGGGCGGAGTAGATGCCGGTGTTGGTCTCCGGGTCGGCGGACCAGAAGACGACCATCTCCGCGTTCTGCAGCCCGTCCTCGAGCAGGTCGTACTGCTCGGGGTTGCCGAGGCGCCAGCTGAAGCCCCACATGTGCATGCCGCCCCAGTGCCAGCCTTCCCAGCTGTCCGGGTTATGGTCCGCATAGGTGAAGCCCATCATGTTCATGAAGCGGAAGTAGGTGCTGTGGCGGTAGCCCACGTTGCCCCACATGTGGTGGGAGCTGGGGCTGGAGAGGATCGCCGCGGGACCGGCCTCGCGCTTCACGCGATCGATCTCGCTGACCACGATGTCGGTGGCCTCGTCCCAGGAGATCGGCTCGTAGCCGGAGATGCCGCGGTTCTGCGGGTTGCGCTCGCCGTTCGGGTCGAAGTCGACGCGCTTCATCGGGGTCATGACCCGCTTGTCGGAGTAGATCATGGACTTGAAGCCGGCCGTGTACACCGAGTACGTCGTCTTGCGCGGAGGAGCGAAGGTCTTCCCCCTGGCCTCGATCTTCCAGGACGCCGCGTCGACCTCGTCGTCGAAGTCCATCGGGGTCATGCGGATGATCTTGCCGTCCTTCACGTAGACGAAGACCGGTCCACCGGTCGATGAGTTCGTCAGGCGGACTACCTCTCCCATTTACGCATCTCCTTCGTTTCGCAGGCGTTGACCGAACGTCTGACAGGGCCAGGCGGATGGGGCAAGGCCGAGCGGGCGGATCATGGGCGCCGGGTGTACTGTCTCCCTCGACGGTACCGCGCGACGATGCATGCCGGCGTCGCCACGTAGGCCTGCGGGCACTCGTCGATGAAGGTGATCATCGCTCTGTAGCTCGCATTGCGGACATCCATCTCACAATGCGGATATCCTAGGGCCGCGACCGCCCTGAGTCAAGAAGCATGAGGGGGTAGGCCGAAGCGGGGCGGCGGCAGGCCTGCGCCCCGCCGCCCCGCGCGCCTGCGGGGGCGTGGACTGGCCCTAGCTCTCCAGCACCTCGATCAGCTCTTCCTTGATGTCGCGCAGGCGCGTGCAGATGACGCCGGCCACCTGCTTCATCACCGCGTACCCGGCGGCGGGCTCGCGCAGCAGGATGTCTTCGGCCTCGTCGGCCGAGACGGCGAACACGGTGCTGTCCTCGAGCGCGCTTGCCTCGGCCACGTAGACGTGCGGCGCGACCAGTGAGGACCAGCCCGAGACGGAGTACTGGCCGACCTCCACGACCTCGATGACGCGGCCGGCCGGCGTGGCCAGCCGGATCGCCAGCCGCCCGCTGGCCACCACGAACAGGCTGTGCGCCACGGTGTCCTGGTCGAACAGGGTGTCGCCCTCGCGCACGGTGACCATGCGGCAGTGCTCGGCCAGGGCTTCGATCTGGGCCTCACTCAGGGGTTCCAGCAGCTCGCAGTGCGCGAGCGTGCTCTCGACGGAAAGATCGGCGGTCGGCGGTCTCATGTCCTCCCCCTCTGGTAGACATCGTCGCTCACTCGAGTTGTACCCGCCGGGCGGCGGCGGGCGGCGTTATGCCGCGCCCGGACGGCATCGCAGGCGGCGGGCGGAGACGGCCCGACCGCCGCCTCCGGTCCTCCGACCGTCTGATAGACTCGTTCGGGTGCCGGTTCGGTGCCCCCACGCTCACGCCAACGACCGAAAGCGCACGCCATGAGCCAGTCGTTCACGTACACGGGCACCAGCGACTACATCGCCGCGCCCGACCTCATGCAGACGGTCAACGTCGCCGTCCAGCTCCGCCGGCCGCTGCTCATCAAGGGCGAGCCCGGCACCGGCAAGACCATGCTCGCGCAGAGCATCGCCAAGGGCCTCGAGATGCCGCTCCTCATCTGGAACGTGAAGTCGACGACCAAGGCGCAGGACGGCCTCTACGTCTACGACACCGTCCAGCGCCTGTACGACGGCCAGTTCGGCGACAGCGACGTCAGCGACATCGCCCAGTACATCAAGCTCGGCATGCTGGGCCAGGCCTTCTCCAGCGAGGAGCGCGTCGTGCTGCTCATCGACGAGATCGACAAGGCCGACCTCGAGTTCCCCAACGACCTGCTCTGGGAGCTCGACCAGATGGAGTTCCACATCCCCGAGACGCGCGCGACGGTCAAGGCGGTGCAGCGCCCCATCGTGCTCATCACCTCCAACGCGGAGAAGGAACTGCCGGACGCGTTCCTGCGCCGCTGTGTGTTCCACTACATCGAGTTCCCGGACGAGGAGATGATGGAGCGCATCGTGCGCGTCCACGTGCCCGGCCTGGACAAGCGCCTGCTCGACCTCGCCATGCAGTCCTTCTACTGGCTGCGCGACCTGCCGGGCCTGCAGAAGAAGCCCAGCACCAGCGAGCTCATCGACTGGGTGCAGGCGCTGGCGCGCGGCGGGGTCGACCCCAAGGAGATCGCCGCGCGCCTCCCCTTCATGGGCGTGCTGCTCAAGAAGGACCACGACGTCGACATCGCACAGCGCGCGCTGGCGTCCGGCCGCGGCCGGAGATAGCCGCCGCGGCCTGACCGGCCACGCGCCGGCCACCGGCCGGACGAAGGGAGCACCATGAGCAGTGTCGGCCCCGTCGAGCTCTTCATCATCATCGTCATCGCGATCGTCGTCGCGGTGCTCGTGCTGCGCGAGATCGGCAAGAGAGGCCGCTGAGACGCCGGCGTGTTCACCGACTTCTTCTTCCTGCTGCGCTTCTACGGGGTGCCGGTCACGGTCACGGAGTGGCTCGCGCTCATGCGCGGGCTCGCCATGGGCCTGGTGCCGACCGGCCTCGACGAGTTCTATGCGGTCGCGCGCAGCATCCTGGTCAAGTCCGAAGCGTACTTCGACCAGTACGACCAGGCGTTCGCGGCGATGTTCAAGGGCATCGAGACGCCCGTGGAGATCGACGACGAGGTCTGGGACTGGCTCTCCGACCCGCTGACCATGCCCGGGCTGAGCGAGGAAGAGCGCCGGCTGCTGGCCGCCGCGCTCGAGGACCTCGACCTGGAGGCGCTCCAGAGGATGTTCGAGGAGCGCCTCAAGGAGCAGACCGAGGCCCACCACGGCGGCAACAAGTGGGTGGGCACCGGCGGCACCAGCCCGTTCGGCCACTCGGGGTTCCACCCCGGCGGCATCCGCGTCGGCGGCGAGAGCCGCAACCGGTCCGCCGTCAAAGTGGCCGGCGAGCGCCGCTACCGCGGCTACCGCACCGACCAGGAGGTCGGCGTGCGGCAGTTCGAGCTCGCCCTGCGACGCCTTCGCCAGCTGTCGTCGCGGAGCGAAGGCGTCCCCGACGAGCTCGACCTGGACGAGACCGTGGAGGAGACGGCGAGCAACGCCGGCCGCCTCAGCCTGGTCTGGCGCAAGAGCCGCAAGAACGCCGTCAAGGTGGTGCTGCTCATGGACGTGGGCGGCTCCATGCACCCGTACATCCGCCTCTGCAGCCAGCTCTTCAGCGCCGTGGACCGCAGCACGCACTTCAAGGCGCTGCGCACGTACTACTTCCACAACTGCGTCTACGACTGGCTCTACACGAGCACGCGCATGACGTCGTCGGAGGCCATCTCCACCCGGCGCGTCCTCCAGGAGCTCCCCAGCGACTACAAGCTCATCATCGTCGGCGACGCGGCCATGGCCCCCAGCGAGCTCATGGCCCGCGACGGCATCATCTGGTGGGGCTTCGGCAACGACGAGCCGGGCATCGAGTGGCTCAAGCGCCTGCGCCGCCACTTCGACCACTCCGTGTGGCTCAACACCATCCCCGAGACCGACTGGGACCGCGCCTACGGCAGCGTGACCATCCGCAAGGTGCGCGAGGTCTTCCCCATGTTCGAGCTCACCGTGGACGGGCTCACCGCCGCCACGCGCAAGCTCATGGTGCGCTACTAGACCAGCGCAGCCACTAGCCGAACGTCCCATTCAAGCGCTCCGCCGTCGCGCCGATACCAACTCCGGCGAGGGGATGCAGAGCATGGAAGACATCACGAGCAACGGCACTCTTTTGCGCTCGTCCACCACGGGGGCGAGGGAGACGACGCGCTGCTCGGGCGACACGCTCGTGCGGCTGGCCGAGCAGATCGCCACGGCGCTGGACTGCTCGGAGTGCTGCGTCTACGAGTACATCGCCGAGCGCAAGGTGCTGCGCGCGCAGGCGCTCTGGTCGCGGGTGCTCTCGCAGCACGACATCGACTGGGTCGGCGAGACGCACCGCCTGTCGGACGCGCCCGGCTTCACGCGCGTGATCGAGGACAGGAGGTCCTCGTCTCGTACCCCGACGACGACATCGATGCCGCCACGGCCGGCTTCACCGAGCTCTTCAACCATCGCTTCTTCTGGGAGCGCCTGCGCGCCGAGGTGGCGCGCTCGTATCGCTACGGTCAGCCGCTCTCTCTCCTCATGCTCGACCTTGACGACTTCAAGCTCGTCAACGACCGCTTCGGCCATCCCGTCGGGTGACGAGCTGCTGCGCGCCGTCGGGCGCGCCCTGCAGGCGCAGATCCGCCAGGGCGTGGACTGCGCCGCGCGCTACGGCGGCGAGGAGTTCGCCGTGATCCTGCCGGCCACCGAGTCGGAACGGCGCGGCGGCGGGCTCGACGGCGCCGTCACCCGGCCGAGCGCATCCGCAACGCGATCGCCGGTCTGCGCGCCGCCGGTCGCCGACCCCGCCTGGCAGCGGATCACGGCAAGCATCGGCGTCGCCACACTGCCGATCCACGCCGGCACGCCGAGGACCTCGTGGCGAAGGCGGACCGCGAGCTCCACGCGGCGAAGAGCCACGGCAAGGACCGCGTCGAAGTCTCCCTGCACGCCTGATCCGGCGCTGCGTCTGCCATACTGTCCAGGCTGTGTTTGAACACTCTGACATCGGCATCTCAACAGGCGCCTTTGCCGGCCTCCCGCTCGCAGCCGTCCTGCTGACGGCCCGCGAACTGGCCCCTACCGTCGAGATCACGTCCTACGGAGGGCACTCGCTCCTCGATCTGGACAATGCCAGAGCTGTGGCGGCCCTTGGCGTGCCCTTCAGCGTGCACGGGCCTTTCATCCGTGTCGATTTGGGGAGCACCAGCGAGGCCAGGCGGCTCGCTGCCGTCGAACTGCACCGACGCCATCTCAAGATCGCCACGCTTCTCGGCGCGACGCTGTACCTGGTGCACCCGGATCGACAGCGCAAGCCGAGCGGCCCTCAGCCGGAGGTGATCTCCGCGCTTCAGCGGTCGTTCACCGAACTGCGCGAACTGCAGGAACAGTTCGGTACCCCAATCGTGGTTGAGAACATGCCCTTCCCCGGCTACTCGCACTTCACGGCGCCGGGAGACCTCGATCTCTGCGGCCTCGGACTGGCCCTCGATGTCGGCCACGCTGCCGTTCAGGTACCTGGCGGCGTGGCTCGCGCACCCGCAGCGCCCCTGAGACACGTCCATTTGCACGACAACCAAGGCCCCGTCTTTGGCGACCAGCATCGCCCGCTTGGGACGGGCATCGTCGATGCCAAGGCCGTGATCCTCAAGGCGCGCACAGTCGGAGCGTCCATGGTGATCGAGCAAACGAACGGAGACGACGTGCTCCAGAGTCTGTTGTACCTGCGGGCAAACGGACTGATCGAGTAGCCGGATGGCCACCCACGGCGATGAGCAACCGGCAAAGGAGATCGCCAGGTTCCTGGCGCATTGTCCCCCTTCGACCGGATGGACAGGGCAAGGCTCGAGCAGATCGCCTTGGGCGTCGTAGAGCATCGCGCCGTCCCCGGTGAGGCGGTCCTCGTCGAGAATGGCGCCACCGGAACGCACCTCTACGTCGTCCGGGACGGGACCATGGAACTAGATCACCAGGGCCATGTGGTCGACGTCGTCACCAAGGGGCAGGTCTTCGGTCACCCCACGCTGGTCACCGGACTGGCTCCTGAGTTCACCGTCCGGGCGCGAGAAGAAACAGTCCTGTACCTCATCCCGCGCGAGATCGCTCTGTCGATCCTGGGCACCCCTGAGGGCGTCACCTTCGTCGCTCATACGCTTCGAGACCGGCTCATCCGTGCAGCTCAAGCGACGCGAGAGATGCCTGACGTCCTTGCCGTCCCCGTGACCAGCCTGGTGCGACGTGGGCCCGTGTTCTGCGAGCCGTCCACGTCGATCCGCGAGGCGGCTCAGCTCATGTGCGACGAGGCGGTGTCCGCGATCCTCGTCACCAGCAGCATGAGCCTGGGCATCGTCACTGACGCCGACCTGTGCCGGAAGGTGCTCGCCGGCGGCAGCTCCCCGAAGCCCCCGTAGGCTCGATCATGACGATGCCAGTCAGGACCGTCCGCGACGATGTGCTCGCCCCCGAGGCCAGCATCGAGATGATGCAGGCAGGCGTGAACCACCTCCCCGTCGTAGATGCGCGCGGACGCGTCATCGGCGCGTCTCAGCCGGGCTCTTCAACCTCGCGCCCTCAGTCCCTTCGCCTTCGCTGGCGAGTCGCCTGCGCGCACGAGGAGAACTCGCGCGAGCAGCCTCGGAACAGCCAGCTCTTCGTTTCACTCCTCGATGCTCGCCTGGATGCGACGGCCCTGACACGCGTCATCACACTGCTGAGCGACTCCATGACGACCCGCCTGCTCGACTTCGCGTTCGAGCGTCACGGCCGACCGCCGTGGCCTTTGCCTGGCTCGCGTTGGGCAGCAGCGCCCGGAACGAACTCACCCTCGCATCGGACCAGGACATGCGCCGCGTACGCTACGGAGGACCGAGGTTGACGCCTATTTCGTGGTCCTGCCGGCCGTCGTAACACGGACTGCACGCTGCGGGTTCAGCCTCGACGGTCCGCCGTCCACGGCCGAGCGCATCCGCACGCGGCGCCGGACGCAGTCCGCCGGCTGGCCGAGTTCTCGCGCTGTCTGCAGGTCTGGGATTGGAAGCACCTGTTGCGTGCCAGCATCGCCGTCGACTTCCGGCAGGTCGCCGGAGATCTCTCGATCACCACCCCGCTGACCGACCGCTTACGCAAGGCACCGCGTCAAGGAGGCTTCCTCAGCGGGATCGCGCATATGGCTTCGCAGATACCCTCGCCTCTTGGCTTCCGCCAGCGATTGACCGGACCCATCGACATCAAGAAGAGCGGGCTCCTCCCCGTGGAGAACCTGGCCCGCTTCTACGCCTTCGCTCGGGGCATCTCGGCGCGAACCACCGTGGAGCGACTCGACCGCGTTCGCGAAGCAACGACCGGGTCCCAGGAGAACGTTCAGGCCCTACTCGAGGCTTTCGCCAGCATGTCACTGGTGCGTCTTGAGCACCACGCTCGGCTCATCGAGGCGGGTCTGACCCCCCACAACGTCATCGATACCGAGACGTTGCGTCCGCTGGCTCGCGTGTCCCTCCAGGAGGCCCTGCGCGTCCCCGCGGCGCAGAGGCCCCGGCCCTCACCGGCTCTCAGGGCTTGTCGCCCAGCGGACAGTAGAGCCAGCCGTCCCGGCTGCCGACGTACACGCGGCCGTTCCACAGCGTCGGCGTCGACTCGAACCCGCCGCCGGCGAAGAACTGGTCGCGCTCCTTGAGGTCCACCGTCCAGTAACCGCCGTCGCCGTTGGCGCTGGGCAGCGCGCCGGCGTCGCCCTTCTGGGCCGGCGTGTACGTGATGTCGAACAGGTGGACGCGCTGGTCGTAGCTCGCCGACACCAGCCCGGTGGCGAACAGCAGCGGCGTCGAGACGGCGCCGCCGTTCCAGACCTTGGCGACCCGGACCGGCGTCTTGAGCCCCTTCCCGAGGTTGGGTCCGGCGACCGTCGAGTCGCTCATCGTGTCCTGCGAGACGAGGTACAGGTAGCCGTCGATGGCGTTGAAGGCCGTGAGCGCCGGGTACTTGCCGCCGCTGTTGTACTCGTCGTTGACGGCGGCCGAGCCGATGATGCCCCCGGCCCAGTCGCCGACCTTGCGGTTGCCGGTCGGGAAGAACCAGACCGTCGCCTTGTCGGCCGGCTTGGCGGGATCCAGGGCGAGCATGCCTCCCTTGCCCTTGATGAACTGCTTCTCCACCGGCACCAGCAGCAGCCCCTTCTTGGTGGGGACCGCGGTGCCGTTGAGGTCGGAGCCGATGAAGTAGTCCCAGACGATGCCGAGGTCGGAGCGCCGGAGGCCGTACACGTGGCCGGCGCCGGAGGCGATGTAGAGGTTCTTGCCGACGGCCGCGGCGGAGGCCTCGAGGGCGACGTCGTCCTTGTGGTTCGCGTTGCGGGAGTCGCCGAGCAGCAGCTGCTGCTGCACGATCACGGGCTTCTTCCAGTCCAGCCACGGCTGCGTCTTCAGCGGGTCCAGCGCGTAGAACCAGCCGCTCTCGACCCCGATGTAGAAGAGGCCGTCGTAGAAGAACCCGCTGCCGTCGCAGTCGCGGCTGTAGTTGCTGGTCTGCGGCACCGGCAGCCGCCAGAGCTCCTTGCCGCTGCCGAACGTCACCGCGCGCAGCGGCGCCACGGTGGGATCGTCGATCTTGAGCGGGTAGCCGCGGCGCGACCCGGCGACGACGATGTACTTGTCGTCGGGGCCCGTCGGTGAGGGGTTCAGGAACACCGACGGGCTGCTCTTGATGATGTCGGCGAACTTGTAGGCCCAGACGACCTTGCCGGTCTGCGCGTCGATGCGGCGCAGGTTGTACGAGTAGGAACTCGCGATGACGTAGGTCTTGCCGCCGTCGACGACGATGTTGGGCTGGCCGGTCCACCCGCTCCCCGCCCACTTGCTCGGCTTGTCCTTGTCGTACTTGCCGGAGCTCCAGTTGCTGCCCAGGTCGACCTTCCAGAGCAGGTCGAGGTGCTTGGGCAGCGGCCCCAGGCCGTAGAACCGGCGGCCGTAGTCGCCGAGGAAGGTCCCGACCTTGACGCCGTCGCCGGTCAGGGACGGGACCGTCGGCGCCGGGATCGGCCGCGCCTGGGCGACCGGCTGGTCCGCGCCGCCAGCCGCAGCCGGCGCACGACGCGGCGCGCCACACGAGCAGGACGACGATGACGGCGAGGATGACGAGAGCGAGGCCGCGCCGGCGCCTGAGCTGGCGCTGGCGCTGCGCTGAACGACGGCGCAGCGGCCGCCGGTCTTGTCCGGCCGACGTCTCGATGGGCCAACGATATAGGAACCGCGCCGGCCGTGCCCACGCTTTCTCACCTCGGCGGGGCCTCCGTCATCAACGGCTGGATGTGGCCCGGCCCGCGAGCGGGTAGGATGCCTGAGGCCGGCCGGCGCAGCCTTGCCGGCCGCCCGGCCCCAAGCCACGACCCCGGAGGACTCAATGGCGACCGACCTCGACCTGCTGCGCGACCTCTGCGCCGCCCCAGCCCCCACCGGGTTCGAAGCCCCCGTCCAGGACCTCGTCCGGCGCCGCCTCTCGGCGCTGTCCGAGCCGCAGGGCGACCCGTTGGGCAACGTCTGGGCCACGGTCGCGGGCAAGGGCGCGCCCGGCGTCGTCGTCACCGCCCACGCCGACCAGATCGGCCTCATCGTCACCTACGTGGACGAGCACGGCTTCGTCTCGTTCGACAAGATCGGCGGCGTGGACCCGCAGCTCCTCCCCGGCCGCAACCTGATCGTCCACGGCTCCGGCGGCCTGGTGAACGGCGTCGTCGGCCGCAAGCCCTCGCACAAGATGACCAAGGACGAGCGCGCCAAGGCGCCGGACCTCAGCGACCAGTGGCTCGACCTCGGCTGTTCCACGCGCGAGGAGGCGCTCGCCCTGGTCCAGATCGGCGACCCCATCACGTTCCCGCCGAACTTCCTGCCGCTGGCCGGCGGCCGCTACGCCTCGCCGGCCTTCGACAACCGGGCCGGCGTCTACGTGTGCCTGCGAGCGCTCGAGCACTACGCCGAGGCGCCGGCCGGCGCCGACCTCACGGCGCTGCTCACCGTGCACGAGGAGACCACGTTCATGGGCGCCAAGGCCATGGCCATCCGCTGGCAGCCGGACGTGATCATCGTCGTCGACGTCGACTTCGCCAGCGACGACCCGGGCCTGGACGCCAAGAAGCTCGGCGGCGAGGTCAAGCTCGGCGCCGGCCCGGTGATCCACCGCGGCGCCGCCGGCAACCTCGCCCTCACCGACCTTGCGATCGAGGTCGCCAAGGACGAGGGCATCCCGGTGCAGGTCAAGGCCCTGCCCGGCAACACCTCGACCGACGCCGAAGAGCTCATGGCGGCCGGGAACGCGGCGACGCTGTCGTTCAGCATCCCGGTGCGCAACATGCACTCGGCGTTCGAGGTCGCGCAGCCGGACGACGCGGAGGCCGGCGCGCTGCTGGCCGCCGCGGTGACGCGCCGCGTCGCCGAGGGCGGCTGGGACGCCGCCCGCTTCATCCCGCGCGTCTAGGCTCTTCCGCCCGGAGCCGCGGCCGGCCGGAGCCGGTTCAGGCGCCCGGCGAGGGCGCCGGAGAAGCCGCCGCGAACTGCGCGCCGAGCCAGTCGATCTCGGCCGGCGCCACGCGGCTCCAGAAGTCGTCGTTGTGGCCGCCGGGGCTGAACCCGCCCGCCGGCGGCTCCGGCAGGGCTGCCACGAACGCCTTGTCCGCCTCGTAGAACGGGTCCTGCCGGCCGCAATCCAGCCGGACCGGCAGGCCGCGCAGCCGGTCCACGCCCTGGAACACGTCGTTGGCGGCGTAGTCGGCGGCGCTGTCGAAGGCGTCGCCGACCCCGGCGTCGTAGGAGCGCCACAAGGCGGCGCTCACCGCGCAGACCGCCGTGAACTGCTGCGGGTGCAGCTCCGCCGCCCGCAGCGCGCCGTAGGCGCCCATCGACCAGCCCATGATCGCCAGCGGCCCCGTGAGGCCGCGCTGGTCGCGCAGAAACGGGATGAACTCGTCGAAGAGCATCGCCATGGCGTCGTCTCCGGACGTCCGCTTGTGCCAGTAGGTGTCGCTCGCCTGCACGGCGGCGACGGCGAACGGCGGGACGCCGCGCTTCTCGATGCCGTCGGCCACGTAGTCGCCGAAGCGCAGATGACCCTGCAGCAGCTCGCCGGGCGAGCGGCCGCGACCCGGGAGACAGATGAGGACCGGGGTGGCCGCCCCTCCCCGATCCACTCCGCCCGCCACGCCGGGCGGATAGGCGATGTCGTACGCCGCCGGCGCCGCCAGGTGCGCTGACGGCAGCGTGCCGTGCTCGTAGGTGACCTCGTAGGCGGGCGGCGGCGTACCGGGCTCGCCGTAGGCTCCCGTCAGGCGGTACCAGCGGTCGCGCACGGTCCAGGACCGCCAGCCCACGAAGCCGGCGGCCACAGCGACGCCGGCGACGAGCACCCCGCCGCCCACGAGGAACTGGCGGCGGGTGACGCCGGCCTCGGGGTCACGGGCGGGCCGCGGCGGCGGTCACGGCCGGCGGCGGCTCTCCGGCCGGCGTGGGCGGCCCGGAGGGCCGGCGATCGGCGCCGGCCTCGAGGCCGGCATCGGGGTGCGGCGGCGGCGCTGCGGACGCGCCGCCGGTCATTGCAGCGCTGCGGCGGTCCGCCCGCCGAGAGTCGCCACCGGCTCGACCGTCGGCACGGAGAGCGTCGCCGCCAGCTCGCGCGCCATCTCCGGCTGCCACTTGAGGCGCGCCGGCGCGAGCAGGTGGAAGAGGTCGGCGAAGTCGTCGTCCCGGAGCGCGACGTGGCGCTCGATGTTGACGTAGGGCACGTCGTAGCGCGCGGCCAGCGCCCGGGCGCGGGCGTGGTAGGCCGGCACGACGCCGTTCCAGTCCGGGCCGGCCGCCGACGCGTTGAGCGGCTGGTCGTACAGCACCACGTCGTAGCCCCGGTCGCGCGCCAGCTTGAGGATCTCCTCCAGCATGCCGAAGTTGTAGTCCGCGTACTGGCGGTACAGCTTGACGTCCTTGTCGAGCACCGTGAGCACGTTGCGCCGCTTGCCGAGCGGCAGGTGCCCCGTCGCCCCCCACGGGTAGTAGTGCGACTGGTAGGCGATCTTGGTGCCCCACAGCACCCCGCTCGCCGCACGTTCCCTCAGGTACGAGCCGATGTAGTCGAAGATGCCGGGGATGGCGCCCGTGTCCGGCGTCCCTTTGCCGAAGTACTTCGGCCCGATCTCCGCCAGCCGCTTGCTGCGCACGAGCAGCGTGTGGCCGCTCAGCAGGGATGCGTCGCGCCCAGGCGCGCCGGTCACGCGGATCGGCGCGAGCCCGATCGCCAGCGTGGCGGGCCCGGGCGGCAGGTTGTCGATCAGCGCCAGCGACATCGCCATGCTCTCCTGGTGCGCCGCGAGGCTCACGACCTGGACCGGCTGCCTCGCGTCGCGGCCGATCTGGCCGGCCAGCGAGGCCTCGCTGACGATGCACTCCATGGTGCCGGAACCGCCGAACAGGTAGACGGTGCGCGTGGTGGGCGGGTGCTCTTTGAGCTCCTGGACGCGCACCGAGACGTGCACGTAGTCGTCGTGGCTGATGCGCAGGAGGCGGCCTTCGTCGACCGCGGTGAGGCCGCCGTCGAACAGGACGCCCTGGAAGGCGAACAGGCCGAGGAGCGTGAAGAGGGCGGCCGCGACCAGCACCAGCGGGCTCCGCTGGCGAAAACCGCGGCCGAACGCCTGCCACGAGTCATCGGTCTGTGGGTCGCGCGCTGTCAAAGGAGTGTCCTCACCGGTCCATCCATCGTCTCACAGTACAACGTTCGCAGGCTGTGCCGGGTTCACAGGATGATGCCGTGGATCCACGCCAGCGGCAGGCGCACGACGTTGTAGAGGATCTTGAGCGCCTGCTCGAGGTTCCCCGTGGAGACGAAGGCGTAGCCCAGCGCCACGTAGAGGAACGTCGCCGGGTAGCCCAGCCACTTCGTGACCTTCTCGTACCCGGCCCTGGGTGGCAGCCCGGCCTTCTTGCGCGCCTTCTTGCGCTTCTTCTTCCAGCGCTCCCAGCGGGCCACGATCACGAGGCCGGTGCCGTGGTAGAGGCCCCACGCCAGCCAGTTGAGGTCGACGTAGTGCCAGAGGCCCATGGTGAGCATGCTGGCGTACAGGCCGAGCCACGTCTTGCGCGTGAGGCCGAACACCGGGAAGTACACGTTGTTGCGGCACCACGTGCTCAGCGAGATGTGCCAGCTGCGCCAGAAGTCGCTCAGGTTCTTCTGCCAGAACGGGAAGTGGAAGTTCTCCATGATCCGGAACCCGAACAGGCGCGAGAAGCCGATGGCGATGTCCGTGTACGCGGAGAGGTCGAAGTAGGCGCGCACGAACACGATGATGCAGTACGCCAGCGGCCACCAGGTGCTCACATCGTGGGGGTTGAAGTCGGTCTTGCCGATGGTCGTGACGATCTTGCCGAAGAAGATCGAGAACAGGAAGTCGACGACGAAGACCTTCTTGAAGTAGCCGAGGGCGATGCGGCGCAGGCCGTAGTAGAACTCCTGGCGCTCGAACCCCACGGTGCGCTTCTCGTAGAAGCCCTGGTAGGTCTCGAGCGGGCCGGCCGGGAACGTCGGGATCCACATCATGAACGCGGCCAGGCGCAGCAGGCTGTTCTCTTTGATCACGTCGCGCATGCAGTCGAACACGTACTGCAGCATGCGGAAGACGAAGTAGCTGATGCCGAGCGGCATGATGAGGTGGCTGACGACCCAGTCGTCGCTCCCCCAGATGGCGATCGCGCCGCGCTGGCCGTACTTGCCGATGCCCAGCGTCACCAGCGCGATGATGATCGCGATGAGCACGACGCGCGCGCCGCGCAGCTTCTGTTTGCGCTGCGCCTCCACCAGCTGGTGCGTCACCAGCACGAGGCCGAGCGCGATACCCGCGAAGGCGGGGTTCAGCACGGCCAGCACGGCCACGCTGAGCACCAGGACGAAGATCAGCCGGTGGGCGTCCTTGCGCAGCGCGAGCCAGAAGACGAGCAGCGCGACGATGACCACGGGGATCAGGTACAGCGTGAAGTAGATCCTCACCCGCTACTCCCTCCAGAGTCTGCGCTGAGGAGCGGGGCAAGCTCCTTCGCCAGTGCATGTTGCCAGATGACGCGCCCCGGCGCGATGAGATGTGAGAGGTCCTGGAAGTCGCGGCTGGGGATGTCGACCGTCTTGTTGAGGTCGATGTACGGGTAATCGTACTGCCGCGCCAGCTTGGCCACCGGGATCTGGTACTTACGCTGCGAGGCGGCGAAGCTGTCGCCGACGATCTCCTTGTTGAGCGGCAGTTCGAGCAGCACGACGCGGACGCCGCGCTCGCGGGCCTGCGCCAGCAGCGCCTCGAGCATCTGCAGGTTGGCGACCCGGTTCTTCTCGAACACCGGGCGCCGGCTCGCGTTCCACTTCTCGACGAGCCGCCTCTTCTGGCTGTCCGAGCGCCGGGTCTTCGCCGAGTAGCGGTGCAGCTCGTACTCGGTGCTCGGCGGGTTCCCTGCGAGCAGGTCCGCGCCGTGCTTGCGCGCCCAGTCGGTGATGTACGCCCAGATGCCCGGCAGGATCGTGAACTGGTACTTCTCGAGGTCCCACCGCGACGAGACGAACGCGTGCACCGACCCGCTCTTGAGCAGCAGTTCGCGGCCCTCGGCCTGTTTGGCGTTCTCCTGCCTGGTCGCCGTGAAGCGACCGAGGTTGACGCCGACGAGCAGCCAGGCCGGCGTATCGGGGACGCTGTCCACGACGGCCAGGCTCTCGGCGAAGTTCTGGTTGATCGAGCCGAGGTCGTACGCGGCGACGCGAGGCCCGCCGAGCTGCGCGATCTCGGCGGCGAGCGCGTCGCCGCCGACGATCGACTCGCGGGCGCTCGAGCCGCCGAGCAGGTACACACCCGGCGTGCTCGGCGGCTGCTGCTCCGCCTGCCCCACCATCCACGAGATGTACGTGAACGAGTCCTCGCCGTTGCGCAGCGCGAGGTCGAGCGGCACCGCCGTCCAGGCGCCGCTCGTGAACAGCCACTGGAAGCCGAGCAGGGCCGGCACCAGCAGGAGCGCGGCCACGACGAGCACGAGCGGGTTGCGGTTGCGGAAGCCGCGGTGGAAGGCGCTCACGGCAGCTCCGTCCGCAGGGTGCCGTCGTTGTAGAGCGCGGCAAGCTGGCGGGCGAGCTCCGCCTGCCAGATCGCCCGCCCCGCCGGGCGCAGGTGCGAAAGGTCGAGGAAGTCCTCGCTCGGGATGGCGAGTTGCTCGTTGAAGTCCAGGTACGGCACGCCGTACTTCTCGGCGATGGCCTTGGTCGGCGCCTGGTAGGCGGCCATCGCGGAGTGCGAACGCGTCGCCGATGATCTCGCGGTTCCACGGCAGTTCGACGATCACCACGTCGAAGCCGCGGCGCTGAGCCCTCGGCGACCAGGCCGTCGAGCATCGCCGAGTCGAACGCGTGGACCTTCTTGAACGCCGGGTAGTACTTGACTGAGCCACTTCTTCACCAGCGCCCGCTTCTGCGGAGTCGGGCAGGGTCTGGCGCGAGTCGAAGGCGTGCACCTTGTACGGCTTCTGGTGCAGTCTTGCCCTTGAGCAGCGCGTTCTCGCGCTGCTGCAGGTAGGAGGTGAGCGCCGAGAAGATGCCCGGCAGGATGGTGTACGAGTACCTGTGCTCGCCCGAGTGCGCCGTCACCCAGCGGCGCAGCGAGTCGCTCTCCAGCAGGAGCTCGCGACCGATGACCTGGTTGTAGTTGCTCTGTGGGCCGGTGGTGAACCGCCCGAGGTCCACGCCGACCAGCACCGTCGTCGGCGTGTCCGGCAGGTTGTCGACGATCGCCCAGCTCTGCGCGTAGTGCTGCATGCGCGAACCCAGGTTGTAGGCGGCGATGTCCGGGCCGCCGTCGGCCTCGACCTCGGCGGCGAGCGACGGCCCGCTCACCACCGCCTCACGGCCGCTCGACCCGCCGAGCAGCACCGCGAGCGGCTTCTTGCGGCGGGTCCTTCTTGAGGTGCCCGACCATCCAGGAGACGTACATGTAGTCGTCGGTCGCGTTACGCTCCCAGCGCGGCGCCGCGATCGCCGTCCAGGCGCCGCTGGTGAAGTAGCTCTGGATACCGAGAAGCGCCGGCACGAGCAGCGCCAGCGCCACGACGAGCACCAGGGGGTTCCTGTTGCGCAGGCCCCTCCTGAAGCTGTTCACCCCAGTTCCTCGGCGAGGAGCGCCCGCAGCTCCGCCCTGATCGCCTTTCCGGATCCGGTGCGCGGGATCGCCTCGACGGCGATGACGCGGCTGGGCAGGGACGTGGACGGCAGCACGCCGCGCAGCTCGCGCAGCAGCTTCGACGCTCTGAAGCCGTCGGGATCGTTGGGGACGACGAACGCCACCGGCACGTGGCCGAGGATCTCGTCCGGCGCGGCCACCACGGCGACGTCGGCGAAGCGCCCGAGCCCCTGCAGCGCCTCCTGGACGTGGATGATGCTGACCTTCTCACCGCCGCGCTTGATGATGTCGTCCTTGCGCCCGGCGATCCACACGGCGCCGGTCTCGTCGACCTTGCCGAAGTCGCCGGTCTTGAGACCGTGGTCCGTCAGCGTCTTCGCGGTGATCTCGGGCTCGTCGAGATAGCCCAGCATGAGCAGCGAGCCGGTGACGTAGAGCTCGCCCTGCTCCCCCGGCGCGGCCTCCGTGAGGTCGCCGCGCCGCGCCACCACGCGCATGTCGCCGATGGGCCGGCCGACGGAGCCGACGCGCACGTCGAGCTCTGCCGGCGGCAGGATGCAGAGCCGGCCGCTCACCTCGGTGAGGCCGTACATGTTGAAGAGGCGGATGCCGGGCAGCATCGCGTGGAACTTCTCGATCACCGGCAGCGGCAGGTGGTCGCCGCTGCTCACCCAGAAGCGGAACGGGTGCGCGCGCGGCTCCTCCATGGGCTCCACCACGCGCACGAGGTGCGCGGGCGCGCCACCGAAGCCGGTGCAGCCCTCCGCCTCCATCTCGTCGAGCAGGCCGGTGCCGAAGTAGAAGCCGAGCTGACCGGCCACGCCGCCGCCGTTGGCCAGCAGCGTGAGGAAGTGGCAGATGCCGCTGGTGAAGTACGGCGGCGTGTTGATGAAGATGCGGTCTTCGGCCTCCAGGCCGAGCGTCTGGGCGACGTTGCCGGCGTTGCTGGAGACGGCGCGCAGCGTCTGGCACACGCCCTTGGGCAGGCCGGTGGTGCCGGACGTGAACATGATCATCGCCTGCTCGTCCTCGCGCACCGCTTCGAGCGCGGCGAGGTCGGCGGCCGGAGCAGCTTCGCCGCCGGCCCCGCGCACGCCGTCCACCAGGCCTTCCGCGTCCGCAGTGACGACCAGCCGCACGGGGCCGTCGTCAGGCGTCGGGCAGGTGTCGTCGTCGGGCAGGACGATGACGTCCGGCTGCGACTTTCCGACCAGCCACTCCACGTCGTGCTGCGGCAGGCTCGTGTTGAGCGGGACCACGACCTGGCCGGCGAGCCAGGCGCCCAGCATGCAGACGAAGAACTGGTCGTACTCCTCGAGCACGAGCGCGACGCGGGCGCCGCGGCGGCCGGCGGCGGCCAGCAGCGCCGCCGCGACCCGCGTCGCCCGAGCCTCCACGTCCGCGTAGGTGTAGACGCGGCCCCGCGTGCGCAGCAGCGTCGCGTCCGCGCGCTCGGCCGCCCAGCGGCGCAGGCGCGCGACGGCATCGGTCATCAGTGGTTCGGACGGCGTCATGAGGGCGTGCCGGCTGGAGTCAGAAGCCGACGTATCTGAACTCGGTGAGCTTGTTCCCCACGAGCACGGCGACGGTGATCGCCAGGAAGAGCAAGAACCAGAGGAACGTCTGCAGGCTCAGACCGAGCCCGTAGTAGAACCACTGGCCGCGAGGCTTGGCCGGCTCCGGGCTCTCCGCGCCCTCCGCCGGCCTCTGCTCTGCACCCGCCTCAGGCATCGCCCGCCTTCTTGCGCGCGACGTAAGCCAGCATGTGGTTCACGGTGTCCAGATTCTCGTAGACGATGTCCATGGGCTTCACCCTGATCGCGAACTCCTCTTCGAGAAACGCGATGAGCGCCGTAAGGTTCATCGAGTCGAGCAACTGGTCACGGAACAGCGACGTGTCGGCTGTGACCTCGTCGTCTTCGAGGTCGGCCTCGTCGCGGATGAACTCGAGGATCGTGTCGGTGTCGGACATGGTCGCTTCTCCTTCCCGGTCAGAGCTGGAGCCTCAGGAACGAGTCCCCTGCGAGTACGAGAACTTCATGGGGTTCACGAAGCCTGACGCCTCCATCCCGGCCTTGAGCACGCCGGCCAGCGTGAAGACGCGCTCCGCGGTCTGGAATGACTGTTCGATGCCCCAGTCGTCGCTCAGGACGTGCCCCCGGGCGCCTGCCCAGGCGTAGGCGCCGAACTGGCAGGTGCCGTCGCCGTTGCCGACGACCAGGCAGCCGTTGCGCACGAAGGGCAGCCAGGTGGCGATGATGGCGGTCTCGGCGCCGCCCGAGCGGCGGCCGGCCGTGGCCAACACGCCCACCGGTTTGTTGGCGAGCCGGAAGTCCTGGTGGCGCAGCGGGCGGGTGCGCATGATGAACTTGGAGAACAGGTCCGACGGGAGCCCGAAGTAGACCGGGGTCGCCACCAGGATGCCGTCGGCGGCGACCATGGCGTCGAGGATGCCCTGGACGTCGTCCTCCTGCTCGCGGACGCAAGAGATGAAGGTCCCGTCCTTCTTCTTGCCGCACACGTTGCAGGCCTTGCACGGCTCGATGTGGTGGTCACGCAGGCTGAGGATCTCGTGATCGCACTCGCCGGGATAGGTGACGTCGAGCTTCTCGAAGGCCTTCTCGAGCATGATGTTGCTGTTGCTGTTGTCGCGGGGGCTGCAGTTGAGCCCCAAGACCCGCACCGTCATGCCTCGTTCTCCTCTCCGTGCACGGCCGCCCACGAGGAACGAGGGGCGGAGGGAATCGTCACGCCCGCAGTCGCGAACGGGAACGCAATCCTACCAGACGTCCGCTTGGCGCGCCCCGCGCGTCCCGCCCGGGAGCACATTCACAGGCCCATCACAGAAAACGCTGGTGCCGGAGGTGGGACTCGAACCCACACGCCCTTTCGGGGCACCCGATTTTGAGTCGAGCGCGTCTACCAGTTCCGCCACACCGGCACTGCAGTCCAGCGAGAGCCTATTCTTACGCATCCCGGCCGTCCGGCCCACCGCCCGGTGCTGGTGGGGCGCCGTCAACGGCCTGTGGGTCGTCAAACGGGGCCAGACGGGGATACTCGTGACCAGGTTCTGTTCGCGTGTCCAGCCGGCTCACGTGGAGGATCGGTCATGTCCACAGGCTTCACCTGCTCCTGCGACCAGCTCAGCGGCTCGCGCGCCGTGGTCACCGTGGCCGGGGAGCTCGACGTGCACAATTGCGGCGAGTTCCAGAAGGCGATAGCCGCGGCCGCGCGCTGCGGACCGGACCACCTCCTGTTCGACCTCTCCGACGTTTCGTTCATGGACTCGACCGCGCTCGGCGTACTCGCCGCCGAGCAGCGTCGGCGGAGGAACCGCTGCACCTCGTCGCCCGTGAGCCCCAGCTGCTGCGCATCCTCGAGGTCACGGGCTACGACCAGGTGTTCGTGATCCACGCTTCGCTCGAGGACGCGCTGCTCGAGACGGGCAGGCGACAGGCGCGGAGGGACGGCCCGCCTGACGGGCGGCCCGGAACGGGAACGGCCGCCGGGGCATCCCTCACGAGCTCCCGGCGGCCGTTTCGAGCCGGCGACGCCGAGCCCCGAAGAGCACGGCGTCACCGGCCTTCGATCAGTACTGAGAGGCGAAGGTGGTGGTCCACATCGACGGGCCCATGCCCTTGCTGATGGCATAGGCGGTCGCAAAGATCTG
>CAWIDR010000006.1:0-100934 GCA_963834905.1 uncultured Thermoleophilia bacterium | reverse complement strand
CCCCGCGCGGGTGACGAGGCGGAGGTTCATCGAAAGACTCGGCGGATGCCTCCCGGCTTGGCACAGTCGTCATCGAGTCGACAAATCCCGCCGGCGACGGCGGAGACAAAGCGGCTTGAGGGTGCCGTCCGCAGCCTGCCCATCTGCGCCCTGATCTACGGAAGGGAGCACGCATGTGCGGCATCGTAGGTTACGTCGGGCGGCGTCCCGGCAAGGCCATCATCCTCGACGGTCTCAGGCGCCTGGAGTACCGCGGGTACGACTCGGCGGGCATCGCCCTGATCGAGTCTGGGGGCATCGAGACGGTGCGCGCGGTCGGCAACCTCGACGCGCTCTTCGCGGCGGTCGGTGAGAACGGGTCCGAGGCGTGCGTCGGTCTCGGCCACACGCGCTGGGCGACGCACGGCAGGCCCAGCGAGGAGAACGCCCACCCGCACACCGACTGCAGCGGCCGGATCTCCATCGTCGTCAACGGCATCGTCGAGAACTACAAGCAGCTTCGCGACCAGCTTGCCGAGCGCGGCCACGTGTTCAGCAGCGAGACGGACGCGGAGGTCGTGGTGCACCTCATCGAGGAGCACATCGCCGACGGGCTCACCGAAGCGGTCCGCACCGCCGTCGACTCGCTTCAGGGGCACTACGCCTTCTGCGCGATCTCCGCCGATGAGCCCGACATCGTGGTCGGGACGCGCAACGAGTGCCCGCTGGTGGTGGGCGTCGGCGAGAATGAGATGTTCTTCGCCTCCGCGATCCCCGCGTTCCTGGCCCACACGAGCAAGGTGGTCGTACTCGAAGACGGCGACATCGTCACGCTCCGCGCCGGCGGCGCGGAGTTCTGCGACGCCGGCGGCTGTTCGCTGCTCCGCGAAGCGACGATCGTCCCGTGGGACGACGACGCCGCCGAGAAGGGCGGCTTCGAGACCTTCATGCTCAAGGAGATCCACGAGCAGCCCGCGGCGCTGCGCGACACGCTTGCGGGGCGCCTCGGTGAGGACGGAGTCGTCGACCTCTCGGAGGTCGGGCTGGACGACGAGATGCTGCGACGCCTGCGGCGCGTCTTCATCGTCGCCTGCGGCACGTCTTACCACGCCGGCCTGATCGTGAGCTACGCGATCGAGCAACTGGCGCGCGTGCCCGTGCAGATCGACGTGGCCAGCGAGTTCCGCTATCGCGAGCCGGTCTTCGGCGCCGACACTCTGGTCATCGGCATCACGCAGTCGGGTGAGACCGCGGACACGCTGGCGGCGATGCGCCTGGCGCGAGAGGCCGGCTCACCGGTGCTCGCGCTCACCAACCTCATGGGCAGCCAGGCCACGCGCGACGCCGACTACGTGCTGTACACGCGTGCCGGGCTGGAGGTCGGGGTGGCGGCGACCAAGACGCACACCGCCCAGGTCGCCGCCATGCTCCTGCTCGCGCTCCGGCTCGCGTGGGCGCGCGGCGTCATGCCCGAGGCCGAGCTCAAGCGCCTCGGGCACGAACTGCGCGCCGTCCCCGAGCTCGCCGAGCAGCTGCTGGCGCGGCCGAGCGCCATCGAGGACATCGCCCGGCGCTACCACGACGAGCGGTTCTTCCTCTACCTGGGACGGGGCATGGGCTTCGCCGTGTGCCTCGAGGGGGCGCTCAAGCTCAAGGAGATCAGCTACATCCCGACCGAGGCCTACGCGGCGGGGGAGATGAAGCACGGGCCGATCGCCCTGCTCGACAACGAGTCGCCGGTCGTCGTGGTCGCCGACGACAGTCCGATCTTCCCCAAGCTGGTGAGCAACATCGAGGAGGTCCGGGCGCGCGGCGCCGACGTGATCGCGGTGGCCACCGACGGCAACGACACCATCGGGGCGCTCTCGCGCGACGTGCTGTGGGTGCCGAAGTGCGACCATCATCTGGCGCCGATCCTCACGGTCATCCCGCTGCAGCTGCTGGCGTACCACATCGCCGGCATCAAGGGGCTGAACGTCGACCAGCCGCGGAACCTGGCCAAGACCGTGACCGTGGAGTAGGGCCGGCGGCCGAGGACCGAGGTAGTGCTTTGCGCCGTGACGTCGCAGATGACGCCACCGCTGACATCACCCATGACGCCATCCGTGTGGTCACCGGTGGCGTCAGATGTGAGCGACACCCTGTCCCTCGTGTGGCCGACCAGTTGATCGCACGCCCGGGAGAGTGGCCGCGAGCCGGCGCATACAATGGCGGGTATGGGCGGCAAGCGCACAGATGAGGCGGGCGGGGGGATGGGGTTCCCCCGGATCCCGCCCGGCGGCCTGCTCTTCGGCCTCGGCATCGACGTCACGGAGGCCGCTCGCATCCGCAGGCTGCTCGAGCGGCTGCCGCGCGCCTACGAGCGGCTCTTCAGCGAGCAGGAGCGCGCCTACTGCGACGGCTTCTCGGATCCGTGGCAGCGGTACGCTGCCCGTTTCGCCGCCAAGGAGGCGGTCGGCAAGGCGCTCGGAATCGGTATCATCGGGTTCGTCTGGCGCGACATCGAGGTACTTTCGGGTGGAAAGCCCCTCATCGCGCTGCACGGAGGCGTCGCCGACATCGCGCGGCGTCTGGGCGTGACGAGGGTCGAAGTCTCGCTGAGCCACACCGGCGGCGTGGCCTACGCCATCGCCGCCGCACTCAAGGAGGACGCGGATGGATGAGTCCCTGCTGCTGGGTCTGTACACCGCCGACGGCATGCGGAAGGTCGACGGCCTGGCCATCCACGGCATCGGCATCCCCGGCGGGCACCTCATGGAGCGCGCCGGCCTCGCCGTGGCGACCGAGATCCTCGAGCGCTACGCGCCCGAGGAGGTCGTGGTCTTCGCTGGCAAGGGCAACAACGGCGGGGACGGCTTCGTGGTCGCGCGCGAGCTCTTCGACGCCGGCGTCGAGGTCACCGTGTTCCTGCTCGCAGCCGCTGAAGAGTACAAGGGCGACGCGAAGCTGAATCTGGACATCCTCGCCCACCTGGGCGTGGACGTGCGCCCCGCGATCGACGAGGGCGGGGCGCTCAGCGAAGACTCGATGATGCTCACGGAGTTGGCCGACGTCGTCGTCGACGCCGATCTTCGGCACCGGGTTCACCGGCGCCGCCAAGGGGCCCGCCGCCGAGGCCATCGAGCTGATGAACGAGGCTCCCGGCGTCGTGGTCAGCGTCGACATCATGAGTGGCGTCGGCGCGAACAACGGCTCGGTGCACGGGCCCGCCGTGGAGGCCGACCTCACGGTGACGTTGCACGCCGCCAAGGTCGGGCACTTCATCACGCCCGGCGGCGCGCTCTCGGGCGAGGTCGTGATCGCGCCCATCGGCATCCCGGCGCTGTGCGACCAGGACCCCGACGTCTGGATGCTGACAGAAGAGGGCGTGGCCGCGCTGGTCGTCCCCAAGGGGTCGCTGGACCACAAGCGCTCCGTGGGCACCGTGCTCGTCGTCGGCGGGTCGAAGGGCATGACCGGCGCCGCGCACATGGCCGCGTTCGCGGCCCTTCGCGGCGGGGCCGGGCTGGTCCACTGCGCGCTGCCCGACGGCGCGGACGGGCAGAAGCCCTTCGCAGAGGTGATCACCATCACGGTGCCGGGCGACGACGGCCAGTTCGGCAACGCCGCCCGCTCCGCGATCTTCGAGCAGGCGGCGCAACTCAAGGCCGTCGTCGTCGGCCCGGGGTTCGGCCGCGCCGACGAGGCGAAGCTGCTCGTCCGCGAACTGCTCGGCGTCGACCGGCCGCTGCTGCTCGACGCCGACGGCCTGTACGCGCTCGGCGACAAGCTGGAACTGCTCGCCGAGCGTCGACAGCCGACGGTGATCACGCCGCACGAGGGCGAGCTGGCCCGCCTGATCGGCCGCTCCGCGGCCGACGTCGCGGACCAGCGCCTGGAGTGCGCCAGGTCCGCCGCCAAGCGCGCCAACGTGACCGTCCTGCTGAAGGGAGAGGCGACGATCGTCGCCGACCCGTCGGGGCTGGCCTACGTCGTCCCGACCGGCAACCCCGGCCTCGCCACGCCGGGCACCGGCGACGTCCTCAGCGGCGTCATCGGCGCCCAGCTCGCCAAGGGCCTGCCGGCCACCGACGCCGCCTGTCTCGGCGCCTACCTGCACGGTCTCGCCGCTGATCTGGCGGCTGCGACAGTGGGCACCGAGGGCATGGTGGCGAGCGACCTGTTCCACTACCTGCCCGCCGCCGTGGAGCGGCTCAAGGCCGGTCCACAGGAGGAGAGCCATGAGCACGACCACTGACGCCAAGACCGGAGGGCGAGCCGCTCGTCCGCGACATCATGACCACGCCCGTCATCACCGTCCCGCCGACGATGACGGTCAAGGACCTCGCCGCGCTGTTCCGCGACAAGCGGATCGGCGGCGTCCCCGTCGTCGACGAGGACAGGCTGGTCGGGATCGTCACTGAGGGCGACCTCATGGCGATGGACGCCGACATCCAGATGCCGCACTACTTCGAGCTCTTCGACAGCATCATCTACCTGGGCAGCCAGAAGAAGTTCAAGGAGCAACTCGAGAAGGCGTCCGCGGCGACGGTCGAGCAGCTCATGACCGACGACGTGAAGTCGGTGGCGCCGGACGACGAAGCCCGCGTCGCCGCCACCCTGATGCACAAGCACAAGTTCGACCGCGTACCCGTGGTGGAAGGCGAAGCCGTCATCGGCATCGTCACGCGTCACGACATCATGAAGATCCTGGGACTCTGAGTGCTGGCCGGACGACACCGCGCCGTCGCCGAGGTCGACCTCGAGGCGATCCGCCACAACGTCCGCCGCCTCATGCGCGACCTCCCGGACGGCGCCGTCCACTGCGCCGTCGTCAAGGCCAACGGCTACGGCCACGGCGCCGTCCCTGCGGCGCGCGCCGCGCTCGAGGCCGGGTCCACCTGGCTCGGCGTGGCGACGGCGCCCGAGGCCGAAGAGCTGCGTGAGGCGGGGTTCACCGCGCCGATCCTGATCTTCGGCCCGCTCACGGGGACCGGTCTTGCGCGGGCCGCTGCGGCCGGCGCCGAGGTCGTCGGCTGGTCGGCGCCCTTCATCGCCGAGGCCGCCCGGGTCGGCGCCCGGGTGCACGTCAAGTTCGACACCGGTATGGGCCGCCTCGGCGTGCGGGCGCACGAGGTCCGCACGTTGTGCGAGCAGGCGGACGCCGGCGGCGTGCTGTCCGGCCTCATGAGCCACTTCGCCACGGCCGACGAGGCCGACACGGCCTTCTTCGAGCAGCAGCTGGCCCGGTTCGGCAAGCTGGCCGGGGAGCTCAAGGAGCAGTACCCCGGCCTGCTCTGCCACACGGCCAACAGCGCGGCGACGCTGCGCGGGCCGCGCGCCCACTTCGACATGGTGCGCACCGGCATCGCCATGTACGGCCTCGCGCCGGCCAACGACGACCCGTTCAAGGACGGCCTGCGGCCGGCGATGAAGTTCGTCTCGTACGTCGCCGGCGTCCGCGACGTCGTCCCCGGCGAGTCGGTGGGCTACGGCCGGACCTTCTACGCCGTGGAGCTGACGCGCATCGCCATCGTCCCCGTCGGCTACGCGGACGGCGTGCGCCGCGCGCTCGGCAACCGCGCCGAGGTGCTCATCGCCGGCCGTCGCTGCCCGATCGTCGGCCGCATCAGCATGGACCAGATGACGGTGAGGCTGCCGGACGACTGGGGTCAGCCGGGCGACGAGGTCGTGCTCTTCGGCCCGGCCGGCGACGGCGTGGTCGGCGGCTCCTCGGTCGTCTGGACCGAGCCCGATGGGCCGCGCCGGGACGCCCCCGAGACGCCGCGCATCCTCTGCGAGGAGATGGCGCGCATGCTCGGCACCATCAACTACGAGATCGCCTGCGACGTGGCGCCGCGGGTGCATCGCCGCTATCGCGGCGAGGACCCCGCGGCCTGACGGCCTTGGCTCGCTACGCCGACACACCGCCGACGTCCGACGCGGTCACCAGGGCCGCGCTGGCTGCGCTCGGCCCTGGTGAGGCCGGCTGGCTGGTCGGCGGCTGCCTGCGCGACGAGCTGCTCGGGCGGCGCGTCCGCGACATCGACATCGCCCTCGACGGCAGCCCGGAGGCGCTCGCGCGTTCGCTCGCCGACCGGCTCGACGGCGGCGTCTACGCGACGTCCGACGTCTTCGGCACCTGGCGCGTGGTGATCGGCGACCTGCACATCGACGTCGCCGCCCTGCGCGGCGGGCCGCCCGGCGGACCGCCGGACCCGGAGACGCGCGCCCTCCGCCTGGAGGCGGACCTCCGGGCGCGCGACGTCACCGTGGACGCGCTCGCGCGGCCGCTGGACGGCGACGACATCGTCGATCCGCTCAGCGGTCTCGACGACCTCGCGGCCAGTCGCCTGCGCCTGTGCTCGCCGGCCTCGCTCGACGACGACCCGCTGCGCGTGCTGCGCCTCGCGCGCCTCGCTCGCGTGTTCGATCTTCTGCCGGACGCGGCGGCCACAGAGGCGGCCGTCCGCGCCTCGCCCGGCCTCTCTCGCGTGAGCGGCGAGCGCATCCGTGACGAGCTCTGCGCGCTCCTCGGTACGCGCGCCGCGCCGCTCGCGTTCCGCGACCTCGCCGTGTGGGGCGCGCTCGCGGTGATCCTCCCCGAGGTCGATCGCCTGCGCGGCGTCGAGCAGAACCCGTACCACCATCTCGACGTCTTCGAGCACACGCTCGAGGCGCTCACCTACGTCGTCGGCGTGGTCGCCCAGCTCGGCGGGCGCCGGTTCCTCACCACGCCCGCCGAGGCCGGCCTGCCCGGCGTCGAACCGCTCGTCCCCGTCGCCTGGGCGGTGCTGCTGCACGACATCGGCAAGCCCGTCGTCCGCGTCGTCGACGAGCAAGGCCGCGTGATCTTCTGGCACCACGACGAGACCGGTCGCAAGATGGTCGGGGACATCGGCCGGCGCTTCAACTTCAGCAACCGCTTCATCGAGTACTGCGGCACCCTGGTCCGCCAGCACCTGCGGCTCGGGTTCCTGACGCGCGAGCAGCCGCTGACGCGCCGGGCCCTGGCCCGCTACCGGCGCGACGTCAGCCCCTGGGTGTTCGAGTCCGTGGTCGTCTCGCTCTGCGACCGCCTCGCCACGCGCGGGGAGAAGACGTCGCTCGAGTCCATGGCCCGTCACTACAGGCTGGCGCGCACCGTCTGGACGGCGGTGAGCAAGGCGCCGGCGCCGCAGCTGCTGAGCGGTGGGGACGTCATGGACCTGCTCGGCATCGAGCCGGGCCCCGCGGTGGGCCAGGCGCTGGACGCGCTCGAAGAAGAGATCGAGGCAGGCGAGGTCACCGATGCGGACGGCGCCCGGGCGTTCCTGCAGGAGTGGTGGCGCCGCGACGAGGCTCCCCCGGCGCCCGATGCCTGAGCTCCCCGAGGTCGAGACCGTCCGGCGGCGGCTGCTCACGTGCCTGCCGGGGCTGCTGCTGCGGGACGTCGTCGTGAACGACTGGACCGTCAGCGTGCAGACCGAGCAGGAGCTGAACGAGTACCTGGCCGGGCGCCGGGTCACCGGACTGCGGCGGCGCGGCAAGTACCTGCTCGTGGACGTGGGGACGGTCGAGGAGCAGGCGGGCCGTGCCTCCGGCGGGCCGGCCCCTGGGCGGGCCTCGTCCGCCTACGCCGGCCCCTCCGTGGCCGTCGTCCACCTGCGCATGACCGGCCAGCTGGTGTTCCGGCCGGGGCCGGGCGAGCGGCCGGCGCGCTTCGTGTGGAACCTCGAGCCGGCCACCACGCTGCACTTCCAGGACGTGCGCCGGTTCGGCCGCCTGTGGGCTCTCGAGCCGGCGGCCGAGGACGAGTTCTTCGACTCGCGCGGGATGGGCCCGGAGCCCTTCGGGCCCGAGTTCACGCTCGAGTACCTGCGCGGCGCGCTGCGGGACAGGCGCGCGCCGCTCAAGTCGTTCCTGCTCGACCAGCGGCGGATCGCCGGCGTGGGCAACATCTACGCCGACGAGGCGCTGTTCCGCGCCCGCCTGCACCCGCTGCGCGCGGCAGGGAGCGTCGGGCCGCGTGAGGCGCAGCGCCTGCACGCGGCCCTCCTCGAGACCCTCCAGGCGGGCATCGACCACGAGGGCTCCAGCATCGAGAGCTTCATCGACCCGGCGGGGCAGCGCGGCAGCTTCCAGGAGATCCTGAACGTCTACCAGCGCACCGGCGAGCCCTGCCGCGTGTGCGGGACCATCGTCGAGCGCACCGTCGTCGGCGGGCGCGGCACCCACTACTGCCCGCAGCTGCCAGCCACGGCGCGGCGGCATGGCGCCCGGCTCCCGCCGCCGCCTCGGCGGCACCGTCCCGCCGCGCTCCGCCAAGCCGGCCGACTGGGAGGCGCCGGACCGGTGAGCGACCGGGCGCCCGCCCCGGCGTCTGCCGGCGGGCGGCGAGCCGCTCGTCCGTTGCAGCCGCGCCTCTACATCGTGCTCACTCGCGTGCCGCGCCGCTCCAGGCTTGCCGTGGGCTCGCTCGGGACGGTGACGCTGGAGCGCGGCTGGTACGGCTACGTGGGGAGCGCCGCACGGGCGAGGGACGCGCGCGTGGCGCGCCATCTCGCCCGCGAGAAGCCGCTCCGCTGGCACGCCGACTACCTCTTCAGCGCGTTCCCGGCGGAGCGCGCCTGGCTGGTCGACGGCGCGAACGGCGAGTGCGAGCTGGCCGGCGCGCTGGCGGCGCTGCCCGGCGCGGAGCGCCTGCCGCGCCGCTTCGGCGCCGGCGACTGCCGCTGCGCCGGCCACCTCGTGCGCTTCGCGCGCCGGCCCCTGCGCCGCGACCTCGTGGCCGCGGCGCACGCCGCCGGCGCGCCGGAGAAAGGGGCGGTACGGGCCTTCGGCCGCCGCCCCGCCTCCTCCGGCCATCTTCGTCCTGCATAAGCAGAGGGTTACCCAGGCCCTTACCTAGGTATCTGGGTAAGGATACCTAGTACATCCGTCTAGTCTGAGCCTAGAAACCTGCTCAAGCCCTAGGCATCCCTGCCGATACAGGGTCTCGCACGGGACGTTGCCCAACATGGCGACACCCGGGTGTGGGACCAGCAAATCGGTAAGGGATCGGCCCCCGCATCTCTTCAGGGAGAGGCCGTCCGAAGGGCACTCGCACCAAGCGAGTGAGGCACAAGACGGAGGAAAGACATGAAGCGCTTCAAGGTCCTGTTCGGCAATCGGCGCATGATGGTGCTGCTCACGCTCGCCATCCTCGTGCTCGCCGCCACGGCGCTGATCGCGTCGAGCGCGAGCTTCACGGCCACCTCGGCCAACCCCGGCAACGTGTTCACGGCCGGGCACCTGTCTCTCGAACAGCAACGACGACGGGCTGCCATCCTCACCGCGAGCCACGATGATGCCGGGCGAGACCGGCTCGGTACGTGTCACGATCAGCAACACCGGCGACGTCAGGCGGCACGTTCTACGCTGACCAGCAATGGCATCGACGACACGCGCCGGCGACCGACGTTGCGGCGACCTCTCCGAGTCGCTGCGAGCTCACGGTCACGACGCGTCACTCCGACGCCGGGCGCCGTCTACGATCGGCGCCGCCAGTCGACGCCGCTGGCACGTCCGGCTCGACCTGGGCGACCTGGCGCCGCCGGCGACAGTCACACCTACACCTTCGCGGTCACGTTCCCCGACAGCGACACGCTGCCATCCGGCCACGACGGCACCGACAACGACGTACAAGTGGGCGCCAGCTCGACGATCGACTTCGACTGGGAAGCCGTCAGCAACTGATCGTCTGACTCTGATCTGAACCCCAGGGGGCGGGGCCGGGCCGGCGGCCCGGCCCCGCCCCCTTTCGTTCAGCCCCCCGAGACACCACACCAGAAGGAGCGCCACGTGACCGCCAAGCACCTGACGAGGACGAAGGCCGGCAAGGCCCTCCTCTCGCTGGTCGTGCTGGCGCTGCTCGCGGTGGCGCTCCAGTCGCTGGTCTTCTCCGAGCGCGAGCTTCGTCTCCGGGAGCGCCAATCCCGGCAACGTCTTCACCGCCGGCTCGCTCTCGCACACGAATTCCGGGGCCGACCAGGTCGTGCTCGATGCCTCGTATCTGCGTCCCGGCCTCAGCAAGGACGGCTCGCTGACGATCAAGGGCGGCGGCAGTCTCGACCGGCGTCTACACACTGAGCAAGGCCAGCCTGACCGACACGCCGTCCTCGCCCCGGCCTCTCCAACACGCTGACGCTGACGATCCAGGACGTGACCAGCGGCACGACCACGCTGTACACAGGCACGGTGGCCGCCTTCACCTCCTGCTCCCTCGGCAGCATCGCGACGGGCGTGACGCGGACATACCGGTTCACGCTGCTCTATCCGGCGGCGAGCGCCGACAGTGCCCTGGACGGCGCCACCATGGCGCTCAGGCTGACGTTCACGGGGGTCACGCCGTGAAGTCGCTTGCCGGCAAGCTCGCGACCGGGCTCTGCGTGGCCGCCCTCGTCTTCGTCATCGCGGCCATCGTCATCCCCGGCCTGCTCGGCCTGCAGCGGTACGTGATCACCGGCGGATCGATGACCGGGACGATCCCGAAGGGCGCCGTCATCTACTCGAGGATCACACCGGCGGGGCAGCTCAAGGTGGGCGACATCATCACCTTCCACCCGCCCGGCTACTCAACGGCGGTGACGCACCGCATCATCGCCATCGAAGACGGGCCCGACGGACTCCCCGCGTATCGCACCAAGGGCGACTTCAACGAAGCCCCCGACCCGTGGAACCCGGTGACGCTCAACGAGCCGCAGCAGGCGCGCTACGTGTTCCAGGTGCCGCTGCTCGGCTACGTGCTGGCGGCGCTGAGCATGCGCGCGGTGCGCATCATGCTGATCGGCATCCCCGCGGTCCTGATCGCCCTCTCGCTGCTCTGGTCGCTGTGGCGCGAGGCCGGCGAGGAGGTCGCACGCCGCCTGGAGGACGACGGCGTGCCGCACGACGCGAGGAGTCGGGCGTGACGCGCCGGCTCCTCATCGCGCTGGCGGCGCTCGTACTGATCGCGGCCGCGCTCGCCGGCTTTGCCGCGCACACGACGCCCATCCGGCGCGACGTTCACCACGAGCAGCCAGAGCGACGTGACGGCGTCGGTCGACACCGTCAGCAACTGGCTGCACGTCTATTCGGAGGGCAAGGACCCGCAGGGCGACACGGGGTATGCGCGGCGGCGGGAGGTCGGTGGCGCCGAAGGACCGCCGGCGGCGACCGGAGCGGACGGCTCGCTGGTGGTCGACCTCGGCGACTTCCCGGACAAGAACAAGAGGTACGACTTCGTCCGGGTGTTCTCACTGCGGACGCCGGACAGCTTCCCCGACGCGACCATCTCGCAGATCAGGGTGACCGTCTCCGTCCTTCCCGATCCCGAGACGGGCGACAACATCCTGCAGGGGGCCGAGCTCACGCCGTTCGGCAGCACGGCCGGGGCCGTGCAGACGGCGACCCTGGGACCCGGCATCAAGTATCAGTTCAACGTTACCGTGCGGCAGCGGAAGAAGTTCACGCTCGGGCAGACGTACTTCCCGCTGGTGCGGCTGTCGCTGAACGTCGGCGGCGTCGCGGACGCCTTCGCTTGGGAGTTCCCGCTCGAAGTGGAGGACGCCGGCGGCAACTGAGGCTCCGGCCTGACGGCGGCGGCCTCTGTGTGCGGCGGCCGCAAGCTCTCCGGCGCACCCCTGGCTCCAGACGTCATGCGCACGCTTCCCCTCAGGTCTGGGGCGATTGCCCATCGGTCGTGGGAAGGCTCCATCCGATGAACCTCGCAGACGGTGCGACCATGCTGAGGCATGCGCGCATCCGCGGCGGACCGCGAGGGGAGCGATGCAGGGGACCCGGGAGCGAGGATCATCCAGAGGGGCGCGAGTCGCGCTCACGTCGTCCTCTTGTCCTTCTCGCCGTCGTGCTCGCCGCCGTCATCGCGCCGTGGGCCCCCGAGAGGGCGGAGGCCGCGGCAGCGCTGTTCGCCAGCGTGGCGGCCGGCTGACTCGCCGCCGCCCCGGACCGGGCCGCGCGCCCGCTTCAGACCACCTTCATCGTCCGTCCCGCCGGCGTGCTCAGCCGGCGGGACGGCGCTCTACTGTCTGGCAAGACTACGGAAATCGTCCGGCCTGCCGATACTGAGAATGCGCCGAGCCGAGGCGCAGGGTACTGTGGCGCGCGGGGCGGGCCCGCGGGCCGGACCCTGAAGAGGGAGAGGCACGACGAACGACACGAGCACAGAGTCTCGCAGGAGCAGAGGCGGCCGCCTGGGCCGCCGCGGCTTCGCCGTGGCGGCGGCAGCGGCCGTCGTCCTCGTCCTGCTCGGCACCGTCGCCTACGCGGCCGTGCGGCCGGCGAACGACGAGGCCGCCAGGCAACTCGCGCAGCGCAGCGGCCGCATCCGCATCAAGAACAGCCGCGGCGGCGACGCGCTCGTCGGCATGCAGGGCATGCTGCCCGGCGACCACACCACGCGGGACCGTGAGTATCGGCAACGCGAGCAAGCTGCGCGCCCGCTTCTACCTGGGCCTCTCCAGGCTCGTGGAGACCCAGGGCACGGGCGGCGGGCGCCTCTCCTACCGTCTCGTCCTCACCGTGAAGCGGCTTGCCACGCACCGGCGGCCGCAACTCATCTACTCGGGCCCGCTGCGGCAGATGCCGCTCATCAAGCTGGGCGTCTTCAGGCCGCGGGAGACCCGCACCTACCGCTTCGCGGTGCTCTTCCCCGAGGGTGGCCCCAGCATGGACGACCGCTTCCAGCGCGCGACGACCAGCCTCCAGTTCACCTGGTACGCGCGCCGCGCGCGCTAGCCTCGCCCGCCCGTCGTCGGGACTGCTAGCGCGCCTTCTCCCACTTCTGCAGGTAGGCGACCTCGGCGAGCGTCTTGCCCGCGTCGATCTCGCCGCGCATGCGGTTCTCCTTCTCGAGCACGTCCATGGCGCGGTTGGCGAGCTCCACGGCCTGCTCCTTGGGGAGCACCATGACGCCGTCGTCGTCGCCGACGATCCAGTCACCGGGGCGCACCGTCTGCCCGGCGATGGTGATCGGCACGTTGATCTCGCCGAAGCCCTTGGGCTCGCCGGCGTTGGCGCAGACCTTGCTGCTGAAGGCGGCGAAGCCGAGGCGCGCGATCTCCGGGGTATCGCGGATCGCGCCCCAGACGACGAGCCCGGCCAGGCCCTTGACCATGGCGCTGTGCGTGGCCAGTTCGCCCCACATGGCCGGCGTCGCGTCGCAGGCGTCGACGACGAGTACGTCGCCGGGCTTGCAGACGTCGATCGCCTCGACGGGCTTGGCCCAGTCGCCGGCGTAGGTGCGCACGGTGACCGCCGGGCCGCACATGTGCGCGCCCGGCAGCAGCGGCTTGATGCCCGGCAGGCTCGGCTGCCGGTGCCAGGCGTCGCTGACGTTGGCCGTCGAGACCTGGTCGAGCACGGTGCGGATGTCGGCCGCGCCGGCGCGTTTGTAGAGCGTGGTCTCGATGCAGACGCGCTCGTCCACGGCGCGGCGGATCTCCGCGGTGGCCGCGGTGGCGTCGGCGGACTTGGTGATGGCGCCGCCGACGACGACGATGCCGGCGCCGGCGTCAACGGCCGCGGCCGCCGTCTCGCTGTTGATGCCGCCCGCGGCCGAGACCGGGATCACGACCGCTTCGGCGACGGCCTTGAGCGTGTCGAACGGCGCCTCGCCGCGCATCTGCTGGTCGATCGCCGTGTGGATGCCGATGTAGTCGGCGCCGAGCTCCTGGGCGCGCATGCGCGCGCGCCACGGGGTCGGCGACCTCGATCATGTCGACGATGAGCTTGCAGCCGTAGTTGCGCGCCGCCTCGGCGCACTCCTTGATCGTGCTGTCGGACGCGGCGCCGAGCACGCCGACCACGCCGGCGCCGGCCTTGGCCGCGTACTCCACCTCGGTGCGGCCGGCGTCCATGGTCTTCATGTCGGCGACGATGGTCATCTCGGGGAACTCGGCCTTCAGGGCCCTGACGGCGCTCAGGCCCTCCGCCTTGATCAGCGGCGTGCCGGCCTCGACCCAGTCGGCGCCGCCGGCGACGGCCTCGCGCGCGACCTCGAGGGCGCGCGGCAGGTCGACGAAGTCGAGCGCCACCTGGACGAGCGGGCGCTCCTTGCTCGGGTCGCAGTCCGCGCCGCCCCTTGGCATCCGCGGAGCTCATACGCCCATCACCTGCACCACGATGCTCCGCTCGCGCGGGCGCGCGTCGAAGTCGCAGAAGACGATGTTCTGGTAGATGCCGAGCGTGAGGCGGCCGTCGACGAACGGCACGACCAGCGACGGCCCGACGAGGCCGGCGCGCACGTGCGAGTGGCCGTTGCCGTCGCCGAGGTTCACGTTGTGCTGGTAGAAGCGGTCGGCCGGCGCGACGACGTCGAGCGCCGTCTGCACGTCCTCCACGACGCCCGGCTCGAACTCGAGCGTCGTCAGGGCCCCGGTGGCGCCGGGCACGAACAGGGTGACGGTGCCGTCGGCCAGGCCGGTCTGCCGCACGGCCTCCTTGACCTCGTCGGTGATCTTGATCATGTCCGCGTTGCCGTTGCTGGGGAACTCGATGGAGCCGGTGATGACGCGCACGAGGCCCTCGCGCACGTGCTCCTGCTGCCTGCCGTTGACGAAGACGGTCGCCATGGTGGTCCTTCCTTTCATGCGGTCGCGTCCTTGGCGGGGTACGCGCTGGCTACTGAGATGGTGTCGATGAGACGGGTGGAGCCGAGACGGGCCGCGATGACGAGGCGGGAGCGCGGCCCGAGCGCGCCCTCGGGAACGAAGGTGGCCTCGTCCACGACGGCGAGGTAGTCGAGCTCGAAGCGCGGGCGGGCGAGAGCGTCGTCGACCGCATCGGGGTCGAGCGGCCCGTCGCGGGAAGCAGAAGGGCGCTGGTGGCCGCGACGACGACGTCCTTCGCGGCCGCGCCGGGCTCGCCGGCGGCCGCGGCGCCGGCGAGCAGCGCGCGGTAGAGGTCGGGTGCGACGGCGCGCTGCTCCGGCGTGAGGTAGACGTTGCGCGAGCTCATGGCCAGGCCGTCCGGCTCGCGCAGCGTCGGCACGCCGGCCACCTCGACGGGCAGGTCGAGGTCGCGCACGAAGCGGCGGACGATGGCGAGCTGCTGTGCGTCCTTCTCGCCGAGGTACAGCACGTCCGGCTGCACCACGCCGAGCAGCTTGGTGACGATGACGGCGACGCCGTCGAAGTGGCTCGGGCGCGAAGCGCCCTCGAGGCTCTCGGTGAGCGCGCCGCCGACGTGGACGCTGGTGGCGAAGCCCTCCGGATACATCTCGTCGGCCGTCGGCATGAAGACGCACCGCGACGCCCGCCTCCTCCAGGAGGCGCAGGTCGCGGGCCTCGTCGCGCGGGTACTTGTCGAAGTCCTCGCCGCGGCCGAACTGCGTCGGGTTCACGAAGATGGAGGCGGCGACGCTCGCGCAGCCCGACTTCGCCGCCGCGACCAGGCTGAGGTGGCCGGCGTGCAGGGCGCCCATCGTGGGCACGAGGCCGAGCGGGCGCGGGAGGTCCTCCAGCGCCGCCCGCGCCTCCACGATGCTCCTGGCGACGATCACGGCTGGCCCCCGGCCCAGTGGCTGCCGGGGTCCGGAGTGGAGCCGGCAGAGCCGGCGGCTTCTCCGGCCCCGAGCAGCTCTCGCAGCGTCGCGACCTGGTCGTCGTCGAGGCGCGGCGCGGCCAGCGCGAGCGCCTCGAGGCTCAGGGCGCGGTAGGTCCCGGCGAGCCGCGGGCTCTCGCGGTCGAGCAGGCGCAGGTGCGCGCGCACGGTGCCGATGTCCCCGCGCGCGACCGGACCGGTCAGCGCGAACGCCGGCTCGCCGCTCTGCAGCAGGTTCTTCATCGTCGTCTCGAGCAGGACGGAGAGGTGGTCGAGGCCACGCGAGTCGCCGGTGGCCTCGTCCATGAGGCGCTTGGCCTCGCTCTCGAGCGCCACCAGCAGGTTGCAGCCGACGACGGCGGCGAGATGGTAGAGCGTCTTCTGCTCGTCGGCCAGGCGGAACGGGCGCATGCCGAGGCGGGTGGCGAGCTCCTCGCCGAGCTGCAGGTCGCGTTCCTCGTGCGCCGTGACGGCGCACGGGACGTCCTTCAGCAGCTTGGCGTCCGGCTCGCCGGCGAACGTCTGCAGCGGGTGCAGGCAGAGCACGCGCACGCCCTGCTCGTAGAGCGGCTTGAGCAGGTGCACCGAGCCGAGGCCGCTCGAGTGGATGGCGAGCGGCTGGGGCGCGCCCTGACGGCGCATGGCCGGCAGGGCCTCTGCGAGCCTGCCGGCCACGGTGTAGATCTCGTCGTCCGGCACGGCCAGCCACCAGGCGTCGGCCTCGAGCGCGGCGTCGCGCACGCGCACGTGGGGGACGAAGTCGAAGAGGCTGGTGTCGTCGTCGGCGTGGACGCCGACGGCGGTGACGGTGAGCTGGGCCTCGAGCAGGCCGGCGAGCACGGTCGATCCGAGACGTCCGGGACCGATCACGCAGAAGCGATGCTGGTCGATGGTCAAGCCTATGACCTCTCCGGCTGCGGTCCGCCCGGTGGGGGAGGTACCGCGCCTGCCGTAGGCCTGTGTGACACAGGCGGTGTCCCGGTCGCCTGCCGAGGCTCGGCGCCGGGCCAAGATCAGCGTAGGGCCTCGCGTGCGCACGTGTCAATCGAACGGTCGTTGGGCGCTCGCGCGCGAGGCCTGCGTGCCCGGCCCCGGTGGTACACTACCGCCATGCCGATCTACGAATTCTGCTGCAACCAGTGCGGAACCGCTTTTGAGGAGCTGGTCCGCAACGGCACGAAGCCCGAGTGCCCGTCGTGCCACTCCGGCGACGTCTGCCGGCTGCTGTCCACGTTCGCCGTCCACTCATCGACGTCCAACCTCGGCGGCAAGGGAGCGACCAAGAGTTGCTCCTCCTGCGCCAGCTCCTCCTGTGCCACCTGCCACTGACGACGTCATCGCCGCGCTGGGCGCCCTCCGCGAGGAGGTCGAGTGCTGCTCGAACTGCATCCTCGCCGAGACGCGCACCAAGGCCGTGTTCGGCGAGGGCGACCCCGGCGCCGACCTCATGTTCATCGGTGAGGCGCCCGGCTACCACGAGGACCAGCAGGGCCGGCCGTTCGTAGGCCAGGCCGGCAAGCTCCTCGAGCAGCTGCTCGCGTCCATCGGCATGACCCGCGAGCAGGTCTACATCGCCAACGTCCTCAAGAGCCGCCCGCCCAACAACCGGGACCCGCGCCCGGAGGAGATCGATGCCTGCCGGCCGTACCTGTGGCGGCAGATCGAGATCATCCGGCCCAAGGTCATCTGCACGCTGGGCAACTTCGCGACCAAGCTCCTGAGCGGCGACCCGCGCGGCATCACCAAAGTGCACGGCCAGCCGCGGGCGACGGAGATCTCGGGGCACCGGCTCTACCTCTACCCGATCTTCCATCCGGCCGCGGCGCTCTACACGCCGGCCAATCTGGCGACGCTCAAAGAGGACTTCCTGCGGCTGCCCGAGCTCCTGGCGCACGCCGCGCCGCAGCCCGGGGAGGAGTCGGCTCCGGCGCCGGCCGCCGAGCGCCCGGCCTGGCAGCCGCCCGCGCGCCTGCAGTCGGCGCCGGCCGCGCCGCACGGAGGTCCACCCGCGCCGGCGCTGACCTTCGACGACGCGCCGCCGGCGCCCGTGAGCACGCTCCCGGTCGCCGCGCTCGCGGATCCGGCGCCCGACGGGCCGGCGGTCGCGCCCGCGCCTCAGGCCGCCGCCCCGGCGCCCGACGATCCGCCGCCCGCCGCTGCGGTCCGGCGCCTGCCGCGCCGGACGCTGCGCCTGCCCGGCGCCCGACGAGGCTCCCGTCGCCGCTCCTGTCTCCGATGACGACCCCGCGCCGGCGAGCCCGCCTGCCCCCGAGGCCGGTCCGCCCGCCGAACCGGAGCAGCTCGGCCTCTTCTAGATGATCTCGCTCACCCTCGCCTCACCGGCCCAGACGCGGAAGCTGGCGCGTGCGCTGGCCGTCCGGCTGCGGCCGCCGGCGCTGGTCACCGTGGAGGGCGACCTCGGCACCGGCAAGACCACGCTGGTGCGCGAGGTGCTGCGCGCCCGCGGCGTGCGCGGCGCCATCACCAGCCCGTCGTTCACGCTGGCGCAGAGCTACCACGGGCGCGAGGGCGAGCTCCTGCATCACCTCGACCTGTACCGGCTCAGCCGCGGCGCCGACGCGGAACTGTTCGCCTGGGACGACTACCTCGGTCCGGACGCGATCACGTTCGTCGAGTGGCCGGCGGCGGGGAGCGACGCGCTGCCCGATCCGGACGTGCGCATCGAGCTCGAGCACCGGACGCGGTCCGGCCGTGCGGCGCGGATCTCCGCCGAGGCGGCGTTCGAGCAGGACGTCGCCGGCGCCGCGGCGGAGGCCGGCGTCGCCGTGACCGCGGGAGCGCCGTCGTGATCCTCGCGCTCGAGACCGCGACGCTGGCGTGCTCGGCGGCCCTCTGCGCCGCCGACGGCTCCGTCGTCGCCGAGCGCGTCTCGCTCGACGGCCCGGCGCACTCGCGGCTCCTGCTGCCGTTCGTGCACGAGATCCTCGCCGAGGCGGGCGCCGGCTGGGCCGACGTCGACACCGTCGCCGTCGGCCTCGGCCCCGGCGCCTTCACCGGCCTGCGCATCGGCATCGCCACGGCGCGCGCGCTGGCGCAAGCCGACGGACGAGCCGGACTCGCCGGCGTGTCCACCCTGGCCGCTCTTGCCCTGGCGCTGGCGCACGCGCCGGAGGCGTCCCCCGGCAAGCGGCTCGTGCCGCTCGTCGACGGCCGCCGCCGCGAGGTGTTCGCGGCCGTCTTCGAGGCGGACGACGGCGGCGTGCGGCAGGTCGAGGACGTCGCCGTCGTGCCGGCCGACGACCTCGCCGCCTGGCTCGCCGCCCGCGGCGACGTGGTCACGGGCGGCGACGGCGCCGTGCTCTACGGCGAGCTGCTGCCCGCGTCGGCGCAGCCGGCCGCGGGCATCGTCGCGCCGACGGCCGCGATGGTCGGCCGGGCGGTCGCCTGCGGCGCGCCCGGCCTCGTCCGCGGCCCGGACGCGGTCCTGCCCCTCTACGGCCGCGCCCCGGACGCGAAGCCCCGCGCAGCGGTCTCCCGGCCCGTGGCTTCGCCGGGGCGGGAGGCGCATCGTGAGCCTGCAGGTCGTCCCCGAGTCCCAGCACCACGAGCGCGTCGTGCGGCCCATGCACTTCACCGACCTCGAGGCCGTCGCGGCGCTCGAGGCGCGCACCTTCACGCTGCCCTGGTCGCTGGCCATCTTCAGCGGCCAGCTCGCCCGCGAGACCGGCATCTGCCTCGTCTGCGAGGACGACGGCCGCATCGTCGCCTACCTCATCGCCGACATGTTCGTCGACGTCTGGCACCTCATGAACCTCTGCGTCGCCCAGGAGGCTCGCCGCGAGCACGTGGCCTCGCGCCTGCTGGAGGCGTACTTCGCGATCACGGAGCGCAAGGGCCACCGCGGCCACACCCTGGAGGTCCGCGTCTCCAACGCCGCGGCGATCGAGCTCTACCGCAGCTTCGGGTTCGTCTCCACCGGCGTCCGCCCGGGGTACTACAGCGATGACCGCGAGGACGCGGTCATCATGTGGAAGGACTGGGAAGGCGACTCGGCGTGACCAGCCGGCAGTCGGGCCATCGAACGGGGCGCCGGAGGCGCACCGCCCGGCGCCGCGGCGCAGGCCGGGCAGGCTCCGTCCGCCGGCCTCATCCTCGCCGTCGAGACGTCCTGCGACGACACCAGCGCGGCCGTCGTGCGCGGGCGCGAGGTGCTGTCGTCGATCGTCTCGTCCCAGAACGAGTTGCACGCGCAGTTCGGCGGCGTGGTGCCGGAAGTGGCCTCACGCCGCCACACGGAGCTGGTCAACGAGGTCGTCGCCGAGGCGATGAGCGAGGCCGGCGCCGGCTGGGACGACCTCGGCGCCGTCGCCGTCACGCAGGGCCCCGGGCTCATCGGCGCGCTCCTCGTCGGGCTGGCGACGGCGAAGTCGCTCGCCTACCGGCGCGGGCTGCCGCTCATCCCGGTCAACCACCTGCAGGGTCACATCGCCGCCAACTACGCCCTCGGCGTCGAGGCGCCGTTCGTGTGCCTGGTGGCCAGCGGCGGGCACACGCTGCTCGCGGTCGTCGAGGACGGCGTCCGCTATCGCGTCGCCGCCAAGACCATGGACGACGCGGCCGGCGAGGCGTTCGACAAGGGCGCCCGGCTGCTGGGGCTCGGCTACCCGGGCGGCAAGGAGCTCGACCAGCTGGCGGCGCGCGGCGACCCGGGCTTCGCCCGCTTTCCGCGCGCCGTGCCCAGAGGCCGCGGCTTCAGCTTCAGCGGCCTCAAGACGGCGCTGCTCTACGACCTCCGGGACCGCGACGAGGCGGAGGTCGAGGCGCACCGCGCCGACATCGCCGCCTCGTACCAGGCGGCCATCGTCCGCCAGCTCGTGGAGAAGACGATGGCCGGCGCCGCCGCCGAGGGGCTGCGCAGCGTCGCCGTCGCCGGCGGCGTGGCCGCCAACTCCGGCCTGCGCCGCGCGATGACGGAGGCCTGTGAGGCCGAGGGCCTGCAGCTGTCGCTGCCGCCGCTCAGCCTGTGCACCGACAACGCCGGCATGGTCGGCCTCGCGGCCGGGTTCCTGCCGGCGGTGGAGTGGCCGGACTACCTCGGCCTGGACGCGTTCGCCAGCGACGCCGAGGCGAAAGCGGCCAGGCCGCGGAAGGGCTCCGCCCGCCGCGCCTGAGTCCGCGCCTGAGGTCCGCGCCCGCCGCCTCGCACCCGCGCTCCCCGGTCTCCGCGCCGCAGCTCGACATCCTGTCTGTCCGAACAGGCCGGACTCGGCCACACAGGAGTCTCGGGGAACAGTGCCGGAATGCTAGACTCGCAGGACAGCATGACTCACCGGCCTGATTCCGTCTTCCCGCCCGCCCCGCAGGCGATTCCCAACGCACCGCCGCTCATCTCTTCGTCGAATGTCTCGAGAACGAGGGCGTCGAGTTCGTCTTCGGCATCCCCGGCGAGGAGACGCTCGACGTCAGCGAGGCGCTCGACCGCTCGCAGCTCATCACCTTCGTTCCCACGCGGCACGAGCAGGGCGCCGCCTTCATGGCCGACGCGTACGGGCGGCTCACCGGCAGGCCGGGCGTGTGTCTCGCGACCCTCGGTCCGGGGGCGAGCAACCTGGCCACCGGCGTCGGCGACGCGACGCTGGACCACGCGCCGCTGGTGGCGCTCACCGGTCAGACGGGCCTCGCCGGCATGCACAAGGACACGACCCACCAGTTCATCGACACGGTCGAGATGCTGCGTCCCATGACCAAGTGGAACACGCGCCTCCACCACCCGCGCATGGTGGCCGAGGCGGTGCGCAAGGCGTTCAGCATCGCCGCCGCCGAGAAGCCCGGCGCGACGCACCTGGAGCTGCCCGAGGACATCATGGAGACCGTGGTGACCGGCTCTCCGCTGCCGCGCGGCCCGGAGGCCATGATGGAGGCCGACCCGGTCAGCCTGCTGCGCGCCGCCGAGGTCATCCAGGGCGCCAAGCGGCCGGTGGTGCTGGCCGGCAACGGGGTCGTGCGCCAGGAGGCCGCGCCGGCGCTGCGCGCGTTCTGCGAGCAGACCGGCCTGCACGTCGTCACGACCTTCATGGGCAAGGGCGTGCTCGACGCCTCCGACCCGCACTTCCTCTTCACCGCCGGGCTGGCCCGGCAGGACTACCCGCAGGGCATGCTGGGCCGGGCCGACCTCGTCGTGGCCGTCGGCTACGACATGATCGAGTGGCCGCCCTCCGCCTGGAACCCGGAGGGGCGGCAGCGCATCATCTGCGTCGACACCGTGGCGCCCGAGATCGACGCCCAGTTCATCCCCGAGGTGGAGCTCATCGGCGACCTCTCGCGCATCCTCTTCCAGCTCACCGGGCTCCTCGAGGGCAAGGACGTCTCCACCGTCGAGGAGCGCCCGTACCGGCGCGCCTTCCGGCGCGTGCTCGACGCCGGCACCGACGAGGACTTCCCCATCAAGCCGCAGCGCGTGCTCCGCGACCTGCGCGAGCTGCTCGCGCCGGAGGACGTGCTGGTCAGCGACGTCGGCGCGCACAAACTCTGGGTGGCGCGCTTCTGGGAGGCGCGCGAGCCCAACACGGTGCTCATCAGCAACGGGTTCGCCGCCATGGGCTTCGGCCTGCCGGCGTCGATCGCCGCGGCGCTGGCGCGCCGCGGCCGCACCAAGGTCGTCTGCATCTGCGGCGACGGCGGCTTCCTGATGAACGTGCAGGAACTGGAGACGGCGCGCCGTCTCGGGCTGCCCTTCGTCGTCCTCGTCTGGAGCGACGGCGGCTACGGCCTCATCGAGATGCATCAGCGGCGCAAGTTCGGACGTATCGCCGGGACGCGCTTCGACAACCCGGACCTGGTCGCACTGGCCCGCTCGTTCGGCGTGGAGGGGTTCCGCGCCGAGAAGGCGGGCGACGTCAAACCCCTTCTTGCGAGGGCCCTGAGACACCCCGGACCCGTTGTCATCGACGTGCCGATAGATTACGGTGAGAACGACAAGCTGGCGGTCGACCTCTGGCAACTTGCCCCCGAGGCGCTGTCGTAGAACTTAGTCAAACTGGTCTGGGGGGGTCCGGATGACGGAAATGCTTCGCAACGAGGGGCTGAAGCGCGTACGGATGCGGCTCATCACGGCCGTCATCTTCGTCTTCACGCTCACGTGCTCGGGGTCGTTCGGCATGGAGGACGTCGTCTCGTCCTCCGGCCCGGGCATGACGCTGATCATGATCCTGGTCCTGCCGTTCTTCTGGAGCGTCCCTCTGGCGTTCGTCTCCTCCGAGCTCGGCTCCATGGTCCCGGAGGCCGGCGGTCTGTATCGCTGGATCCGCCGGGGCATGGGTGAGTACTGGAGTTTCCAGGCGGGCTGGTGGTGGACCCTGTCGCTGTACGTCGACTCGGCCGTCTACGTCGCACTGGCGCTCGACTACATGCAGGCCAAGTGGGGGTTCGGCAGCGCCGAGCGCGCGGCGATCGGCATCGCCATCGTCGCCGTGTTCACGTTCATCAACATCCGCGGCCTCGAGCTCACCGGCTGGTCGCTCACCATCATCCAGGTCGGCGTGATGGTGCCGCTGGTCGTGTTCAGCGTGTGGGGCATCGTCGCCGGCTCGGGCAATCCCTTCAGCCCCGTGCTCGTGCCCGGTGAGAGCTTCCTCACTTCACTGAATCTCGGGCTCGCCATCATGATGTGGATGTACTCGGGGTGGGAGTCGATGTCCACGCTTGCCGGCGAGATCGAGAACCCGCAGCGCATCATCCCGCGGGCGCTCATGCTCGGCACGCCGCTGGTGATCGCCACCTACTTCTTCACCGTGGTCGCCGCGATCCGCGTGGCCGACACGACCGCCGCCGACGGCTGGATGAACATGTGGACCGGCGGCGGCGGCATCGACTTCGTCGAGGCCGCGCAGATCCTCGGCGGCGGCGTGTTCGCCTACTTCATGCTGCTGTCGGCGATCCTCTCCAACATCGGCCTGTACGCCGGCTACCTGGCGACCGGCGCGCGGCCGCAGTTCCAGATGTCGCGCGACCGCCTGCTGCCGAGGTTCATCGGCCGCACGCACGCGAGCTGGGGTACGCCGTGGGTGGCCATCCTGCTCATGGGCGCCGTCAACGCCGTGCTCATCAACATGACCTTCGACGCGCTCATCACCATCGACGTCTTCCTGCTCATGTTCGCCTACGTGCTCATCTATCTCACCGCGGTGATCATGCGCTACAAGGAGCCGGACACGCCGCGGTCGTTCCGGGTGCCGCTGCCCAACTGGGGCCTCCTGCTCTGGGTCGCGTTCCCGATCGCGATCGCCATCATCGCCCTGTTCGTCAACGGCGTGGACTACCTGATCGGCGGCCTCATCGGCGTGCTCACCGGCCCGGTCGCCTACCTCGTCTTCAAGAACATCTACAAGGGCACGACCGACGAGGCCCTCGAGGGCTCGACGATCACGCCCAGCGGTGAACTCACCGAGTTCGGCGCCCAGGTGGAAGGAGTGGGGGCATGAAGGGTCAGAAGATGGCCAACCTCACCGCCATCACCGGCATCCTGGGCGGGCTGTCGGCGATCGGCGCCGGCCTCTACGCCCATTCGGCGCAGCCGGTCTTCGGCATCCCGCAGTTCTACGGCATCTACTCGCAGTACCTGTCGGGCGTGCACGTGCTGATCGGCATCGGGATCATCATGCTCATCGGCGGCCTGCTCAGCTTCAAGTGGCCGAGCGTGGGCGCGATCATCGTGTGCGTGGCCGCGATGGTCGGCCTCGTCTACACCTTCAACCGCGGCCAGTACCGCTGGACGCCGCTGCTCTACTACTGGGGCGCGCCGTGGGTGCTCGCCTGGATCAGCGGCATCTTCGCCGGCTATGCGGCCTACAAGAACGTGCCACAGAGCAACGAGAAGCTCGCGGACGCGCGGCACGCCGAGGGCATGGGCGGCTGAGGCCGTCTCCAGCGGAGTGACGACGAACGCCCGGGCCGCCGCGAGGCGGGCCCGGGCGTTCTCGTTCTGCCCCCGGGCGGCTCAGGGCTTGACGACGGGGACGAGGCCCACCGGGGAGGCCGAGCGCGTCAGGGGGCCGTGGAACACGGCTTCGACGTTGTAGCCGTCCGGGTCGAGGAGGTAGGCGGCGTAGTAACCGGGGTGGTAGGACCGCTCCCCCGGCGCGCCGTTGTCCGTGCCGCCGGCGGCTAGTCCAGCCTCATGAAAGCGCCGGACAGCCTCCTCGTCCGCGGCCTGAAACGCCACGTGCACGGGCGAGGGTGGCCCGTCGTCACTCAGAAACAGCTCGTCGGCGGCCAACCAGCCGTCCCCGCGCCGCACCGTGATGGCCGGGTCGAGCGCGCGCAGTACGGCTTCGTAGAAGCGCGCGCTTCGTCCCAGGTCGGCGACCCGCAGCTGGATGTGGTCAATCAGCCTTCCGACGTGATGCTCGGTCATCGTCATGCCTCCAGCAGGATCGTCACCGGCCCGTCGTTGAGCAGCTCCACCTGCATGTGCGCGCCGAAGACGCCGGTCTCGACCGGCACCCCCTCGGCGCGCAGCGCCTCCACGAAGGCCTCGTACACGGCCTCGCCCTGCTCCGGCGGGGCCGCGTCCGTGAAGCTCGGCCGGTTGCCCCGGCGCGTGTCCGCGTACAGCGTGAACTGCGAGACGGCGAGCACGGCGCCGCCGACGTCGCCGAGCGCCAGGTTCATCAGGCCGGCGTCGTCGGCGAACACGCGCAGCCGCGCCGTCTTGGCGGCGAGCTTGCGGGCCGCGGCCGCGTCGTCCTCGTGGGTGACGCCCACGAGGGCGAGGAAGCCGCGGCCGATCGCGCCGACCTCCGCGCCGTCCACGGCGACCGCGGCGCGGCTCACGCGCTGCAGCAGCACTCTCATCGGGCATCGCCTCCGCACATGCCGACATCCTAGCGACGGCGCCGCGCGCTCGCCAGATGGAGCGGCACTCGGCTGATCGGACTGATGGCTGCGAGAAGGCGAGTATAGGGTGACGAAGTACCTGCATAGCGGCATGTTCCCGTGACCACGTGGACGAGTGTCCCCCCGCATTCTTCGCTGGTTTGACATCACTCGAGACCGGTCATACCATGTGCAGCTGTGTGGACTTAGCACTCTCTCCTAGGGAGTGCCAGAACCAACTCGAAGGAAACCACGGTGTACACACCAAGGAGGGTTGCTGCATGAAGCTCAAGCCGCTCGAAGATCGCGTAATCATCAAGGCGGTCCAGGAAGAAGAGAAGACCGCCAGCGGCATCGTTCTCCCCGACACGGCCAAAGAGAAGCCGATGATGGGTGAGGTCGTTGCTGCGGGTGACGGCAAGTGGGACGAGGCGGGCAAGAACCGCATCCCCATGGACGTCAAGAAGGGCGACAAGGTCATCTACGGCAAGTACGCGGGTACCGAGTACAAGACCGCCGATGGTGACGAACTGCTGATTCTGCGCGCCAGTGAGATCCTGGCCGTAGTCGCAAAGTAAGAGGGGAGGCTGACGAATCTTGGCTAAGGAACTGAAGTATCACGATGAAGCCAGGCGCTCTCTCGAGCGCGGTGTGAACGCGCTCGCAGACGCCGTGAAGATCACCCTCGGCCCCAAGGGCCGCTATGTGGTGCTCGACAAGAAGTTCGGCGCCCCGACGATCACCAACGACGGCGTCACCATCGCTCGCGAGATCGAGCTCGAGGACGTCTTCGAGAACCAGGGCGCCCAGCTGGTCAAGGAAGTCGCGACCAAGACGAACGACATCGCCGGTGACGGCACCACCACCGCCACCCTGCTCGCCCAGGCGATCGTGCGCGAGGGCCTGCGCATGGTAGCCGCCGGCGGCAACCCGATGGCCATCAAGCACGGCATCGAAGAAGCCGTCAACGAGGCCGTCGCCTCCATCCAGAAGCAGAGCAAGGAGATCTCCGGCAAGGAGGAGATCGCCCGCGTGGCCACCATCTCCGCCCGCGACCGCGGTGTCGGCGACGTCATCGCCGACGCCATCGAGAAGGTCGGCAAGGACGGCGTGGTCAACGTCGAGGAGAGCAACACCTTCGGCCTCGACCTCGAGTTCACCGAGGGCATGCAGTTCGACAAGGGCTACCTCAGCCCGTACATGGTGACCGACCCCGATCGCATGGAGGCCGTGCTCGAGGATCCCTACATCCTCATCGCCAACCAGAAGGTCGGCGCCGTGCAGGACCTCCTTCCGATCCTCGAGAAGGTCATCCAGGCCGGCAAGCAGCTCCTCATCGTGTCCGAGGACGTCGAGGGTGAAGCCCTCGCGACCCTCGTCGTGAACAAGCTCCGCGGCACGTTCACCAGCGTCGCCGTGAAGGCCCCCGGCTTCGGCGACCGCCGCAAGCGCATGCTCGAGGACATCGCCATCCTCACCGGCGGCGAGGTCATCACCGAAGAGATGGGCCTCAAGCTCGACAACACCCAGATCTCGCAGCTCGGCCGCGCCCGCAAGGTCGTCGTGACGAAGGACAACACCACCATCGTCGACGGCGCCGGCGACACCGACGCCATCAAGGGCCGCATCAAGCAGATCAAGAGCGAGATCGAGAACACCGACTCCGACTTCGACCGTGAGAAGCTCCAGGAGCGTCTCGCCAAGCTGGCCGGCGGCGTGGCCGTCATCAAGGTCGGCGCGGCCACCGAGGTCGAGATGAAGGAGACCAAGCACCGCGTCGAGGACGCCCTCAACGCCACGCGTGCCGCTCTCGAAGAGGGCATCGTGCCCGGCGGCGGCGTCGTGCTCGTCAACGCCATCTCCGCCATCAAGGTCGACAAGAAGTCCGACGACGTCGACTTCCGCACCGGCAAGCAGATCATCGCTCGCTCCCTCGAGGAGCCGCTGCGTCAGATCGCCGAGAACGCCGGCATGGAAGGCTCGGTCGTGGTGAACAAGGTCAAGGGCCTCAAGCCCGGTATGGGCCTCAACGCCGACACCGGCGAGTACGAGGACCTGGTCAAGGCCGGCATCATCGACCCCGCCATGGTCACCCGTTCGGCGCTCCAGAACGCCGCGTCGATCGCCAAGAACATCCTCACCACCGAGTGCATCGTCGCCGACAAGCCCGAAGAGGGCGGCGGCGCGATGGGCGGCGGTATGCCGGGCGGCGGAATGCCCGGGATGATGTAAGAACCACCCGCGCGAAGACATACGAAAGAGCCAGCCTCTTTCGCGTCAGCGAAGGCCGGCGGTGCGAGAAGCACCGCCGGCCTTCGCCTTTTCGCCCGGCCGCGATAGTCGTCTCGCGTACAGACACGCCCGGTCGCACGTCTGACGACACGTACGTGTCCTTGGACGTACGCCCGGTCGTGCCACCGCAGCCGGAGACGACGTGCGGTGCCAGAGCGGGCCGGCCCCGATGGACCGGAGCCGCGGCCCAGCCTTGACGCCGCCGCCGACCGCCGGGTAGCGTCCCGGAATCTGGAGCGCCGCCTCGCTTCGCCGGGCGGCGCCGCATGCAGCATCGGGGGTGCGTCACATGAGCCAAAGTCACACCTTCTGGCGCGGACGGCGGACGGTCGTCCTCGCCGTCAGTCGTCGCCGCGATCCTCGTCGTCCTCGTCGCTGCCGGCGCCTCGTTCGCCGGCGCCGGCAGCTCGCCGTCGCCGGACGCCGCCAAGGTCACGCTGCGGCTGGGCTGGAACGAGGGTCCGCTCAACCTCAACCCGTTCATCGGCTACAGCACGTCCTACGAGATCTGGCTGCTGAACTACGACACGCTCGTCGGCATCGGCGCCGACGGTCTCCCCTCGAAGGAGACCGGTCTCGCGCAGGGCTGGGAGCTCTCGCCCGACCAGAAGACGTGGACGTTCCACCTCCGTCCGGGCGTCAAGTGGCAGGACGGGCAGCCGCTCACGGCCGGGGACGTCGCCTGGACCTTCAACGCGATCATCGACAACGACCTGAGCCCGGCCGTCTACCTCAAGAACGTGACCAAGGCCGTCGCCGTCGACGACACCACCCTCAAGGTCTACTGCTCAGCAGCCCAAGGCCAACATGCTGACCACGCAGATCTACCTCTACGTCCTGCCGGAGCACATCTGGGGCAAGCTGAGCGCCAAGGAGCTGGGCAACACGTTCCGCAACCCCACGCCGATCGTCGGGTCCGGGCCGTTCCAGACGGTGGAGTTCAAGAAGGACCAGTACGTCAAGATGGTCCGCAACCCCGCGTACTGGGGCACGCAGCCGGCCGTTGACGAGATCGTGTTCGAGTACTACACGAACACCGACACCATGGTGCAGGACCTCAAGAGCGGGACCATCGACGGCGCCCAGGTCATCCCGCCCGAGCAGTTCAAGCGGCTCGAGGGCGAGCCGGGCATCAAGACCGATCGCCTACCCGCTCTACAACTGGGAGTACATCGACGTCAACTGCTACGACAGCCCGAACTCGCTCGGGCAATCCCGTGCTGAAGGACGCGAAGTTCCGCGTGGCCATGGCGTGGGCGATCGACCGCGAGAAGTGCGCCGTCCTGGGCTGGAGCGGCTTCGCCCAGGGCGGCTACGGCATCTTCCCCCAGAAGGGCTGGCCGGCGAGCGCCGATCCGTACTACCAGCCGGACGCCGCGAGCACCATCGGCTTCGACCTCGAGAAGGCGAAGCAGCTCATGGACGCGGCCGGCTACAAGGACACCGACGGCGACGGCATCCGCGAGGACAAGAGCGGCAAGCCCATCAAGCTTCGGCTGTGGGCCCGCGACATCTCGCCGGAGAGCCAGGTGCAGGGCAAGCTCATCGCGGGCTGGCTCAAGGACATCGGGCTCGACATCGACTACTCGGTGGTCGACGAGGGCGCGCTGGGCGACAGCATCTGGAACTACAAGGGCGACACCTACGCGCCCGACTACGACCTCGCGCTCTGGGACTTCATGGGCTACATCGACCCCGGCGACTCGGCCGCCTGCTTCACGACCGACCAGATCGAGAACTACAACGAGATGAACTGGTCCAACGCGGAGTACGACAGGCTCACCGTGGCGCAGTACAAGGAGATGGACCCGGCCAGGCGGATGGACCTGCTCAAGCAGGCGCAGGCGGTGATGTACGCGGAGCAGCCGATGATCGTCATCGACTACCCGTCCGTGCTGCAGGCGGTCAACACGTCACGCTGGGACGGCTGGCAGCCCTACGTGGGCGGCAGCGTGTGGGCCAACATGATCGACCGTCAGAGCTACCTCGAGCTCAAGCCCAAGGTGGCCGAGGCCGCCGCGAGCGGCGGCGGCGGCTCGTCGAAGATCGGATGGGTCGTCGCCGTCATCGTCGCCATCGCCGGCGCCTTCGTGGTCGTGTTGCTCAAACGGCGCGACGGCGGCCGGGCGGTAGAGGAATGACGGCTCTCCCCGGCGACTACCACGTCCACACAGCGTTCTCGGACGGGACGGGGAGCGTGGAGGAGTGCGTGGCACGGGCGCTCGAGGTCGGCCTCCCCGAGATCGCCATCGCCGACCATATCGCCGCCGAGCCGGCGCCGGACGAGGACTGGTGGGTCGCGCCGGACCGCCTCGCCGAGTACTGCGACGAGGTCCGCGCGGTGGCGGCGCGGCACGACGACATCAGCGTGCTCCTCGGCCTCGAGGCCGAGTACGTCCAGGGCCGCGAGGCGGAGCTGGACGAGCTCCTCGACCGCTGGCCGTTCGAGGTCGTCGTGCTCGGCGTGCACGTGGTGGACGGCTTCGCGTTCGATGAGCCCGCGCTGCGCCGCGACGCCCGCTGGGACGACCCCGACGCGTTCCTCGCCGAGTACTACCGCACCGTGCGGCGGGCGGCCGAGTACGGACGCTTCGACGTCCTCGCACACCTCGACTACATCAGCATGTGGGGGGACCGGCCGGGCCCGGCCGCGCAGCGCGAGCTCGAGGCGGCGCTCGACGCGCTGGCCGCTTCGGGAGGCGCGCTCGAGCTCAACACGGACCGGGTGAGCGACCCGGCCGGCGTCATGTACCCGTCGCCGGCCATCCTGCGCGCGGCGCACGACCGCGGCATCCCTCTGGTGATCGACTCGGACGCGCACGAGGCCGAGCACGTGGGGCGTTTGCTCGACGAGGCCATCGCCCTCGCGCGCGAGTCCGGCTACCGGGAGACGCTGCGGCTCTCGGACCGCGTGCTCGTGCCGCTGCCCGGCGCCGGCTGACCCCGGGGCGTCCCCGAGCCGCCGCACGGCTGCAGCGGCCGTGGTCGCCGCCGTCCGTAGTATCGTTGCGGCGAGGTGGGCTGACGACATCGCGACGGCGGGGTGGACGATGGAGACCTGCAAGAACCTGATCGGCGGCGAGTGGGTCGGCGCGAGCGACCACGCCAGTTTCGAGACGAGGAACCCGGCGCGCGCCGACGAGGTCCTCGCCGTGTTCCCGAGCGCGACCGCGGCCGACGCGGCACAGGCGGCCGCCGCGGCGGCCGAGGCGTTCCCCGCCTGGGCGGCCACGCCGGCCCCCTCGCGCGGCGCCATCCTCTTCAAGGCGGCGGAACTGCTCACCGAGCGCATGGCCGACGTCGCGCGCACGCTCACGCGCGAGGAGGGCAAGACGCTCGCCGAGGCGACCGGGGAGGTCGCGCGGGCGCGCGACATCCTGCGCTACTACGCGGGGCGAGGGCTGGCGGCTGGGCGGCGACGTCCTGCCGGCCAATGCGCCGAACGCCATGCTGTACAGCCGCCGCGAGCCGCTCGGCGTGGTGGCCGCGATCACGCCGTGGAACTTCCCGATCGCGATCCCCGCGTGGAAGATCGCGCCGGCGCTCGTCTACGGCAACGCCGTCGTCTTCAAGCCGGCCTCGGCGACGCCGCTCACGGCGCTGCGCCTGGTCGAGTGCCTCGTGGACGCCGGCCTGCCGGCCGGCGTGCTCAACTTCGTCACCGGCGCCGGCTCCGTCGTGGGCGGCGCCCTCTCCGCCGACCCGGTGGTCCGCGGTCTCACCTTCACCGGGTCGCACGACATCGGCTCGCGTATCTACGCGCGCGCGGCGGAGCACTTCGCGCGCGTGCAGCTCGAGATGGGCGGCAAGAACCCGACCATCGTGCTCGACGACGCCGACCTGGGGCTCGCCGTGAGGCTGGCGGTGATGGGCGGCTTCGCCCTCACCGGCCAGAGTTGCACCGCCACCAGCCGCGTCATCGTCGAGGAGGGCATCGCCGACCGCTTCGCCGCCGCGCTCGCCGAGGCCGCCAACTCGATCAACGTCGGCGACGGGCTCGAGGAGGGCGTGCAGATGGGCCCGGCCGTGAGCGAGGAACAGCTGGCGACCGACCTGGACTACGTGCGTATCGGCCGCGAGGAAGGCGCCGAGCTCCTCGCCGGCGGCGGCAAGGCGGGCGACGGCGGTCACTTCCTGCGCCCGACCGTCTTCGCCGGCGTGGACGTCCACAGCCGGCTCGCGCAGGAGGAGATCTTCGGCCCGGTCATCGGCATCGTCCGGGCCCGGGACCTGGACGACGCGATCTTCAAGGCCAACGCCGTCGGCTACGGCCTGGCGGCCAGCGTCGTCACCAACGACCTCCGGCGGGCCATGACCTTCGTCGACCGCATCGAGGCCGGGGTGGTCAAGGTCAACGAGCCCACCACCGGGCTCGCCCTGCAGGCTCCCGTTCGGCGGCTTCAAGCAGTCGAGCGCCAACACGTTCAAGGAGCAAGGCCCGGCGGCGGTCGACTTCTACACGCGCACGAAGACGGTCTACGTCACGTACGACTGAGCCGCGCGTGGCCAGCTCCGGCTACGCGGGAGTCGTGTCGGCGCCGTCCCCCGAGGGGTACAGTAAGATCATGGCCGAGGACGGGGATCCGAAGCGCTATGTGCTCTTCGTGACGGGACCGTCGCGCGAGCGGCTGTACCGCCGGTTCACCTCCTTGTTCGACGGGCACGACGACGTGGTGGTCAAGATCGACCGTCGCGTCTCCGAGCGCCGCCGGGACCCGCAGCGGCCCGGCCGACGGCGAGCGCCGCGCCTCTGAGCGCCGCCGCCGCCGTCCCGACTGGATCGTCCCGCCTCCCGAAGGCTTCTGAGCCGTCGCGGGACGCCGGCCGTGCCCGGCGCCGGCCCCTCGCTCCTCGGATCTCCGATCGGCCGATGCTCCGGTTCCTCGGCTCACAAAGCTTCGCATATACTCTTCAGCCGTCCGTCCCGGGTAATCGTCGTGGAGGTTGTTGAGATGCTGTTGATGGGTGAATCGATCAACGGGACGCGCAAGCAGGTCGCCGAGGCGATCCAGGCGCGTGATGCCGAGTTCATCAAGACCCTGGCCAAGGATCAGATCGACGCGGGCGCCGGTCTGATCGACGTCAACGGCGGCGTCGCCGGCGGCGACGAAGTGGCCGACCTGCTCTGGCTCATCGACATCGTCATGGGCGTCACCGACATGCAGCTCATGGTCGACTCCGCCAACCCCAAGGCGCTCGACGCCGGCGTGCAGGCGATCGTCGACAGGGGCGGCAAGGTGCCGTTCATCAACTCGATCAGCGGTGAGCAGCCGCGCATCGACGCCGTGCTGCCCATGATCGAGAAGTACAAGTGCCCCGTGGTCGGCCTGTGCCTGAGCGATGAAGGCATCCCGCCGACCGCCGAGGACCGCTTCGCCGTCGCGCAGCAGATCTACGACCTCTGCACCGGCGCCGGCCTGCCGGCCGAGGACCTCTGGATCGACCCGCTGGTCATGGCCGTCTCGGCCGACCCGAGCGCGCCCGGCATCACCATGGAGACGCTCAAGCTGGTCAAGGAGCGCCTCCCCGTGCGCACCACCGGCGGCCTCAGCAACGTGAGCTTCGGCCTGCCGAACCGCGCCCTGCTCAACCGCACCTTCGTGGCGATGTGCGCGGGTCTCGGCCTCGACGGCCTCATCGTCGACGTGCGCAACAAGCAGATGATGGCCACCATCAAGTCCATCGAGGCGCTGCGCGGCGAGGACAACTTCTGCGGCTCGTACCTCAAGGCTCACCGCGCCGGCATCCTGGAGTAATGCACGGCAGAGCCATTCAGCGGCGCGGGGCACGAACGGACCCCGCCCGCGATGGAGTAGCAGCGTGACCGTGCCGGAGCGCTGCCGCCTGCGCGACCTCGGCGTCGCCATCGGCGGGCTGCCGGCCGGGCCGCTCAACGCGATCACCGACGTGCCCGGCGTGCGCGTCGGTCACTGCACCGTCTCGTGGGGCGGGCCCGAGCTGCCGTACGGCAGCGGGCCCGCCCGCACGGGTGTCACCGCGATCTTCCCGCACGGCGGCGACCTCTGGCACGAACGCGTCGTCGCCGGCGCCCACGCCTGCAACGGCGTCGGCGAGCTCATCGGCATCAGCGCCGTGCGCGAGTGGGGCCTGGTCGAGACGCCGGTCCTGCTCACCAACTCGCAGAGCGCCGGCGCCGTCTACGACGCCACCGTGCGCTGGCTCAGCGAGCGCGAGCCGCTCGCCGGCGTGGAGGACGCCGTCATGCCGGTCGTCGGCGAGTGCGACGACGGGTTCCTCAACGACCTCCGCGGCATGCACGTCAAGGAGGAGCACGTGCGCGCGCCCTGGACGCCGCCGCCGCCGGCCCCGTGGCCGAAGGCTGCGTCGGGGCCGGCACCGGCATGACGTGCTTCGACTTCAAGGCCGGCATCGGCACCTCGTCGCGGGTCGTCCCGGCCCACGGCCGCGACTGGACCGTCGGCGTGCTGGCGCTGACCAACTTCGGCGTGCGCCACCGCCTGAACATCGACGGCGTGCCCGTGGGGCGCGAGATCACCGACCTCATGCCGCTGGAGAACCGGGAGGGCTCCTGCATCGTCGTCCTCGCCACCGACGCTCCGCTGAGCGCGCGGCAGTGCGAGCGCATGGCCAAGCGCTGCGCGCTCGGCCTCGCGGCGACGGGGTCCTACGCGTCCGACGGCAGCGGCGAGATCATGCTCGCCTTCACCACGGCGCACCGCGTGCCGCGCGCGTCGGCCGAACCGCTGGCGCTCACCTCGGTCTCCAACGACCACATGTGCGGGCTCTTCGAGGGTGCGGTCGACGCCACCGCGGAGAGCGTCTGCAACGCCCTCACGGCTGCGACCACGACGGTCGGCCGCGACGGCAACACCGCGTACGAGCTGCCGCTGGACCGCCTCGTCGGCGTCCTGCGGCGAGCCGGGCGCGAGGCGCGGCTGCCCGGGGCGTAGCCCCGCCTTGCCGCGCCCCGCCGCGGCGTCTACGATGACCTCTCTAGCCCGGCCTTCGCGCAACGCGAAGGCCGCCGGGCAGACAGGGGGTAGCCCACGGCGAGACGCCAGTCATCCAGGCACGTCGTCACCGCTTCGGCCGCCGATCGCAGGAGCGGCCGACGGAACCGCGTGCCCACGTCGTCTAATCTCCCGAGGCCCCGTCCGGGGTCGTCCACCACAGTGGCAGCACAGCAGCTCTCAGGGGTCCGGCAACCACGGATGTGAGAAGGAGGCAAGGGTCCGCCGGCGTTCGGGGCCGAGCGCGGAGTGACCCGCAGGGCAGTGGACAAACGACGCTACTTCATTCGCAAGGTGTTGAACGCGGTACTCACGATCATCCTCGTGGCCTCGTTCAACTTCGCGCTCTTCCGCATCCTCCCGGGCGACCCTGCCCGGCTCCTTCTCCCCAAGGGAAAGACCGACCCGTCGGTCATCGAGCGTCAGCGCAAGACGTTCAACCTCGACAAGCCTATGTGGCAGCAGTTCATCTACTACTGGCGCGACACGGTGCAGGGCAAGTTCGGCCTGTCGTTCTCCGAGAAGCGCCCGGTCACCGAAGTCGTCGCCGAGCGCATCTGGCCCACCGTCCTGCTCGTGGGGGTGGGCACCGTCTTCGCCACGGTCATCGGCATGATCACCGGCGTGTTCGCGGGCTGGAGACGCAGCGGCACCTACGACGTAGTGACGACCAACTTAGGGATGATCTTCTACTCCATGCCGACGTTCTGGTTCGGCCTCCTGATGATCATGCTGTTCTCCACCAAGCTGCGCTGGTTCCCCACGGGCCGCATGGAGGAGCCGGGCGTGGATCTCAGCGGCTTCGCCGCCTTCCAGTCGCTGCTGAAGCACCTGTTCCTGCCGGCGTTCACCTTCGCCATCGCCTACGTGGGTGAGTACCACCTCATCATGCGCAGCTCCATCACCGGCGTCATGAAGGAGGACTTCGCGCTCACGGCTCGCGCCAAGGGCCTCAGCGAGAACGCCGTCCTCTGGCGCCACGTGGTGCCCAACGCGATGCTGCCGACGGTGACCATCGTGATGATGAACCTCGGCTTCGTGATGTCGGGTGCGATCCTCGCGGAGGCCGTGTTCAACTGGCCCGGACTCGGGCTGTTGTCCTTCGACTCGATGCAGAAGCGCGACTACCCGGTCATGCAGTTGGTGTTCCTCATCGCCAGCATCGCCGTGATCGTCGCCAACCTCATCGCCGACATCATGTACTACTACCTCGACCCAAGGGTGCAGGCATGATCCCCCGTCGCTTCCGGAACTGGGTCATCTTCTGGACGATCATCGTCTGGGTCGTCCTCGAGCTGCTCACGTATCCGAAGACAGTGCCCCTCTCCAGCGGCCTTTCCGAGGTGATCAAGGGCTTCTTCTCCGCAAGTGTCGGCGCCTACCCGGCGTGGGCGCTGATCCTGGTCGGCCTCCTCTGTCTCCTCGGCGGGGCGATCGGGCTCCTTCGCAGGTCCAAGGCCAAGGTCATGAATCTGCTCCTCGTCGCGGAAGCCGTCGTGTTCTTCGTCTGGGGCTACCTTGCCGGCGCCAGTGGAGCTGGAGGCTGGTCGGGCAGCGTCAACGCGATCTCCTACAACTGGGCCCTGCAGACGGTGGCCGTCGTCCTTGGCGGCGCCAGTGTCTGGTTCTGGGCCGCGGGCAACCCCGAGCGCGCGGAGCTCACCACCTGGAACACGCATCAGGTGTGGAAGCTGTACCGCGCCAATTGGCAGGGCATGGTCGGCCTCGGCATCCTCGTCGTCTTCATGGTCATGGCGCTCCTGGCCCCGTTCCTGGCCGACCACGCACTGCTCGATCCCAACGCGCAGATCAAGGACCCGGCCACGGGCGAGCTCTACGGCCCGTATCACCCGCCGACCCTGTCCTACTACAACTGGTTCGGTACCGATCAGGTGGGGCAGAGCGTGCTCGCCCAGTTCATCTGGAGCGCGCGCATCTCGCTCATGGTCGGCCTCCTGGCCGCCTTCATGTCCACCGTCCTCGGCGCCGGCATCGGCATCGCCGCCGGCTTCTACGGGGGCTGGCAAGGCGAAGGCTGGATGCGCTTAACAGACGCGTTCCTGGTCATCCCGTGGCTGCCGCTGGCGATGGTGCTCGCCGCCGCCTGGGGTCAGAACTACTGGATGATCATCCTCATCATCGGCATCACCAGCTGGCCGGGCACCGCGCGCGTCGTCCGTTCGGACGTGCTGCGCGTGCGCGAGCTGAGCTTCATCGAGCGCGCCAAGGCGATCGGCTCCGAGCAACCGCCACATCATGACCAAGCACGTGCTGCCCAACGTGATGCCGCTCATCTTCGCCAACCTCGTGCTCGTCGTGGCCATCGCCATCCTCTCGGAGACGACGCTCTCGTTCCTCGGCCTTGGCGACCCGCTCAACTTCAGCTGGGGCACCATGCTCCACTACGCCTGGGTGAACGGCGCGGCCGGCCTGCCGGCGTGGTGGTACCTGCTGCCTCCGGGCATCGCCATCATCCTCGTCGTGCTCGCCTTCACCTTCATCGGCACGGCGTACGACGAAGTGCTCGATCCCAAGCTCCGCAAGCGCGAGGACAGCAGCACCGAGAGCCGGTTCACGGCTCGCGGTGAGCCGGCCATCGCCGTGGCCGGCGGCGCCGGCATGGGCGGCAGCGCGGGCATCTTCACGCCCGGCCAGCAGACCGACGACGCCATGCCCGACTTCGACAAGCCGGCCGGCGGCACCATCAACCGTCCCGAGGGCGGCGGCTGGGTCGGCGGCCACATAGCCGACGACGAGAAGGGGGAGGACTGATGGCAACGACCGCCCCCAAGCCCAAGGGCAAGGCCAAAGGCAAGCCCACGGGCGAGAAGAAGACCGTCGAGCGCATCGAGCACGAAGGACTGCTCGATGTGCGCAGCCTGACCACCTACTTCAAGCTCGGCGTCGGCGACGTCAAGGCCGTGCAGGACGTCTCCTTCGTCCTCCAGCCCGGCGAGAGCCTCGGCCTCGCCGGGGAGTCCGGCTGCGGCAAGACGACCGCGGCCCTCTCCCTGCTCAAGCTCCTGCCGGAGAACGGCCGCATCGTCAGCGGCGAGATCCTCTTCGACGGCAAGAACCTCGCCAAGCGCACCGAGTTCGGCATGAGCAAGATCCGCTGGAAGGAGATCAGCATCATCTTCCAGGGGGCGATGAACGCGCTGAACCCGGTCAAGGAGACCGGCAAGCAGATCGCCGAGCCCATCCAGTTGCACGAGGGCCTCAGCGAGAAGCAGGCCATGGTGCGGGCGCGCGAGCTGTTCGACCTGGTCGGCATCAACCCCAAGCGGGTGATGGACTTCCCGCACCAGCTCTCGGGCGGCATGCGCCAGCGCGCCATGATCGCCATGGCGCTGGCGTGCAACCCCAAGCTGGTCATCGGCGACGAGCCCACCACGGCGCTCGACGTCATGGTGCAGGCGCAGATCCTCGAGCTCATCGGGCGCCTGCGCAAGGAGCTCGACCTCTCGTTCATCCTCATCAGCCACGACCTCTCGGTCATGGCCGAGACCTGCGACAAGGGCGTCGTCATGTACGCCGGCGAGGTGGTCGAGAGCGGCACCACGGCCGACATCTTCAACAACGCGACGCACCCGTACACGCGCCAGCTCATCAAGGCCTTCCCGAACATCCACGAGAAGCGCGAGATGGTCAGCTCCATCAAGGGCGACCCGCCCAACCTCATCAACCCGCCGGCGGGCTGCGCCTTCGAGCCGCGCTGCGACGTGAGGATCGAGAGCTGCAAGACGGAGCACCCCGGCCTCACCGAGGTCGAGCGCGGGCACTTCGTGCGCTGCGTCCACGCGAAGAGGGGGGTGTGACGATGGCCACGGAGCAGTCCGAACGCCCGGACCTCAAGCTCGCGCCGGAGACCGGCGAGGTCCTCTTCGACATCAAGGACCTCGAGGTCTACTTCCCGATCCAGCAGGGCTTCTTCAAGAGCATGGTCGCCACCGAGAAGAAGTTCGTGAAGGCGGTCGACCACATCACCTTCCAGATCATGAAGGGCGAGATCCTCGCCCTGGTCGGGGAGTCGGGGTGCGGCAAGACCACGACCGGCCGCACCCTCCTGCGCCTGGAGGAGGCGACCGGCGGCGAGATCATCTACAAGGGCAAGCCGGTCCAGAAGTTCAGCGGCAAGGAGCTGCGCGAGTACCGCAAGAAGGCGCAGATCATCTTCCAGGACCCCTACAACTCCATCAATCCCAAGCAGACGATCTTCGACATCGTCGCCGAGCCGCTCGAGGTCAACAACGTCACCTCGAGCGAGCGCGAGAAGGAAGACCGGGTCATCACCGCGATCAGCGAGGCCGGCCTGCGGCCGGCGACCGAGTACCTCTACCGCTACCCGCACGAGCTCTCCGGCGGGCAGCGGCAGCGCGTCTGCATCGCCGGCGCCACGGTGCTCGACCCCGACGTGATCGTCGCCGACGAGCCGGTCGCCTCCCTCGACGTCTCCATCCGCAACGACATCCTCAAGCTGATGGTGGAGGAGAAGGAGAAGCTCGGCGTCACCTACATCTTCATCACGCACGACCTCTCGCTGGCCTGGGTGATCTCCGACCGCATCGCCGTGATGTACCTCGGGCGCATCGTCGAGATCGGCAACACCGAGGAGGTCGTGGCCAATCCCAAGCACCCGTACACCAAGGCGCTGATCAGCGTGATCCCGGTGCCGGACCCGCTGGCCAAGCGGGAGCACGTCATCCTCAAGGGCGAGACCCCGAACCCGGTCGACATCCCGACGGGCTGCCGCTTCCACCCGCGCTGCCCGGAGGCGATCGACGCCTGCAGCGAGATCGACCCCGAAGACGTCCACATCGGCGGCGATCACTACGCCGCCTGCATCAGGATCAAGTAGCGGAGGAGGACCGGCCGGGGCGGTGGGGCCGGAGAGGCGCTCACCGCCCCGGCCGGTCCGCGTGCGAGCATGCGAAGGAGCCGCCAGATGAGACGCAGCGACGGGGGAACGACGCGAGCCGGGCTCGCGCCGCGCGCCGTCGCTGCTCGCCGCGGCGGCGCTCGCCGCGGCGGCCGTCCTGCTCGCCGGCGCCGGCCTCGCGGCGGCTTCACCGTCCGCCTCGCCCGCCTCGCCGGCGTCTCCCGTCACCTCTGCCGCTCCCGGTGCGCTCGACTACCGCATCGGCATCTCGCAGAAGTGCGACGGGGTGAACCCCTTCAGCTCCTGGAGTTCGGTCTCGTGGGAGTGCTTCCGCCTCGGCTACGACTTCCTCACCTGGTACGACGCCGACTACCGGCCGGCTCCCGACATCGCCACCAGCTGGGAGACCTCCGAGGACGGCCTGACCTGGACGTTCCACATCAGGGAGGGCATGAAGTGGCAGGACGGCGTGCCGCTCACGGCCGGCGACGTCGCCTTCACCTACAACCTGATCCTCGACACGCGGCAGCCCGCGTACATCCAGTACCTGACCGGCGTCACCTCGGTCACCGCCCCCGATGACGCCACGCTGGTGATCGCGACGCGGAAGCCGAGCACCGGCATGCTGGCGCTCGCCATCCCCATCCTGCCGGAGCACATCTGGGCGCAGGTGGACCCCGACCGCCTGGGCGAGTTCGGCAACCTGCCGTTCGTCGGCTCGGGCCCGTTCCGGGTGGCGAGCCTCGAGCAGGGCGGCCGGGTCCGCCTCGAGGCCGTCCCCGACTATCCCGCCGCGCTGGGCGGCGCTCCCAGCCTCGACTCCGTCACCTTCGTCGCCGGCGACGACGCGGACACGCTTGCCGATCTGTACCGCTCAGGCGAGCTGGACGCCGTGGTCGACTTCCCGGCGACCTACGAGCAGTTCTACGCCGGGATGCCGGGGACGTCGACCGTGGCCTCTCCGGCCATCGGCTTCCACGAGCTGGGCTTCAACTGCTGGCAGAGCCCGCGCAGCAAGGGGAACCCGCTGCTGCGCGACCCGTCCATCCGCCGGGCCGTCCACTGGGCGATCGACAAGCGCCAGATCGCGGCGACCGCGATGGCCGGGCTGGCCGAGCCCGCGACGTCCCTGCTCTCGCCGGCGCAGGCCGAGTGGCGCTGGGACGTGCCCACGGACGCGCAGTACCGCTACGACCCGCAGCGTGCCAAGCAGATCCTCGACGACGCCGGCTACGCCGACCGGGACGCGGACGGCGTGCGTGAGGACGCGGCCGGTCACGAGCTGTCGTTCCGGCTCACCGCCCTCGACGAGTACCCCGAGGACCTGACTGCGGCGCGGATGATCGTCGGGTGGTGCCGCGACGTGGGCATCCGCCTGCGCCTCGAGCACATGGATGAACGCTCCTTCAGCGACGCGATCTTCAACGACGCCGACTACGACCTCTTCGTCTGGAGCTGGGGCGGCGACGTCGACCCCGGGTTCATCCTCAGCACCTTCACGACGTCCCAGATCATGGGGTGGAGCGACAGCCAGTATTCCAACCCCGACTACGACCGGCTCTTCGTGCGGCAGGCGCAAGCGCTCGATCCCGCGCACCCCGACGACATCACCCGGCGCAAGGCCTATACGGACGCCATGCAGAAGATCCTGTACCGCGACGACCCGTACGTGGTCCTCTGGTACAACGTGAACCTGCAGGCGTACCGGACCGACAAGTGGACCGGCTACGCCCTGGCGCCGTCCGGCGACGGCGCTCCCTTCTGGAACCAGCTGCGCGCCACCTATGTCGCGCTGCGGCCGCTGCGGACGGCGGCGCTGCCCGCCGAAGACACGTCCCGCGAGTGGGTGTGGGCGCTGGCTCGTCGCGGTCGTCGCTGCGGGCGCGGTGGCCTTTGCGCTCCTTCGCCGCCGCAAGGCCCCGGAGGACGAATGACGAAGCCTGAGGTACGACCGACGCGAGAGGATGAAGAATGACCCAGTCCATCGCCGTGTGGCCCGATGAAGCGATCGAGGCGATGCATGTCGCCGCTCTCGCCCTGCTCGAGCGAGCAGGCGTGCGCGTGGAGTCGCCGGCCACGCGAGAGCTGCTGCTCGAGGCGGGCTGCAGCCCGGCCGGCGAGGACCGTCTCACGATCCCGAGGCAAGTCGTGGAGGACGCGCTCGCCGCCTGCCCGCGCGAGTACGTGCTCGCCGCGCGCGACCCCGAGCGCTCCCTCGAGATGGACCCGGACCCCGGCGTGACCTACGTGCACAACCTGGGCGGCGCCGCCGACGTGGCCGATCCGCGCACCGGCGCCTTGCGCCGGGCGACGCTGCACGACCAGGTCCTCGCGACCCGCGTCATGCACAACCTGGTGCACCAGCAGCAGGTCACGTCGCTCTGGCAGCCCCAGGATGTGCCCGACCTGCTCGAGCCGCTGTACTCGTACCTGATCCTGGCGTTCGAGACCGACAAGGCCATCGGCGGCCCCGGCATCTCGCATCCGTTCCAGGCGCGCTACCTGCAGGAGATGGCGCAGGTGGTCACCGGCGCGGACGGGACGGACGGCGTGTATCCGATCGACCTCGCCTTCTCGCCGGTGAGCCCGCTGATCCTCGGCGGCGACGTCTCAGACGCGCTCACCACCCAGGTCCGCCGCGGCGGCGTGGCCGTGGAGATCCTGCCGTGCCCGGCCGCCGCCACCACGGCGCCCGGCTCGCTGTCGGCGGCGCTCGCCCAGCAGCACGCCGAGGTGCTGGCCGGCGTCGTGCTGACGCAGGCGGCGGCGCCCGGGACGCCGGTCTACTACGGGCCGCGTCTCAGCGCCGTGGACCCGCGCAGCGGCGTCGTGGTCAGCGGCACACCGGAGACCGGGGTCGCCTCGGCGGCGGCCGTGCTCCTCGCCCGCCGCTGCGGCCTGGCCTGCGACTGCTACGGCCCCTGCAGCGACAGCAAGGTGGTCGACGCGCAGTTCGGCTACGAGCGCTCCGTCAACGCGCTGCTGGGCCTGGCGCCCAAGCCGCGCCTGCTCTCCGGCATCGGCGAGATCCAGGCCGGCGTGGCCAGCTGCCTCGAGGTGCTCGTGATCGACGACGAGGTGCTCAACAACGTGCGCTACGCGCTCACGCCGCGGCCGTGGGACGTCGACGCGCTCGACGTCGACGCGATGGTCGACGGCGCGCTCTCCGGGCGCGGGTTCCTCGGCACGAAGCACACGCGCCGCTACATCCGCAGCGAATTCGTGAGCCCGCTGCTCAGCTACCGCGGCGGCCTCGGCGACTGGCTTGCGTCCGGGCGTGCGGGTCTCGTCGACCTCGCCTCTGACAGGGCCGCCGAGCTGGCCGACCGGGAGCCGGTCGGCCTGCCGGACGACATCCTCGACGAACTCATCGGACTCATCGACCGCTGCGCCTCCGAGCTCGGCGTGACCGGTCACCCCGACCCGCGCGCCGTGCTCGCGCGGTAGACTGCGGTCATGGCCATCCCGTTCGTCCACGTCCAGGCGAGAGGCTCATACCGGGAGCTCGGCCGCGCCGTCGGTGAGTCGGCGCGCGAGCAGGTCCTTGCCTCCGTCGACTTCTTCCGCGAGAACTTCACGTCCATGACGGACGGCCGGCTGACGTTCGACGAGGCGGAGCGCCAGGCGCTCGCGTATGCCGAGCAGGCGCGGCGCTGGCTGCCGGGCCACGTCGAGGAGCTCGAGGGTCTGGCCGAGGGGTCTCACGTACCCTTCGCCCGCCTGCTGGTCCTGAACTGCGGCGAGGAGTTCACCTCGGCGGAGCCGGTCACCGGCGTTCCGCCCGGCTCGCCGCGCTCCGGCGACCACTGCACGGCCGTCGCCGTCGCCGCCGGGGGCCGCCACATCGTCGGTCACAACATGGACTGGTACGTCATCGACGCCGTCAACAACGTCTTCTTCGACCTCACCGGGCCGGACGGGACCCGCATCATGGGCCTCGCCGGCGCGCCCTACCTCCTCATGCTGGGCATGAACAGCCACGGCATCGGCAACGTGAGCAACTCGGTGCACTCCACCGACAACCGCATCGGCGTCCCCAACGTGTTCGTGCGCCGGGCGACGCTGGAGGCGCGGACGCTGGAGGAGGCGCGGGACCGGGGCTTGCTCGCCGACCGCGCCCGCGGCACCAACCAGTTCTTCGCCGACACCGGCGGGCGGCTCTGGGACCTGGAGACGTCGGCGACCGCACACGCCCTCATGGACCACACCGAGGCGGGCTTCATGGCGCACTCCAACCACTACGTCTCGCCGGCCATGCAGCCCTACGAGGGCTACCCCGGCGGGGAGTCCGCCGTGCGGATCGCGACCGCGGAGCGACTGCTCGAGGAGGGGATCGCGGCCGGTGAGGACCCGGTGGACCTCGTGGCCCGGGTCCTGCGCACGCACGAGCCCTCGCCCGAGGAGTGCATCTGCGGCCACCCGGAGCCGGACGTGACGCCGGCCGACCAGGGCATGACCGTCGGCAGCATGATCTGCGACCTGGACGAGCGCCGCGTCTATGCCTGCGCCGGCCCTCCCTGCGAGAACCCCTACGAGGTCTTCGAGATGGGGGAGGCGTGAGCCGCGTCCACGACCTCGTGATCGCCGGCGGTCGCATCGTCGACGGCTGCGGCAACCCCTGGTATCGCGGCGACGTCGCCGTGCGCGGCGACCGGATCGCGGCGATCGGCGCGCCGGGGACGCTGCGCGGCCGGCGCGTCGTCGAGGCCGCCGACCGCTACGTCACCCCCGGCTTCATCGACCCGCACACGCACTCGGACCTCACGATCCTGCTGCATCCGCGCGCCGAGACGGCGGTGCGCCAGGGCGTCACGACGCACGTCACCGGCAACTGCGGCATGTCGGCGGCGCCGCTGACGGAGGCGCACCGCGACGACGCCGTCCAGAACTGGGCGCACTACGCCTGGGGGCTGGACCGCGTGGCCTGGGACTGGCGCACGTTCCGCCAGTATCTCGACGCCGTGCGCCGTGCCGGCCACGCGATCAACATCGCGCCGCTCGTCGGCCACGGCGCGCTGCGGCTCGCCGTCGTGGGCTTCGCCGAGCGAGCCGTCACCGAGCGGGAGCTGGCGCGCATGGAGCGGCTGCTCGACGCCTCCCTGCGCGCAGGCGCGCACGGGATGTCCAGCGGGCTCGTCTACCCGCCCGGCTGCTTCGCCGAGCACCGAGGAGCTCCTGCGCCTGTGCAGGGTCGTCGCGCGGCATCAGGGCATCTACACGAGCCACGTGCGCGGCGAGCGCGAGACGATCCTCGCCGCGGTCGCGGAGGCGCTCGAGCTCGGGCGCGCCGCCGGCTGCCCCGTGGAGGTCTCGCACAACGCGCCCAAGTGGGGCGCTCCCGAGGACGCGTCGGCCAACCTCGGGCTGATCGAGGACGCGCGCCGCGGCGGCCTCGACGCCACCACCGACAACGACGTGCACACCGACCTCGCGCCGCGCCTCTCGCGGGCGCTGCCGCAGCCGGTCCTCGACCTCGACCACGACGCGCTGATCTTCCTGTTGTCGGACCCGGAAGGGCGCGCCCTGTTGAAGCGAGAAGTGGCCGAGGACACGCTGCCGGGCGCCGGCTACGCGGGCGTGGTCCGGCACGGCCGCTTCGACCGGGTGGTCGTGTTCCACGCCGGCCGCCACCCGGAGCTGCGCGGCCGCTCGGTGGCCGACATCGCCGCCGAGCGCGGGGCCGACGGCTTCGATACCTTCCTCGACCTCATCGTCGAGGAGGACGACGACATCATCGGCCTCTTCGACTACATCGAGGAGAAGAACATCCGCGCCCTGCTGCAGAGCCCGCATCGCGATGATCTCGTCCGACGGGCTCGTGATGGCGCCGCCGGACGAGCTCGACGACCCGTCGCTGTACTGGCCGTGCAGCTACGGGGAGTACCCGGGCGTGCTCGAGCGCTACGTGCGCGAGGAGCCGGTGCTGCGCCTCGAGGAGGCCATCCGCAAGATGACCTCCTTCCCGGCGCAGCGCTTCCGCCTCTTCGACCGGGGTGCGCTGCGCCCCGGGCTCAAGGCGGACGTCGTGGTGTTCGACCTGGACCGCGTGCGCGACCGGGCGACGAACCTGTACCCGCACGCGTTCCCCTTCGAGAACATCCCGCACGCCGCGCCCGAGGGCATCGACTGGGTGCTGGTGAACGGCGTGCCCGTGCTCGAGGAGGGCGTGAGCACCGCGGAGCTGCCCGGACAGGTGCTGCGGCGCTCCTGACGGGCTGCCAGAACGTACAAAGCCTTCGCACTTCTGAACGCGACACACCCTCGCGCTGTACTAGGACATCGTGTAGAATCCCGGCGATGATCACCGTACAGGACATCCTTGAGATCCCCGAGCTCAACCTGCGCCTGCTGGCCGGGCACAAGTCCACGAGCAACCCGGTGCGGTGGGTCCACATCACCGAGGTCCCCGACCCCACCAAGTGGCTCAAGGGCGGCGAGCTGCTGCTCACCACCGGCTACAGCTTCGTCGGCGACGAGGAGCAGCAGGTCGCGCAGATCAAGCGCCTCATCGACCACAACATCTCCGGCCTCGGCTTCGGCACCGGCTTCAGCTTCGACAAGGTCCCGCCGGCGATCGTCGCGGTGGCCGAGGAGTACGGCTTCCCGCTGTTCGAGGTGCCGTACCACGTGCCGTTCCTCGCCATCACCGAGGCCGTGGCCTCCAAGATCGTCAACGAGCAGTACTCGCTGCTGCAGCGCAGCCTCGCCGTGCACGAGAAGCTCACCAAGATCGTGCTGGAGGAGAAGGGCCTCGAGGCGATCCTCTCCACGCTCTCGGCCCTCGTCGGCTGCTCCGCCGTGCTCTTCGACTTCCACGGCGTGGTGCTCTGCGAGGCGGCGTACCGCCGTCACCTGGGCGCCGAGCTCATCGCCGACCTGTGGCGCATGATCGGCGACCGCCGCGCCGACCGCCAGAACTTCGCCCTCAGCATGGAGGGCGTGGGTTCGGGCGTGCAGGTCTACCCGGTGGTCGCGTCGCACCGCATCGGCGCGTTCCTCGCCGTCGTCAAGGACAGCGGCGACTTCAGCGAGTACGACCGCATCATCCTCCACAACGTCGTCACCGTGACGGCGCTGGAGCTGGTCAAGAAGAAGGCCGTGGCCGAGACCGAGAAGCGCCTCGCCGGCGACTTCTTCGACGAGCTCATCGCCAGCGACCTCTACGAGGAGGAGATCGCCCGGCGGCTCGCGTTCTTCGGGCTGGAGCCGCAGTCGCCGCACCTCATCGTGCTCGTCGACATCGACGTGCAGGAGGGAGAAGAGGCGGCGGAACGCGGCGAGGCCGCCGCCCAGGACGTCAAGGAGCGCCTGCACTGGACCGTCGACGAGTTCATGGCGCGACACGACCTGCTCGGCATCAGCGCGTCGCGCAGCGACTCCGTCGTCGTCCTGGTGCAGCCCGGCAAGATGGACACCAAGGAGATCATCCGGCTCGCCGGCGAGCTTCAGGCCGTGATCGCCGAGATGCTGCCGGAGATCTCCGTCTCCGTCGGCATCGGCCGGCCGCACCGCCAGCTCATCGACCTCCGCCAGAGCTACTACGAGGCGAGCTACGCCATCAAGATCCGCAAGCTCAAGGGCGAGCCCCGGGTCATCGCCAGCTTCGACGACCTCGGCTCCTACGGGCTGCTGCTCGGCCTGCAGGACACGCTGTCGCTCGAGGTGTTCTACGACAGCGTGCTCGGCAAGCTCCAGGACTACGACGAGCAGAACTCGAGCGACCTGGTCAAGAGCCTCGCCTGCTTCCTCGAGGCCAACGGCCACTGGGGCGACGCCGCCGAGAAGCTGTACGTGCACCGCCACACGCTGCGGTACCGCATGAAGCGCGTCGAGGAGATCACCGGCCGCGACCTCAACCAGTCGCAGGACCGCATGGAGTTCTGGCTGGCCCTCAAGGCCAAGGAGCTCATCGACCAGTCCAAGAAGGGCAAGCCGGCTCCCGCCTGATGCCCCGGCCGGCATGGCCGGCCGCCGCCGCGCCGTCCGGCGCGGCTCACCTCACGACATGACCAGCGAGCCGTTGTCGACGGCCACGTTGACGCCGGTCACGCCGTCTGTCTCGAGGCAGAAGCGGACGGCCGCGCCGATGTCGGCGGGCGCGACGAGGCGCTCGGTCGCCACCCTGGCCGCGGCGCGGAGGGTGGCGGCGCGGTGCTCGTCGTCGTCGAGGTCCACCGGGCCGGGCGCGACGCCGCAGACGCGCAGGCCGTCGGGCGCCCACGCGCGGGCGAGTTCCTTGACCAGGTGGATCTCGGCCGCCTTGGCGGCGCCGTGGGCGGCGAACGTGGCCCAGGGCTGCAGCCCCAGGTAGTCGGTGATGGCGACGATCACGCCGCCCGGCGAGAGCAGCTCGTGGGCGGCGCAGGCGCTGAAGAAGAAGCCCTTGGCGATGGTGTCCATGGAGGCGTCCCACGACGCCTCGTCGATCGCCTGCGGCGGCTGGGGCACGAACGGGCCGCTGGCCGCGTACACCAGGGCGTCGAGCCCGCCCAGCGCCGTCCTGGCGGCGGCGACGAGGCCGGCCGCATCTGCGGCGCCGCGGACGTCGCCCTCGACGAGTGCGGCGGATGGCGCGCCCGCCGCGGTCAGCGCGGCCACCTGGACGTCGGCCGCGCTCGTGCGCGCGCGCGTGGAGACGACCACGGCGGCGCCGTGGCTCGCCAGGTCGAGCGCGATGGCGCGGCCGAGGCGGCGGACGCCGCCGACGACGAGCACCCTGGCGCCGGCGACCTTCATGCCGGCTCTCCGACGTGCTCGTACAGCACGGCGGCGATCTCGGCGATCGCCGCGTCGGCCCGCACCTTGGCCTGCTGGTCAAGGCCTTTCCAGAAGACGACCATGACCATAGGTGCCCCGGCCGGCGTGTACACGATCGCGGCGTCGTTGCTCGTGCCGCTGACGCCGCCGGTCTTGTTGGCCACGAGCAGACCATCGGGGAGTCCGGCCGGGATCTTCTCGCGCCACTCCTGCTGCGCCATCACTTCGACCATCAGCCGGCAGGACGGCGCCGAGGCGCAGCGGCTCTGGGCGACCATCGAGAGGAGCTCCGCCATGTCGCGCGGCGAGCCCATGTTGTCGAGCGCCTGGTCGACGGCGAACGAGTCGTCGTAGCCGCGGGACTCGTCGCGGCCCCAGCGGCGCTCGTACAGGTGCAGGAACCCGGCGCCGCTGAGACGCGCGTTCTCCTCGAGGACGCGGCGGAACGCGTCCTCGTGGTCCCCGCGCGCCTCGATCTCCCGCCAGCGGGCGACGATCTCCGCGCCGCTGAGCCCGGCCCACTCTTCGCCGGCGCCGGACTCGATGAGGAAGTACTCGCGATTGGGCATGAAGCAGTCGATCGTCTCGAGGCCCAGCCGGCGCATGGTCTCGTTCACCGAGCCGAGCCCGACGAGCCGCCAGAGCATGTCCGTCGCGGTGTTGTCGCTCAGCGTGATCATCAGGTAGAGGAGGTCGCGCACGCTCGGGCGCAGGCCCTCGTGGCAGTGGATGAGGGTGCTGCCGGGGCTCTTGTCCGCCTCGGTCAGCGTGAGCCGGTCGTCGAGCCGCAGCACGCCGGCGTCGACCTGCCGCATGACCTCCACCATGACCGGGATCTTGAAGCAGCTCGCCATGGGGATAGAGCTCGTCGGCGTCGATGTACACCTCCGCGCCGCTGGCAAGGTTGCGCGCGGCCACGCCGACCGTGCCGCCCAGCCGCGCGGCGATGGCCGCGACGCTCTCGTGGACGCCCCTCGGATCGGTCATGCCCCCGCACCCCCCTCCTGGACCGGCCCTACGATATAGGACTCGCGCTGGTATGGTCCAGACCGGCTCGCTCGGACGCGGGACACGGACGCTCGTTCATTAGTGGGCGCTTTTCTTGCGTTTTGGGGTTTTCTGCGCGCTCTGTTGTTGGTAGACTGCGAAATCGTGCACAGGAGTGTGCATATCCGAGTTTTGAGCCCAACCATGGGATGGAGCGAGGAGGAGTCATGATCGTCGGTTGTCCTAAGGAGATCAAGAACGAGGAATACCGTGTCGGCATGACGCCGAACGGCGTCAAGGACTTCGTGGCCGCGGGCCACACGGTCATCATCGAAGCCGGTGCCGGTGTGGGCTCGGGCTTCAGCGACAAGGAATACAAGGCCGCGGGCGCGACGCTCGCGCCGGTGAAGGAAGTCTTCGCCAAGGCCGACATGATCTACAAGGTCAAGGAGCCGCTCCCGCAGGAGTGGCCGATGTTCAAGCCGGGCCAGATCCTCTACACCTACCTGCACCTGGCCGCCGCGTATGCCAAGGACCTCACCAAGGGCATGCTCAAGGCCGACATCCGCGGCGTCGCCTTCGAGACGGTCGAGCTGCCGAACGGCGCCCACCCGCTGCTCTTCCCGATGAGCGAGGTCGCCGGCAAGATGGCGGTCCAGGCCGGCGCGACGCATCTCCAGAAGGAGAACGGCGGCCGCGGCGTGCTCATCGGCGGCGTCACCGGCGTCCCGCCGGCGAAGGTCGTCATCATCGGCGGCGGCACCGTAGGCACCAACGCGGCCAAGATCGCGGTCGGCATGGGCGCGCGCACCGTCATCATGGACACCTCCGCCCCGCGCCTCACCTACCTCGACGACGTCTTCGGCGGCCGCATCGAGACCGTGCTCAGCACCGAGGCGGCCATCGAGCAGGAGATCGTCGACGCCGACATGGTCGTCGGCGCCGTGCTGCTCCCCGGCGGCGCGCAGGCTCCGCACCTCATCAAGAAGCGCATGCTCAAGACCATGATGCCGGGCTCGGTCATCGTCGACGTCGCCATCGATCAGGGCGGCTGCTTCGAGACCTCCAAGCCCACCTCGCACACCGAGCCCACCTACGTGGTCGACGGCGTGATCCACTACTGCGTCGCCAACATGCCGGGCGCCATGGCCCGCACTTCGACGGTGGCTCTCGCCGGCGCGACGCTGCCCTACGGTCTGGCGATCGCCAACAAGGGCCTCGAGCAGGCCGTCAAGGACGACGCGGTCCTCGCTCTCGGCGTCAACGTCTACCGTGGCAAGCTCACCATCCCGTCGGTGGCTGAGGCTCACAAGATGAAGTACACGCCGCTGGACAAAGTGCTGGCCTAAGACGGCATTCGGCTACGCGGCGGCCACTGGCCGCGGCTGAGCCAAGCTGATTGAATGGAGCCGCGTCCGGACGCAAGGTCCGGGCGCGGCTCCTTCCGTTCGGGGCGCGTTCCCCGCGCACCTCGCCACGGTGGGCTCCGCCGACCAGGGGTGGCCGCGGCGCAGCGGGGGGAGAGCCGGGACGCGGCTTTCACGGCACAAAGGAGCATGAATGGGCGACCTTCTCCGCATCGACCTCACCACTCGCACGACCTCAGAAGAGACCGTCCCGCCGGAGCTCATCAAGGAGCTCATCGGCGCGAAGGGCATCGGCACGCACTATCTCTGCGAAGAGGTCGCCCCCGAGGTCGACCCGCTGAGCCCGGGCAACAAGCTCATCTTCGTCGTCGGCCCCATGGGCGGCACGACGATGCTCGGCAGCAACCGCTACGCCTTGTACTTCGCCTCGCCGCTCACCGGCGGCTACGGCGAGTGCTATTCGGGCGGCAACCTCACGCCGCAGTTCGCGCGCACCGGGCTACAAGGTCGTGATCGTCGAGGGCAAGGCCGACGGCCCGGTCTACCTGGAGATCAGCGAAGAGGGCGCCGCGTTCCACGACGCCTCCGACCTCTGGGGCATGGACGCCTTCAAGGCCGAGGACGAGATCCTCGCGCGCACGCCGCACAAGAAGGCCCAGGCGTGCGTCATCGGCCAGGCCGGCGAGAAGCTCGTCAAGTTCGCCTGCGTCAACAACAACTACTGGCACCAGCTCGGCCGTGGCGGCCCGGGCGCGGTGTACGGCTCCAAGAACCTCAAGGGCATCGTCTGGCACGGCGAGAAGAAGGTAGACGTCGCGCGTCCCGACGACTTCAAGGCCGTCGTTCGCGACCTCATCGAGCGCACCAAGGACGACGCGGGCGTCGCGGCGTACCAGCGCGGCGGCACGCTCAACATGGTGCGCATCATGAACGGCGCCAACGCGTTCCCGACGCGCTACTGGCGCAAGGGCACCCTCGAGAACTTCGAGCGCATCACCGTGGAGACCATGCTCGCCGAGCACGGCACCGTCAATCACACCTGTCCGCCGTGCGTGTTCAAGTGCGTCAAGCGCAACACCGTGTTCAAGGGGCGCCACGAGGGGCTGGTCGTCGAGGGTCCCGAGTACGAGACCGCGTACGTGTTCGGCGGCCTCTGCGAGATCGACGACTTCGCCGAGATCATGTGGCTCAACGACGTCTGCGACCGCCTCGGCGTCGACACCATGGACGCCGGCAACCTGTGCGCTCTCGCCATCGAGTGCGCCGAGCGCGGCCTCATCGACGAGAAGCTCACGTGGAACGATCCCGTCGGCGTCGGCGCCTTCCTCGAGAAGCTCTGCCTGCGCGAGGGCATCGGCGACCTGTGGGCCGAGGGTCTGCTCGCCGTCGCCAAGGAGTACGGCCTCGAGGACGTGGCCGTGCACGCCAAGGGCATGGCTCCCGCCGGTTACGAGCCGCGCAAGATGAAGGGCATGGGCCTCGGCTTCGCCACCACGCCGCGCGGCGCTTGCCACCTGCGCGCCACCATGTACAAGCCCGAACTGCTCGGCGTCACGCCGTACGGCGAGGTCGAGGGCAAGGCGGCGATCTACTGCGACTGGGAAGACCGCCTGACGATCATGGACACGCTGGTCTACTGCCGCTTCTACCGCGACCTCGTGCAGTGGCCGTACATCACGGCCGTGGTCAACGCCGTGATCGGCACCGACTACACCGAAGACGACCTGCACCGCATCGCCAATCGCATCACCACGATGACGCACGACTTCAACGCTGGCGCGCGGCATCGGCCGGGAGTCGGAGAAGCTGCCGGACTGGGTCACCGAGAAGCCGATGGAGGACGAGGGAGCGCTCACGTTCCCGCAGAGCGAGATGGACCTTCATGCTCGCCGACTACTACCGCATCCGTGGCTGGGGGGAACTGCCGCCGCTCGAGCAGTGAGCTGAGCGGCGCGCACGCGGACGGGCCCGGGACTCTCGCAGAGAGGGTCCCGGGCCCGTCCGCGTGCAGACGACGAGGCCGCTCAGCGCGGGTGCGCGCGGCTCCAGCGACGCCAGTCGTTGTAGCCCTTGTCGCCGGCCAGCCACCCCGTCAGGAGGTAGAACGGCTCCATCGCCTCGTTGATCGTGGTGGTGACGACCTGCAGCCGGGCCAGAGATACCTGCAGCTTCGAGATGCTCACGGTGAGCGACTCGCCGTCGCCGGCCAGGCGCTCCGCCGCGGCGGCGATCTCGTCGGCCCTGCGCGTCAGCCCGTCGGCCAGCGGCGTGATGCGCCTCGACACGGCCATGCCGTGCTTGGCGAGGCGCCACCCCTTGAGGGCGACGTAGGCCAGGGCGCCGATGATGACCGCGAGACTGGCGAGCGCGACGATGAGCAGTGCGTACCAAGGCATGGGCGAAGTCTACCCTGTCGCGCCGGACGGCGACAGTGCGCCTGGGGCGGCGGTCAGGGCGTCCGGATGGGGTACCGGCAGATGAGCGTGCAGCCGCGGCCCGCCAGCTGGCTGACCTTGACGACGTCGCCGGTGTGCGGCGCCTCGATGAAGAGCCCGTTGCCGATGTAGATGCCGACGTGGTGGTAGAACGCCGGGTACCCGAAGAAGACCAGGTCGGCGGGCTGGGCCTGCGAGAGCGACACCGGGTCGCCCATGTGTGCCTGCATGGTGGCGCCGTGCGGGAACTGCACCCCGAACTTGGCGTACACGTAGAGGACGAGGCCCGAGCAGTCGAAGCCGCCCGAGGGCGTGGCCCCGGCCCACACGTAGGGGATGCCGAGGTACTTCATCGTCTCCTTGACGACGGCGATCTGCACCGGCGTGCCGGAGATGGTCGCAAGGTCGACGCCGGCTGCCTTGGCCAGGCGCGCGGAGGCCTCCGCGTCGAGCTGCGCCTGCTGCGCGAGGAGCTTCTTGACGCGCGAGTCGAGGTCGGCGAGCAGCGTCTCGCGGGCGGCGAGCTCGTCCTCGATGCCCGCCTGCTGCTCGCGCAGCGCCATCTCGCGCTCCAGCGCGTCCGCCCTGTCGTTGTCCATCTGCCGCGTGATGGTCTGGATCTGGCTCTCCATGGCGGCGATGCGGGTGACGGTGTCCTGGTCCGCCTCGTCGATGGACCGGAAGTAGCCGAGCTGCGTGTCCGCCTCGCCGATGTCGCTCAGATTGAAGAGCACGTCGAGCACGCTGTAGCCGTCGCTCTTGTACATGGCCGCGAGGCGCGCGCCGCGCAGGGCCTGCGCGGCGTCGAGCTGGACCTGGGCGCGCTCGAGGTCGCGGCGCGACTCCTCGAGCCGGATGTTGAGGGCGTCGAGCGCGGCACGCGCGACGTTGTACTTCTCGGTGAGGACCTCGGCGCGGCGGTCGAGGCGCGCGACCTCGCGCTTGACGTCGCGTGCCTGGGCCTGCAGGTCGTCGACGGAGGCGGGGGACGCGGCCGCCGGCGCGGGGAGGAGGCTGCCGGCCGCCAGCGCGGCGGCGAGCACGCAGAGCAGTGCGCCCGCGGCGAGTACCGCCGCGCGTGTCATCTGCCGCTTGCCTGTCGCCCCGGGCCAGACCATCTCCACAGGAGTGTATCGGAACATCCCGCCAGCCCTTTACGCCGCGCGTGAGGTTGGTCCCTGCAGGGTAACTTTACATTCGACCGCCGGAACGTATACAATCTGTCGTCCAACGTCGCGGGGTGGAGCAGTCCGGTAGCTCGTCGGGCTCATAACCCGAAGGTCGCAGGTTCGAATCCTGCCCCCGCTACCATCACCTTCTCTGGGCGCCCGTTCGGGCGCCTTTTTTGTTGCCCTGATCTGCGCGGCCCGTGGGGATAGAAATCGCGGCGCCGACGGGTAACCACCGCCCCGATAGTAGGAAACCCTGACGTGGTGGTGGAGCATATGAATACTGGCAAAGCCGCGGTCGCCGAGTTCTTCGGCACCTTCTGGCTCGTCTTCGGAGGCACCGGAGCGGCCGTACTTGCGGCCTCGGTGGGCAACAGTGGCATCGGCTGGCTCGGCGTGGCTCTTGCCTTCGGGCTCACCGTCGTGACCATGGCCTACGCCGTCGGCCACATCTCGGGGGCGCACTTCAATCCGGCGATCACCATCGGCCTCTGGGCCGGCGGGCGGTTCCCCGGCGCCAAGGTGGCGGTCTACGTGGTCGCCCAGGTGATCGGCGCCATCTGCGCCAGCGCCGTGCTGTACGTGATCGCCAGCGGCAAGGCCGGCTTCAGCCTCTCCGACGGCTTCGCCGCCAACGGCTACGGCGCCCACTCGCCGGCCGGCTACAGCCTGACGGCGGCGATCGTCATCGAGATCCTGCTCACGCTCGCCTTCGTGCTCGTCATCCACGGGGTCACGGACCGCCGTGCACCCGTGGGCCTCGCTCCGCTGGCCATCGGCCTCACCCTGACGCTCATCCACCTGATCAGCATCCCGGTGGACAACACCTCGGTGAACCCGGCCCGCTCGCTCGCCCCGGCGCTGTTCGTCGGCGGCTGGGCGCTCAGCCAGCTCTGGGTGTTCATCGTCTTCCCGATCGTCGGCGGCGTCGTCGGCGGTCTGCTGTACCGCTACCTGCTCGAGGTGAAGGCGGACCAGCGCGACAAGGTCGAGGGGCCGGGCGAGGCGACGGAGTAGAGCTCGCCGGCCCCACGCAGCGCCGATCGGGGCCGGGCGCCGGAGGACCGCCGCAGGCGGTCGTTCCGGCACCCGGCCCTCTGCTATGCTCGTCGCAGCTTCTGCGACACCGCGTTCTCGCACAAGGAGGCGACATGTCCGTCCTGCTGGTCGTCAACACCGCACCCTACGGGAGCGAGGGCCCCTACAACGCCTTCCGGCTCGCCGACGCGCTGTCCCTGCGCGGCGAGCACGTCGAGGTCTTCCTCATGGGCGATGCGGTCGGAGCGGCCAAGGCCGGCCAGGATCCGCGGCGCGCGCACACCTCGCTGGAGCACCTGCTGGCCGAGCTGCTGGAGAAGGGCGTCGAGGTCAGCTGCTGCGGCACCTGTTGCGCCACGCGCGGGCTCACCGAGGACCAGCTCGTCGCGCACGCGCGCGTGGCCACCATCCACGACCTCGCCGAGGCCACCTGCCGCAACGACCGCGTCGTCTCGTTCTGAGGCGGGCTGTGGCGCGGCTGCCCGCCTCGTGTCTCCGGCTCCAGCGCCGCGTCGCCGACGGAGTGGTCGCGCAGCGGCGCGCTGCGCCGCGGCGAGCGCGCCCTGCTCCTGCTGTCCGGCGGCGCCGACTCCATGGCGCTGCTCTCGCTCGTGCGCGCCGCCGACCGCCGGCTGGACCTCGGACTGCGACTGGCCGCCCTGCACGTGGACTACGGCCTTCGCGGCGCGGACTCCGACCGTGACCGGCGCATCGTGGAACGCGCCTGTCGTGACGCCGGCCTGGAGCTGCACGTGGAGCGCCTGCGCGGGCGTCTCGCGGGCCGGGACTTCCAGGCGCGCGCCCGGGACCAGCGGTACGGGCTGGCGCGGGAGCTCGTGGCGCAGCGCGGCTACGACGTCCTCGTCACTGCCCATAACCGCGACGACCAGGCGGAGACGATCCTGTACCGGCTGGCCAAGTACGCCTCGCCGCGCGGACTGGCCGGCATGCGGCCGCGGGACGGGGACCTGGCGCGGCCGCTGCTGGGCCTGGGGGCGGCCGAGATCAGGGACTACTGCCGCGCGGCCGGCATCGAGTACGGCGAGGACGTCAGCAACGCCGCGCCTGTCTACGCGCGCAACGTCCTGCGCCTCGAGGTCCTGCCGCGGCTCGAGGCGCTGAACCCGCGCCTCGCCGAGACGCTCGCGGCGGCGGCGGACCAGGCGGCGGCCGAGGCGGACGTGCTGGACGCCGTCTCCGCCGCGGCCCGAGAGCGCGTGGTCCGGCCGCCCGGCCGGGGCGACCTGCTGTCTGTCGACGTCGCCGCGCTCGTCGCCGAGCCGCCCGCCCTGCGTGCGCTCGTCCTTCACGACCTCTTGCGCGAGGCGATGGGCGGAGAGGCGCTGGTCGAGCGCCGGCTGGTCGAGGCGCTCCTGCGCCTCGCGGAGCGCGCCGACGACGCCGGGCGGGTGAGCCTCGGCCGCGGCCTCGAAGCCGTACGCGGCCGCGGCGCGCTGCGCGTCCGCGCCGTCGCCGCGGCCCACGCCTGCACGCCGGCGGTCGTTGACGGCGAGGCCATCGCGGCCGCCGGAGACGCCGGCCTGACGGCCGGGTTCTGCGGCCGCGTGTGGCGCCTGCGCCTGCGCGAGGGCGCGGCCTTCGACCGCGAGGCCGCGCTCGCCGGCGCGGCCTTCGCCGGCCTGACGGCCGTGCCGCGGCGCGTGACGCTGCGTCACGCGCGCCGCGGCGAGCGCTTCGCCCCGCTCGGGCTGGGCGGCGAGACCACGGTGGCCCGCTACCTGGCGGCGGCGCGGGTGCCGGCCGAGCAGCGCCCGCGGGCGCCGCTGCTCGACGTCGACGGCCGCGCCGCCTGGGTCGGCGGCGGGCCCGGCAGGGTTGCGCAGGCCTTCCGCGTGGAACACAGTAGTGCTTTGACACTGCACGTCGTCCAGGAGGGAACGTGAACGTGCCGATCGAGGAAGTGCTCGTCTCCCGCGAGGCGCTCGCCGCGCGGGTCGACGATCTGGCCGCCCAGATCACCCATGACTACCAGGGCAAGGAGATCCTCCTCGTCGGTGTGCTCAAAGGCGCCGTGTTCTTCATGGCCGACCTCGCGCGGCGCATCGACGTGCCCGTGGCGCTCGACTTCATGGCCGTCTCGAGCTACGGCTCGTCGACCGACTCGTCGGGCGTGGTGCGCATCCTCAAGGACCTGGACCTGGAGATCGCCGGCAGGGACGTGCTCATCGTCGAGGACATCATCGACTCGGGCCTCACGCTGAGCTACCTGCTCAAGAACCTGCGCAGCCGCAAGCCGGCGTCGCTGGAGATCTGCGCGCTGCTCACCAAGCCGTCGCGGCGGCGCACCGAGATCCCGTGCCGCTACGTCGGCTTCGAGATCCCCGACAAGTTCGTGGTCGGTTACGGCCTCGACCTCGCCGACCACTTCCGCACGCTAGACTACATAGGGGTCCTGACCCCCGAGGCCGCCGCCGACATCGTCGACCAGGCGGGTTCTTTGCTGTAATCAGGAGGGTATGTTACCGTCACCGGACGGCCGATTTGCAGGCACATCGAGGCATCGGACCGGGCCGGGTGCCAGCACCCGTCCAGAAGGGTCACCGTGAGCAGATTCATCCGTAGCGCGCTGTTCCCCATCCTCATCGTCATCATCGTGGCGATGTTCATCGAGTGGGTCATCTCGGGGAACAAGGCCAACAGCACGCCCAAAGCCATCTACGCCGCGCCGTTCGTCACCACGCAGACGGTGCTGCAGAGCGACCTCCAGAACGGGGCCGTGAAGGCGGTCATCTTCAACACGGGCGACCCGTCGACGGCCAAGGTCACCGACACGAGCGGACAGCAGTACTACGTGACCGGCATCACCGACACGGCGCTGGAGCCGTCGGCGATCAAGACCGACAACCCGCTGGTCAAGGTGTCCACCGGCACGATCACGGCGCCGGCCGCGAAGGACGTCCAGGCGAGCTTCACGCAGGACGTCGTCAACGGCAGGGTCCAGCAGGTGGTGCTCAACGTCAAGGACCAGACGATGGAGGTCACGCTCAAGCCGGATTCGGCCGGCAAGCAGGCGCAGTACTCCGTCGCCTACACCGACCCGGCGGCGACGACGGCGTTCCTCGACCAGTACAACGTCCCCTACGACGCCACGAGCCCCAAGTCGCCGTGGTGGACGAGCGCCCTGTTCACCATCCTGCCGATCCTGCTCATCATCGGGTTCTGGTTCTTCATCATGAACCAGATGCAGGGCGGCGGCTCCAAGGTCATGAGCTTCGGCAAGAGCAAGGCCAAGCGCGTCAGCGTCGACTCGCCGAAGGTCACGTTCAAGGACGTGGCCGGCTGCGAGGAGGCGGTCGAGGAGCTGCATGAGATCAAGGAGTTCCTCGAGAACCCCAAGAAGTTCCAGCAGCTGGGCGCGCGCATCCCCAAGGGCGTGCTGCTGTACGGCCCGCCCGGCACCGGCAAGACGCTGCTGGCACGTGCCGTCGCCGGCGAGGCGGGCGTCCCGTTCTTCAGCATCAGCGGCTCGGACTTCGTCGAGATGTTCGTCGGCGTCGGCGCCTCGCGCGTGCGCGACCTGTTCGCGCAGGCCAAGGAGAACGCTCCGTGCATCATCTTCGTCGACGAGATCGACGCGGTCGGCCGTCACCGCGGCGCCGGCATGGGCGGCGGCCACGACGAGCGCGAGCAGACGCTGAACCAGTTGCTCGTCGAGATGGACGGCTTCGAGATGAAGGACAACATCATCCTCATCGCCGCCACCAACCGCCCGGACATCCTCGACCCGGCGCTGCTGCGCCCGGGCCGCTTCGACCGGCAGATCGTCGTCGACCGCCCGGACCGCCCGGGCCGCAAGATGATCCTCGAGGTGCACTCGCGCGGCAAACCGATCGACAAGGACATCGACATGGACGCGCTGGCCGCGCAGACGCCGGGCTTCACCGGCGCCGACCTGGCCAACCTCGTCAACGAGGCGGCGCTCCTCGCGGCCCGGCACGGCAAGAAGCTCATCACCATGACGGAGCTCGAAGAGGGCATCATGCGTGTCCTCGCCGGTCCGGAGAAGAAGACGCGCATCATCAGCGAGAAGGAGAAGGCGATCACGGCCTACCACGAGATGGGCCATGCGCTGGTGGGCCACTTCCTCGAGTTCACCGACCCGGTGCACAAGATCTCCGTGGTCAGCCGCGGCCAGGCGCTCGGCTATACGATCTCGCTGCCGTCCGAGGACAAGTTCCTGACCACCAAGCAGGAGCTCATGGACACGCTGTCCATGACGCTCGGCGGTCGCGCCGCGGAGGAAGTCGTGTTCGGTGAGATCACCACCGGCGCCGCCAACGATCTCGAGAAGGCGACGAGCACCGCCAAGCAGATGATCATGCGCTACGGCATGAGCGAAGAGCTCGGCCCGCGGACGCTCGGCCACGACCAGTCGATGCCGTTCCTCGGCCGCGAGTTCCAGCAGCAGGCCGACTACTCGGAGGAGATCGCCAAGCAGATCGACGACGAGATCAGGCGCATCATCGAAGAGGCGCACCAGCGCGCCAAGGACCTGCTGGCCGAGAAGCGCGAGACGCTGGATCGCGTCAGCAAGATCCTGATGATCCGTGAGACCATCGACGCCACGGAGTTCCAGGCCCTCGTGGACGGGGTGCCCGAGGACGAGGTGTTCCGCGAGCGCGACGAGAAGGAGGCGGCACGCCGTCAGGGCCTGCCGCCGGAGGCCGAGAAGCGCCAGCGCGCCAAGCAGCCGCCGGTGCCCAAGCCGGCTCACGTCAACCCGGTCAATCCCGAGGCGACCTGACCCGCCGGCGACGGCTGCTTCTCACACCCGTGGACAGCGAAAAGATCAAGACCGGCGTGCGTCTCATCCTCGAGGGGATCGGCGAGGACCCGGACCGTCCCGGGCTGCAGAAGACCCCTCAGCGCGTCGCCGACATGTACGTCGACATCTTCTCCGGCATCGGCGCGCCCGACCCGGCGGAGCTGCTCACGGCGATCCCGGGAGACCACCATCGCGAGATGGTGCTCATCAAGGACATCGACTTCTACTCGATCTGCGAGCACCACCTGCTGCCGTTCCACGGGCGGGCGCACGTGGCCTACATCCCCAGCGACCACGGCCACATCGCCGGGCTGAGCAAGCTGGCGCGCGTCGTGCGCCAGGTCGCCGCGCGCCCGCAGTTGCAGGAGCGCATCACGAGCGAGGTCGCCGACGCCATCGAGACGTCGCTGCAGCCGACCGGCGCGCTCGTCCTCATCGAGGCCGAGCATCTGTGCATGAGCATGCGAGGGGTGCGCACGCCGGGCTCCAAGACCGTCACCAGCGCCGTGCGCGGGCTCATCCAGACCAGCGAGGCCACGCGCGCCGAGGTGTTCGCCCTCATCAACGCCCCGCACTGACGCGCCCCGCCATGCAGCCGGCAGCGCCGACCTTCTCGCTCGACCTGCCGTTCCCGGCCATCATGGGCGTGGTCAACGTCACGCCCGACTCGTTCTCCGACGGCGGCAGGTTCCTCGCCGCCGACGCCGCTCTCGAGCAGGCGCTCACGCTCGTGCGTGAGGGAGCGGCCATCGTCGACATCGGCGGCGAGTCCACGCGGCCGGGCTCCGAGATGGTCACCGCGGACGAGGAGCTGCGCCGCGTGCTCCCGGTGGTCGAGTCGCTCGCCGGCAGCGTCGGCGTACCCATCTCGGTCGACACGATGAAGGCGGAGGTCGCGCGCCGCGCGCTCTCCGCCGGGGCGACCATCATCAACGACGTGAGCGCCCTGCGCTTCGACGACGAGATGGCCTCCGTAGTGGCCGAGACCGGCTGCCCCGTCTGCCTGATGCACATGAAGGGGCAGCCCAAGACCATGCAGGACGACCCGCGCTACGACGACGTGGTCGACGAGGTGCTGCGCTTTCTCGAGGAGCGCATGAGCTTCGCGCTCGCGCGCGGGGTGCGCGAGGAGCAGATCATGGTCGACCCGGGGCTGGGGTTCGGCAAGACCGTGGCCCACAACCTCGCGCTGCTGGACGGCCTCGACCGCTTCGCCACGCTCGGCCGTCCCGTCCTGCTGGGCGCGTCGCGCAAGCGCTTCCTCGGCGCCATCCTCGGCGCCGAGCCCGCCGACCGCGTCACCGGCACCGTGGCGACCACCGTGATCGGCTACCTGGCCGGCGCGCACATCTTCCGCGTCCACGACGTCAAGCCCAACTTCGAAGCGCTGCGGGTCGCGCTCGCCGTGCGCGAGGGCGTCACCGCGCCCTGACCGGCCGCGGGCCGGAAGGCAAGGAGGCCGCACCATGACGCGAAGCCTGTCCATCATCCTCGAAGGCATCCAGTTGCGGGGGCGCTGCGGCGTCACCGCGGAGGAACGGGCGATCGGCCAGACCCTCGAGATCGACGTGCGCGTCGACCCGCAGGCGCGCGGCGCGGGCCAAAGCGACGACCTCCAGGACACGGTCAACTACAGCCAGATCGTGAACTACGTGCGCGGCGTGGTGGAGGGCGGCGAGTTCAACCTCCTCGAGCGCCTCGCCACGATCCTGTGCGACGGCCTCTGGGACGAGTTCGACCCGGTGCTGGTCGAGGTGGCGGTGAGCAAGATCGCGCCGCCGGTGTCCCTGCCGATCCACGCGGCGCGCGTCGAGGTGGTGCGCACCTCGTGAATACCCTCCGCAGGGAAGGTATCGAGCGGGGCGCCGGAGGCGACCCTCCGCGTCGGCAGGCGCGTCTTCGTGTCGCTCGGCTCCAACCTCGGCGACCGGGCGGCGTACCTGGGCGCCGCGCGCGAAGCGCTTGCGGCGCTGCCCGCGACCGCCCTCGTCGCCGCATCCCGGATCTACGAGACGGCGCCCCAGGACCTGCCGGACCAGGACGCCTTCCTCAACCAGGTCGTCTGCCTTGAGACGGCGCTGCAGCCGCTCGACCTCCTGCGCGAGTGCCAGCGCATCGAGCGCGAGCACGGCCGCGTTCGTTAGCTACGCTTTGGCCCGCGCACGCTCGATATCGATATACTGCTCTTCCAAGACGCCGAGTCCGACGATCCCGAGCTCACGCTCCCGCACCCGCGCATGGTCAAGCGAGCCTTCGTGCTCGTGCCCCTCGCGGAGGTCTGGGAGCACGCGCGGGGCATGCCGGACATGGACGTCGCCGGGCTGGGCCGGGCGACCACCCGCACCCAGCAGGTGAGGCTGTACGACGCCACGGAAGGGTGAGCGGTGACCGATCACGAGCCGGCGCTGACGAGGGAGCCATGACGCGTCCGTACGTCGCGATCCGTTCCGGCGAGCCGCTGCACCGGCGCAGCTTCGACGTCCTCGTGCTCGGCGGCGGCATCGCCGGCCTCACCGCCGCCATCGGCGCCGCCCGGCGCTGGCGCGTCGGCCTGCTCACCAAGTCCACCTTCGAGGAGACGACCACGTTCCTCGCGCAGGGCGGCATCGCCGCCGCCATCGGCGAGGAGGATTCGCCCGAGCTGCACTTCCAGGACACCATCGCCGCCGGCGCCGGCCTCTGCGACGAGGAGGCCGTGCGCGTCCTGGTGAGCGAGGGCCCGGACCGCGTGCGCGAGCTCATGGAGATCTGCCCGCGGTTCGACAAGGTCGACGGCCAGATCGTGCTCGGGCGCGAGGGCGCGCACTCGCTGCCGCGCATCGTCCACGCCGGCGGCGACGCCACCGGCAGCGAGGTCTCGAGCGCCCTCGCCGAGGCGGCTCGCGTGGGCAGCCGCGTGCAGCTCTATGAGGACGAGTTCGTCATCGACCTGCTCACGGTCGACGGCCGCTGCGTCGGCGCGCTCACGCTCAACCTCGCCGACGGCGGGCTCACGCTCAACGTCGCCATGGTGACCGTGCTCGCCACCGGGGGCGCCGGGCAGGTGTACGGACGTACCACCAACCCGCCGGTCGCCACCGGCGACGGCGTCGCCATGGCCTACCGCGCCGGCGCCGCCATCCGCGACCTCGAGTTCGTGCAGTTCCACCCCACGGGGCTGGCCGTGCCCGGCCAGCAGACCGTGCAGCTCATCACCGAGGCGCTGCGCGGCGAGGGCGCCTACCTGCGCAACGCCGCCGGCGAACGCTTCATGACGGAGTACGATCCGCGCGCCGAGCTGGCCTCGCGCGACATCGTCGTGCGCGGCATGGTCGCGGAGATGCGCCGCGAAGGCACGGAGCATGTCTACCTCGACGCCACGCACCTCGACGCGGCGTGGCTCGCCGGAACGGTTCCCGAGCGTCACCGCCGGGCTGCGCGAGCACGGCCTCGATCTCGCCGACGCAGCTCATCCCGGTCGCTCCCGTGTGCCACTACTTCGTCGGCGGCGTGGTCACCGACGTGTGGGGCCGCACCACGGTGCCCGGCCTCTACGCCAGCGGCGAAGTGGCGAGCACCGGCGTCCATGGCGCCAATCGCCTGGCCAGCAACTCGCTGCTCGAGGGGCTCGTGTTCTCCGACCGCGTCGTCCGCGACCTGGACCGCTACATCGGCAAGCTCGGGGAGGACGTGCGCCGGCTCAGCTTCGACATCCCCGAGGAGGAGCCGGGCGACGGGGACAGCGACGCCGCCGCGGCGCGCACCCGCCTCACCCGCGTCATGCAGCACAAGGTCGGCGTGCTGCGCCGCGGGGCCGACCTGCAGGCGGCGCTGGACGAGCTGAACGGCCTCACGTCCGAGCTGCGCTTCTCGCGCTGGGTGAGGCCGAGTACGAGGTGCTCAACATGCTCACGCTGGGGACGCAGATCGCCAAGTGCGCGCTGCTGCGCGAGGAGTCGCGCGGCGTGCACCTGCGCGACGACTTCCCGGCTCTGGACGACGAGCGCTGGCGCAAGCACATCACGCTGCGCCTGCCGGAGCAGGATCGGGCCGGCGGCATCCACGTGCGCGGCAAGCGATGAACAGTCGCCGCAGGCAAGCTATCGAGCGGGGCGCCGGAGGTGCACCGCTCCGCGAGCGCGGGTACCGGCAAGCCGCGCGCATGGCGGTCCGGCGCGCGCTGCGCGAGGACCTCGCCGGCTACGGCGACCTCACCGGGTCCGTCTTCGCCGGCGACGGCCTCGCCCGTGTCGTCGCGCGCGAGGCCGGCGTGCTCTCCGGCGTGGCCGCCCTCGAGGAGACGGCGCACCAGGTGGATCCGCGCTCGCCGTGGAGGTCGTCCTGCACGACGGCGAGCGCTTCGCCGCCGGCGACATCGTCGCCGAGCTGCGCGGCCCGCTGGCGGCGATCCTCGCGGCCGAGCGCACCGCGCTCAACTTCCTGTGCCGGCTGAGCGGCGTCGCGACCCTGACGGCCACCTACGTCGCCGAGACCGCCGGCACCTCGGCGCGCATCGCCGCGACGCGCAAGACGACTCCCGGCCTGCGCGCCCTGGAGAAGCAGGCCGTGGTGCACGGCGGCGGTACGCCGCACCGCTTCGGCCTGTTCGACGGCGCGATGATCAAGGACAACCACGTCGCCGCCGCCGGCGGTGTCAGCGCCGCGATCTCGCTGGTGCGCGCCGGCGCGGCGCACCTGCACGCGCTCGAGGTCGAGGTCGACACGCTGGACCAGCTGGACGAAGCCCTTGCCTGCGGCGCCACCATCGTGCTGCTCGACAACATGGACACGGCGACCGTGCGGCAGGCCGTGGAGCGCGTCGCCGGCCGCGCCGTCGTCGAGGTGTCGGGCGGCGTGCGGCTCGAGCGCGTCCGCGAGCTCGCCGAGGCGGGCGTCGACGTCATCTCCGCCGGCGCGCTCACCACGCGCGCTCCGTGGATCGACCTGGCCCTCGATCTGGAGGTCTGACCGTGCTGCTCGTCGTCGACGTCGGGAACACGCAGACGCACCTCGGGGTCGTCGACGGCGGCGCCGTGGTCGACGAGTGGCGCATGGCCACGGTGCGGCACCGCACCAGCGACGAGATCGCGGGGATGCTGCAGGGGCTGTTCTCGCTGCAGGGCCGCCGGCTCACGGAGGTCGTGGGCGAGGTCGGCGTCGCTTCGGTGGTGCCCAGGCTGACGCAGCAGTGGGAAGAGATGTGCGAGAAGCACCTCGGCATCCAGGCGTTCGTCGTCGGCCCCGGCGCGCGCACCGGCATGCGCATCAGGACGAAGAACCCGGGCGAGGTCGGCGCCGACCGCATCGTCAACGCCGTCGCCGCCTACGAGATGTACGGCGGGCCGTGCATCGTCGCCGACTACGGCACGGCCACCACCTTCGACGTGATCTCCGCCGAGGGCGACTACCTCGGCGGCGCCATCGCCCCCGGCATCGAGGTCTCCCTGGAGGCGCTCACCACGCGCGCCGCCAAGCTCATCAAGGTCGAGCTCATCGAGCCCGAGCACGCCATCGGCAAGACGACCACCGAGGCGCTCCAGTCCGGCGCCGTGTACGGGTTCGCCGGCGAGGTCGAGGGCGTCGTGCACGCCATCTGGGCCGAGCTGGGCGTGAAGTGCCCCGTGATCGCCACCGGCGGGCTCGCCGAGATGATCGCCCGGCACACCGACGTCATCGAGAAGGTCGACCCGTTCCTCACGCTGCGCGGCATCGAGATCGTGATGCGGCGCCAGCAGCGAGCCTGAGGCCCCGGGCGTGACCGCGCCCCGCCCGCTGCCTGCCGAGTCCGGCGCCGCGCCCGATCCTCTCCTCCAGCCGCTCGCCCTCGGCGGACTCGCGCTCGAGCGGCGGCTCTTCATGGCTCCCATGGCCGGCCTCACGACGCCGGCGTTCCGGCGCAGCGTGCGCCGCTGGGGGGCCGGGCTCGTCTACACGGAGATGATCTCCGCCTACGGCGTGCACTACGACAACCGGCGCACGCTCGACTACTTCGCCCACGGGGAGGACGAGCACCCGCTCGGGTTCCAGCTGTTCGGCGCCGACGCCGACGTGCTGGCCGACGCGGCGGGGCGGGCGGTGGCCGCCGGCGCCGACCTCGTCGACCTCAACATGGCCTGCCCCGTGCGCAAGGTCGTCAAGACCGGCGCCGGGGCGGCGCTGCTCGCCGAGCCCGAGCGCGCCGCCGGCATCGTCGCCGCCGTGGTGCAGGCCGTGGACGACGCCGCGCAGGGGCGCGGCATCCCCGTCACCGTGAAGATCCGCGCGGGGCTGCGGGACGGCGACGAGCTCGGGCGCCTCGCGGCGCCCCGGCTCGTCGCCGCCGGCGCGGCCGCCGTCTGCATCCACCCGCGCACGGCGGCGCAGCTCTACAAAGGCCACGCCGACCACGCGGTGACGTTCGCGCTCGCCGCCGAGCTGGCCGTCCCCGTGATCGCCTCCGGCGACGTGGACGGCCGGGACGCGGCGCTGCGGCTGCTGGACGGCGGCGCCGCGGCCGTCATGCTCGCGCGCGGCGCCGTGGGCGCGCCGTGGCTCTTCTCCGCAGGTGCTGGGCGCGGCCGAGCCGGCGCCCGCCGAGAAGCTCGCCGAGGTGCGCCGCTTCGCGGCGGAGGTCATCGCCGACCTCGGCGCCCGCGCCGTCGGCCACCTCCGCCAGTTCTGGCCCAAGTTCCGCCGTCACGGCGCGCTGGACAAGCCGCTGTCGCTGGAGCTGATGCAGGGCGCGGGACGAGGCCGAGGTACGCACGCTTCTCGGCCTCTGACGCGCCCCGTCGACGGCGATCCGGCTCTGTTTGCGCAAACGCCGGGCATGCCCTATACTTGCTCGCCACTTCGGCACGCGGCCTCGAACGGGGCCGCGTTGCCGCGTTGAAGAGGAGGAATCTGTGGTCGACCGTGAGATCATCCTCACGCCTGAGGGCTTCCAGCGCCTCAAGGAAGAGGTCGAGTATCTCTCGTCCGTCAAGCGCGACGAGGTAGCCGAGCGCATCCGTGCCGCGCGCGACTTCGGCGACATCTCGGAGAACTCCGAGTACGACGACGCGAAGAACGAACAGGCCATGCTGGAGGCGCGCATCTTCTCGCTCGAGGAGCGTCTGCGCAGCGCCATCGTCATCGACTCCGACAACATCTCGACCGAGGTCGTCGGCGTGGGCACCAAGGTCACGCTGCAGGACATGCAGCGCGGCGACGTGGTCCAGTACTCCATCGTCGGTTCGGCCGAGGCCGACCCGGGCGCGCACAAGCTGTCCAACGAGTCGCCCGTCGGCAGGGCGATCCTCGGTCACAAGCCCGGCGACAAGGTCACCGTCGCCGTGCCCCAGGGCTCCAAGAAGTTCAAGGTCCTGGACATCGAGAAGGCCTGACCTCCGCCGTGGACGAGCAGCACGCTGAGCACGGCGACGTCTTCGCCGAGCGGCGTGACAAGCTCGCCGCCTGGCGCGAGACCGGCGCCGCGTATCCCACCCAGTACCAGCCGCGCGACGAGATCGCGGCGGTCCAGTCCGCCTACGAGACGCTCGAGGCCGGGCAGGACTCTCCCGACGTGCGCCGCGTCGCCGGCCGCGTCTTCGCTCGCCGCGTGCACGGCAAGCTCACCTTCGTCGTCCTCAAGGACCTGAGCGGCGAGCTGCAGCTCTTCTGCCAGCTCGACGCGCTGGGCGAGGAGCGCTACGGCGCGCTCGAAGACATCGACCTCGGCGACTTCGTCGGCGCCGAGGGTACGGTCATGCGCACCCGCCGCGGCGAGCTCAGCCTGCGCGATCACGTCGTGGCAGCTGCTCAGCAAGTCGCTGCGCCCGATGCCCGAGAAGTACCACGGGCTCACCGACGTCGAGACCCGCTACCGCAAGCGCTACCTCGACCTCGCCGCCAACGACGACTCGCGCCAGGTGTTCGTCAAGCGCGCGCGGATCATCGCCGCGATCCGCAGGTTCCTGGACGATCGCGGCTTCATCGAGGTCGAGACCCCGGTGCTGCAGCCTCTGTACGGCGGCGCGCTCGCGCGCCCGTTCATGACGCACCACAACGAGCTCGAGCGCGACCTCTACCTCCGCATCGCCACCGAGCTGTACCTCAAGCGCTGCATCATCGGCGGCATCGACCGCGTCTACGAGATCGGCAAGGACTTCCGCAACGAGGGCGTGAGCTTCAAGCACAACCCCGAGTTCACGATGCTCGAGACCTACGAGGCCTACGTCGACTACAACCACGTCATGACGATGGTCGAGCAGATGACCGCCGAGGCGGCTGGCGCCGTCGGCGGCCTCCAGGTCACCTTCCGCGAGCACGAGATCGACCTCACTCCGCCGTGGCCGCGCCTCACCATGCGCAAGGCGATCGAGAACGAGACCGGCATCGACATCGGCGCCGACGACTCGCGCACCGTCGCCGACCTGCAGGCGCGCATCAAGGAGAAGGGCCTCGAGGACGTCGTCCCGCTCGCTCCCGCCTGGGGCGCCCAGGTCGACGAGCTGTTCAGCGAGTGCGTCGAGCCCAAGCTCATCCAGCCGGTGTTCATCACCGAGCACCCGCTCGAGACGAGCCCGTTCGCCAAGAAGACGCCGCACGACCCGCGCTTCGTCGAGCGCTTCGAGGGGTTCATCGCCGGCATGGAGCTGAGCAACGCCTTCAGCGAGCTCAACGACCCCGACGACCAGCGCGAGCGCTTCATGCAGCAACTGCAGGACCTCGCCGACGGCGACGAGACCGCGCACCGGCTCGACGAGGACTTCCTCGAGGCCATGGAGCACGGCATGCCGCCCACCGGCGGCCTCGGCATGGGCATCGACCGGCTGGTGATGGTCCTCACCGGCGCGCCCAGCATCCGCGACGTCATCCTCTTCCCGGCGCTGCGCAGCTAGCAGGCCCGTCCGGGACGAGCGGCGAGCGCCCCTGGAGGCACTCGCCGCCACCTGTCGCTAGGCCTCGTCTCCGAGCGACTCGCCGCCCACCGCGAACGGCGCCGGCTCGTCCGCCGGCTCCTCGGCCTCGGCTGCCCTTCTTCGTCCACAGCGGCCCCGGCCAGCCGGCCTTCGGGCCGATCCAGAGCGTGAGCCCCGGCACCAGCGCGGTGCGCACCAGGAACGTGTCGATGAGCACGCCGAGCGCCACGCCGATGCTGATCTCGGCGAGGTCCTTGACCGGCTGGGAGAGCAGGATCAGGAACGTGCCGGCCAGGATGATGCCGGCGCTGGTGAGCACGCCGCCGGTGGCCGACAGCGCCTTCACCGTGCCGTCCCGCAGCCCTCGGGCCATCGCCTCGCCGCGGATGCGCGTCGTGATGAAGATGTTGTAGTCGCTGCCCAGGGCCACCAGGAAGATGAACATGTACAGCGGGATGCGGTAGCTGATGTGCTCCCACCCCAGCAGCTTCTCGGTGATGACGATCGTCGCGCCCAGCGCGGCGAGGTACGAGAGCACGTTGGTCAGCAGCAGGTAGATCGGCGCCACGATGGCGCGCAGCAGGAGCATGAGGATGACGCCCACCACGACCAGGGCCGCGACGGCGACGACGATCGTGTCGCGGTTGCTCTGCGCCCACGTGTCCGCCTGGATGGCCGTGGGGCCGCCGACGAGGGCGGTCCCTCCTCCGGCGGCGGCCGCTTTGCGCGCCGTGGTCCGCAGTTGCCGCACCTGCTCGAGCGCCTGGCTCGAGTACGGGTCGCCCTTCAGGATCACCTGGAAGCTGAGCAGCTTGCCGTTGTCGGCGGTGCCGGTGGGGAAGGCGGCGGCGACGCCCGGGCTCTTGTTCAGCGCACCGGTGATCATGCCGGCGACGAACTCGGGCGGCGCCTGCGGCGCCTTGATGAGCACGGTCGTCGGCGCCAGCGCGCCCTTGGGGAAGTGCTGCTCCAGCAGCGCGTAGCCCTGCTTCGAGGGCATGTTCTTCAGGAAGTCCTCGGTGAAGCTGAAGCGCGGGCTGTAGAAGAGGCAGCCGAGCGCCAGGACGACGAGGATCGCGAGGACTCCCAGCGCGGCGCGGCGCGGCCCCGCAGCCACCCACGCGGCGACGCGACCCCACGTCTTGTGCTCGGTCGCGTCGCCCTCCTTCGGCACCCGCGGCCAGAAGGCCCGGCGGCCGAGGAGCGCGAGCAGCGCCGGCATCAGCGTCAGCCCGGCGATGAGGGTCACGAAGACGCCGACGCCGAGCACCGGCGCGAACGAGCGATAGTCGCCGTACTGCGCGAAGAGCAGGGTGAGCACCGCCAGAGTCACGGTCAGGCCGCTGGCGGCGATCGCCTCCCAGGTCTCGCCCAGCGCCGTCGCCAGAGCCACGCGGGAGTCTGAGCTCACGGCGCAGGTCCTCGCGGTAGCGGGAGATGAGGAGCAACCCGTAGTCGGTCCCGGCGCCGAACAGCAGGATGACCATGAGCGACGTCGCCTGGCCGGAGAGCGTCGTCCCGGTGGCCTTGGCGACGAGCGCGAGGATGCCGCCGGCGACGAAGTAGCCGAACCCGACGGCGATGAGCGGCACGAAGGGCAGCACCGGCGAGCGGTAGATGAGCAGGAGCAGCACCAGCACGAGCAGGACCGTGCCGACGAGCAGCTTCACGTCGGCGTTGAGGAAGATCTCGTAGACGTCGGTGATGAGGCCGCCGGGGCCGGTGACCCGGACCTGCATCCCGTTCACCGTGTCGCCGAAGTGGTCGCGGATGGCCTGCACCGAGTCGCGGAAGGCCGCGTCCCCGGGGTTGCCGTTCAGGCTGGCGAAGATGAGCGCGCCCTTGCCGTCCGGCGAGTACTGGACGCTGGCGCTGTTGATGGGCTCGGCGCCGCTCTTGAGCCAGGCCTCGCCCTGGGCGATGGCCGCCTTGTCGGCGGCCGTGAGCGGCACGTCCGAGCCGTAGACGACGATGACGGGCGTGCCCTTGGCGTTGGGGAAGTACTGTTGCTGCAGCGCGTCGGCGCGCTTGCTCTCGACGGCGTTGGAGAGGCCCTTGGAGGCGTCGTTGGTGGTGACGCTCTGGATCTTCGGGCCCATGGAGAGGGCCCCGGCGATGACGATCCAGATCGCGATGATGATCCAGGGGTGCCTGCCGCGGACGGACCACGTGATGATGCGGCGCATGCGCGAGTCTCCTCTCGTCGAACGGCTGTGCCCCAAAACCCACATGATACCGGGAGGGGCAAGCTCCCACGGGTCGCGTCGCCCGGGGAATCGGGTACCATAGACCCAAGTCGTGTCTCCGGCGGGGCGAGAGTGGGTATCCCGGAGACTGAGAGCAAGCACACCGGAAGCCGCCTCTGTCCCCCCGACGAACCGAGCGGCTCCCGTATCGTGAAGGAGTGGCCGCATGTTCGAACGCTTCACCGAACGCGCCAGACAAGTCGTGGTCCTCGCGCAAGAAGAGGCCCGTTCCCTCAAGCACAACTACATCGGCACCGAGCACCTGCTGCTCGGCCTGCTCCGCGAGGAGGAGGGAGTGGCCGCGCGCGTCCTCGACGGTCTCGAAGTGTCCGTCGAAGAGGTCCGCGCCGCCGTGGTCCGCATCGTCGGCTCCGGCGAGGAGTCCCCGCAGGGGCAGATCCCCTTCACGCCGCGCGCCAAGAAGGTGCTCGAGCTGGCGCTTCGTGAGGCCCTGAGCCTCGGTCACAACTACATCGGCACCGAGCACATCCTGCTCGGCCTCGTGCGCGAGGACGAGGGCGTCGCAGCGCGCATCCTCCTCGACCTGGACGCCGAGCCCGAGAAGATCCGCAACGAGGTCATGCGCGCGCTCAGCGGCCCCGGCCGCCGCAGCTCGCAGGCGAGCGGCGGCGGGTCGGAGAGCAAGCGCGCCGCCAAGGTCCTCGACCAGTTCGGGCGCAACCTCACCAAGCTCGCCGAAGAGGGCAAGCTCGACCCGTGCATCGGCCGTCAGACCGAGATCGAGCGGGTCATGCAGATCCTCAGCCGGCGCACCAAGAACAACCCGGTGCTCATCGGCGAGCCGGGCGTCGGCAAGACGGCCATCGTCGAGGGCTTCGCCCAGCGCATCGCCAACCACGAGGTCCCCGAGCTGCTCAAGGGCAAGCAGGTGTGGACGCTCGACCTCGCCGCGCTCGTCGCCGGCAGCAAGTACCGCGGCGAGTTCGAGGAGCGTCTCAAGAAGGTCATGAAGGAGATCCGCGAGACGGGCGACATCATCCTGTTCATCGACGAGCTGCACAACCTCGTCGGCGCGGGCGCGGCCGAGGGCGCCATCGACGCCGCCAGCATCCTCAAGCCGGCGCTGGCGCGCGGCGAGCTGCAGACCATCGGCGCCACCACGCTGGACGAGTACCGCAAGTACCTCGAGCGCGACGCCGCTCTCGAGCGGCGCTTCATGCAGATCAAGGTGGCCGAGCCGTCGGTCGAGGAGACCGTCGAGATCCTCAAGGGGCTCCGCGACCGCTACGAGGCCCACCACCGCATCCGCATCACCGACGAGGCGCTCAGCTCGGCCGCCGAGCTGGCCGACCGCTACATCAGCGACCGCTTCCTGCCGGACAAGGCGATCGACCTCATCGACGAGGCCGCCAGCCGCATGCGCATCCGCACCATGACGGCGCCTCCCAGCTACCGCGAGCTCGAAGAGGAGATCAGCGGCGTGCGCAAGGAGAAGGAGGCGGCGATCGAGGCCCAGGAGTTCGAGAAGGCCGCGAACCTGCGCGACAAGGAGCGCAAGCTCAGCCACAAGAAGCTCGAGCTCGAGGACGCCTGGAAGACCAGCGACGAGGGCATGCGCGCCAGCATCGGCGAGGACGAGATCGCCGAGATCGTCAGCATGTGGACCGGCATCCCCGTGGTCAAGATCACGGAGGCCGAGACCAAGAAGCTCCTCCGCATGGAGGACGAGCTCCACACGAGGCTCGTCGGCCAGGACCCGGCCGTGCGCGCCGTCAGCAAGGCCATCCGGCGCAGCCGCGCCGGCCTCAAGGACCCGCGGCGGCCCACCGGCTCGTTCATCTTCCTCGGCCCTTCGGGCGTCGGGAAGACGGAGCTCGCCCGCACGCTGGCGAACTTCCTCTTCGGCGACGAGGACCACCTCGTGCAGATCGACATGAGCGAGTACATGGAGAAGCACTCCGTGTCCCGCCTCGTCGGTTCGCCGCCCGGCTACGTCGGGCACGACGAGGGCGGCCAGCTCACCGAGATCGTGCGCCGCAAGCCGTACAGCGTCATCCTGTTCGACGAGATCGAGAAGGCGCACCCCGACGTCTTCAACATCCTCCTGCAGATCCTGGAGGACGGGCGCCTCACCGACTCGCAGGGCCGCACCGTGGACTTCCGCAACGCGATCCTCATCATGACGAGCAACATCGGCGCCTCGATGATCACCAAGGACACGCCGCTCGGCTTCACGCAGACGGCCAACAAGGGCATGACCTACGACGACATGAAGGGCCGCATCACCGGCGAGCTCAAGCGTGTCTTCAAGCCCGAGTTCCTCAACCGCGTCGACGAGGTCATCGTCTTCCACAAGCTGGAGCGCACGGAGATCGGCGCGATCGTCGACCTGATGATCGACCGGCTGCGGCAGCAGCTCAAGGTCAGCGGCGTCGACATCGAGCTCACCGACGCCGGTCGCGACGTGCTCGTCGAGAAGGGGTACGACCCCATGCTCGGCGCGCGCCCGCTGCGCCGCGCCATCCAGCGGTACATCGAGGACAAGCTCAGCGACGCCATGCTCGAGCGGGCGTTCCCCGAGGGCACCGTGGTGCTGGTCGACGGCCAGAACGAGGACACCGTGCTCACGGTCAACGGAGAGGTCGTCGGCGGCAGCGTCGAGCTGCCCATGGTCGGTCTCGACGAGCCTGTGTCGCAGGGCGTGGGGCCGTCAGGGCCTCCGTCCGGCGGCGAGAGCGATGGTCCCGACGCCGGCGGCGCGTCCGCGGGCGCCTGAGGGGTCGTGACGGCGACCGGCGACCGCGGCAAGGGCCGCTGACCGTGGCGAAGACGCAGACCGTCTTCACCTGCGGCGAGTGCGGCCGTCGGGAGGCCAAGTGGCTCGGCCACTGCCCGGACTGCGGCGCTTGGGACTCGTTCGTCGAAGAAGTGGTCGCGGCGGCGCCCAAGGGGCGTGGCCGCGGCGCGAAGACCGGGAACGGGGCCGGTGGCAGCAGTGCCGCCGGCCCCGTCCGTCTGTCCGAGGTCGTCTCGTCGGCCGCCGAGCGGTTCTCGAGCGGCATCGACGAGCTCGACCGCGTGCTCGGCGGCGGCATCGTCCCGGGCTCGCTCGTGCTGGTCGGCGGCGAGCCCGGCATCGGCAAGTCCACGCTGCTCCTGCAGGTGCTCGACAACGTCGCCGCCGGCCGGCCGGCGCTGCTCGTGTGCGGCGAGGAGTCGGCGGCGCAGGTCAAGATGCGCGCCGAGCGCATCTGCAAGGGCCCCGCCAACATCGACGTCTTCGCCGAGACGGAGCTCGAGACCGTCCTCGAGACGGTCGCCGCCGCGCGGCCGGCGCTCGTCGTCGTCGACTCGGTGCAGACGCTCTACAGCGACTCGTTCACCTCGGCGCCGGGCAGCGTGAGCCAGGTGCGCGAAGCGGCGGGCCGCTTCCTGCGCCTGGCCAAGGACACCGGCGCGGCCGTCTTCCTCGTCGGCCACGTGACCAAGGAGGGCGCGATCGCCGGCCCCCGGGTGCTGGAGCACATGGTCGACACGGTGCTCCAGTTCGAGGGCGACCGCTACCGGTTCTACCGCACGCTGCGCGCCGCCAAGAACCGGTTCGGCTCCACCAACGAGCTCGGCATCTTCGAGATGACCGGGTCGGGCCTCAAGACGGTGCCCGACCCCTCGGCCCTCTTCCTGAGCGAGGCGGCGCCGGCTCCGGGCTCCGCCGTGCACGTCGCCGTCGAGGGCACGCGCTGCTTTCTCGTCGAGGTGCAGGCGCTGGTCAACCAGACCGAACTGGCGATGCCGCGCAGGGTCGCCGTCGGCTTCGACCGCAACCGCCTGGCGATGCTCGTGGCGGTCCTTGGGAGGCATGCAGGGCTGAAGTTGTCTAGTTCCGACATTTTTGTTACAATTGCAGGCGGAATTCGCATCGACGAGCCTGCGGCGGACCTCGCAGTCGCACTCGCTGTCGCCTCAGCGCAGCGCGACCAACCGCTTCCCGCCGGGGCGGCGGTGTTCGGGGAGATCAGCCTGACGGGCGGACTTCGATCCTGCAGCCAGAGCGAACGACGCGTCGCCGAAGCCGGTCGTGCCGGCTTCGACCGCATAGTCGTTCCAGCCGCCGATGCACGCGGGACCGGCGGTCGTGCCGCAGGCGCGACCGATCTGCGTGGGGCGTTCGCCGCCCTCCTGCACGAGGGCGCGGACAGGCCGGCCTCCGGGGCTACGAACGACGAGTGGGGGGTTTGATGTATTCAGTCGGAGACAAGGTGGTCTATCCGCACCACGGCGCTGGCAAGATCATGAAGATCGAGCAGAAGGAAGTGCTCGGCCAGCAGCGCGACTACCTCACCATCCAGATCCTTCACAACGACATGACCGTCATGGTCCCCGTCGAGAACGCCGACCGCGCCGGCCTGCGCAAGGTCATCGAGTCCGACGTTGTCGAAAGGGTCCTCGAGGTCTTGCGCGGCGACCCCACCAAGATGCCCAAGAACTGGAGCCGTCGCTACAAGCACAACCGCGACAAGCTCAAGACCGGCGACATCTTCGAGGTCGCCGAAGTGGTCCGCAATCTGGCCATCCGGCACGCCGACAAGGGACTGTCGACGGGCGAGAAGCAGATGTTCTCCAAGGCCAAGAAGATCCTCGCCAGCGAGCTCATGTACGCGCGCGACTTCGACGAGGACGAGGCGAACGCGTTCCTGGAGACCGTGCTCGAGGACATCCACGTGGACGGACCCGCTCTTGCCGACGACTCCCGAGAGCCCGCTCCCGTCGTCTGATCCCGGCGTGCCGGGCCGCCAGCGCAGACCGCGCGGCGTCCTGCAGCCGGCAATCCGCGCGGTGCTCGCCCTGCTGGGGGCGCTCGCGGGGTACCAGACTCGCCGACCGCATCCGGGCGTCTTCGTTCGCGCCGACGCTCGACCAGGGCGGCAAGATCATCTGGCTGGTCGTCTTCACGCTGGCGGGGTTCGGGCTCGGCTACCTGCTCGGCGTCATCCTCTCGCGGCTCATGCGCCGCGGTCTCGACCGCGTCGACGAGGTCATGGCGCGCGCGAGCGGCGCCGAGGTCGTCGTCGGCATCGGCGGGGTGGTGGTCGGCCTCTTCATCGCCACGCTCATCAGCATCGCCCTCGTCCGCATCCCCATCGTCGGTCCCTATCTCACGGTGCCGATCTACCTGCTGGCCGGCTACTTCACCGCCTACCTCGCGGCCAAGAAGCACATCGAGATCCTGCGCCTGCTCGGCGTCCGCGGCGCGTTCGAGGTCATCCCGGGGCTCACGCCGGCCAAGCTGCTCGACACCAGCGCCATCATCGACGGGCGCATCCTGGAGATCATCGACACCGGCTTCGTCGAGGGTGAGCTCCTCGTGCCGCGCTTCGTCATCGAGGAGCTCCAGAAGCTCGCCGACTCCGCCGACGCGGAGAAGCGCGTGCGCGGCCGCCGCGGCCTCGACTTCGTCAAGCGCCTGCAGAACAGCTCGGGCGCGGTGACCATCGACGGCACCGACTACGCGGACATCGACGCCGTCGACGCCAAGCTCGTGCGCTACGCCAGGGACAGCGGCGCGCAGATCATCAGCACCGACTACACGCTCAAGAAGGTCGCCGAGATCCAGGGCGTCAAGCTGCTCAACGTCAACGACCTCGCCAACTCGGTCAAGCCGGCCGTGCTGCCCGGCGAGGTCATCGAAGTCAAGATCCTGCGAGAAGGACGCGAGCAGGACCAGGGCGTCGGCTACCTCGACGACGGCACCATGATCGTCGTCGAGGCCGGCAGTTCCCTGGTGGGCTCGCGCGTCAAGGCCGAGGTGACCAGCGTCCTGCAGAGCCCCTCGGGCAAGATGATCTTCAGCCGCGTGAGCGCTCCGCCGCCGGCTGGACACTGACTGGGAGGGGATCGACATGGAGGATCAGCAAGCCGGGGAGACCTGGGTCATCGTCGCCGCCGCCGGGGACAGCCGGCGGATGGGGCTGCCCGATGGGGAGTCCAAGCAGTTCCTGCTGCTCGGCGGCGAGACGATCCTCTCGCATTCGGTGCACCGCCTGCTCGACATGAGCTGCGTGGACGGCATCGTCGTCGTGCTGCACCCGTCGCACACGGTGCGCTTCGCCAACGAACTCATGGCGTTCGACGACACCAAGCCGCTGCTCGTCGCCGAGGGCGGCGCCACGCGCGCCGACTCGGTGCGCGCCGGCCTCGTCCTGGTGCCGGACGGCGCGGCGGTCATCGCCGTCCACGACGGCGCCAGGCCGCTGTTCTCCAAGCACGTCTTCGAGGCCTGCCTCGCCGCGCTCGGCAAGTCGCACGGCGCGGTGCCCGCGGTCGAGGTCAGCGACACGCTCAAGCGCGAGGGTGAGAGCGGCGCGGTGTCGGGTACTGTGGACCGCGCCGGTCTCTGGGCCGCGCAGACGCCGCAGGTGTTCCGCGCGGACGCCCTGCGTGACGTGTATGCGCGCACCGACCTGAACGGCGCGACCGACGACGCGATGCTGCTGGAGCGCGCCGGCTACTCGGTCGGCCTCGTGCCCTCCACGCCCGCCAACGTCAAGATCACCACGCCGGCGGACCTGCCGCTGGCCGGCGCGCTCCTGTCCTGGGAGGTCGAGACCGACGTTTAGGGTCGGCGGCGGCTACGACGCGCATCGCTTCGCCGATGGGCGAGACCTCGTCCTTTGCGGGGTGCACATCGATCACGCGCAGGGCCTGATCGGGCACTCGGACGCCGATGTGGCCGTCCACGCCCTGATGGACGGCCTGCTCGGCGCCGCCGGCCTCGGCGACATCGGCGAACTGTTCCCCGACACGGACCCGGCCTTCGAGGGCGCCTCCAGCATGGCGCTCCTCGAGCGGGTGATCGCCTGGCTCACCAATGCCGGGTGGAGGGTCGAGAACGCCGACGTGACCATCGTCTGCGAGAAGCCACGTCTCTCCGGCTACCGGCTGGAGATGCGCGAGCGCCTGGCCGCCGCCCTCGGCGTCGCCAGCGACGCCGTGAGCGTCAAGGCCACGACCACCGAGGGCATGGGGTTCGAGGGGCGTGGGGAGGGCATCGCCGCCCACGCCGTCTGCCTGCTGAGCCGCTGAGGCCGCGGGCGGTCGCCCGCGGCCTCAGCGGCCCGCGACCGCGCTGCTCGACAAGGCGGCGCGGTCGCGCTCGTTAACGACGACGGCCCGCCGAGTCGGCGGGCCGTCGGCCGTTCGTTCTCTGGTGGCGCTCAGGAGGCCTTGGCGTCGTCCTTGGGCTCCGCCGTGGCGTCGCGCTTGACGTCCACGATCTCGTCGTCTTCGGAGGCGTCGTTGAGGCCGTCCTTGAACCCCTTGATGCTCTGGCCCATCGACTTGCCGAGCTTCGGCAGTCGAGTCGCGCCGAAGAGCAAGAGGATCACCAGAGCGATGATGATGAGTTCTGGTGCACCGAGGTTTGGCATGTCCTAGTCTCCCGTCTCTCCACGCGCCCGACTGCCGTGCGCGCAGCCGTTGACGCTGTCGCACTACTCACTGTAGAGCCTGCCTCCGGGGCAATCAAGTGCGAGGGTCGGCGGCCGGGCCGGGTACCGCCTTCCGGCCGCCGCCGGCGCTCAAGAAACAGAAGGGCCCGGCCCCCCTGCGGGAGCCGGGCCCTTCCCCCCGATCTCTTGGCTCAGGCCTTCCAGACCGCGATGTCGCCGACGTTGATGTCCTTGTTGGCATCGACGGGGCCCATCTTCTGCGGCAGGTAGCCCTGCTTCTCGACGAGCACGGTGTACTCGCCGGGCTCGACGTCCTTGAGCCAGAAGTCGCCGTAGCTGTCGGTGACGGCCTCGTAGACCTTGCCGTTGCCGATCTTCATGGCGGTGACCTTGGCGCCCTCCGTGCACTCGTCCACTTCCGGCTCGAACACGGCGCCGGCGATGAACGGCTTGGGGAGCCCGATGTAGTAGACGCGCGGCTTCACGGCCAGCTCGGGCTTGAGCGGCTCGGCCTTGGCGATGAGTTCCTTGATCTTGGGATCGTCCTCGTCGCCGAACCGTGAACGCCCCGGTCGGGCAGGCGTCGACGCAGCGCGGCTCGGTCCAGCCGTCGTCCAGGAGGTGCGCGCAGAACGTGCACTTCTGGGCGATGTTCAGCGAGTCGTTGAAGTAGATGACGTCCTCGTACGGGCACGCCTCCAGGCACAGCTGGTTGCCGCGGCACTGTCCGGGTCGATGATCACGGCCCCGTCGTCGCGGCTTGTAGATCGCCTCGACGTTGCAGGCCGGGATGCACGGCGCGTCGTCGCAGTGCTGGCAGATGCTGTGCATGTAGGTGACCTTGACCTTGGGCACCTGGCCGCGTTCGAGGTCGGTGACCTTGTTCCAGAACTGCCCGGTGTCGGGCTGCGGCTTGGCGATGGGCGACCAGTCGTTGGCGACGTGTTCGTCCTTGCAGGCCACCTGGCAGTTGTAGCAGCCGTTGCAGATGTTCAGATCGATGACGAGGACCTTGCCCATCACGCCCTCCCCCAGATGCAGGCTTCCAAGCCGGGACCAGCACAGGGGTGGAACGGCTTCTCGAACGCTTCCGGATACTTGGCCTTCAGCTCTTCCATGTCGGTCTTCTCACAGTCGGCGAGGAAACCGCTCACGGCGTGACCGACGGCGTTCTTGGAGGTGGTGCCGCGGGGCACGATGGTGTTGATGGCGCCGCCACGGTCGATCTCGCCGGGGACGATCGGGTCCCACTTGGCGCCGTGGTCGATGTAGATCACGCCGGGCATGATGCGCTCGGTGATGTACGCGCCGGCGAGCACGACGCCGCGGTCGTTGAAGATGCTGACCACGTCACCGTCCTTGATGCCGCGCTTCTCCGCCTCGGACGGGTGCAGCCAGATCGGATGGTACTGGTAGCCGTCGGGACCGGTGATCTTGCAGGTCTTGATCTCGCGGAGCCAGGTGATGTCGTCGTGCTGGCTGTGGACGCTCCAGCGCGGGTGGTTGGAGCACACGAGCAGCGGATACTTCTTGGAGCGCTCCGTGCCTACGGTCTCCTCGTGCGTGACGCCCTGGGCGACCCACTTGGGCACCGGCGGCCGCTCGAGGTCGTTGGGGAAGTTCTCGACGAGGCCGGACGCCTCGAACTCGAGCTTGCCCGTCGGCGTGGTGAGCGGGTACTTCTCCGGGTCCTTGTAGAAGTTGTAGAAGCCGGCCGGGATGTCCTCCCAGTCGTCGTCCGTCGGGACCGCGTAGTAGCCCTTCTCGTTGAGCTCCTCCCAGCTGATGAGGTCCTCGCAGCGCGAGGTCTCGTAGCCGTACTTGATGAGCTCGGGGATCGTCTTGCCGCCGGTGTACTCCTCCTTGAGGCCGAGGCGCTCGGCGAGCATGACGACGATCTCGTAGTCGCTGAAGCTCTCGCCGAGCGGCTCGATGCACTTGTGCTCGGGGAAGAGCAGGTTGGTCTGGCCGCTGAAGATGTCGCCGGCGATGTCGTCCTCTTCGAGCTTGGTGTTCACGGGGAGGATGACGTCGGCCATCAGGCAGTCGTTCTCGAGCCACGGGTGCTGCGCGAACATGAACTCGATGTCCGGGTGGCGCATGGCCTTGACGTAGTCGTTGCCCGCGTTCCAGCAGGTGATCCAGCTCGGCGAGTCGGTCCACACCATGTGGATCTTGGAGCAGCCGTCGGCCGGGTACTTGTAGTGCTCGAACTGGTTGGCGCGGTCGGCGGTCTCGGACTCGCAGCCCCACCAGTCGCACTCACCCTCGAGGATGGCCTTGGGGATGTAGGTCTTGGGGATGAAGGACGGGTGGTTGCTCTCGTCCGGGTGGCCGCCGGTGTAGGCCTTGCGCAGGTACGGCACGCGCAGCGGCTTGGGCTGGGCGTACTGGTCCGGCTTGTCGAACAGGCCCCACTCGATCATCTTGGCCTGGTTCTGGCCCGGCTTGCCGAGGCCCTGCATGGCGAGGCAGATGCCCTGCAGGCGCGCCGGCTCGGTGGCGTAGGGGCCGCGGATGCCGGGGCCGCCGTTGCCGATGACGACCGTGGTGCGCTTGCTGGCCCACTCGTCGGCGAGAGCCTTGATGACGCGCGCGGGGACGCCGCAGATGGGGGCTGCCCACTCCGGCGACTTCTCGACGCCGTCCTCTTCGCCCATGACGTAGGCCTCGTACTTGTCGACGCCCACGGCGTGGGTGGCGAGGTACTCCTTGTCGTAGGTGCCCTTGCTGAACCAGCGGTGCGTGATCGCCGATGTAGAGCGCGGCGTCCGTGTTGGGGAGCACCGGGATCCACCGGTCGGCGTGCACGGCGGCGGCGTAGTTGAGGTCGGGGCAGACGTAGATCTGCTTGATGCCGATCTCACTCCACCAGTAGCTCAGGCGGCTCGGGAGCTGGCCCTGCCAGCCCCACGGGGTGGTCTCCTGGTCGCAGCCCCAGAACAGCAGCAGCTCGGAGTTCTTGGAGATGTCCCAGAGCAGGTTGCTCTGCTGGCCCTGGCCGACGGGCTCGCAGCCCCAGAAGTGCTTGTTGCCCCACCACCAGCCTTCCCAGCTGTCGGGCTGGCGGATCTGCAGGGTGAAGCCGCCCCACTCGCGGAGCAGCTTGCGGCCGGCGCCGTGGCAGGCCTGCACGACCTTGTTCTCGCCGTGCTGGTCGCACTGGTAGAGCAGGGCGGTCGGGCCGTACTTCTCCTTGATGCGGTTCATCTCGCTGGTGATGACGTCCAGCGCCTCGTCCCAGGAGATGCGCTTGTACTTGCTCACGCCGCGGTTCTGCACGTTGCGCTCGCCGTTGGGGTCGAAGTCGACGCGCATCATCGGGTAGCGGATGCGCGCGGGCGAGTAGACGCGCTTCTTGTAGGCGATGCTGTACGGCGGGATCAGGGTCTTCATGCTGGGCTCGAACGTGCTGCCACGCACCTCGAACTTCCAGGGGTTGAGATCCGCCTTCTTGTACTTCCAGTCGTAGTGCATCGGGCGGATGCGGATGATCTTGCCGTCCTTGACATCCACCATCGACGCGTTGGAGCCGTTCTCCGGGACGCCGCAGAAACTGATGTCTCTGATGAGCGTCGTTTCGCCGGAGGCACCGGTCGTACTCATGTCCTCCGCCATACCCATACCTCCCCATGGTCGCTGAAGCGGAGCCGCGTGCGATGGCCGGTGCGCGAGACTCCGAGCTATTCCGCAATGCGGATTAGGTAGACCGCATCACGGGCATCGTCCATCCGCGCGGAGGGGATGTCAAGCGGGAAGCGCCGTTCGCAAGAGGGTGCGGCGCGAGGGCCGCGAGGGTCCGCGGCCGTCGGTCAGTACTCGCGCAGGGCGTCGAGGCGGGCGGCGAGAAACGCGGCGAGGCCGGCTCCGTCCTCGAGGCCGAAGCGGTACTCGTGCTCCAGGTCCGCGTCGGTGACGAGGGCGATCGCCTCGCCGGGCGCGCAGAGCGGCTCGGTGTGCCCCGCGCCGACGCGGAAGAGCTCGACGCGGTGCGGGGCGGTGCGCTTGTAGCCCTCGGCGACCACGATGTCGAAGCCGTCGTAGTAGCGGCCGACGATCTCGGTGAGCTCGAGCTCGCCGTCGAGCTTGGTGATGAAGGCGAGCCGCGACGGCGAGGCGATGACGTAGGCCTCGGCGCCGGCCTGGCCGTGCCGCCAGGAGTCCTTGCCGGGGTGGTCGATCTCGAAGGAGTGCGCGTCGTGCTTGACCGTCCCGACGCGCAGGCCGAGCTTGACGAGCTCCGGCACGACCTTCTCGATGAGGGTCGTCTTGCCGGAGTCGCTCTTGCCGACGATGGCGACGAGGGCGGGTCTGCCCGCGGCTGCTGTCTCACGGCGCTCGCTCATGACGTGGAGCGTAGCGAAGAAGCCGGCGTGAGGAAACCCGGGCTCACGCCTCGTAGACCTCGATCTCCACGGCCTTGACGGCCACGTACACCGGGCCGCCGTCGTCCAGGTGCATCGAGGCGACGGCGCCGGGCGTCACCTCGGCGATGATCGGCAGCTCGCCGCCCACGTGCGCGCGCACGTGGTTGCCGACGATGTCGAGGTCCTCGACGACGCCCTTCCAGACGTTCCTCGGCGACCCCTCCGGCAGGATGCGGTGCAGCGCCACGGCGCGCGGCGGGATGACCGCGAACACGTCGCCGTCCTCGGGCACCGGGTCGGCGGCGATCAGCCGGCGGCCGTCGCTGAGCGCGACCGCTCCCTGCTCGGCCCGGCCGCGGTAGAGGTTCAGGCCGAGCATGTCGGCGACGTACCGGGAGCGCGGGTGCGACGAGAGCTCGGCGGGGCTGCCGGCCTGCACCACACGGCCCTTCTCGAGGACGACGAGCTGGTCGCCGAGCGTCATGGCCTCGATCGGGTCGTGCGTGATCACCAGGCAGGTGCCGTCGTAGGCGGCGAGGTGGCGCGTGAGGCCGCGCCGCAGTTCGGCGCGGGCGCCGGCGTCCATGGCCGAGAGCGGCTCGTCCAGCAGGAGCAGGCGCGGCTCGGTGGCGAGCGCGCGCGCCAGGGCGACGCGCTGGGCCTGGCCTCCCGAGAGCGCCCTGGGCTTCGCCGCGGCCAGGTCGGCCAGTCCCATGCGGTCGAGCATCGCCAGCGCGCGCTCCCGCGCCGCGGACGCGGCCGGCGCCGCGGGAGCGCAGGCCGAAGGCGACGTTCTCGAGCGCCGTCATGTGCGGGAACAGCAGGTAGTCCTGGAAGACCACGCCGACCGGCCGCTGCTCCGTCGGCACGCGCACGCCCGCGGCGGTGTCCTCGAGGACGACGCCGTCGAGCTCCACCCGGCCTCGCTCCAGCGGGACGAGCCCGGCCAGCGCCCGGAGCAGCGTGGTCTTGCCGGCGGCGTTCGGACCAAGCAGCACGACCACGCCGTTGCTCTCGACGGTCAGAGCGACGTCGAGCTCGAGCGTGCCTTTGCGCAGGGAGATGGCGGCGTCGAGGCTCACGCCGGGCCTGCGCTGTCGTCCGTGGGTGCGGCGCTCATCGCGACGGGAACCAGTGGCTGCGGAGGCCGACGAGCACGGCGAGCGAGATCGCCAGCATGACGAGGCTGAGCGTGATCGCCGCGTCCACGTTGTTCTGCAGCGCCAGGTACACGGCGAGCGGCATGGTCTGCGTCGTCCCCGGGAGGTTGCCGGCGAAGGTGATGGTGGCGCCGAACTCGCCGAGGGCGCGCGCCCAGCAGAGGGCGCCTCCCGCCAGCGAGCGCCGGCGCGATCAGCGGGCAGCGTGACGCAGGCGGAAGGTCCGCCAGCGCCCGGCGCCCAGCGTCGCGGCGGCGTCCTCGTAGCGCCGGTCCATGGCGCGGATCCCGGCCTCGACGGTGATGACGAGGAACGGCATGGCGACGAACGTCTCGGCGAGCATCGCGCCGGCCGTCGAGAAGGGCAGCGTGATGCCGAAGAGCCGGTCCAGCCACTGCCCGGCGATCCCGTTGCGGCCGAAGGCGAGCAGCAGGGCGACGCCGCCGACGACCGGCGGCAGCACCATCGGCAGCAGCACCAGGGCGCGGACCAGGTTGCGGCCGCGGAAGCGGACGCGGGCGAGCAGCCAGGCGAGCGGCACGCCGAACACCAGCGACAGGCACAGCGCGCCGACGGAGCAGACGAGCGAGAGGCGCAGCGCGGTGAGCACTCCGGGGGCCGTCAGGTCGCCGGGCAGGCTGCGCCACGGGGCGCGCACCAGCAGGGCGACCAGCGGCAGGGTCAGGAACACGACGGCGACCACGGCGAGCGGCACGAAGCCGAGCGGCGCCCGGTCGCCGCCGGGACGCACTGCGCGCCCGATCTCGGAGGCCGGGGCCCACCACGGCGCCGGCTCGGGCCGCTGCGCGCGGAGAGATCGCGTCGCCCGCGACCACGGCCAGGCTCGGCGACGTATCCCTTTCGCGGGCGTCCGCGCGCGCGCCGCTATCGCCGCCGTGCGCGTGGCTCTGGCTGCGGCGGCTGGTCACGGCGCGGGCAGGAACCCGTTGTCGGCGAGGACCTTCTGGCCGGCGTCCGACAGCACGAAGTCCATGAAGGCCTTGGCGTCGTCGGGGTACTTGCTGCCGGTCAGCGTGGCGATCGGGTAGCTCGCGATCAGGTTCTGGTCGTCGGGGATCGCGACCCCGTCGATCTTGCCCTTCGCCGCAGCGACGTCGGTGACGTAGACGATGCCCGCGTCGGCCTCACCGAGCGAGACCTTGGTGACGACGCCCTTCACGGAGACTTCGAGGGAGACGGGCGTGACGGTGACGCCTGCCTTGCCGAGAGCCTCCTGGGCGTACTTGCCGGCGGGCACCTCCGGCGCCGCCAGCACGACCTTGAGGTCCTTGCGCGCCAGGTCGGCGAGGCCGGTGATGTGCTGGGGGTCGCCCGGCTCCACGGCGATGACGAGCTTGTTGCCGGCGAACGCCTGCGGCGTGCCCACGAGGTCGCCGGCCGCGTCCATGCTGCTCGTGTCGGCGGTGGCGAGCACATCCGCCGGCGCTCCCTGCTGCAGTTGGGTCACCAGGTCGTTGCTGCCGGCGAAGTTGAGGCTGACCTTCACCTCCGGGTGGGCGGCGGTGAAGTCGCTGCCCAGCTGCGTGAAGGCGTCGGTCAGGGACGCCGCCGCGAAGACGCTGAGCGCGCGCGGCTGACCGGCGGTCGTGTCCGACGCCGAGCCGCAGGCGGTGGCCAGTACGGCCAGGGCCACGAGCAGCGCGACGACGATCGCGAGGGGCCGCCGGGGTGGCGTGGCCGCGCCACGGCGGCCGGAGGCGGCGGCGCGTCGCTGCGCGCCTCGAGAGGGATGGTGCGGCGGAAGGGTCGTCGCGCGTACCTCGCCGGTCGGCTCGGCTGCGACGGCCCGACCACCATGGGTCGGGATGGTCATGTCCCTGGCTCCTTTCCAAGCACGGGGAGGTCCGGGCGTTTCCACCCGGGCCCACGACGGCGACCACACATCGCCGCCCCACGGTCTGTCCGTGGTACGGCCCAGCGCCCGTAGCTGCTGCCGTAGGGCGAAGGGCTTGGAGATGGACGTCCAGAGGGTACCACCGGCGGCTGGGACGACGCCACTTCGCGCCCGGGCCGGTCATTGACAAACCTAGGGGTTTCCTACGCTCGCCGCACTCTCACGGGACTCGGAAGCGCGAGGACCGTACCTCCGTTTCACCCTCATCCCAGGAGGCTGTCCGTGGCGACCACGCAACCGACGTACAAGGCGTTCATCAACGGCGAGTGGGCCGACACTCCACCGGCGAGACCTTCGGCGTCACCAACCCCGCCACGGTGAAGAGATCGCGCGCGTGGCGCTGTGCGGCCAGGCCGAGGTCGATGCGGCCGTGGCGGCCGCGAGGCCGCGTATCCGGGCTGGGCCGGCCGGCCGCGTCGGACCGCTCCAAGGTGCTCCTCAAGCTGGCGCAGCTGATCATGGAGAACGCGCCGAGCTCGCCGAGCTCGAGACGCGCGAGCACGGCTCGCCGCTGCGCAAGACCATGAACTTCGACGTGCCGCTCTGCGCCGAGCAGTTCGAGTACTTCGCCGGGGTGGCCCGGGCCCAGACCGGCGAGACGCTGCCCGTCGGCCCGTGGGCGACCTCGTACACCGTGCGCGAGCCGCTCGGCGTCGTGGGTCTGATCACGCCGTGGAACTTCCCGGCGCTCATGGTCGTCTGGAAGCTGGGCGCGGCGCTGGTCACCGGCAACGCCTGCATCGTCAAGCCGCCGACCGTGGCGCCGCTCACCACGCTGCGCCTCGCCGAGCTGCCACTGAGGCCGGGCGCCGCCCGGCGCGGTCAACGTCCTCACCGGCCCCGGCGGCACGGTGGGCGAGGCGATGGTCCGCACCCGGCATCGCCAAGATCGGCTTCACCGGCGACACCGAGACCGGCAAGCGCATCATGTCCGTGGCCAGCGAGACGGTGAAGCCCATCGGTCTCGAGCTCGGCGGCAACAACGCCTTCATCGTGATGGAGGACGCCGACATCGACGGCGCCGCGGAGGGCGCGGCCTTCGGCGCCTTCTTCAACTCCGGCCAGGTGTGCGCCGCCGCGAGCCGCTTCTACGTGCAGGACTCCGTGTACGACGAGTTCGCCGAGAAGTTCGTCGCCGCCGCCGCGGCGCTCAAGATGGGCGACCCCATGGACCTGGCCACCGTGATCGGCCCCGTGGTGCTACCCGGGTCACCGCGACAAGGTCGAGTCGTACATCGAGGCGACCAAGCAGGAAGGCGCCACGCTGCTGCTCGGCGGCGAGCGGCCGTCGGGACCGGAGTTCGACGCCGGCCTGTGGGTCGCGCCGACCATCTTCGGCGACTGCACCAACGACATGTCGGTGATGCAGCACGAGGTCTTCGGCCCCGTCATCGGCCTCGCCCGCTTCTCCACGCCCGACGAGGCCGTCCGCCTGACCAACGACACCCCCTACGGCCTCAGCGCCTCCGTCTGGACCAAGGACGTGCGCCAGGCCATGGTGATGGCGAGCCAGATCGAGGCCGGTACGGTCGTGGATCAACGAGCACCTGATCATCTTCTGCGAGACTCCCTGGGGCGGCTGCAAGCAGTCGGGCTGGGGCAAGGACCTCTCGACGATGGCGCTCGACGAGTACGCGCACACCAAGCACGTGTACATCGACCTGACCGGCGAAGCCGTCAAGCCCTGGTACCAGATCCTCAAGTGACGCGCTGAGAAGCGGGACGAGAGGGGCCGGCGCCGCAGTGCGGCGCCGGCCCCTTTTCACGCGCGCTCGCGTCGGATATGGTGGCGCCGCTCGTTCCCCCGGACCGGAGGCACCACGATGACGATCTGCTCATCCACCACAAAGTCGGCGACTTCGAGACCTTCAAGAAGGTGTTTCTGGACGACCAGGAGCGCCGTCGCCGCTCGGGCAGCAAGGGCGCGCGTGTGCACCAGAACGCGGTCGACCACAACGATGTCTGGGTCGTCCTCGAGTTCCAGACGGCCGAGCAGGCCCAGCGAGCACGCCGAGAGACTGGAGTTGAACGAGGCGATCAAGTGGGCCACCGGCAACATCTCCATGCCCGACTTCGTCGTGCTCGAGAACGTGATGGAGACGGACGCGTAGGACGGTCGACTTCGCTCGGGGGAGCTGACGAAGGCCCGGGAGCGGCGCCGCGAGGCGCCGCTCCCGGGCCTTCACGCGCGAGCGGTCAGTCCGAGGCGCTCGACGAGGAACGCCGCCAGCGCGGCGCTGTCGTCGAGCCCGAAGCGATGCTCGTGCGCGAAGCCGGCGTCGGTGACGAGCGCCAGCGGCTCGCCCGGCTCGCAGACGGCGGACTCGTACCCGGCGCCGGACCGGAACACCTCCACGACGTCCGGCGCCTCGCGCCTGTACCCCTCGCACACGACCACGTCGTAGCCGCCGAAGTAGCGGGCGACGATCTCCTCGAGGCCCGCCTCTCTCGTCTGCGGCGCGCACGAAGGCGAGCCTTGCACGCCGACGCGACGGTGTAGGCGTCGGCGCCGGCCTGCCAGTGGCGCCAGGAGTCCTTGCCGGGCATGTCGATGTCGAACTTCGCCACGCGCTTGACGGCGCCGACGCGCAGGCCGAGGCGGGTGAACTCGGGGATCAGCTTCTCGATGAGCGTCGTCTTGCCGCTGTTCGGGCCGGCCGACGACTCCGAGGACGACCGGCGCCGACGGCCTCGTCTGCGCCGGCGCCGGCCTCGTCGGAGGCCGGAGCCTGCGCCGGCTCCGCGCCGCCGCCCAGCCGGCGCTGGGCCTCGGTCCAGTCCGCCGGCGTGTTGACGTTGAAGAACGGCGACGTGTCGGCGAACGGCACGCGCGCCACGCGCACGAGCGGGAAGAGGTCGAGGATGCTGTGCGCGCCGGCCGCGAGCAGCGCCGCATGTGCGGCAGGCAGCCGGGCCCGTACACGGCGTGCAGCGGCTCGAGGTGGTCCTCCGCGACGGGCAGCGACACGTCCACGCCGCCGAAGGCGTCGAGCACGCGCCCCACCGCGCGCGGGCTCGGGCGCGATGAGGTCGGCCGCCAGGGCGAAGACGGGCTCGCCGAACCGTGCGCGAGGATCGCCGGCGAGCCCGCCGATCGGCGAGCCCGGGCACCTCGTCGGGGATCACGACGACGCCGTCGGGCAGGTCCGCCGGCGCCTGGGCGGCGCTCCGCACCGACAGGCCGACGACGGGGAACACGCCGCCGCAGAAACGCGAGGTTGCGCTGCAGCAGCGTCTCGCCGCCCAGGCGCAGCCCGCGCTTGTCGCGGCCCATGCGCCGCGACTCGCCGCCGGCGAGCAGGACGCCGATCCGCACCGCGTTCCCGGGCTGTGTCCAGAGGGTCCATGGCGAGGTGGAGTCTAGCTCATGCGGCGCGAGCGCGGCCGCAGCGGCGGCCGCGCTTGACTTCCCGTCCCGCCGTCGATACGATGCCCATGATGCGGGACAGCGTGTCCGCATCGTGGAAGAATCAGCGTTCGGGGGAACGCAGGCGGCCTCGGCCGGCCGCCAGGCGCATCTTGGAAGCGAGGTCTCCGTATGGGCTGAAGTCCAACGACTCACCAACTGCACGACCGGCGGCCCGGTCTTCGTGGACGTCGAGGACGGCAAGATCGTCCGCATGACCCGATCGACCTGGCCGACGACGACAAGGGCGACTGGGTGATCGAGGCGCGGGGCCGCACGTTCACGCCGCCGCGCCGCACCACGCTGTCGCCGCACGCGCAGGCGCAGCGGTCCATGGTCTACTCGCCCAAGCGGATCCTGCACCCGCTCAAGCGCGTCGACTTCGACCCCGACGGCGAGCGCAACACCGCAGAACCGCGGCGTCTCCGGCTACGAGCCCATCAGCTGGGACGAGGCCCTCGACCTGGTCGCCGACCGAGCTCATCCGCGAGAAGCGCGAGATACGGCCCGGCGCCGATCCTCACCACCCGCAGTTCGCACCACCTGTGGGGCAACGTGGGCTACCGGCACAGCGCCTACTACCGCTTCATCAACCTGATGGGCATGGTACCTACGGCGAGCACAACCCCGACAGCTGGGAGGGCTGGCACTGGGGCGCCATGCCACATGTGGGGCTTCAGCCACCGCCTGGGCATCCCCGAGCAGTACGACCTGCTCGAGGACGCGCTCAAGCACACCGAGATGGTCGTCTTCTGGTCGGCCGACCCCGAGTCCACCGGCGGCGGCATCTACTCCGCCTTCGAGAGCACCTCGCGCCGCTTCTGGATGAAGGAGCTCGGCATCAAGATGGTGTTCATCGACCCCTACTACAACCACACCGCCGGGCTCTTCTCGGCGACAAGTGGTTCGCGCCGCGCCTGGGCACCGACGTGGCCTTCGGCCTCGGCATCGCGCTACACGTGGCTCACCGAGGGCACGTACGACAAGGAGTACGTCGCCGAGCGCACCACCGGCTTCGACGAGTGGAAGGACTACGTCCTCGGCAAGACCGACGGCGTGCCCAAGACGCCGGAGTGGGCCGAGACCGAGTCGCGGCATCCCCGCCCGCGAGATCCGCGCCCTGGCGCGCGAGTGGGGCACCAAGAAGACCATGCTCGCCGCCGGCGGCCTGGGCGGCTGGGGCGGCGCCTGCCGCTCCGCCACCGGCAACGAGTGGGCGCGCACCATGGTCGCGCTCGCCGCCATGCAGGGCTGCGGCAAGCCGGGCAGCAACATCTGGGGCACCTCCCAGGGCGCGCCGTCGGACCGCTCCTTCGTGTTCCCCGGCTACGCCGAGGGCGGCATCTCCGGCGACCCCGACAAGTCGGCGGCCGGCTTCCGCTGGCTCTACCGCATGTTCCCGAACGGCGGCGCCATCACCGAACGCCGCACCACTCCACCGAGGGCCAGACCGTCCCGCGCCTGCGCATCCCCGAGGCCATGATGCACGAGAAGTTCGAGTGGCGCGGCAAGGGCTTCTGCGGCCCGTCCATCGAGAGCCAGTTCCAGAAGTACCAGTACCCGGCGCCGGGCTACCCGCACGTCACCATGTACTAGCGCTACGGCGGCTCGTTCTTCGGCACCATGACCGCAGACCAACCGCTACGTGAAGGCCTACCGCGAGGGCAAGGTGCCCTTCGTGGTCAACCAGTCCATCTGGTTCGAGGGCGAGGCCAAGTTCGCCGACATCATCCTGCCGGCCTGCACCAACTTCGAGCGCTGGGACATCAGCGAGTTCGGCAACTGCTCCGGCTACATCCCCGACAACCACACCCAGACCAACCACCGCGTGATCGTCTTCCAGAAGAAGTGCATCGAGCCGCTGGGCGAGTCCAAGTCCGACTACGACATCTTCGCCGCCGTCGCCGAGCGCCTGGGCATGGGCGACATCTTCACCGAGGGCGGCAAGGACGAGCTCGACTGGGTGCAAGCGGATACTTCGACGCCACCGACCTCCCCAAGATCATCACCTGGGAGGAGTTCGAGAAGAAGGGCTACTACGTCGTGCCGTTGCCCGACGACCACAAGAGCACGCCGGCCATGCGCTGGTTCGCCGAGGGGCGCAAGCGCGACACCCCGGACTGGGGCCCGCGCCCCGGCGACACGGTCGGCCTGCAGGGCCTGCAGACGCCGTCCGGCAAGATCGAGTTCGTGGCAACAGCCTCAAGCGCCTCGAGATGGACGTCGTCGACCCCGAGCGGCCGGCCATGGGCCCGCAGTACATCCCCAGCTGGGAGGGCCACCACACCACCGAGCTGTACGGCAAGTACCCGCTGCAGATGGTGATCCCGCACCCGCGCTTCAGCTTCCACACCATGGGCGACTCCAAGGGCACGTGGCTCAACGAGGTCAAGGACCACCGGATCCTCAAGACGACGGCCACTACTACTGGATCATGCGCCTGAACAGCGTGGACGCGGCGGCGCGGGGCATCGCCGAAGGCGACCTCATCCGCGCCTTCAACGACCGCGGCGCGGTGATCCTGGCGGCGCAGGTCACCGAGCGCGTGGCCGCCGGGCACCGTGCACTCCTACGAGTGTGCGCCGACTACGAGCCGCAGGGCGAGCCGGGCGAGTCGCCCGACATCGCCGGCTGCGTCAACATCCTGACGCCACAAGCGGTTCATCACGCCCGACGTCGCACGGCCATGGCCAACAACTCCTGCCTTATCCAGGTCGAGAAGTGGGAGGGGGAGGCCTCATGAAGAGCTGGCACCTGATCATCGACGTCGCCCGCTGCCACGACTGCAACGACTGCTTCCTGGCCGACAAGGACGAGTTCGTCGACAACGACTTCCCGCCGTACTCGGCGGCGCAGCCGTGGCACGGCCACCGCTGGATGAACATCAAGCGCAAGGAGCGCGGCCAGTACCCGCTGGTGGAGACCGCGTACCTGCCCATGCCGTGCATGCACTGCGACGACGGCGCCGTGCCTCACCGCCGACGGCGCCGTCTACAAGCGCGAGGACGGCCTCGTCATCATCGACCCGGTCAAGGCCAAGGGCCGCAAGGAGATCGTCGCCAGCTGCCCGTACTCGGTCATCTACTGGAACGAGGAGAAGGAGCTGGCGCAGAAGTGCACCGGCTGCGCCCACCTGCTCGACGACGGCTGGACCGAGACGCGCTGCAGCCAGGTGTGCCCCACCGAGGCCATCAGGTTCGTCATGGCCGAGGAGGCCGAGATCGAGGCGCTGGTCGCGGAGGAGGAGCTCGAGCGCTACCGCGACTCCCTGGGCACCAAGCCGCGCGTGTACTACAGGAACCTGCACCGCTGGGAGAAGGCGTTCGTCGGCTGCAGCATCGTGTTCGGCGACACCGACGAGTGCGCCGAGGGCGCCGCCGTCACGGTGACGCGCGGCGGCGACGTCGTAGGCGAGGCCGTGGCCGACATCTTCGGCGAGGTCAAGGTCGACCACCTCGACCCCGGCCGGGAGTACGTGGTCAAGATCGCCGCCGACGGCTACCAGCCGGCGGAGCTGACGCTCCAGGTCGACGACAGCCTCAACGCCGGTACGGTGGTGCTGCAGAAGGCGTGACCAAAGGCAGGGTCCGGCGCCGGCCGTCGCGGGGCGGCGCCGGAGCGTGAATCTCTTGAGGGGCGCGGTCCCGGTACAGGGACCGCGCCCCTCGTCGCTTGTCGCGCACGCGCCGGTCCGGATCCGGGTGGCCCTCGACGCACGGCCGCGCGCAGCGGCCGCGGTCAGATGTGATACTAGTGTCAAGCAGGCGGGCGGCAGCCGGCTGCCCGCCTCTCGTGCGACCCGGCCCGGGGTCGAACAGAGAAGAGCACGTGGGCGAGAACGGCATCAGAACGGCGAGCGGCGCGACGGCATCCAGGTCGTCGCGCGTGTCGCGGACATCCTGCGGCACCTCGCCACGGTGCCCGACGGCCTCACGCCGCAGGAGCTCGCCGACCGCTCCGGCATCCCACGCCCGACGATCTACCGTATCGGCAAGGCTCTCGCGGCCGAGGACTTCGTGCGCATCATGCCCATCGGGCAAGCTGGCCATCGGCCCGGCATGATGGGCGTGGCCATCTCCAGCCGGCGCGACATCCGGCACGAGGTCAGCCCCTTCCTCCAGAAGCTCTCCGACGAGCTGGACGAGACGGCCGACCTCGCCGTGCTGTTCGCCGGCGAGGCGCTCTACGTGGACCAGTACGTCTCGCCGCACGTACTCCGCATCGTCGCCCACATCGGCGGGCGGTTGCCGCTGCACTGCACCGCCAACGGCAAGGCGCTCCTCGCGTCGCTGACGCCGGAGCAGGTGGACTCCGTGCGTGCCGGAGAAGCTCGAGCCGCTACACGCGCCAACACCATCACCGACAAGCGCTGCCTGTTCGAGGAGGTGCAGCGCGTGCGCGACACGGGCCTCTCGTTCGACCTCGAGGAGTACGCCGAGGGGTCGTCGCGGTCGGCGCCTTCGTCCAGGACGTCATGGGCGACGTCGTCTCCCTCGCCGCCGTGGTGCCCATGATCCGCTACAGCGAAGGACGAGGACTCCATCGTCGCCGCGGTCTCCCGCACCCGCGACGAGGCGCAGGCGGCGCTGCTCAAGACCCGCGCAGCTCCTCGCTGACGCCTGCAGCGCGCGCCGTCCTGACGACGGCTCCCGATGCCCGCCCGCTGCCCGCCCGTTCCGCGGACGCGAACGCCTGTTCCCGTCGCGACCTCGCCGCTATTGACATGCGATATGAGGGGACCTATAAAGCCGCGGCCGTCCGCTCGTACGTCCGTCCGTCCGCTCCAGCCTGGTCCGCACGTCCCGCGCAGCTTCAACGCCAACGCTTGACCTCTCCGGGCGTGGCGGGTACCGTACCGTTGAATGGAATCACCGTTCCGCTAAACGGAACGCCACCCAGAGTGCGGGCGTGGCCGGGTTCGGAGGAAGCGATGGCAGGCAGGGAGCGACGCGCGGCTCGCGCGGCAGGACAGGCGAAGAGCGCGGCCGGGCAGGCCAGGAAGGCGGCGGCGCAGGCGAAGAAGGCCGCCGCCGAGGCGCAGTTCGCGGCGACGCTCGCGGGCCTCGAGGTCCTGCTGCGCACCACGGCGCGCCGGTACCCCGCGTTCGCGGCGCGCCTGCGCGAGCACGACCTCGTGGCGCAGATCCGCCTGGCCGGCACGCGCTCGGGGCCGCGCCTACACCATCAAGGACGGCAAGGTGCGGTCGCGCATGGGGCCTGCACCCGGCCCCGGACCTCACCATGTCCTTCGACTCCGCGGAGGTCGCGGCGCGCATCATGCGGCCGGGCCGCGACTACCTCGAGTTCATCAACGCGCTCAAGAACTTCCAGATGCGCGTCGAGGGCCCCGACGAGCTCGCGGTGTGGTTCTCCGAGACCCTGCAGGTGATGTTCACCGTCGGAGCTCGAGGCCGGCGTCGACGCGGGCGGCGGCGTGCGCCGCTACACCAGCAACACCAACGGCGGGCCCGGTCTTCGTCTACGTCCGCGACGGGCGCATCCTGCGCATCACCCCCATCGAGTTCGACGACGACGACGCCGAGCCGTGGACGATCGAGGCGCGGGGCCGCAGCTTCACCCCGCCGCGCAAGACGACCGTCAACTCGCACACGCTCGCCTGGAAGAGCCTCATCTACTCGCCGGACCGCCTGCTGTACCCGATGAAGCGGGTCGACTTCGACCCGGACGGCGAGCGCAACCCGCAGAACCGCGGGACCTCCGGCTACGAGCGCATCAGCTGGGACGAGGCGCTCGACCTGGTCGCCTCGCGAGATCAAGCGGGTCAAGCGCGACCACGGCCCCGGCGCGATCATGAACGGCAGCGGTTCGCACCACACCTGGGGCGTGCTCGGCTACTGGCTGAGCGCCCGCATCCGCTTCTTCAACATGATCGGCTGGACGCCGATCGTGCACAATCCGGACAGCTGGGAGGGCTGGTTCTGGGGCGCCTCGCACCACTGGGGCCAGACCGCCCGCAACGGCGGCGGCGAGACCTACGGCACCGTCGAGGACCTGCTGAAGCACGCCGAGATGGTCGTGTTCTGGTCCTCGGACCCGGAGGCGACGAGCGGCGTCTACGGCGCCCACGACGGCACCGTCCGCCGGCAGTGGCTCAAGGAGCTCGGCATCCCCTGCGTGCACATCGACCCGTTCCACAACCACACCGCGCAGTTCCTCGGCGGCAAGTGGATCGCCCCCCGGCCGGGCACGGACAGCGCCATGGTCCTCGCCATCGCCCACGTGTGGATGACCGAGGGCCTGTACGACAAGGAGTACGTGGCCGAGCGCACCGTCGGCTTCGAGAAGTGGCGCGCCTACGTCCTCGGCGAGGAGGACGGCGTGCCCAAGACGCCGGAGTGGCAGGAGGCGGAGACCGGCGTCCCCGCGCGCGACGTGCGTGCGCTCGCGCGCGCCTGGGGCACGCAGCAAGACCTACCTCGCCGCCGGCGGCCTCATCGGCTTCGGCGGCGCCTGCCGCACGGCCACCGGCAGCGACTGGGCGCGCGGCATGGTCTGCCTGATGGCCATGCAGGGCCTGGGCAAGCCGGGCGTCAACATGGGCTGCCTGCAGCAGGGCACGCCGCTCGACACGCACTTCTTCTTCCCCGGGCTACGCGGAGGGCGGCTACTCCGGCGACCTCTACGGCACCGCGCTCAGCATCAACATGTACCAGCGCATGCCGCAGCTCCCCACGGTCAACACGATCTCGCAGGCCGTGCCGCGGCTCAAGATCCCCGAGGCGGTCCTCGACGGCCACTGCGAGGGCTACCCGACCGACTCCAAGTCGATCGAGGGCCAGTTCCAGCGCTTCGAGTATCCGGCGCCGGGCCACAGCCCCGTCAAGATGTACTACAAGTACGGCGGCTCGCACTTCGGCACCATGACCGACACCAACCGGTTCGCCCACATGTACCGCTCCGACAAGCTCGAGTTCGTCGTCAACCAGGGCATCTGGATGGAGGGCGAGACGAAGTTCGCCGACGTCATCCTGCCGGCCTGCACCAACTTCGAGCGCTGGGACATCAGCGAGTTCGCCAACTGCGGCGGCTACATCCAGCACGCCTACACGCAGTGCAACCACCGCGTCGCCGTGATGCAGCACAAGTGCATCGAGCCGCTGGGCGAGTCGAAGTCCGACCACCAGATCTTCCTCGACCTGGCCATGCGCCTCGGGCTCGGGGACGATGTACGCCGAGGGCGTCACCGAGCTCGACTGGTGCAAGCGGCTGTTCGACGCCACCGACCTGCCCCGCGCCATCTCGTGGAAGGACTTCCTCAAGAAGGGCTACTACGTGATCCCGCCGTCGCCGGCGGACCGGCGCGACCCCGTGTCGTACCGCTGGTTCGCGGAGGGTCGCGCCAAGGACACGCCGGAGCTCACGCCGCTGCCCGCCGACTACACCGAGGAGTTCGGCATGGGGCTGCAGACCCAGTCCGGCAAGCTGGAGTTCGAGGCGTCGAGCCTCAAGCGGTTCGACCCCGACGACCCCGAGCGCGCGCCGATCATGCGCTACGTGCCGGCGTGGGAGGGCCCGCACGCCGAGGAGCTCTACGCGCAGTATCCCGCTGCAGCTCATCACGCCGCACCCGCGTCACAGCTTCCACACGCAGAGCGACGGCAAGGACGCGGTCACCAACGACATCCGCGACCACCGCGTCCTCGTCGACGGCCGCTACTACTGGGTCGTGCGCGTGAGCCCCGCCGACGCGGCCGCGCGCGGGCTCAAGCACAACGAGCTCGTCCGCGTCTTCAACGACCGCGGCGCCGTGATCTGCGCGGTCCAGCTGACGGAACGCGTCCCGGCAGGTACAGTGCACTCGTACGAGTCGTCCGCCCGCTACGAGCCCGTGGGCGAGCCGGGGCACTCCGCCGACAGGGGCGGGTGCATGAACGTGCTCACGCCGAGCCGGATGATGATCCGCAAGGCGCACGCCCTCGCGGCCAACTCGTGCCTCGTGGAGATCGAGGCATGGGAGGAGGGCGGCGCTGCCTGACGAGAGGGGAGACATGCCGAGGCGGCGGTCCGACGAAGAGGGTCCCGACGGTGGGATGCAGGTGATCACGCGAGCGGCCGCCATCCTCGGCGCGCTCGCCGAGCCCGACGGCGGCCGCAGCCTCGCGCAGCTGGCCGTCCAGACCGGGCTCCCCAAGACGACCGTGCACCGCATCTGCACGGCGCTCGAGCAGGTGGGCTACGTGCGCACCGACGCGGGCTCCGGCCGGCGGGAGCTCGGCCCGAGCCTGCTCCGGCTGGCGTTCTCCGGCCGGCGCGACCTGACGGAGATGCTGCAGCCGTCGCTCCGGCGGCTGTCGATGGAGCTGAACGAGACCGTGGACCTCGCGGTGCTGGACGGCGGCGAGGTCCTGTTCGTGGCGCAGCATCCGGCGCCGGAGCGGGCGCTCATGGCCATCGCCCGCGTCGGCGCGCACTTCCCCGCCTACAGCCTCGCCAGCGGCAAGGTGCTGCTGGCCCTGCTGCCGCGCGAGGAGCTCCTGCGCCGTCTGCCGCGCCGGCTCGAGCCGGCGCTGGACGGCCGCGCGCGCACTCGCGAGACGCTGCTGCGCGAGCTCGACGAGGTGCGGAGCGCCGGGCTGGGGTACGAGCGCGAAGAGATGCGCCACGGCATCTGCGCCGTCGCCGTGGCGGTCACGGACGTGGACGGCCGGGCCGCCTCCATCGCCGTGCCCATGCCCACGGCGCGCTTCAGGGAGAGCGAGGAGTACGTGGCCGAGCGGCTGCTGGAGCTCCGCGACACGACAGAGGCCCGCCTGCGCGGCGCCTGAGGAGGGCGTGATGGACGAGTTCGACTTCTCCGGCAGCCGCGTGCTGGTGGTCGGCGCCGGCGGTCTGGGCGGCGCCATCGCCGCCGGCTTCGCCGCCCACGGCGCCGCCGTGGCGGTGGCCGACCTCGACGGCGCACGTACGCTCTCGTTCGCGGACGACCTGGCCGCCGAGCACGGTGTCCTCACCGCCGGCCTCGCCGTGGACGTCACCGACGAGGCGTCGGTCGGCGAGATGGTCGCGGCCGTCGCGCGTGATCTCGGCGGCGTGGACGTGCTCGTCAACGCCGCCGGCGCCACCGTGCGCACGCGGGCGGAGGACCTGGCGCCGGCCGACTGGCGCCGCATCCTGGACATCAACGCCACGGGCACCTTCCTCTGCTGCCAGGCGGCTGGGGCGCGCATGGCCGAGGCCGGCGGCGGCGCCATCATCAATCTCTCGTCCGTACGCGGCCGCTACGGCGCCACGTTCGGCCAGGCGGAGTACTCGGCCAGCAAGGGCGCCGTCGACTCGCTCACGCGCTCGCTCGCCGCCCAGTGGGCGGAGCTCGGCATCCGCGTCAACGCCGTGGCTCCCACGTTCGTCGAGACCGACCTCACGCGGGCGGTGCTCGCCGACGAGCAGTTCGCGGCGGGCCTGCGCGCCAGCATCCCGATGGGGCGCTGGGGCGACACCGCCGATGTCGTCGGGCCGGTGCTCTTCTTCGCGTCACCGGCGGCGCGCTTCGTCACCGGCCAGATCCTCTACGTGGACGGCGGGCTCACCGCGCGCGTCTGACGCCCGTCATCCGGTCCGTCACCCGGGCCTCCCGGGTAGCTCCTCGCCAATGCTTGACCTGCCTGCGGGCGCTGCACTAGTGTTCGCATCATGGAATAGCAGTTCCGCATCGTGGGCACCATGCCCGCTGCGGGACGGCGTGAGGGGATGTCCGGCCGCAGGCCGGGCGGCCACCCGGAGGGCTTCGCGCCGGTCGGCCGTCCCGGCGTGCCCTCCGCCGGCCGAACCGAGAAAAAGTCGTGAGAGGAGAGTCCGATGGCCGACCGTGAGATCTGGAGCGTCGACAAGATCCGCAACCTGTTCGACCTGACCGGCAAGACGGCGATCGTGACCGGTGGTTCCGGCGCGTTCGGCCACGACGCCGCCAAGGGCCTCGCCGCCTTCGGCGCCAACGTGGTCGTCACGGGCCGCCGCGCCGAGACGCTCGAGGCTGCGGCGAAGGACATCGCCGACGCCACCGGCGCCAAGGTCAAGGCCGTCTCGTGCGACGCCGTCGACCCCGACAGCGTCGAGGCCATGGTCAAGGCTACCGTGGACGAGTTCGGCGCCGTCGACGTCCTCGTCACGGCCGCCGGCCAGGCCGACCGTCACCCGGCCGAGGAGTTCCCCATCGACGCGTGGCAGATGGTCATGGACTCGCTGGTCAAGGGCACGTACCTGTGCTGCCAGTCGGCCGGCCGCCAGATGATCAAGCAGGGCGGCGGCAAGATCATCACCGTCGGCTCCGTGCGCGGCGAGTTCGGTCACCCCGGCGGCTACTCCGCCTACGGCACCGCCAAGGGCGCCGTCCACCTGCTCACCAAGCAGCTCTCCACCGAGTGGGCCAAGTACCACATCAATGTGAACAGCATCGCTCCGTGCATCTTCTGGACCCCGCTGACCCAGCAGGTCATCGAGGACCCGGGAGCTCAAGAAGATCTTCCTCTCGCGCATCCCGTGGGGCCGCGTCGCCGACCCGCAGGACTTCATCGGCGCCGTGGTGTACCTTGCGTCCGCCGCCTCCGACTTCGTCACCGGCGAGATCATGGCCGTGGACGGCGGCAGTACGGCCGGCTGATCGCCGGTCGCTGAGGAGGCGTGTGACCAGTCACATGTTCAGCGTTTGAGCGCCGACAGCGCGAGCGCATCGCCGTCATCGGCGGCGGCATGATGGGCGTGGGCGTGGCCCAGGTCTTCGCCGCCGCCGGGCACGAGGTCGCGCTCCAGGACGTCTACCCCGAGGCCCTGGAGCGCGCCCCCGGCGCGCTCACGGCCAACCTGTCCTTCCTTGCGGAGAACGGTCTGTTCCCGGCCGACGGCGTCGAGGACGCCGTCGGCCGGGTGCGCACCACCACCGACCTCCCGGACGCCTGCGAGGGCGCCGATGTGGTCGTGGAGTGCGTGTTCGAGGACCTCGCCCTCAAGCAGGACGTCTTCGAGCGGCTCGACGCCGCCTGCCCGCCGGGCACCACCCTGTGCACCAACACGTCGGTCATGAGCATCACCGAGATCGGCGAGAAGGCGACGCACAAGGAGCGCGTGGTCGGCACCCACTTCTGGAACCCGCCCTATCTCATCCCGCTGGTCGAGGTCGTGCGCACCGAACACGTCGACCCAGCCGTCGTGGACCGCACGATGGACCTGCTCCGGCGGGTCGGCAAGCGGCCCATCGACTGCAAGAAGGACGTGCCCGGGTTCGTGGCCAACCGCCTGCAGCACGCGCTGTGGCGCGAGGCGATCTCCATCGTGGAGCACGGCATCGCCGACGCGGCGACCGTGGACGAGAGCATCCGCTTTGGCCCCGGCCTGCGCCTGCCCATCCTGGCGCCCATGGAGAACGCCGACATGGTCGGTCTGGACCTCACGCTCGCCATCCACGACTACATCCTGCCGCACCTGGAGGCGTCTCCCGAGCCGTCGCCGCTGCTCGGGAGAAGGTGGCCGCCGGCGACCTCGGGTTCAAGAGCGGCAAAGG
>CAWIDR010000005.1:0-23879 GCA_963834905.1 uncultured Thermoleophilia bacterium | reverse complement strand
CAGGCGAACTGCACGGAGCGCTTGGAGAGCCCCAGCCAGAAGCCGGTGATGGGCGTCGCCATCGGGGCGCCCGCATCGGCGGCGCCCAGCGCCACGAACAGCGGGGCGAAGTGCTCGACCGTCGGATGGGCGTACCGCGCCGACGGGATGTCGCGAAAGCCGGCCAGCGCGGCCAGGTCGCGGCGCTCGAGGGCCGCCGCCACCCACTGGTCGAAGTCCTTCGACCAGTCCGGCGGCGGCGCATCCAGCACGAACTCGCGCAGGAACGGCAACCCGTGGGTCATGAAGCCGCTGCCGATGATGAGGACGCCCTCGTCCCGCAGCGGCCGCAGCCGCTCGCCGGTCTCGAGCAGCCCGCCCGGGATCCAGCGTCGGCAGCGAGAGTTGCAGCACCGGGACGTCCGCGTCGGGATACATGGCGACGAGGGGCACGTACGCGCCGTGGTCCAGACCCCGGCTCGGCTCGTGAGCGATCGCCGTCTCGCCTCCGGCCAGGTCCGCGACCCGGCGCGCCAGATCGGGAGCCGGGGGCGCCGGGTACCGCGCCTGGTAGTACCTGTCGGGAAAACCGTAGAAGTCGTAGATGAGCGGCACGCCCGCTTCGGTCGCGCCCAGGGTGAGCGGCGCCTGCGTCCAGTGCGCCGAGACCATCAGCACCGCGCTCGGCCGCGGCAGCGCCTCGGCCCAGGCGGCCAGCTCGGCGACCCAGAGCGCGTCGTCCAGGAGCGGCGGCGCGCCGTGGCCCAGGTAGACGGCCGGCATCCGGCCGGGGACCTGGGCCGCGGCCGCCGAGACCCTCACGGCCTCGGCCGCGGCAGCCACCTCGTCCCCGGTCACCGCGTGCAGCCGCGGCCAGGCGTCGTCGCTCATCGTGGCTTTCTCCTCGCTTGCGGCCTCAGACGCTGGACGAACAACTTCTGCCCGGTCGACATCTCGAGCGAACCAGCCGACGCCCAGATCGCCCGTGTCCCGACTCTACAACCGCCCGCGGCGGCAACGGGGTACAGTCAGAGGGTGACTCATGCCGAGAGACGGGAGTCCCTCATGACCATCAGAAGCTGGATGACGCGGCGCGGGACGGCCTTCGTCCTCGTCGCCGTGATCGCACTCGTGACCTTCGCCGTGCCGGCGTGGTGCGTCGCCTCCGGCACGTGGAGCTGGTAGGCCGCCGCCCCTACTCCGTGCCGGCGGCCTCGGCGGCGTCCGGGTCCCCCGAGGTCCACCGCTCGAGCCACCAGGCCACCGAGCGGTTCATCTCGATCGAGAAGTCGGCCGTGAACTTGCGCGCGTAGACATCCTGCACGCAGCCGGTGACGCCGTCCCGCGTCTCCCGCACGCCGTGCAGCTCGTCGAGCTCCCGCGATGCCTCCTGCAGTTCGGCCGCCGTGAGCCGCCGGTACGCGTTCTTGTGCACGACATGCTTCTCGTAGCGCTCCGTCCGATGCGGACCGACCTTCGGACGGCCGAGGCACAGCATCGCCGCAGGGAACGTGTAGCGCGGCAACTGCAGCAGCTCGGCGTGCACCTCGCCGAGCTCCATGATGTCGCCGATGTAGCAGGAGCCGATGCCCAGCGACTCCGCCGCCACCACCGCGTTCTGCGCCGCGATGAGGGCGTCGTTGCAGGCCATGACCAGGTCACCGGGGCCCGGCGTCACGCCGTGAGGCACGCCGGGCAGTTCGTCGCACCCGCACGCGGCGAACAGGTCCATCCACTTCTGGAAGTCGGCGACGAACAGCAGCACCCACGGCGCCCGCGCGATGAACGGCTGGTCGTCGCAGGTCACCGCCAGCCTGTCCTTGAGCGCCTGGTCCTCGATCTCGAGGATCGAGTAGAGCATCAGGTTGCCGGCCGTGGGCGCGCGCATGGCCGCGTGGAGGATCGCGCGCTTCTCCTCGTCGGTCGGCGGGACCGGGTCGTACGCGCGCGTGGAGCAGCGCGCGTCGAGCAGCCGGATGATGTCGTTCACGGTGCCTCCTCCGGGCGGGGCGGCCGAGCCGCCCCGCCCCCTGCAAGCGTCAGTCGACGGCGCGGTCGCAGCTCACGGCATCTGCGCCGGCAGGCCGGCGGCCAGGTCCTGCGCCTGCGTCGCGCGCTGCGACGAGTAGTCGGTGAGGTACGTGATGCGGGCGGATCCGCTCAGGCGGGAGGCCGTCCGTCTCCGTGCTCGCCTGCGCGTCCGTGCACTCCGTCTCGAACGCGCCGTAGGTGCTCTGCACGAGCGGGATGTAGTGCTTGTAGCGGAGCTCGCCGCCCACGGTGCCGTTCTTGTCGAGACTGTCTGCGACGGCGCGGAAGACGTTGAAGGCGGTCTTGTTCGTCCACGCGGCCGGCACGCTCGTCACCGAGTCGTAGAACGGAACGTAGGCGCTCGAGCAGGGGCGGCTCGGCGCGACCCACATGACGCCGCCGATGTCGTCGGACAGCCGCGAACGCAGCTGCCACACGGCGCTGTAGTCGGTGGTCGCGTAGCAGATGGGCCGGTTGGTCTGGTCGTGCGGGCTCATCAGCGTGTAGTCCTGCGTCTGGTCGATGCCCGTGCCCTCGTAGTGGTAGCGGCAGATGGACTGGATCTGCTGGCGTGTGACTGCCTGGTCGGGGACCACAGTAGACCGGACGCGTCGCGTAGGGCATCGTCGGGGTGAGGCCGAGCGACGGAGCCACCGTGTCGAAGGCGCCCCACAGCCGGTTGGTGTTGTAGTAGCTCTGCAGGTCCGCCGCGGTCACCGTAGGCCCAGGCGACGTCGAAGGGGCCATCTTGCGGGCTGTACCGGCCGATGCTCTGGGCGAAGGACTGCAGGTCCGACGACCCACGGAAGTTCGCCGTGTCGGCGAGGTCCACCTGGCGGACGGTCACCATGTTCGGGTGGGCGAGGAAGGCGTTGTCGGGCACGCGCTGGGCGACCCAGTGGTGGCCGCCGAGCAGCTCGAACAGCCATGCCTCGTCGGGATCGCCGACGGCGAAGCTGCCGGCCGCGCCGGCGCTGAACCCGGTCTGCGCCATCTGCTCCAGCAGGTCGATCGCCTCTTGGGCGGTGGAGCACTGCTGCAGGATGAGGTCCCAGATCTCGCCGCCGTAGCCCTTCTTCACGTACGGGTCGGCGGCCAGCACGCTCTTGTCGAGGTCGGTCGCGGTGCCGTAGAGAGCGCCGAGCTGATGCTCGTTGATGCCGCCCTCGGGCACGCCGCCCCACGTGTACAGCTTGACGTACTTGTTGTGCGTCGCGTCGCCGGGCACGGCCTGCAGGTAGACGTAGTTGTTGGCGGACCAGTCGTTGTTGTAGCCCATGAGGACGGAACCGTCCGCGGTGGCGTTCTTGCCGGCGAGGACGAAGTTGCACCAGTGAGTCGCGGCCTTGGACGGGCCGGCCTGCGCGGCGGGCGCCGTGCCGGCGCCTCCCAGACCGGCCGCGCCCAGCAGGACCGCGGCGAGCAGGACGAGGACTGAGGAGGCCGAGTCTGGGCGTACGCATGGGGGCCTCCGTGGGTGTCGCGCGGTCAGTGCCAGAGCGAAACGTACTACCGCATTCGGCACTTGACCAGAGTCGCCTTCCCGCAGCATGGGCCTCGCGGCGGGCGGGAACATCCCGGAGACGGAGCGGGTCGCATGGCCCGTGACCGCGACGACCACTGGAGCGATCATGAGCACAGCCAGCACTCGAGGAGCAGGGACGCGGGATGACCCGTGGACCCTGACCACCCCTCCGGGGAAGTCCGAGTACCAGGCCTATCGCGACGAGGCGGCCGACCCGCCTGCCCTCGTCGTCATCGTCGGCAAGACCGAGCTCCGCTACCGCCTGCGCTGCATCGACGACCTGCTCGCCATGCTGAAGGCCGCGGGCGACTGGGTGCCTCTCGGCAGCGCCGACGAGCAGAAGCCGGCCGCAGAAGGCACCGTCGAGGCTTGGGGCCGGTCCCCGGACAACCCGGTGGGCGGCTGGTACGGTCTCAAGAAGGGGCTGCGCGGGCGGTTCGCCAACTACGTGCCGCCGGTGCTCGAGGCACTCGGCCTTGCCGTGGTCGAGCACGAGGCCCGCAACAACCGCATGCGCGCGGCGTAGGCGGGGAACTCAGACCCGCCGCGCGCACGCGGACGGCGGACTCAGGACGCCTCGGCCTCGGCCTCGACCTGGTCCAGGGCCTCCATCGGCGGCTGCTTCGCGGCGAACTCCAGGACCACGGAGGTGCGCCCGGGCCGCGTGCTCAGGAGTACGCGCTCGCACACCTGCAGCATGATGGTGAATCCCATGCCGAGGCTGGACTCGGTGGAGAACCCCCGCTGCAGGGTGGCGCGCGGCAGCGTGCGGAAGTCGATGCCCGGACCCTCGTCGCGGACCAGGACCTGCAGCGTCGCCTCGAGCGCGAACAGCTGGTAGGTACCGCCGCCGGCGTGGCGGAGGGCGTTGACGAGCGCCTCGCCGACGGGGGTGCGCACATCCGTGGCGGGAGCCCAGTCGGGGAAGCGCTCGGCGGCGACGGACGCGATCGTCGCTCGCGCCTCGGAGAGCCCGCGCGGCGCGGTGACGGACTCCGGCTTCATGAGCGGTACGCCGAGCTGGCCGGCGAGCTCTTCGTCGGTCAGCAGGATGAGCTTGCCGCCGGTGACCACGTCGAGGACGTCGACGTAGGCACGGCGGATGTTCTCCTCCTGCCTCCGGAGCGCCCGCTCCGCGTGGCGCACCCCGGTGATGTCGAGCGCGGAGAGGGCCCAGCGGTCGCGACCGACCGGGTAGGCCTCGAGCAGTTCGTAGGCGTCGTCGCTCTCGATGAAGAGCTCGGACCGCACGGGCGTGCCGCCGTCGGCGGCGCTCGCCACCACTTCCAGGTACGAGCGCGTACGCTCGTCGAGGCCGTCGGGCCGGCTGAGCCGCTTGCCGACGGCCTCCTCCCGCGACAGGCCCGTGCGCTCCTGTTGCGTCGGGTTGATGTCGACGAGCTCCAGGTCGGTGATCGCGCCGTCCGCGTCGCGCACGACCGTGAAGACCGTGAGGCCCTCCACCGCGTTCTCGAACAGGCGCGTGTACCGCTCCTGCGAGAGCTCCAGGTTCCGGAAGTAGCGCAGCCCCAGAAAGAGCAGGAGCGTGGCCGTCACGGCGACGAAGAGGATCCCCTTGACCGACGCCAGCACGAGCTCCACGTTGTGCGGCAGCCCGAACAGCCCCAGGATGCGGTCCGAGGCGACGATCCAGACGATGGACACGGCCGCGTAGATCAGCGCGTAGCGCACCGCCATCTGCCGCGCCGCGCGGCGGCGCCTCTTGCGGGCTTCCGCCCGATCTGTCGTCACTCCAGCAGGCATCGGATCGCTCTGTACCTCGGGGATTCCTCGGCGACGGGCAGGACCCTTCAGCTCGGTAGTACCCCGGCTGACCGGATGGAACCGCGCTCGGGCAGACTCCAAGGTCGGAGAGGACCGGGCGCGACCCTTGCGTGACGCTTCACGTTTGTTTGCAGGCTAACGATTGCCGTGCTAACCTTCTCGACCGATGCACCGGCACGCCATACCGACACTGCCAGAGACCCTCGACGGAGTCGACGAACTCTCGTCAGACGTGTTCCGCGCGTTCATGACGACCATGCGCCAGCACGGGCGCCTGATGATGCAGGAGATGCGAGACCACGGCCTGCATCACGGCCAGGCGATGTGCCTGCGGCTGCTCAGCGCCAACGACGGGATCACGCAGCGCGACCTCGCCGACGCCCTGCACGTGGCGCGCCCGACGGTGACGAAGATGCTGAACTCCATGGAGAAGGCCGGGCTCGTGCGGCGTCGTCCCGACGCCGCGGACGCCCGGCTCACCTGCGTGGAGCTCACCGACGGCCGGCCGCGCCGAGGAGAAGAAGATGAACCTCGCCGCGGCCGACTACGTCAACAGCACCATCGCGACGCTGCCCGAGGCCGACCGCCGGGACCTGGCGCGCCTGCTCGAGAAGCTCGGCGCCAGCATCAAGCTGGCCGCCGCCGCGCGCGAGGCCGGCGCGGCGGAGGAGGAGAACGGCCGGTGATCCGCCTCCTGCGCATGGGCCTGCGTCCCTACCGGTGGCCCATCGTCCTGGTGCTGGTGCTGGTACTGGTGCAGGTCATCGCCAACCTGTACCTGCCGACCCTCAACGCCGACATCATCAACAACGGCGTCGTCACCGGCGACACGACCTACATCATCAAGGTCGGCGTCATCATGCTCGGCGTCACGCTCATCTACGTGTTCGCGTCCATCGCCGCCGTCTACTGGGGTTCCAAGACCTCGATGGCGCTCGGCCGCGACACGCGCGGCAAGCTGTTCCGCCGCATCCAGGGCTTCTCGCAGGCCGAGGTCAACAAGTTCGGCCCGCCGTCGCTCATCACCCGCACCACCAACGACGTGCAGCAGGTCCAGATGGTGGTGCTGATGATGCTGAACGTCGTCGTGGCGGCGCCGATCACCGCGATCGGCGGCATCATCATGGCGCTGCGCCTCGACGTGCCGCTCTCCGCTGTGATCCTGGTCGCCATCCCCATCATGGGCATCGTCATCGGCCTGGTGATGACCAGGGCCATCCCGCTCTTCATGTCGATGCAGAAGAAGATCGACCGCATCAACCAGGTCACACGCGAGTTCCTGAGCGGCGTGCGCGTCATCCGCGCCTTCGACCGCACCGGGTACGAGGAGAAGCGCTTCGACGTCGCCAACCTCGACCTCACGACCACGACGCTCAAGGTCGGACGCCTGTTCGCGCTCATGTTCCCGGCGATCACGATCATCCTGAACCTCTCGACGGTCGCGATCATGTGGTTCGGCGGCAAGCAGATCGCCGACGGCAGCATGCCCATCGGCGACCTCACCGCGTTCCTCACCTACATCATCCAGATCCTCTTCGCGGTGCTCATGGCCACCATCATGTTCGTCATGGTCCCGCGCGCCGCGGTCTCGGCCCAGCGCATCATGGAAGTCCTGGACACTCAACCCACGATCGTCGACCCCGAGCAGCCCTTGACGGACGTGGCCCAGGCCGGTGTCGTCGAGTTCCGCGATGTGGAGTTCCGCTACCCCGGGGCCGAAGAGCCGGTGCTCAGCGGCATCTCCTTCACGGCGCGGCCGGGACAGACCACCGCGATCGTGGGCAGCACCGGCAGCGGCAAGACGACGCTGATCAGCCTGATCCCGCGCTTCTACGAGGTCACCGGAGGCAGCGTGCTCGTGGATGGGGCAGACGTACGCGAGCTGGCGCAGCAGGACCTGTGGAGCCGGATCGGACTCGTGCCGCAGAAGTCGTTCCTCTTCAGCGGCAGCGTGGCGGACAACCTGCGCCACGGCGACCAGGAGGCCGCCGACGAGCAACTCTGGAGGTACCTCGAGATCGCCCAGGGCAGCGAGTTCGTCGCGGCGATGCCCGAGCAGCTTGAGGCGCCCGTCTCCCAGGGCGGCGCCAACGTCTCCGGCGGTCAGCGCCAGCGCCTCGCCATCGCCCGGGCGCTGGCCAAGCAGGCCAAGATCCAGATCTACGACGACAGCTTCTCGGCGCTGGACTTCACGACGGACGCCAAGCTCCGGGCGGCGCTGCGCAAGCAGACGGCGGACGCGACGGTGATCATCGTCGCCCAGCGCGTCGGCACGATCATGCACGCCGACCAGATCATCGTGCTCGACGACGACGGCACCATCGCCGGCATCGGCAAGCACGATGATCTGGTCGAGACGAGTGAGACCTACCGCGAGATCGTCACCTCGCAGCTCGGCGTGGAGGGAGCGGCGTGAGCACTCCCGAGAAGAACCAACAGCCCGGCGCCACGCCGCCGCCGCGCCCGCGTGGCCCCCAGGGCCCGGGCCCGGGCGGCCCGGGAGGGCACGCCCTGGTGACTCCGACGGCCAAGGCCAAGGACCTCCGCGGCTCGCTGCGCCGGCTCGCCGGCCAGCTCAAGCCGGAGCGCGCGCTCCTCGTCACCGTCGTCCTGCTCGCGGTGGTCAGCGTGGCGTTCGCCGTCGTGGGCCCCAGGATCCTCGGGCACGCCACCAACATCATCTTCGACGGCGTCGTCAGCAAGCAGATCCCGGCCGGCGTGACCAAGGCGCAGGCCATCGCCGGCCTGCGCGCCAAAGGTCAGGGCCGCGTCGCCGACATGATCTCCGGCATGACCCTGAATCCCGGTCAAGGCATCGACTTCAACGCCCTGGGGCGCACGCTGCTCCTGCTCGTCGGCGTGTACGCGCTCAGTGCGCTCTTCGCCTGGCTGCAGGCCTACCTGATGGCCGGTGTGGCGCAGCGCACCATCTACCGCCTGCGGCGGCTGGCGGACGAGAAGCTCGCGCGCCTGCCGCTCAAGTACTTCGACGAGCACCCGCGCGGCGACGTCCTCAGCCGCATGACCAACGACATCGACAACATCTCGCAGTCGTTGCAGCAGAGCCTGACGCAGATCATCACCTCGACGCTGACCATCATCGGCGTGCTCATCATGATGCTCACCATCAGCTGGCTGCTGGCGCTGATCTCGGTGCTGGTCGTGCCCATCTCGGTGGTCGTCACGATGCTCATCGCCAAGCGCTCGCAGAAGCAGTTCGCGGCGCAGTGGGAGACCACCGGCGACCTCAACGGCCACGTTGAGGAGATGTTCACCGGCCACAACGTGGTCAAGGTGTTCGGCCGCCAGCAGGCCGCCATCGAGACGTTCGACGAGCAGAACGAGAAGCTCTACCAGGCGAGCTTCAAGGCCCAGTTCATCTCCGGGATCATCATGCCGGTCATGAACTTCGTCATGAACCTCAACTACGTCGCCATCGCCGTGATCGGCGGGGTGATGGTCGCGAGCGGCCGCATGTCGCTGGGCGACGTCCAGGCCTTCATCCAGTACTCGCGCCAGTTCACGATGCCCATCACGCAGGTGGCCAGCATCATGAACGTGCTGCAGAGCACGGCAGCGTCAGCCGAGCGCGTCTTCGAACTGCTGGACGAGCCCGAGGAGACGCCCGACGCCGCCGAGTGCGTGCTCTTCGAGCACACTCGCGGTCACATCGAGCTCGATCGCGTGTCGTTCCGCTACATCCCCGATACGCCTCTGATCACGGACCTGACCCTCGACGTCGAGCCGGGCGACACGGTGGCCATCGTCGGCCCTACCGGCGCCGGCAAGACGACACTGGTCAACCTCCTGCTGCGCTTCTACGACATCGACGAGGGACGCATCCTGGTCGACGGCGTGGAGACGCGCGACATCAGCCGCAGCGACCTCCGCCGCCTGTTCGGCATGGTGCTGCAGGACGCCTGGCTGTTCAGCGGCACCATCCGCGAGAACATCGCCTACGGGCGCGAGGGCGCGACCGAGGACGAGATCAGCGCCGCCGCGAAGGCGGCCCGCGTCGACCACTTCGTGCGCGCTCTCCCCGACGGCTACGACACGGTGCTCGACGACGACGCGACCAACGTCTCGCAGGGCGAGATGCAGCTGCTGACCATCGCCCGCGCCTTCCTCGCCGACCCCGACATCCTCATCCTCGACGAGGCGACCAGTTCCGTGGACACGCGCACGGAGGTCCTGATCCAGCAGGCGATGGCGGAGCTCATGCAGGACCGCACCAGTTTCGTCATCGCCCACCGGCTGAGCACCATCCGCGGCGCCGACATCATCCTCGTGATGGACAAGGGCGCGATCATCGAACAGGGCAGCCACGAAGAGCTGATGGCTGCCGGCGGCTTCTACCACGACCTCTACGCCAGCCAGTTCGAGGAGGCGCTGGACGAGGCGTCCTGAGGGCCGGGCCCGCACCTTACATGCGCTTCACATATTCATGATGTCCGCTTCACACCCCTGAGGACAGTATGTTGGGGTCGCACCTGCGACCCGCGGACGCTGGGGGCGCCGGCGAAAGCCGGCGGCGCGGGTGGGAGTGCTTCCGTCGTTCCGCTCAGAGCGACCAAGGAGCGACCATGGTGTATTGGAGGAGCCGCCGGGCGGCGGTGCTCTGCTCTCTCGTCATCGGACTGTTCGCGGTGTGGATCGGCGGGAACGCCGCAGTCGCCGCCGCGAGCGAGAGTCCCGCGGCATCGTCGACGACGGCGTCCAAAGTGGTGCTGCGGATCGGCTGGCCCAGGGAGGCCGACAACCTCAACCCCTTCATCGGCTGGGAGAACTCCTCCTTCGAGATCTGGGCGCTGCAGTACGACTTCCTCTTCGGCTTCGGCGCGAACGAACAGCCGACCCTTGACCTGGCGGCCGAGTTCCCGACCAAGGAGAACGGAGGCATCTCGCCCGACGGCAAGATCTGGACCATCAAGATCCGGCAGGGCGTGAAGTGGCAGGACGGCCAGCCCCTCACCGCAGAAGACGTCGCCTTCACCTACAACTACAGTATCGAGAACGAGCTGTACGCCTTCGGCATCATGACGATCGGCATCGATCACGTCGAGGTCGTCGATCCCTACACGGTGAAGATCGTCTGCACCCGGCCAAAGGCGGATATGGAGCGGCTCTGGCTGCCCATCCTCCCGAAGCACATCTGGTCCAAGGTCGACCCCAAGATCGTCGAGAGCTCGTATGCAAACAAGCCCCCGATCATCGGCAGTGGCCCCTTCCAGGTCGTCGAGTTCAAGAAGGGCCGGTACACCAGACTGGTCAAGAACCCCACCTACTGGGGCAAGGCACCGACGGTGGACGAGATCATCTTCCTCACCTACCAGAACCCGGACACGATGACCCAGGACCTCAAGCTGGGGACGCTGGACGCCGCCTGGGGTCTGCCGCAGGCGCAGTACAAGCAGCTCCAGGCGACCCAGGGTCTGGAGGCGCTCTCGTACAACTACCGCAACTGGGACTACATGGACGTCAACTGCTACGAGGGCAAGGCGTCACTCGGGCACCCCGTGCTGCGTGACCCGGCGTTCCGGCAGGCGCTCAACTACGCCATCGACCGCGACCGCCTGGTGTCCATCGCGTGGAGCGGCAACGCCAAGCCCGGCACGACGATCATGACGCCGGACACCTGGTTCGACCCCGACTACCACTGGCAGCCGCCGGCCGACCAGATGTACTCGTTCGACATGGCCAAGGCGGGGCAGATGCTCGACGCCGCCGGCTACACGGACACGAACGGCGACGGCATCCGCGAGTACAAGCGGCAAGAACATCACGCTGCGCCTGGACGCCCTCGCCGGTGACGTGCACGGGCAGAGCGAGGGCAAGCTGATCACCGGCTGGCTGCAAGAGTTGGGGCTGAAGATCAATCTCGAGGTGATCGACGAAGGAGCTCTCGAAGACCGGCTCTGGAACTACGACGGCGACACCTACGCACCTGACTTCGACCTCTACCTGTGGGACTGGGACGGCTACGACGACCCCGGGCAGACGCTGGCCACTCTGACCACGGCGCAGATCGAGGCCTGGAACGAGCCCTGCTGGTCGAACTCCGCCTACGACAAGCTGGCCATCGAGCAGGCCGCCCAGCTCGATCCGCAGATGCGCAAGGACCTGATCTGGCAGATGCAGCAGATCATGTACGAGCAGACGCCGTGGGTCGTGCTGACGTATCCGGACCACCTCGAGGCGTACAACACCGACAAATGGACCGGCTGGACACGGGTGATGGACGGAAACGGTCCAGCCTTCTACACCGCGGGCAACATCGACACTTACCTGAACCTCACTCCGCGAGAAGCCGTCGCCTCCAGCGGCTCATCGTCCTCGTCGCTCACCATGGTCCTCATCATCGGCGCGGTCGTCGTCGTGGTGGTCATCGTGCTGCTCGTCGTCTGGTCGCGCCGCCGGACACAGGCGGTCGAGGAATAGATCCGCGTCGGGCGGGCCGCAGGACGATGCCCTCTCGCGACGAGGGCCGGACCCACGCCGGGGCACGTAGCGCCGGCGTGGGTCCGGGGACGTATGATTGCTCAATGCGCGGAACTGTCTTGCTCGTCGAGGACGACTACAGCATGGGCACACTCGTCCAGGATTACCTTCTGCACGAGGAGTACCGTGTCGTCTGGGTCCGGAACGGCGCCGAGGCGCTTGCCGAGGCCAGGCGGCGGACGCTCGCTCTCGTGCTGCTCGACATCGGCCTGCCGGACATCGACGGGTTCGACGTCTGCCGCACGCTCAAGGGGTTCAGCGATGTCCCGGTGATCATGCTCACCGCCCGCGGAGACGAGGCCGACCGCGTAGCCGGACTCGAGATCGGCGCCGACGACTACGTCGCCAAGCCGTTCTCACCACGGGAGCTCATGGCGCGGGTCAAGGCCGTCCTCCGCCGAAGCGGCGCGCCCGGCGAGGCATCGACGCTCAGTCACGAGGATGTCGACATCGACCTGCGTGCGAGAGAGGTGGCGGTGAGCGGCCTGCCGGTCAAGCTCACTCAGAAGGAGTTCGACCTGCTGGTGCACCTCGTTTCCCACCCGGGTGTCGTGTACACGCGCGAGGAGCTCCTCGAGCACGCCTGGCAGCTCGACTACCCCGGCGGCACGCGCACGGTCGACGTCCACGTCGCCCAGCTTCGGCGCAAGCTCGGCCGGCCGGCCATCGTCGAGACGGTCCACGGCGTCGGTTACAAGACGCCGAGACTCTAGCGGGACGTGCTCGACCGCCTCTGGTCGCGTCTCTGGCTGGCCGTCTTCCTCGCGACGGCGATCCCGCTGGCGGCGTTTCTCATCCTCGGGGTGCTGCTCATCCAGCGAACGGCCGAGAACGCCGACGTCCACGCGATCGGCCGTCAGGCACGGACGCTCAGCGCGATCCTTGCCCCCCAGACGCCCGGACGAGCGTGTCGCGACGCAGACCGCCGTCGCAAGCGTCGGACGGCGGCTGCTGATCTTGCGACTGACGGCGCTGGCCGGGCAGCTGCCGAGCGACGCCGTCACCTCGGTGCAGACGACGGGAGCCGCCGAGGGTCGCGTGCGCTCGCCCGAGGATTCCATCTTCGGCGCGGTGAGAGTCGGCGACGAGGTCGTGGTGCTCCAGCGTCCCTACGAGACGCCGGTCCTCGATTGGACCGGCTGGTTCGGCCGCCTCCTGGCTGGGGGGCTGCTGGCGGCCACCTGTGCGATCGTCGCCTCGCTGATCGTGGCGCGCGCGATCGCCCGACCCGTGGATCGCGTCGTCGGCGCAAGCGACGCGCTCGCCCACGGCGAGAGCCCGCCGTCACTGCCGGCGGAAGGCCCGCGGGAACTTCGCTCGCTCACCGAATCCTTCAACACGATGTCCGAGGAGCTCGAGCGGGCGCACGACGCCGAACAACGGTTCCTCCTCACCGTCAGCCACGAGCTGAGGACCCCGGTCGCGGCCGTGCGAGGGTTCGCCGAAGGCATCCAGGAAGGCGTCATCAACACGGACAAGGCGACGGCGTTCATCCTCGCGGAGAGCCGGCGCCTCGAACGCCTCATCGGCGATCTCCTGGACCTCGCGCGCCTGCGCGCCGGCCGCTTCGACATCCGGCCCCAGTCCGTCGATCTGCGACACATCGCCGAGGAAGCGGCACAACGCTTCGGCGCCGCCGCCGACTCGCTCACCTCGTCGGTCGTCGTCCTCGCGGCGCCCAAGTCGCCGGCCTGCGGAGATCCCGATCGGGTGCTCCAGATCACCTCGAACCTCATCGAGAACGCACTGCGGTCGAGCCCCCCCGGCGGCATCGTCTCCGTGGAGACCGGGCCCGGCCTCATCGCCGTCACCGACTGCGGGCCCGGCCTCGACCAGCACGACCTCGCGCGCGCTTTCGAGAGGTATGCCCTGCACGACCGCCACAAGGCCAAGGGGCGGCAGACCGGTGGCGCCGGCATCGGCCTGGCTCTGGTCAAGGAGCTCGCCGAGGCGATGGGCGGATCGGTGGCCGTCGCCCCGGCCCCCGGAGCAGGATCCGTGTTCACGGTGCTGCTCCCGGTGCCGGCGGAGGCGGCGTCAGTCAGGCCGGCTCACGAGCAACCCGTCCCCTGACAGCGCGCGCCTGCCACTCGCGGTGATCTGCTCGATGTCGGCGGACGACAGCCGCGCCTCGGCAGCCGCAAGCCAGCGGTCGAGCTGGGCGCCGTGCGTAGCGCCGACGCTCGCCGCCCTCACGCCGGGCTGCGCGAGGGTCCAAGCCATGATCACATCCTCGATGTGGAGCTCGTTGCGCCGCGCCAGGCCGTAGATCGCGCCCAGCGAGGTCATCTCGGCGGCGACGCTCGCCGACAGCATTCGATCCACCTTCTGGCGCTGGTGGTCGTAGGGCGTACCGGCGAGCGGTCCAGAGATCGACGGGTCCATGAATCGACTCTCGTCACCAGGGATCCATGCGACGACCTCGGTAGCGTGCGCCGCGCACCACTCGAGGGTCGGCATCGCAGACGTGATGTCCAGCGGGTTGAGCCGCGTGAGGTACACGTCCACGTGCCGGACGGCCTCGCAGCGACGCAGCTCGTCGAGCCCGAACGCACACAGCCCGATCCGCGCGGCCTTCCCTTGGGTCGCCATGGCGCCGACGGCGGCCCACGCGTCCTCCACCGGAGCGTCACCCTCCTCAGGGTAGTGCAGCAGGTAGGTGTCCACCTCCTCGAGACCGAGCGACCGGAGCGACGCGTCGAGCTGAGCGCGCAGCACCAGCGGCTCCAGGACGGGGGTCCCTGTTCGCCGGACAGCCGTCCGGTCGACGACGATCCCACCCTTGGTCACGACCGGGGGCCGCGAGTCCTTCGGCATCCTCGCGAGGCATCTTCCGATCTCGGCCTCGCCGACGCCGCTGTCGTAGACGCGTGCCGTGTCGATCCAACCCGCGCCGGCCCCGACGGCGTGCCAGAGAAGTCTCTCGAGGCGGCTCGGGTCGGCGCGCCGGGATGACGGGCCGGTGACCTCCGGCCAGATCCCGAGCCCGATCCGGGATGGTGAACTCGGGGGCGTCACCGGTTCACCTGCTCCATGGTCGCGTCGCCGAGGGTCCCGCCACCGGGATGCGAGGCGGCAGATGCCGACGAATCGCGGAGGGGCTGCGGCCGCGGCCCGCGAAGCCGGCGGCGGCCAGGACGATGAGGACGAGCGCGAGCGACGGTACCACAGGCATAGCACCCCCCATTGCTGGATGACTGACGTGACCCACGGTAGTCACGTCTGCAAGGTGCGGGTTCTGCCCAGGTAAAGGAACGGTAATGCCCGGCGCGTGAGATCGCCTCTAGCTCCTGGAAGGTGAACCCCGCGGCGAACACCTGCTCGCAGGCCTTGACGACGGCGGCGTCGTAGAGGCGCCCTGATCCGGCGGCGATCTCGTCCAGAGCGGCCTCCACGCCGAGTGCCGGCCTGTAGGGCCGGTGAGAGGACATCGCCTCCACGACGTCCGCCACGGCGAGGATACGCGCCTCCAGCAGCATGTCGTCGCCGACCAGACCGTTCGGGTAGCCGGACCCGTCCAGCCGCTCGTGGTGCTGCAGGATGATCTCCGCGACGGGCCGCCCGAAGTCGATGGAGGACAGGATGTCGTGGGCCACCTGCGGATGCGCCTTCACCAGCGTGAACTCGTTCTGCGAGAGACGGCCGGGGCGCGTGAGGATCTCCGCCGGCACGGCGATCTGGCCGATGTCGTGCATGCGCGCCGTGAGGTCCAGCGTCTCGATCGCGTCCTGGCCCAGGCCCAGCTCGCGCGCCATCGCCACCACGAGCTCGGCCGTCCGCCGCTCGTGCCCGGCGGTGTAGGGGTCGCGCATCTCCACGAGCGCGCCCATGGCGGCGACGGTACCAGTGAGCGCCTGCTTGAGACGACCCTCGGCAGCGCGCTGCATCGACATGTCCGCCACCATCGCCAGCGAGCCGGCGAAGACGCCGGCGTCGTCGAGGATCGGCGAGGCCGAGACGTTGACCCAGAGCTCCGAGCCGTCGGCCTTGAGAAGTCGAGACTGGTACTGGGTGGACTCTCCGGCACGGCGGCGCGCCTCCTGGGCGGCGCAGACCTCCCCGTCCTCGGCGACGAAGAGCTCCGACACGTGCCTGCCGAGGAGCTCGCCGCAGCCGTACCCGAGCAGGCTCGACATGCGCTCGTTGCAGAAGACGATCGTGAAGTCCTCATCAGAGACCAGGATGCCCTCGGCGGCCGTCTCGACCATGCGCCGGTAGCGGGTCTCGCTGGCACGCAGGGCGGATTCGGCGTTCAGGCGCGCGCGATGGTCCTGGGCCGCCTCGAGCGCGCGCCCGACGACGAACGGCAGGCGCTCGAGGTGGTCCTTGGCGACGTAGTCGGCCGCGCCGAGCTTGAGCACCTCGACCGCGGCCTCCTCGCCGATGGTGCCGGCGACGGAGATGACCGGGATGCCGGGCCGCGCGGCGAGCAGTTGCTGCAGCGCCGCCCGGCAGTCCCATCCCGGCAGCGTGTAGTCGAGGAGGGCCACGTCCCACTCGCCGCGGTCGAGGGCCGCGGCGAGCTGCTCCTCGGACGCGACGCGCGTCGCCGCGATGCGGTACCCGGCCCGCGAGAGGCTGAGCTGCTCGAGCTCGGTGTCCTCCTCGCGGTCGTCGATGCAGAGAAGGCGCAGCGGCGTGCCGGGCGGGACGCTGCTGCCGGTGCCGCTCCCTCACTGCAACTGCGCCGCAGGCGCGGGCTCGTTGAGCAGGGCCCAGAACACGCCGACCCGCCGCGCGGCATCGACGAACTCGTTGAAGTCGACGGGCTTCATGACAGAGGCATTCGCGCCCAAGTCGCAGGAGGCCTGCAAATCGGCCTCTTCACGACCCGTTGGACCGGAGGCTCAGCGACCGCCCCAATCCGTCTTGATCGCCTGCCAGACGGCCTTCGCCACTACCATCGCCCCGTCGTTGGTGTAGTGGACGCCGTCGCCGCTGCGCAGGGACGCCTTGAGGTCGCCGCTCTTGGTGGAGAGCAGGTCGTAGCTGTCCACGTAGACGATGTCCGGGCTGCCGGCGGCGACGTCCTCGAAGAGCTTGTTGAGGTCGCGCATCTTCTTGGATTCGCTCGAACTCGGCATGATCGGCATGCCGACCCAGTACACGCGCTGCACGCCACCGCGCAGCATGATCGCGGCGATCTGCTTGGCACGACGCTCGTACTCGTCCAGCCACTTCTTGTTCGGGTACATCACGGACTTGCCGCCGGCGAGCATCGGCATGCCGCTGTCGTTGGCGCCGATCATGAAGACGCCGACGTCGTAGTGGCCGGCGCTCATCTGCTGCTTGAGATGCGCCGGCCAGTCCACCGGCTCGCCGTAGGTGAGACGCGAGGACTCGACGTAGTCCGTCTTCACCTTGGCGAGCCCGTTCTTCGCGGTGAGCTGGCCGAGCATGACGCCGGGCATGCCGGAGAGCGAGTCGCCGCCGAAGTAGACGCGCAGCGGATGCTTCCTGGTCGGCTTGTCGAGCGGCGGCGGCTCGGGCGCCACGGTCGCCGACGGCGACGGCGAGCCGTCGAGGCCGGCGACGGACGGGCTGGCCTCGGGACTTGCGGCGGCCGTTGAGCTCGCGGTGGCCGGCGGTGACGACGTCGTGCTCGCCGGCGTGCCGGACGGACTCGTGGGGACCTTCGGAGAGGCCGCGCCGCAGCCTGCGGCGAGCGCGGCGGCCGCCAGCAGCGTCAGCACGGCGGCGAGTGCCACGGCGACGCTCGCCGCCCGTCCCAAGCCGGTTGTCCGCTCACTTCGCATACACACAGTCTGCCATCGGCCCGCGGCCGGCGCGAGTTGACCCACGAGGCGTGGCGCAGACGGGCCTCGGGAACACTCTTCGGACGGAAGACGATCCCTCATGGAGGACCGCATGACCGAGACCGCGCCCGGCAAGCCACACTGGCCGGAGCTCTCCTACGAGGCGTTCGCGCCGACCATGCGCCTGCTCCACATGGGACTCCAGATGGTCGGCAAGCTGACGCTGCTCAAGCCGTTCGAGCCGCAGTGGGCGAACGTGGCCCTGGGGCTGACCAGCACGGGCCTGACGACCGGGCCGGTCCCCTGGCAGGGCGGCAGCTTCACCGTGAACGCGGACTTCTCCCGGCACGAGATCGGCGTCACGACCTCCTGGGGCACGATCGGCGGCTTCGCGCTCGGCCCCATGAGCGTCGCCGGCTGGCACGAGCGCTTCTTCGGCGCGCTCGCCGGGGCCGGCGTCGCGGTCACGATCAACGAGAAGCCGCAGGAAGTCGCCGACCCGGTGCCCTTCCCGCAGGATTCCGCGCCGCGCCCATACGACCACGCGCTCGTGGAAGCCTGGTTCCAGGCCATGCACGCCAGCGCCGGCGTGATGCAGCGCTACCGCGCCTGCTTCAGCCGCAAGACGCCGCCCATCGGCTTCATGTGGGGCACGTTCGACCTTCGCGACCTGCGCCTCGGCGGCACCTCGGCGCCACAGGACCCGGACCCCGGCTACATCGGCCGCAACGCCATGGACGAGGACCTGGTCGAGGCCGGCTGGTGGCCGGGCAGCGAGACCTATCCCCGCCCGGCCTACTACTCCTTCACGCACCCCAAGCCGGAGGGGATCGAGAAGGTCGACCCCGAGCCCGCCGCCGCGCGCTGGGACACCACGCTGGGCGAGTTCCTCATCGACTACGACGACGTGCGCACCGCGGGCGACCCCGAGGCCGCACTCCTCGCCTTCCTCGAGTCGACCTACGCGGCCGGGGCATCACTGGCGGGGTGGGACGCGGCCTGGATCTGCCCCGGCCGACCACGGCAAACACCCACAGGAGACTCCACATGAGCGATGAGTGCACGCACCTCGACCAGATCGTCGTCGGCGTCGAGCCCAGCGGCGACGGCTGCAAGGAGTGCATGGAGACGGGCGGCCGCTGGATGCACCTGCGCCGCTGCGCCGTCTGCGGACACATCGGCTGCTGCGATTCCTCGCCCGGCAAGCACGCCACGAAGCATGCGCACGAGACCGGCCACGCGATCATGCAGTCGTACGAGCCGGGCGAGGACTGGCTGTACTGCACCGAGGACGATCTCCTGTTCGAGATCGAAGAGATGATGGACTCGCCGAGCCATCCGCCGGGCTGGTCGCCCGGGCCGCCGCGCGAGGCTCGCCGGTAGGCTCCCGGCGGCGGCGCTTTCTTCACGAAGCAGCCGGTCCCTCACTTTTCGTCGAGCAGCGTCCTGTCGAAGAACCCGACCACGACGCGCTCGTACTCCTTGGGCTGCGTCTCGATGCCCTGCGTGTGTCCCGCTCCCGGCACCATCCAGATGGCCTTGGGCGAGAAGGCGGCGCCGTAGTACACGGGGTTGACCGACTTCTCCGCCTCCTGGCCGTCCTGGCCGTAGATGAAGAGGACGGCGCGCGGGGCGATCAGCAGTGATGCGTTCTTGAGCGAGATCGGGACGGGCTCGCCGCTCAGCAGCCACACCGAGGCGGTCTGCACCAGCGCCTGCGGGTACTGCAGCGCCAGCTCCAGCCCGCTGAGCCCGCGCGGCAGCAGCGCCTCGCGGGCCGAGCGGATGCCGGCGCCCTCGCTGACCACGGCCTTGAGGCCGCGGTTGTCGGGCGGCGGCCTCGAGCATCTGCTCGCCGCCCATCGAAAGGCCGAGACCGCCGATGCGCCGCCGCTGGACGTCGGGACGGCGGCGCAGCCACGCCACCGCCGCGTCGATGTCCGTGCTGGATCCCCACCCGTAGGCGTCGGGGTCGCCCTGGCTGTCTCCGTAACCGCGCGGGTCGACCAGGAGCACGCCGTAGCCGTTCTTCACCAGCATGCGCGCCTGCTCCGTGGTCCACTGGCGCGGGAAGGTGATGACCGCGGCGTGGTTCAGCGACGGCACGTACCAGGCGCTCAACTCGAGGCCGTCGCGCGTGGTGAGAGTGACCTTCTCGTAGGGCCGCCCGAGATCGACCGCCTTGACCGGCTCGTTCGGGCGCTCGGTGGCGACGATGGCCAGGCTCACCGGCAGGACGACCCAGTAGACGACGAACAGCGCCGCGACCAGGAGCAGCGCGCGGCGCAGCAGGGTCCACCAGAGCGCCCCCCCACGCTTCCGCGAGACCCACAGCAGCCAGACGCCCAGCGCGATGAGCACGGCACCCGCCACGAGGGGCAGCACGCCGCAGAGCCCTGAGGCACCCACGCCCTCGACGCGCAGCCGGTCCACGGAGACGAGACCGGTGACGACCGCGAACACGCCGTAGAGGAGCGCCAGCGGGGCGCGCAGGCCGGCGGGCAGACGCGACCAGAGGTCCGCGGAGAGCGCGAGGATCGCCGACGGCAGCAGCACGGCCAGAAGGTGCTCCACCCGCGAGGCGCCCGGGCGGACGAAGACGAGATACGACAGGATGAGGTAGACGATGATGGCGGCGACGCACATGAGGACGGCCCTCTGCTCGCGCGGGCCGGGGCGGCGGCCGCGTGTGACGACGGCTGCGTTCGCGGCCGCGCCGTTCGCGCCGGGGCCACCGTTGATGCCCGCGCCCCCGTTGAGGCCGGCGCCCATGGGACCGGTGGCCGACTCCGTTCCTGCGGTCGTCGCTTCTGGGGTGGTCGTGCTCACGCGGACCCTCCCAGGTCGCTCGCCAGTGCCACGCCGCTAGCCTACCGGAGCGGGCGGGGGCGGCGCATCCGCCCCCGCAGGGCGCTCGCGCCGACCGGGTCGATCGCCGGCGCGGAGGCGGGCGAAGAGCCCGCGGTCGCGCCCACCCGGAGGGGAGCGTCCCTGAGGCGGGAGACGGCGACGGTCGTCACCGCGAGGAGCGCGCTCATGAGCAGCAGCGAGACCGCGAACGAGCCGTTCCCCGTGCGTAGCGGGCCCATGATGTAGACAAAGACCACGGAGCACTGGCCACAGAGCTGGACCAGCCCGTTCGACGTCCCCTCGGGCGTCGGGAACGTCACCTCGGCCGCATACTGCATGCCGATCGGCAGAGCGCCGACGATGAAGAAGCCGAGCGCGGCGAAGCTCGCGTAGAGCAGCAACGTGGAAGAGGCGAAGGCCACTCCGACGAGGCTGGGGATCGCCAGCGCCAGCGTGAGCACGAGGTAGCGGATGCGCTTGCCCTGGCGGTCCGACAGCGCCGAGAGGACGACGGCGCCGATGACGCCGGCAACGAGCATCACCATGCCCAGCAGGCCGGCGGCGTCGGCGCCGAAGCCCCGGGGGAGGACGATGTCGCCGATCCAGCTGCTGACGCCGTTGAAGACGCCCAGGAGCACGAAGGCCACCACCAGGATGACCAGGAAGGACTTGACGGTGAGCGCGTGCTTGAGGCCGTCGAGCATGAGGGCGCGGACCTCCTCGCCGGCCGGCCCGGGCGCCGTCGCGGGCCGCTCCCTCGCAAGCAGGAGGAAGGCGGCGGCCGAAACGGAGGCGGCAACACCGAACCACAGCTGCATCGCGCCGATCGACATGACGCCGGCGAGCGCCGGCGAGAGCCCCAGACCCGCGCCGACGCCGAGCATGCTGGCGAGCGTGATCAGCCCGACGGCGGTCGCGCGCTCGCCGTGAGGCGAACCAGTTGGCCGGCATCTTGGTCCACGCGTTGAGCAGGAACGGCTGCGCGACGGCGATGCCGATGGTGCAGACGAGCACGAGCGTGTAGTTGCTGCCCGACAGGCCGCGCAGCACGCCGAAGACGCCCATCAGCACGACGCCGAAGCCGACGGCGGTGCGGAAGCCGCGGCTGTCGATCACCCACGCCGCGGGCAGGGACAGCGGGATGAAGGCGATCATGAAGACCATCGAGAGCAGCGTGACCAGCTGGTGCGACACCCCGTAGTAGTCCGAGGCGTCGGCGATGATGGCCCCGTAGCTGATCCAGAGGACCTGGATCATGAAGTTGACGATCATGACGACGCCGAGGACGACCCAGCGGTAGCCGTACACCCGATAGCCTCGCTCGGCGTCGCGCCGCTCCCGCGCCTCAGCCCGTCCGCTCACGTCGCTCCCTCTCCCCCGCGATCGACCGATGTGGTCGGGTCGACCGGCGGTGCTCCGAAGTCTCACCGACCATTGATGCGCCGGTACACCGGACGCATCCGCTTGTGGATCTCGAGGAAGGTCCGATAGCGCGCATCGTACACCTCGCGGGCCGCGGCGCCCGGCTCGAACTCGCCGTCGAACTCGACCAGCCGCGGCACGTCGCCGAAGGCGATCTCGCCGAGCCCGGCGGCGGCGATCCACGCCGCGCCCCGGGCGTTCGCCTGGATCGGGTCGCGGACGCGGCGGACGACGACGCCGAGGACGTCGGCGACGATCTGGCACCAGACGTCCGACTGGCCGCCGCCGCCCACCAGGTTGATGTGGTCGACGGGCCGGCTGAGGAACTTGCGCACCGGCCCCAGCAGCCAGCGCGTGTTGAGCGCGACGCCCTCGAAGAAGGCGCGCACGATGTCCTCGCGCGTGTTGTCGAGCGAGAGGTTGTAGAGGCCGGCGCGCAGCGTGCCGTCGTCGACCGGGGCGCGCTCTCCCCAGATCCACGGCGTGTAGAGCACGCCGTTGCTGCCGGGCGGCACGCGCCCCGCGATCTGGTCGAAGATCTTGAACACGTCCGGCTGCTCCGCCTCGGCGAGCAGTTCGTCCTGATGGTAGAGCACGTTGTCGCGCAGCCACGTGAGGTTGCCGCCGGCGGTGGCCTGCAGCGCGGTGAGCAGCCAGCGGCCGGGCAGGGCGCAGGGGAGCGACGCGATGCTCGCGAACACGTCGGTCTTCTTGAACGGCACGTGCGCGGCGAGCCACGATGACGTGCCGAGGTACAGGTGCACGCCGAAGTCGTCGGTCGTGCCGGCGCCGATGGCGGCGGCCGTGGTGTCGATGGCGCCGGCGACGACCTGCGTCTCCGGCGCCAGCCCGAGCTCCCCGGCCGCCGACGGCGTGAGCCGGCCGAGCACCTCGGTGCACTTGACGATCTCCGGCAGCTTGTCGCCGTCGACGCCGCAGTCACGCACCAGCCCGGCGTCGTACTTGACGGCGTCCGCGTCGCGGTTGTCGGTCACCCAGGTGGTCATGATCGAGTCGTAGCTCGCGGCCATGCGGCCGGTGAGCTTGAGGTTCAGGTAGTCCGGCACGTTGAGGAACTTGTGCGTGCGCTCGTAGACCTCCGGCAGCTCGTCGCGGATGTAGAGCATGTGCGCGGCAGGGTCTTTGCCGGTCGGCGACGGCATGCCGCCGGTGAGCTTCACCCAGCGGCGGATGCGCCGCAGGCTCATGCCCTGCATGCTGAGCGGCCCGCCGAACTGCCTGCGCAGGTGCGGCGCGCCGCGCATGTCCATCCAGAGCATGCAGTCCGTGAGCGGCGCGCCGGCCTCGTCGACCGGCACGGTGCCCTCGCTCTGGGTGCTGCAGCAGACGGCGGCGACCTCGGCGACCGGCCCGTCGTGGCGGGCGAGGAGCCGCCGTGTCGCGGCGACCACGGCCCGCCACCAGTCGTCCGGACGCTGCTCCGCGCCGCCGCCCGGCAGCACGATCAGCTCGACCGGCTCGAACTCCCACGCGGCGACGCGCCCGTCGATGCCGATGAGCGCGACCTTCGCGCCGGACGTGCCGAGGTCGACGGCGAGGACGAACCGGGAGGCGCTCGAGATGGCGACCATGGCGGCAGCATAGCACCGCGCGCCGGCCGTCCCGAGCGCACCACGAGGACCCGGGGCAAGCTCACACCACGTCCTCAGACGACGCTCAGCGGGCCCCCAGACGGAGCTCGAAAGGCACGGCGTATGACTTGAACGGCATCAGGCGCTCCGCTGGGCTCCGGCGCAGTCGATGCAGTGCCGGCGCGCGACGACGACGCCCCAGATGGACGTCCCGAGGGCCGGCGCCACGATCAGCAGCAAGAAGGCGCCCACGATCAGATATGCCGGGTCCACGGGCGAGTACCGAGCCCATCCCAGGAGCGTCGCGACACCGGCGGCGGCGAAGAGGAAGCCACCGAAGAAGAGACTGCGGCCGCCCGTCCTGGCGCCGACGGCTTTCAGCTCGTCCTCGCTCAGCACCCGGGTCCAGCGCAGCGAAGCGCCCACGATGCCGGAGACGAC
>CAWIDR010000004.1:0-57894 GCA_963834905.1 uncultured Thermoleophilia bacterium | reverse complement strand
GAAGCCGACGACCAGCGCGATGCGGAACACATAGAGCAGCACCACTGCCGCCCACGCGAGAATCTCCCAGGACATTCCGACCCCTTCCTCCGCCCGCGCGGATCGCTGTTTGCGCCCTTGTTACTACTGTTCCCTGCGTAGGGGCATCGTCCCATAGGGGTAAGTCCCTAGATGACTGCCGGGGAGCAGGGTAGATGCGGCGACGGCGGAGGATCGTCGATCGCCGCCGTCGCCGCATCCTGCCACTCTGGCTCAGGCCTCCGCGTGCTCCCTCCGCCACCGGCAGTGGGGCATGGGGCAGGCGGCCATCCGCGCGGCGTCACACACCTCACAGCGCTGGTCCGCCATGCTGACCGGGAGATCGAAGCAGCCGTCCGGCGATTCGCCCAGCCGGAGCACGGCGTGCAGCGCGCGCGAGACGGCCTTCATGTCGGCGAAGGTGTCGGCCTTCTCCGGCAGGTCCACCAGCCCCATGCGCACGGCCCGCTTGCGCACCCGCCCGTCGGGCACGCAGGCGAAGCGGTCCAGCGCCTCGTCGTCCCACAGGCCGTACCGGCGCATCTCGCGGATCGCCCAGAAAGCGCGGGACTTGAGCGCCCCGCCGGAGGCGGCGTGCAGGACGTCCACGGCGACGTCCGGGTCCGGCGGCTGCGGCAGCAGCCGGCCCCAGGTGTCTCGCGTCTCGGCGAGACGCACGAAGTCGATGATCTTGCCCTTGCTGTCGTTGCGCGAGACCGGCGGGTCGAGCGCGTAACGCTTGAGGTCGAAGTCGCCGGCGAAGAGCGCGTCGACGACGCCGGCGTCGCCCAGTCGGCGCCAGTCGGCGTCGACCACCGACTCCGGCGCCGGCTGGGCGGCCAGCGCGCCGTAGCAGAGCAGCGTGTAGAAGAGGCGGCTCTGTTCCGGCTGCGTCGGAGGTGAAACGGTCCCGCTGCTCGGCGTCGAGGATCTCGGCCGGCAGCTTCTGGGCGGCGAGGAATGCCTGCCCGAGGAACGCCACGTTCTCTCGGCGCTCCCTGTTGGTGAGCGTGGTCGATTCGTTCACGGATGCCCCCACGAGTGTAGTGGTGTGCAGAGGGCGGCCGGCCGGCGCGCCGCAGGAGCATGCTAGAGGCGCGCCGGCCGGCCGCACAGGCTCACGAAGCCGGGTCGTGGGTGACGCTGCCCGCGCGCGCGGGTCACGTTCAGCCGCGTCCGTCGCGCCGGCCCGGCGTGCCGCGTTGACGTCGAAAGAAGACTAAGATAGTCTTCTTTGCACCCCGGTTTGCTCCGGGCGAGTCCGAACGGTAGTCTTTGCAGTCGGCGGGGCGGTTCCGCCCCCCGGAGGAGGACCCTGTCTCACACCCATGACCACGCTTGGCATCGACATCGGCTGCATCAGCCTCAAGGCCGCGCTCGTCGGCCGGGCTGATGATCAAGACCTCTTCCGCGACCTTCTCGCGCAGCACCCCGGGCTCTTCGAGGCGCCGCGCGACGGCCTGACCCTGGTCGGCGACGCGCCGGTGCTCGTGGCTCAGTACCGGCGCATCAAGGGAAGCCCGGCCGAGGCGGCCGAGACTCTCCTCGGCGAGCTCCTCGCGGTGCTGCCCGAGGGTTCCGTCCACGGCGCCCGCGTCACGGGCTCGGGTGGACGCCTCGTCGGCCCCGCGCTGGACGCCGCCTTCGAGAACGAGTTCAAGGCCATCACGCGCGGCATCTCCGCGCTGAACCCCGAGACGCAGACGATCTTCGAGATGGGCGGCGAGACCTCCAAGTTCATCCGCCTGGAATCGATAGGCCTCGGCTGCGCCGGCATCACCGACTACCAGACCAACGGCGACTGCGCCGCCGGCACCGGCTCGTTCATGGACCAGCAGGCGAGCCGGCTGCTCTACGACATCGAGGACGTGGGCGATATCGTGCTCGGCGCCGCCAAGCCGGCGAGCATCGCGGGACGCTGCAGCGTGTTCGCCAAGAGCGACATGATCCACGCGCAGCAGAAGGGCTACGAGCCGCCCGAGGTGCTGCGTGGCCTCTGCGACGCCGTGATGCGCAACTTCAAGGGCACGATCGCCAAGGGCAAGGTCATCGAGCCGCCCGTCGCCTTCATCGGCGGCGTGGCCGCGAACGAGGGCGCCGTGCGCTCGCTGCGCGAGGCGTTCTCCCTCGACGACGGCCAGTTGTTCATCCCCGAGTACCACGCGAGCATCGGCGCCATCGGCGCGGCGCTCATCGAGGCCGATCTCGAGACGGCGCGCGACGCCGCCGTGCTCGGCCTCGACGTGGAGCGCCTCCCGGCGGCCGAGTTCCCGGTCACCGAGCCTCTTTCGATGGACCGCGTCGTGCTGCTCCGCGACATGGCGAAGCCCTACGAGTTCGACGACAGCGGGTCGGTCGTCAATGCCTACATGGGCATCGACATCGGATCGGTCTCCACCAACCTCGTCGTCATCAACGACGAGGGCGAGGTCATGAAGGAGATCTACACCAAGACCGACGCGCGCCCTGTGGAGGTCGTGAGCAAGGGGCTGACCGACATCCAGAAGGAGATCGGCGCCCGCATCAACCTGCTCGGCGTGGGCACCACCGGTTCCGGCCGCGAGCTCATCGGTGAGCTCACCGGGGCCGACATCATCACCGACGAGATCACCGCCCACAAGACGGGCGCCGACTACATCGGCCGCAAGATCGGCAAGCAGTGCGACACGATCTTCGAGATCGGCGGCCAGGACAGCAAGTTCATCAGCCTGCAGGACGGCATCGTCGTCGACTTCGCCATGAACGAGGCCTGCGCCGCCGGCACCGGCTCGTTCCTGGAGGAGCAGGCCGAGAAGCTCGGCATCAGCATCATCGGCGAGTTCGCCGAGCTGGCGCTCGGCTCCGCCACGCCGGTCCGCCTGGGCGAGCGCTGCACCGTGTTCATGGAGCGCGACGTCATGGCGTACCAGCAGCGCGGCGCGCGGCGCGACGACCTCGTCGCCGGCCTCGCCTTCAGCATCGCCACCAACTACCTGAACCGGCTGGTGCGCGAGCGGCACATCGGCGACGTGATCTTCTTCCAGGGTGGTACGGCGTACAACGACGCCGTCGCCGCGGCGTTCAGCCAGATCCTCGAGAAGGAAGTCATCGTGCCGCCGCACAACGGCGTGATGGGCGCGCTCGGCATGGCGCTGCTCGCCCGCGAGCGCGTGACCCGCACCGGCGAGCCGACGAGCTTCCGCGGCTGGGACCTCGAGGAGGTCGACTACACCGTCCTCGACTTCGTGTGCAAGGCGTGCTCCAACGAGTGCGACGTGCGCCAGTTCACCATCGAGGGTGAGAAGACCTACTGGGGCGACAAGTGCTCCGACCGCTATCGCAAGCCGGCCAAGGTCGACAAGGAGCCGGTGATCGCCGACCTCGTCGCCTTCCGCGAAGAGCAGTTGCTGGCGCCGTACGAGGCGGCACGCGCGCGCGTGCCCGAGACGGCGCCCACCGTCGGCTTCGCCCGCGCGATGTACACCTACGACCGGCTCCCGTTCTGGGCGACCTTCTTCGCCGAGCTGGGCCTGCGCCCGCTCCTCTCGCCGGAGAGCGACAAGCAGATCCGCGAGGCCGGGGTGGCGCTCACCGTCGCCGAGCCGTGCTTCCCGATCCGTGTGGCGCACGGTCACGTGCAGTGGCTGTTCGACGAGGGCGTGGACTGGGTCTTCGTGCCCAACCAGGTCAACGAAGAGACCGAGTTCATGCAGTACAACTCGCACGCCTGCCCGTGGGGCCAGACGCTGCCGTTCGTCGTCAAGCACGCGCCCGGCCTCAAGGCGCACAGGGACAAGATCCTCGAGCCCCGCGTGCGCTTCCGCGACGGCCGCGAAGGACTGCTCCGCGACTTCGCCGGCATGATGCGGACGCTCGGCCTGAGCAAGGCGCGCGTGCGCAGCGCGCTCGACGCGGCCTACAAGGCGCAGGATGAGTTCCGCGACAAGCTGCTGGGCGCCGGCGCGGAGGCGCTGGAGCGCCTCGAGCTCGCCGGCGAACTCGGCGTCGTCCTCGTCGGACGCCCGTACAACATGTACGACAAGGGCGTCAACATGGACATCCCGCGCAAGCTGCGCAAGTTCTACGGGGTGAACGTGATCCCGCTCGACTTCCTGCCGATCCGCGGTATCGACATCGACCCGATCGTGCCCAACATGTACTGGAACTACGGGCGCAAGATCCTGCAGACCGCCACCTACGTGCGCGACAAGGAGCGGCTGCACCTCATCTACATGACGAACTTCAAGTGCGGCCCGGACTCGTACATCAAGCACTACGTGCGCCAGGCGTCGGGCAAGCCGTTCCTGACCCTGCAGTTCGATGAGCACCAGAACGACGCCGGGGCGATGACCCGCTGCGAGGCGTACCTGGACAGCAAGGGCTTCCTCCGCTGGTGGTCGCAGGACGCGGCCGACGAGGCTCGCACCTGCCGCGAGGAGGTGGCCGGTGTCGCGCCCTGAGACCGTCCAGGACGAGCGCATCAGGCAGGCGATCAAGGACTTCGGTCTCGAGGGCCGCCGCCTCTACCTGCCGCAGATGCCCTACGGCGGCTCGTACCTGCTGGCGGCGGCGATCCGCTCGATCGGCTTCGACGCGTGGGTGACCAGCGACTCGGACGAGCGCACGCTCGACCTCGGAGGACGCGTCACCTCAGGCGACGAGTGCTACCCGCAGAAGATCACCCTCGGCGACTTCCTGCGCATCATCGAGGACGAGGGTCGCGACAACGTCGCCTTCCTCATGCCGCAGGCCAACGGACCGTGCCGGTTCGGGCAGTACCTGCATCTCATCCGCGCCAAGTTCGACGAGCTGGGGTATGGGGACGTCCCCGTGATCAGCATCACCTCGAACGACGGCTACTCGTCGATCGGGGCGTACTCGCAGAACCTCATCCGGACGGCCTGGCGTGCGGTGCTCGCCGGGGACATCCTCATGAAGATGCTGCTCAAGACGCGCCCCTACGAGCGCGAGAAGGGCACGGCGGACGCCGCCTACCAGACGAGCCTCGAGGAGGCCGGCAAGGCCATCTCGCGCGTCGGCATCTCGCACAAGGAGCAACTCGCCGACCTCGTCCCCGTGATGGTGCGCGCTCGCGACCGCTTCCGCGCCGTCCCGGCCGACTACGACGCCACGCGGCCGCTCATCGGCGTCGTCGGCGAGATCTTCTGCCGCCAGAACACCTTCTCCAACTTCGACCTCATGCGCGTCGTCGAGGAGCAGGGCGGCGAGTGCTGGCTCTCGGACATCGGCGAGTGGGTGTGGTACACGGACGACGAACATCGCCGCCGGCTCATCGACGAGCACAAGACCATCAGCAAGGACGGCGCCATCCGCTTCATCAAGAGCAAGATCATGCGCAGGGACGAACACGCCATGCTCGCGCCGTTCCACGACGACTTCGTCGGCTACGAAGAGCCCGAGGACGTGCGCGAGGTGCTCCAGATGAGCCTGCCGTACCTGCCGTACACCGGCGCTCTGGGCGAGATGGTCCTGAGCAGCGGCAAGTCGATCTACATGTACGAGAAGGGCGCCGACGGCATCATCGACATCAGCCCGTTCACCTGCATGAACGGCATCGTCACCGAGGCCGTGTACCCGAGTCTCTCCAAGGACCTGGACGACCTGCCGATCCGGGTCTTCTACTTCGACGGCACCCAGGGCGACCTGGAGCGCGACGTCGGGATCTTCATCGAGCTCGCGCGCACCTACCAGCGCCGCAAGCACAAGACCCGGCGCTATCCCGCGTACTTCGGCGTCTGAGCGGCGCCGCCGGCGCAGCCTGCTGCGGCGCCGTCCCGCCCGTCTGCCCGCGTCACTCGAGGGCAGCCAACGATGCAGCGGCTTCGTCGTGCACGCACGCGCCCGGACCTCGGCGTGCTGCACCTCGTTAAAGGGGGAAGGGTCCCTCGCCGTGTTCCCTGGGATTCGGGGCCGGAACCAGGGGGCGAGGGACCCTTTGTCTACCGTGTCGCGAGGTGGGGGAACCTCGTGACCGGGACGGAGGATGGTCGAGAGTGTCTTGGGGTCAGCGCCCGACCCAGCGGCGGCCGCTCGAGACGTCGAACATCGTGTCGATCGGCACGTTCATGTGGCCGCGGGCGTCGCCCGAGGGAGTGCTGAGCACCGAGCCGGTGCCCTCGAAGAACCTGCTGATCGAGCGAAAGAAACGATTCTGCATGCTACTCACCCCTCCAGGTGTCGGCGGCCGTCGCGGTCGGCGCCGTATGTCAGGTCGTCGAGCATGAAGTCCCTGCCGCGCAGGGGACCTCTCGTCTCGGGCGCGGGGGCCACTAACGTGCTCACCGCTACCTCCACCAAACGCTTGATGCTGGCGAGTCCGTCAGCCATGGCGACCCCCTTTCCGGGAAAATACATGTATGTTGTGTAACCTGGCACAAAGTATATTGCCAGGCACCGGTTCTGTCAAACACGTGCCGTGACTGACGAAGGTCAAGGGCGGAGCGTGGAGCACCCGGGTAAGTTCGTTGCAGGAAGCGCCACCGATCCGGGAGGACAGCATGGACGCAGCGACACCGGTCGTCGCCGATCTGGAAGCCATGGTCGACGTCGCCGAGCAGGGCATCGTCAGCAAGGCGATCGTCGAGAACGAGCATCACAAGATCATCCACTTCACGCTGGCGGACGGCCAGGAGCTCAGTGAGCACACGGCCAGCGTGCCCGCCGTCATCCAGGTGCTGCAGGGCGTGGGGACCGTGTCGCTGGGCGGGGAGGAGCACGAGGCTCGGCCGGGGATGCTCTACTACATGCCGGCCGAGCTCAAGCACGCCGTGGTGGCGCGCGGCGACCTGGTCTTCCTGCTCACGATGTTCCGCACCTGAGAGAGCGGGACGGCCGGTCCCGCCGAGGGGTGGACCGGCCGGTTCAGCGCGCGTAGGGCAGCTGCACCCGGGTGACGTACTGCTCCGGCGGCACGCCGTCTGCGCGCGTCACTTCGTAGACCTCCGTGACCGGTCCGGCCGGCGTGTAGCCGAGCGTGTCACATGCCTCGCGCACGGCGCGCCAGGCGTCCTGCATCTGGTCGTGCGGCCCGCGGTGCACTGCCTCCAGCACGTGGTGAAACGGCAGCCACTCGCCGCGGGCCTCGCCCACGGCGTCGGGTACGGAGCCGTCCGGGCGCGGCAGGACGGAGATGGCGACGTCGTAGTCGGCGTCTTCGCCGGGCGCGGCGTCCGCGTAGAACCGCGCCATCATGGGGCCCGCCGCCTCGAGGCCGGCCTCACCCAGCAGTTCCCGCAGCCGCCGCATGGCACCGCCGATGTCGGCGAGCGGACCGTGCCGCCGCAGGGAGACCACGGGCCGTGCGGGCACGCCGGCGGTGTCGACGTCGTAGACCACGACGTCAGCGTAGCCTCACCGGCGGCGTCACGCCACGCTCACGGTGCCGCCGGCCTCGGTGACCAGGCCGTCCCGGCGGAGGCGATCGACGATGTCGGCGGTCTCGTCGAGCGGCAGTCCGAGCGCGAGCGCGAGCTCCGCCAGCGGCTGCGGACCGCCGTGCAGAAGGCGGCGCAGCAGGCGGGCCCGCTTCTGCCGCCGCGACCCCTCGAAGGCGGTCTGGCGCGTCCGCGGCGCGATGCCGGTGGCGCGCGCCGTCAGCACCAGCGAGCCGTAGTCCATGAGCGCGTTGTGCCAGTCGCGGCTGCGCCCGCGCGGCAGCACCGCGTCGGCGACCTCCTGGAGTCGCGCGTCCGTCAGGTCGCCGGCGAGGTCCAGTTCGTGGGTGAGCACGCGGCGCACGTTGGCGTCCACCGCGGCCAGGTCGTCGTTGTGGGCGAAGACCAGCACGGCGCGTGCGGTGTAGGGGCCGATGCCGGGGAGCGCGCGCAGGCCGCCCTCGCTGCGCGGGAGCTCGGCCGGCCGGCCGTCCGCAGAGGCGGCGACGGCCGCGGCCGCGGCCTCCTGCAGGCGACGCGCCCGGTTGTTGTAGCCGAGGCCCTGCCAGCGCCGCAGCACGTCGGCGAGCGGCGCCGCGGCGAGGCTCTCGAGGTCCGGCCATGCCTCCAGCCACTCGACGAAGCGCGGCGCCACCCGAGGCACCTGCGTCTGCTGCAGCATGATCTCGCTGACCAGTACCGCGTAGGGGTCGGTCGTGTGGCGCCAGGGCAGGTCGCGCCGGTTGTCCGCGTACCACGAGAGCAGGCGCTGCTGCAGCGCTCGCGCGCGCCGGGAGGACGGCAGGGGAGAGGCGCTCGCAGGGCTCATGTGTCGTGCGCCGGGTGGATCATCGGAGAAAGCCTAGCAGAAGGGCGGGGCGGCCTCGCGGCCGCCCCGCCCTCGTCGTCCGGACGTCTCAGTCCGCCGTGCGCGCTCACCTGTGGGGCTCAGGCCTGCCCGTCGACGAGCTTCTCCCAGGTGGCGTACTCGCGCTGCAGCTGGCCCTCGACGACGCCGCGCTCGTCGAGGAGCCGGTTGAGGACGTCGCGGTCGGCGTAGGTGCCGGGCTCGGCGAGCTCTGCGTCGATCTCGCCGAGCCGCTTCTCCGCGCGGAGGATGGCCGCCTCGGCGCCGCGCAGGCGGGCGCGCCGGCGGCGCGCCTCCTCGGCGGTCTCCTTGCCGCGCGTGACGGCGGCGCCCTCAGGCGCGGCCTTGCCGCCGCGCTTGCCGCCGCGGGCAGGCTCCTCCACCGGCGCCGCGGCGATGCCCAGGCGCTCGCTGCGCGCCTCCCAGTAGCGGGCGGCTGAGAGGTGGTTGAGCAGGCGCCCGTCGTCGATCTCGAGCACGCGGGTCGCCACACGGTCGATGAGGTGCCGGTCGTGGGTGACCAGCAGGATCGTCCCGGTGTAGTCCTCGAGCGCGTCGGCGAGCGCCTCGACCGAGCCCATGTCCAGGTGGTTGGTGGGCTCGTCCAGCAGCAGGAAGTTGGCGTCGCCGACCAGGAGCGTGAGGAGGCGGAGGCGGCTGCGCTCGCCGCCGGAGAGCATCTCGACGCGCTTCTCCACCTCGTCGGGGCCGAACTGGAACCGGCCGAGCAGCCCGCGCGCCGCCTGTTCGTCCTGGCCGACGAGCGGCAGCACCGTCTGCAGCACGGTGTCCTGCTCGCGCAGCTCCCGGCCCTGCTGCGAGTAGTAGGCCGGGCGCACGTTGTGGCCGAGGTACGACGCGCCGGCCGCCAGGCTGCGGAGGCCGGCCACCGTCTCGATCAGCGTCGTCTTGCCCGAGCCGTTGGGGCCCAGCAGGGCGACCTTCTCGCCGCGCTCGAGCACCACGTCGACGTCGCGCACCAGGATGTGGGCGCCGGCCCGGTCGTCGGCGGAGCCGACGCTCACGGCCGGCGCCTTCAGCTCGAGCACGACGCGCGCGGAGGGCTTGGGCTGCGGCAGCCCCAGCTTGAAGCTCCGCTTCTGCCTGGGGGGCTCCCGCAGCCCGGCCTTGATCCGCTCGATCTGCGTGAGCTTGGCCTTCGCCTGCTTGGCCTTGTCCTTCTTGGCGTGGAACCGGTCGTAGAACCGCTGCAGCTGCTCGATCTTCTCGATGTCCTGTTCGTACTCGCGGCGCATGAGGTCGAGGCGTGCCGCGCTCTCGCGCAGATACGTGGCGAAGTCGCCGCCCTGCGTCTCGACGTGCTCGTGCTCCACGGCCAGGACCCGCCGCCCCACCTTCTCGAGCAGGCGGCGGTCGTGCGTCACCAGCAGGAAGGCGCGCTCGTAGTCGGAGAGGAACGTCTCCAGCCACTCCACGGAGTCGATGTCGAGGTGGTTCGTGGGCTCGTCCAGCAGGAGCAGGTCGGCGTCGGCGAGGAGCGCCCTCGCCAGGGTGACGCGCGTCAGCTCGCCGCCGGACAGCGAGAGCAGGCTGCGCTCCAGCATGTCGTCGGGCAGCCCCAGACCCTCCACGACCCCGCCCAGGCGGTCGCGGTAGCCGTAGCCTCCGGCCGCCTCGAAGCGCCGCTGGAGCTGCTGGTAGGACTTCATGGTGTCGCGCAGTTCGGGGCTGTGCTCGGCGAGCCCGGAGAGGCGTTCTTCGGTGGCGCGCAGCGCCGCCTCGAGCTCGACGGCATCTCCGAACGCCTCCAGGAGGTAGTCCCGCACGAGGCGGTCCCGCTGGAGCTCCGGCGTCTGCTCGTGCAGCCAGATCCTGCGGCCGCGGGCGCGCGAGATCGTGCCGGAGTCGGCGTGCTCGTCGCCCGACACGAGGCGGAGCAGGGTGGTCTTGCCGGTGCCGTTGCGGCCCACGAGGACGGCGTGGTCGTGACCGTCGACTGAGAACGAAACGGTCGTGAACAGGCGCTGCCCGGCGAAGGCCTTTTCGACGTTGTTGAAGGTGACGATGCTCATGGCGTTGCCGCCGGAGCTGCAGGAGCACGGCGGGAGCGGCAGGATACACCGGCAGCGCCGGGCGGGCAACGTGCGCCCGGGTGTGCGCGCCTGCTACCCTTGCCCGGTCTCGGGACGCGGAGGAGGTACCGCCCACGATGAGTGTCGGGCGTTCACAGGACATCCTGATCGGGCCGCGCACCACGGTGTGGGCGCTCCTCCAGGCGTATCCGTTCCTCGAACCGTTCCTGCTCGCGCGCGTGCACGGCTTCGAAGCGCTGGCCGAGGACCGTGCGCGCACGCGCTGGGCGCGGGTGATGACGCTTGACGACGTGGCGCTCAGGCTCAACGTGCCGTGGCAGCAGCTCGTGCGCGAGATCGCGGCGGAGGTGGAGCGAGGCGTCGGCCGGCCGGCGAGGGTGGCCGACGCGCCGCGCCGCATCGTCGACGACGAGCGGCGCCTGGGCGAGTTGCGCGACATCGTCGAGGGTCTCGAGGCGGGCGGCTCGCTGCTCGAGATGGCGGACCGCTGGCGGGCGGCGACGTCCGACCTCGAGCAGGCGGAGTCGGCTGCGCTGGACACGGCGCTTTCGGAGTCTGCCGTCGCAGGCCGGACGGCCGGGATGCGCGCCGTGACGGCCGCGGCCGAGGTCGGCGCCGGGACGCTGGCGTCTCCACCGCCGGGCCACCCGCTCGAGACGCTGCGGCGCGAGGCCGGCCAGGTGCGCCAGCTCAGCGCCGGCCTGAAGCGCGCGCTCGAGCGCCTCGGCGGCTCGGCCACCCGCCGGCGCTGGAGCCTGGAGAAGCCCCTGGTCTCGCGCCTCGTCGACCGGCTTCGCGAAGTCGAGCTTCGCTTCCGCAGGGAGCAGCAGGCGTGGTTCCCGGCGCTCGAGGTCCACGCCGTCGACGGGCCGCAGGCGCTGCTCGTGTCTCGCCAGTCCGAGGCGCTGGAGACGCTGCGCCGCCTGCGCCTGGCCGTCGCGCGCGACGACGCCGCCTCCGTCGCGGAATCGGGCAGCCGGCTGGTCGACACGCTCGAAGACCTCCTGGCGCAGGACGAGCGTCTGCTCGAGCCGCTCGCGTTGCGGCACTTCTCCACCGGAGACTGGGCGGCGGTGCGGGAGCTCGAGGATGGGGTCGGGTGGGGCCTCATCCCGGTTCCGCCGGCGTGGCCGGGTCTCTGACTTCGGGCGGCTTGCGGGACGCGCGGACGGCGCGCCGCCGGCGCCGTGCGCTCAGCCGGCGGCGCGCCCGGCTTTGGTGCGCACGGCGAGCGACACGTCCTCCGTGCGCCCGCCGAACTGCTCCTCGACCTCGGCGTACCAGCGCACGCGCTTGCCGATGCGGGCGCGCAGGCGCCAGCGCAGCGTCTTGGCCTGCTCGGTCATCATGTCCTGCGCGAGCTCGAGGGTGCGGCGCACGCGGGCCGCGTCGCGCGGCCCCAGGTCGTAGTCGCCGAGGTGCTCGATCACCGTGTCGATGTTGTTCATGACGTCGATGTAGAGGCCCCAGTCGGCGGCGCACACGCCGGCCACGTGGTGGAGGTCGAGGACCCCCGGGTGCGGCTGGAAGTCCACGTAGACGTCCTTGACCAGCGTGATCGTGTCGTGGACGTCCTTCTCGTTCAGGTTGACGATCTGCAGCTTGCTGAGAAAGAGGTCCGCCGGGTCGATGGCGTAGGTGTTGATCTCGAGCCGGTCGCGGAAGTCGACCTGGTGGTCCATGCGCATGGCGTCCAGGAACACGTCGATGTGGTCGCTGGGCGGCACCTCCGCGAACACCGGCAGGTCGTGCCGGCACCCCGCCCGCCTCGCCGTCGGGCGATGACGGGTCCCGAACGAAGAACTGGAGCTGGCCGTTGCCGGTCGCCATGGCGACGTGCTTGTTCTCCGCGTAGCCGAGGCCGCGGAAGACATCGCCGGTGGCCACCACCTGCCGCTTGAGGCCGATGAGGTCGATGTCGCTGTACTCGCGCTCGGCGAACTCGAGGTCGATGGCGTAGTGACGTACGGCAAGCCCGCCGGTGAGCCTGAGGATGACGCCGCGTTCGTTGCCGGCGTCGATGATGGCGTGGGCCTCCGCCATGAGGCGCTCGTGACGGCGGCTGGTGAAGTGGAGCGCCGCGTCGTGCAGGCGGGAGGTGGCGTGAAGGTCCATGTGCGCCGATTCTACCTGCTGTCGTAGCGCCTCCCCCGGGCGCGATCATCATCGTGCTCGTCGCCGTCGCGTTCTCCAAGGCGAACCAGCCGGTCGGCCGCCGCGTGTTCCGCCCCCGCCGCTTCGCCACCCGCTAGTGCAGCGTCTTGCCCAGCTCCCGCCAGACCCGTGGGTCCTCCTGACCCATGTGCCAGGCGTACACGCCGCGGATGTGCGGGTGGCGATCGAGCAGCATCTGCGCCTTGGCGCGAATGGCGAGAGCGTCGGGGAAGAAGGCCTCGTGCGCGGCGCCGTCGCGTCTGTACGCGAGGTAGAGCTCGCGAGAGGCGGGCCGGCGCTCGTGCGGATCCCGGCTGTCGCGGATGGCCGTGACATCGCTCCAGAGCAGGTCCGTCGTCTGCGAGCCGTGCCAGTCGCGCCCGTAGAAGCCGAGGCCCATCACGATGCGCCTCGGCGAGACCTGCGTCTCGGCGAAGCCGATCACGCGGTCCATCCACTCGGGCGGCGAGAGCGGCCCGGGGCCGGACCAGGAGCCCGAGTAGTTGTAGGTCATGACCCGGAACTGGTCCACCGCGCGCCCGAGGCGGGCCCAGTCCTGCCCCCGGGGCCCGTCCCAGCCGCCGGGCTCCCTGGTCTTGGGGTAGACGTCGACGGCGATGAGGCGGTCATCGGCGTGGAGGCGCCTGGCCAGCTCCTCGACGAACGCTGAGTACGCGTCCCGCCGCGAACCTTTGACGGCTTCCCAGTCCACGTCGACGCCGGCGACGTCGTAGGTCTTGCACCAGGCGGCCACGGCGTCCGCGTGCCGGCGCCGCGACTCCGCCGTGGCGAGGATCGCCGCGGAGATCGCCGGGTCGAAGGTGTGCTGGGACTCGTCGTAGTCGGTGAGGGTGGCGAAGACGCGGCAGTCCTTGCGCTTCGCCTCGGCGATGAAGCCGGTGTCGAGGCAGCGGGGCGGCGACGCTGCCGTCGGCGCGGGACTGCAGCCAGTCGACGCTCACCTCGTCTATCGCGCCGGCCTTGACCGCAGCCTCCAGCGAGGGCCGGTCACCGAAGGTCCAGGCGCCGATGAGATAGGGGCCGTGGGGCCGGTCGTCGTCCAGCGCGCCGGCGAGCGCATAGGCCGCCGCGATGGCGATGAGGCCGGCGAGGACGATGACGACGAGGGCGGAGCGCCGCCGCCGGGGCCGGCGGGCGCGGCGGCGATCCGTGCTTGCGACGTCCGAGGGCATGCGCCAATGATGACGGCTGCGCGCGCCGGGCGAAACCGAAGGCAGCCGGCGCCCGGCGCGCCGGCCCACGGCGCACCCCGCGGGTCCGCCGGTCTCACCGGTCCGTCTTCATCCGCCGATTACGCCGCGCCCTCCGGCGGGTATGCAGCGGGCACACACCGGACATCACGACCAGGAAGGTCACCGTGAAGGAGAAGCTCGGACCGACCAATGCGCTCTATCCGCTCGTCACCGCCATCGTGGGGGCGACCGTCGACGGACGCCCCGACTTCGCGACCATCGCCCACCTGGGCATCGCCCACCTCAAGGGCATCACCCTCGGCATGGGCAACGTCCACCTCACCAATCAAGGCATCCTCGAGAACAAGACCTTCAGCGTGAACCTGCCGTCGGAGGACATGGTCGCGATCACCGACCACATCGGGATGGTGAGCGGCACGAAGGAGGACAAGAGCGGGTTGTTCGACGTCTTCTACGGCGAACTCGACACGGCGCCGATGATCGAACAGTGCAAGGTGACGATGGAGGTCAAGCTGATCGACCACATCAAGCTGCCGACGCACGACCTGTTCGTCGGTGAGATCGTCGGCACCTACGCGGACGTCGACGTGCTCACCAACGGGGTCGTCGACATCGCCAAGCTCAAGCCGCTGCTCTTCGACATGGCGAGCAAGAAGTACTGGTCCCTGGGCGAGCCTGTGGCCAAGTGCTGGAGCGTGGGCAAGGAGTTCGTCCCCGGAGGCTGATGCGCCGCTCCCGCCGAGCTACACTGGACTCGGAGCACGGAGCGACCCCCGCGCCGTCACGCCGGCAGGGGGAGCAGGGAGTGACATGAGCGACACGACGAGACCGGCCGGCCACATCGACATCGAGTGGGGGCCGACGATCGACGCCGAGGCGTGCGACGGCTGCGGCGTCTGCATCGGTTTCTGCCACAACGACGTGTACCGCTGGTCGGAGGACGAGAGCCGGGTCGTGGTCGCCTTCAAGACGCACTGCGTCTCCGGCTGCTCGCACTGCGGCACGCTCTGCGAGGCGGCGGCGATCTCGTTCCCGACGCTCGAGGAGATCAAGCGCGCGCGTCGCGGGGAGTGAGCGCGTGCGGGACGAGCCCGCCGGTCCGCACAGGGGTCAGTTGCTCGCGCCCAGGTCCCGCTCGAGCTCTTCCTTGGCGTTGAGCATCTGGGTCTTGAACTCCATGGGGCGCCGGATCTGCTTGAGGTCGTTGATGCCGACGCCGGCCGACGCCGTGAGCACGATGATGTCACCGTAGTTGAGCGCACGGCCGATGATGGACTGCTTGAGCACGATGTCGGTGAGCTTCTCGAGCGACGAGTCGGCGACGCGCTTGCTGAGCACGCCGGTCGACTCGATGACCCTGCGATTGGTGAGGACGTAGACGTTCATCTTCCAGGAGAGGAAGCCCCAGGCGACGCGCGCCGCCGGGACGAGGAAGACGAGCAGCAGCCACCAGACCCAACTCGCGTCCGGCAGCCACCACACCTTGAGCAGGATGATCAACGCGAGCATGACCGCCGCGAACAGGATCCACTTGATCATCTCGGCGACGAAGAACACCCAGTGATGGCGCTCGGTGTACAGGATCTTCTCCGCCGCGCCGAGCTGCTGCTGCACGTACTCGATGCTCACATACCCCTCCTCGCGGCCGGTGTCGGCTGCACCCTACCACGGCTATACTGGCACTCGCACCGACAGCCACCGTGGGGGGTGTGCTCGTGACAGTCCGTCCTTCCAGCCTCTTCAGACCGCTTCGCCGCACGGGCGTGGGGCGCCGGCCGGCGTCAGCTGCGCCGGCGCTGCTCGTCCTCGCGTTCGTCCTCATCCTGGGGGCGGCCGCGGCGCTGCCGCAGGCCGCCGCCGCCGCGTCCATCGGCAGCTACCGCGGGCTGGGCACGTGGGTCGACATGTACGACGCGAAGGCGTGGGACAATCCCGCAGCCGCGGTCAAGGACATGGACTCGCACGGTGTGCGCACGCTCTACCTCGAGACGGCCAATTACCACTGGCCGTCCGCGCTCAACCGGCCCGCCGCTCTGGGGGCGCTCATCGAGCAGGCCCACGCGCGCGGCATCAAGGTGGTCGCCTGGTACCTGCCCGGGTTCAAGGACCCCTCGAAGGACTACAAGCGGAGCATGGCCGCGATCAACTTCCGCAGCGCCTCCGGCCAGAAGTTCGACTCGTTCACCCTCGACATCGAGGCCAGCATCGTGAAGGACGTCGCCGTTCGGAACAGCCGTCTGCGGTCGCTGTCCAGGCGCATCCGAGCGGCTGTCGGGTCCAGGTATCCCCTCGGTGCGTGCATCCCTTCACCGGCCGGCATGGCGATGCACACCGGCTACTGGCCGGGCTTCCCCTACAAGACGCTGGCCGGGATCTATGACGTGTTCGTGCCGATGGGCTACTACACGTACCACGGCGACGGCTACGCCAACGCGTACCGCGACACGCGCGACAACATCCGCATCATCCGCGAGAAGACGGGGAAGCCGGGCATCCCCATCCACGTGATCGCCGGCGACGCCGCGAAGTCGTCGGGGAGTGAGACGACGGCCTACGTGCGCGCCCTGCGCGAGAACGGCGCCCTCGGCGGGAGCATGTACGACTGGGCGACCACCAACGACGCGAGCTGGCGCGTCCTGCGCAACGTGCGCACCAATCCGCGCCAGACGCCCGCTCTGCCGCTCGCGCTGCCCTTCGCGGCGCCGCTCGGTTACTGCGGCGCCGACCGCTCCCACCCCAAAGAGGTCTTCTACGAGACCGCCGGGCAGAAGGGCGACAAGGTGCTGCACTTCCGCCTCTACGACGTACAGGCCGGCGAGGTCCGCCTCGTGGTCAACTGGAAGGATGCGGGACCGCTCGCCGCCGGGCCGGTCAAGAAGTGGAGCGCCGTCCGCGCCGTGAAGATCCCCGCGGCGCTCCTCCGCCCGACGGCCCGCAACGTCATCGGCTTCGTCGCCCGCGGCGCCTTCCCGGCGTGGCAGCGCTGGGGCGTCCGCGACGTGACGCTCACGGCTCCCTGACGGCGCGCGCCGCGCCCTGCGGCGTCCTTCCGCAGTCCAGCCCGGGTCTGCTAGGCTGCGCCCATGGATCCGGGCCCGGTGGTCGTCGGTATCGACATCGCCGCGAGCAGGCCGTGCGTGGCCGTCGCGGTACGCTGCGGGCGCACGCTCGAAGTCATCTCGTGGGCGGAGTCTGACGCCCGCGTCGCCGGCGACCGCGACCGCCTCCTCACCTGGCTCGAAGACCTGGACGCCGTAGCCGTGGGCGTCGACGCTCCGCAGCGGCCGCGGCGCGCGCGGGGCGCGGCCGTCACCCGCCCGCGCGCCTGCGACAGCGAACTGGCGCACCGCCGCATCTCCATCTACCAGGTGCCGACCAGGGCCGTGGCGGCGGAGGCGGACGGCCTCTACACCTGGATGGAGGCCGGCTGGGAGTACTTTCGCGCGCTGGGCCGGCGCGGGTTCGAGCCGCCGGCTCCGGGGACGCTGGCGGGATCGCTCGGCGAGGCTCCGGCCGCGCTCGAGGTCTACCCGCACGCCACGTTCGTGAGCCTGCTGGGGGGCACGCCGCCGCCGAAGAGCTCGCGCGCCGGCCTGCATGTGCGCGTCGCCACCTTGCGCGCGGCGGGGGTGGTCTGGGACGAGTACTACGACCACGACTCGCTGGATGCGCTCGCCGCCGCGCTCACGGCGTGGCGCTTCGTGCAGGGGCTCGCCACGCCGCTCGGCGACGACCGCGACGGCTTCATCTGGCTGCCGGTGACGGCGCACGACCTGCTGCCGTCGTACGGGCGGCTGAACGAGCGGGAGGCCCTGGCGGCCGCCCGCCGCCTCGCCGGCTGACCCGCGCCGTCCGGCGCCGGCCCTGCCGGCCGCCTCGCCGCCGCCTACAGCACGATCTTGTTGAGCGGGAACTCGACGATGCCCTCCGCCCGCGCCTCCTTGAGGCGCGGGATGATCTCGCGCACCACGCGCTCCTCGAGGATCGTGTTCACGGCCAGCCAGCCGGCGTCGCTGAGGTGCGAGATGGTGGGCTTCCTGAGGGCGGGGAGGACGGCGAGCACCGCGTCGAGGTCGCCGGTGCGCACGTTGAGCATGAGCCCGACCTTGTCGAGCGCGGCGATCGCGCCCTGCAGCAGCATCGCGATGTCCTCGATCTTGCGCCGTTTGTCCGGGTCCTGCCAGCTGCTCTCGTTGGCGATCAGCTGGGTCGTGCTCTCGAGGACGGTCTCGACGACGCGCAGCTTGTTGGCGCGCAGCGAGCTGCCCGTCTCGGTCACCTCGACGATGGCGTCGGCCAGCTCGGGCAGCTTGGCCTCGGTAGCGCCCCAGCTGAACTCGACCTTGGCGGTCACGCCGCGCTCGGCGAGCCAGCGCTTCGTCACGCCGACCAGTTCGGTGGCCACGATCTTCCCCTGCAGGTCCGCGGCCGAGCGCACCGGCGAGGAGTCGGGCACCGCGAGCACCCAGCGGACCTTGCCGAAGCTCTGCTTGGCGTAGACGAGCTCGCTGACGGTGTGCACCGTCGCCTCGTTCTCCACCACCCAGTCGCGGCCGGTGAGGCCGCAGTCCAGGGCGCCGTCCTCGATGTAGCGCGCCATCTCCTGGGCGCGCACCATCATGCACTCGATGTCCGGGTCGTCGATGGCGGGGAAGTACGAGCGTTCCGCCACCGTGATCAGGAAGCCCGCGCGGCGGAAGAGGTCGATCGTCGCGTGCTCGAGGCTACCCTTCGGCAGGCCAAGCTTGAGTGTCATGTCGCCCTCCTTCCGTCGGTCCTGCGGCTCGTGCCCTGTGGTCAGCCGCACACGAAGCGTGCGAGAGTCTACAGGAGCGGCCGGATCCGGGCACGACAGATCCACGCGAAGCGTCGGCCTGGCGCCAACGAGGCCGGTCCTCAGGCGCCCGCCGCGCGCCGGCCTTGCCGCGCGGGGGCCTTGCCGCGCGCCGGCGAGATTGAATACCCTTTCAGCGCGGCGCCGGGGGGCGTCGCGCTGGTCCGCACCCGGGGCAGGGAGGCGGTCCAGCGCCTGGAACGCCAAAGGGAGGACACATGACCGCGCGTCCGCATCTCTCGTCCCGAGTGCTCGTGCTCGCCCTCGTCCTGGCGCTCGCCGCCGGCCTCATCTGGGGTCTCGCCGGCGCGTTCGCGGCCAGCTCGAGCCCGTCGCCGGCCGGCGGCGCGGTCACGCTCAAGGTGGGCTGGACCACCGATCCCGACAACCTCAACCCGTTCGTCGGCATCGAGCAGTCGAGCTACGAGCTGTTCCACGTGAGCTACGACTTCCTCACGGACTACGGCGACAAGTACCTGGAGACCCAGCCGGGGCTCGCCGAGAGCTGGACCACGAGCGCAGACGGCCTGACCTGGACGTTCAAGATCCGCCAGGGGGTCATGTGGAGCGACGGCCAGCCGCTGACGGCTCACGACATCGCCTTCAGCTACACGTACCAGAAGCAGCTCGACCTGACCGCCTTCCTCTCGGCGCTGGACGGCATCAAGTCGGTCACGGCGCCGGACGACACGACCGTCGTCATCCAGTGCAGCCAGCCCAAGGCGGACATCCTCTCGATGTGGGTGCCCGTCGTGCCGGAGCACATCTGGAGCAAGTTCAAGACCTACGACCAGGCCACCAAGTACCTCAACAGCCCGCCGATCGTCGGGTCGGGCCCGTTCCAGGTGGTCGAGTGGCAGAAGGGCAAGTTCATCCGCGCCGTGGCCAACAAGGGCTACTGGGGCGGCAAGCCCAAGGTCGACGAGATCATCTTCGAGGTCTACAAGAACCAGGACACGCTGGCGCAGGACCTCAAGCTCGGGGCCATCGACCTCGCCATCAACATCCCGCCGGCGCAGGTCAAGGCGCTGCAGGGCGACGCGGCGCTCGCTTCGGAGGCCTGCTCTCAGAAGGCCTTCGACTACCTGTCCTTCAACTGCTACACGGGCCCGTCTCTGGGCAATCCGGTCCTGCGCGATGTGAAGTTCCGCCAGGCGCTCAACTGGGCGGTCGACAAGGACAAGCTCACGACGCTCGCCTACCAGACCTACGCCGACCCGGCGACGTCGATCTTCGAGGTCAACTTCTACGACCCGAACCTCGACTGGCACTGGGAGCCGCCGGCCGACGTCAAGTACACGTTCGACCTCACCAAGGCCAAGCAGGCGCTCGCCGACGCCGGGTACAAGGACACCGACGGCGACGGCATCCTCAACGATCCCAAGAACGGCAACAAGGACATCAAGCTGCGCCTCTGGTCGCGCACCGAATCGGCACAGAGCCAGGTCATGGGCAAGCTCATCACCGGCTGGTGGAAGGACCTCGGCCTCGACATCCAGTACTCGGTCGAGGACAACGGCACGCTCATCGACGGCGGCTACAACTACGCGGGCGACACGTACAAGCCCGACTACGACATCTACATCTGGGCGTGGCAGCCCAGCGGCTCCGACCCCGGGCGGCGTCTCGGCTACTTCCGCACCGTGCAGATCGAGAACCAGAACGACGCCTGCTGGTCGAACAAGGAGTACGACGACCTGTGGCTCCAGCAGTCGAAGGAGCTCGACACGCAGAAGCGCAAGGACATCGCCTACCAGATGCAGGAGATCCTGTACAAGCAGTCTCCGTACATCATCCTGACCTACCCGAAGCTGCTCGAGGCGTGGAATACGGAGAAGTGGGAGGGCTGGAAGCGCATCCCGCAGCCCAACGGCGCCGTCGCCTACATCAGCGACAACGTCAGCAACTACTTCAACGTGGCGCCCAGGGCGGCGGAGACGACGACGTCGACCAGCAGCAGTTCGAACACGACCTTGCTCATCGTGGTCGTGGTCGTGGTGGTCGTCGTGGTCGCGATCGTGCTCGTGCTTCTCCGGCGCAGGCCGAAGGCCGAAGAGGGCTGAGCGGGGGGCCGCTCCGGCGGTGCTCAGCCGTGAACGCGGCGGGGCGGGGCGCCACGGGCGCCCCGCCCCGCCGCACGTACGGACCAGGGGCGGACACTCGGTCCGGCGGACTCGGGGGCGCGGCCCTGCACGGACCCGGGCCCGGCCACTCCGCGTGGCGTGACGCCTGTGGTCGCTGCGGACTGACGCCTCGCATGACGCCAGCCGTGGCGTCGCGAATGACATCACCCGTGACGCCACGAATGACATCACCCGTGACGCCACGAATGACATCACCCGTGGCGACATGCATGGCGTCATGGATGGCGTCGGTGCCTGGAAGGAACAAGCCCGGCGGTTCAGGGGCGCTCAGAAGGGGCGGCGCCGAAGCCCGGCGCCGCCCGGCCGTCACTCGGGGACGACCGCCAGCAACTCGCCGACCACGTTGCCGGCATCGTTCTTGATGGGCGGCCGCGCCAGGCGGCGCAGCTCGTCGCTCATGGCGTCCGCTCCGACCACCGCTTCAAGGGCGGCGAGGCCGGCCGGCTCGTGGGCGCGGTTCGCGCCGTCGACGACCTTGACGGCGAGGCCGCGCCCGTCCGGCAGCGAGAAGCAGCTCAGCCCCTCGGCGCCGCACTTGCTGGTGGCGCCCGGCAGGGCGCGCATGACCTCGGTGTCGATGAAGCCCGGCCCCTCGACCAGCTCGGGACGGGCGCGCATGGCGGCGCTGATCTCGGGCAGCAACTCGGGGAGCAGGGCGAAGGTCGTGGCGGCCACCGTCACCGGCGTCGCGTAGCAGACGATGCCGCAGCCGTCCACGCCGGTGGCCAGAGCCGCTTCGTCCGAGCCGGTGATGGCCGCGAAGGCCTTGAGCGCCGCCCGCTGCGCCGGGTGGTCCGGCTGCTGGTAGGTGGGCACGTCCCAGCCGTGGTGCACGCAGGCGGCGAGGAACCCCGTGTGGTTGCCGGAGCAGTTGTGGCGCGCCTTGAGCGTCGCGTCGCAGCGCAGGTCCTGCTCGCTGAGGCCGAGGTCGGCCAGCATGCGCCGCACCAGGTCGGCCTGGAAGTCCAGACCCTCGTGCGAGGCGCTCATGATGGCGAGCTCCTCGGCGCCCCAGCCCCAGTGGTCGACGGTGCCGTCGGCCAGCCAGGCCTGCGCCTGCAGCGGCTTGGCCGACGACCGCCAGTAGGTGACCATGCCCGGGTCGCCCCAGCGCTCGACGATCTCGCCGTCCGGGCCGGCGAGCGCGGCGCAGGCGCGGTGCAGACTCTCGACCGTCCCGCCGCGGCGGGCCTGGACGAGGATCTCGGGGTGCTGGACGGGCTTGGGCATGGCGTGACTCCTCGGGACGACTGGCCCGAGTCTATAGCCGGTGCCACCTGCGGCGCACCGCCGGTCGACGTCGCTGCGCGGGTCAATCGGGTAGCATGGCGGTATGCAGTACCGCGACTTCGGACAGATCGACTTCAAGCCGTCGGCCTTGGGCTTCGGCGCCATGCGCCTTCCCGTGCTCACCGACGACGAGGGCAAGCCCGACTTCAAGCGCATCGACTACCCGCTGGCGACGGAGATGCTGCACCGGGCCATCGAGGCGGGCGTCAACTATGTCGACACCGCCTGGATGTACCACGAGGACACGAGCGAGGTCTGGCTCGGGGAGGCGCTCAAGGGCGGCTATCGCGAGCGCGTCAAGGTGGCCAGCAAGATGCCGGTGTGGAACGTCAAGAAGCCCGACGACTTCGACCGCATCCTCGGCATCCAGCTCGAGCGCCTGCAGGACGACCACATCGACTTCTACCTGCTGCACGGGCTGGATGCGGATCACTGGCAGACCGTGCTGGAGCAGGGCCAGCTCGAGTCCGCCGAGCGCGCGCTGGCCGACGGGCGCATCCGCCACCTCGGCTTCAGCTTCCACGGCCTCTACGAGGACTTCGAGACCATCGTCGCCGCCACCGACCTCTGGGAGTTCGTCCAGATCCAGTTCAACTACATGGACGAGGACTACCAGGCCGGCCGCAAGGGGCTGGAACTGGCGGCCGGCAAAGGCCTCGGCGTCATCGTCATGGAGCCGGTGCGCGGCGGCGCCATCGCGCGCAACGTGCCGCCGCAGGTGCAGGCCGTGTGGGACGAGGCGCCGGTCAAGCGGTCCCCCGCCGAGTGGGCGCTCCAGTGGGTCTGGAACGAGCCGGAGGTGTCGTTCCTCCTCAGCGGCATGAGCACCATGCAGCACGTGGAGGAGGATCTGGCGTTCGCCGACCGTTCGCGGCCGGGGCTCCTGACCCCCGACGAGCTCGCGCTGGTGGCGCGCGTGCGCGACCTGTACCGCGAGCTCAGCCCCATCCCGTGCACCTCGTGCCGGTACTGCATGCCGTGCCCACAGGGCGTGTCCATACCGGACGTGCTCGAGCTCTACAACGACGCTCACATGTTCGACAACCTGCCGCGGCAGCAGATGGCCTACCGGGTGTTCTTCTCCGAGAACGAGCGCGCCGACCAGTGCACCGCCTGCGGCGAGTGCGTGGACAAGTGCCCACAGGGCATCGACATCCCCGCCTGGATGGAGAAGGCGCAGGCGTTTCTCACCTCCTGCTGAGTGCGGCGGCCGCCTGACGGCCGCGCCGCCGCCGGCCGCGCCGCCGGCCCCGCGTCACGAGAGCGTTCCATCCACCACTCCCGGGGGGTATGCTTCGCGCGCAGGGGGAGTGTGGAGCGAGGGGGCCGCGTGACCGTCAGGATCCTGTTCGTCGAAGACAGCCAGGACGACGTCGAGTTGCAGCTCAGGCGGCTCCGCGACGCCGAACTCGAACCCGAGTGGGACCGCGTGCAGACCGACGAGGCGCTGCGCGCCGCGCTCGCCGACGAGTCCTGGCAGGTCGCTCTCGTCGACTACAACATCCCCGGGTTCTCCGGCATCGAGGCGCTGCGGCTCATCGCGCAACTGGCGCCCGACCTGCCGGCCATCACCGTGTCGGGCAGCATCGACGAGGACACCGCCGTCGCCACCATGGCGGCCGGCGCCATGGACTACGTGCTCAAGGACAACCTCACGCGGCTGGCGCCGGCCGTGCGCCGCGCCATCGACGGCGCCGACCTGCGCCGCGCCCACCGGGAGGCGGCCGAGGCGGCGCGCCTCGCGCTCTTCGCCCTCGAGCACGCCTCGCTCTGCCATCATGACCACGTCGCGTCAGACGGCACGGTGGTGTACGCCAACGACTTCGCGTGCGCCGCGACAGGGCTGCGCGGGAGCTCTGTCGGCGAGCAGCTCTGGGACGTCGACTCGTGGCTGAGGCCGAGGAGTGGCCGGGCCTGTGGGCAGATATCGTCGAGAGGCGGGTCGACGGAGTTCCGCGTCGATCCGGCGGACGCGACGGGCGGCGCTGGTCTCGCCATGACCGTCGAACTTCCTGGAAGCCGCCGACCTCATCGTCACCTATCGGCCGCGACGTCACATCGGCGCGTCGTGGCCGAGGAGCAGGTGCGTGAGAGCGAGCAGCGCTTCCGCAGCCTCGCCGAGCGCGTGCCGGGCTTCGTCACCATCAAGGACTCCGAGCACCGCTATCTCTACCTGAGCACGACGGCCGGCGCGCGCGTCGAGGGCGGGGAAGAGACCTGGCTGGGCAAGCGGCCGGAGGAGGTCTGGGAGGAGGACGAAGCGCGGATCTCCAACGCCGCCGCCGACAAGGCCCTGGCCGGCGACATGGTCGACGAGGTCGTCAAGGTCAGGCGCGGCGATGGGATGCGGTACTTCCATTCCCTGCACTTCCCGATCGTGCTCGAGAGCGCGCCGCCGCTCGAGGGCGGCCTGATGATCGACGTGACGGACCAGGTCGAGGCCCAGAACGAGGTGGTCCGCCAGGCTGATCAGCTGCGGCGCACGGTGGAGGGCACCGTGCTCGCCATGAGCCTGGTGGTCGAGACGCGCGACCCGTACACCGCCGGTCACGAGCGCCGCGTGGCGGAGCTGGCGACCGCCATCGGGCTGGAGATGGGGATGGACGGCGCCGAGCTGGACGGGCTTCGCCTCGGCTCCCTCATCCACGACATCGGCAAGATCTCGGTGCCGGCGGAGATCCTCGCCAAGCCGGGCCGCCTGAGCGACGTGGAGTTCAACCTCATCAAGCAGCACTCGCGGGCCGGGTACGACATCCTGTCCGTGATCGACTTCGGCCGTCCTGTCGCGGAGATGGTCCTCCAGCACCACGAGCGGCTGGACGGCTCCGGGTACCCCAGAGGCCTGCGCGCCGACGAACTGCTGCCGGAGACCCGCATCCTGGCGGTGGCCGACGTGGTGGAGGCGATGTCGTCTCACCGGCCCTACCGGGCGGCGCTGGGCACCGAGGCGGCGCTCGCGGAGATCCGTGACGGCGCCGGGACGCGGTACGACGCCGACGTCGCCGCCGCGTGCGACCGGGTGATGGTGGAGCAGGGCTTCCGGTTCACGCCGTGATCTGAAGCGCCGCGCCGGTGGCGCGGACCCACCTCAGCGGCGCCGTCCGCTCGTCAGAGCGCCGGCGCCTTCAGCGCACCTGGGCCCGGTAGATGTGGATGTGGCTGAGGACGCGCCGCGCCGGTCCGGACTCCCACACCACCCGGTGCCCGCTGATGGACGGGAAGAGGCAGGTGAGGTCCTTCTGGGCGATGGCGACCACGCTGGTGCTGCGGACCACGTTGCGCACGTAGATCTTCGCCCCCCCGACGTAGGAGATGACGAAGTCACCGCCGTGACCGCCGCCGTCCCAGGTGACGAGCTCGCCGTCGATGCGCGGCCGAGAGCCGTTGTGGACGAACGTGCGCTTATGGGTCTTGAGGTCGCGCATCATGATGCGCCCGCCCGACTCCCACCAGACGACGCGGTTGTGGCTGATGTCGGGCATCCATTCGAACGTGCTGCGCTGCGAGATGATGAACGGGGCGCCGTCCGGGACGTTGCGGCCGCTGATGTTGCCCTTGCCGGACGTGTAGACGGCCGTGTACACGGTGCGCGTGCCGACTGTGCGGCGGTCGATGCCCACGGTGCTGAGCACGTCGCTCGTCGCTATCAGGTAGGTCACGCCGGCTTCCAGATCGCGCGCCTTGATGCGGTACGGTCCGGCCGCGTCGTCCGCCTCGATCCAGACCACCCAGTCGTCCACGATCTCCGGGTACCACTTGATCGTGGCTCCGCCGGCCACCTTGAAGCGCTCGCCGGTCGTGACGTCGCGCCCGTAGATGTCGCTCGACTCGCCGCTCGGGTGGTTGCGCTTGTCCACCCAGACGACCACGTAGCGCACCTTGCCGCTGGTGGTGACGAGCCGCGTCACCGACGGGTTGTCCTGCTGCGCGCGGTTGGTGCAGACGGCGTAGTTGCGCCCCGTGCTGAGGTTCTTGCCGTAGATGTCGAGGTTGCCGTTGCGGTTGTCGGTCCAGACCACCATCGCCCCGGCGATCTCCGGCCCCGCCTGGCCGCCCATCTGGATGCAGACGGGGAAGGGCCGGGGAGCGGCTGAGGCGGCGGCCGGCGCGAGCAGCGCCGCCCCCGCTGCGGCGAGCACGACGAGCACAACGAGTGCCGAACGTCTCCGAGCCGGCGTGCGTGACGTTCCCCTGGCCATGCCTGCCCCCTCCTCGTCGACCATGACTGCAACCATAGTACCCCCAACGTCCAGTGGCCGCCCGCTTCGCTCCGGGGACGCCGGGCTTCCCGGCGCTCCCGGGGTCTGGTACCTGCCCCGGCCGGGAAGCGTGCCCGGCACGATGAGGAACGGGGCTCTCGAGGTCGGGGACGGGGCCCTATGGTCGCCGCAGCTGCGGTCGCCCGATGCCTTTGGTGAAGGCGAGGCGACCTGAGAGGAGGCCACGATGGGCGGTGCGCGGACGGCGAGGACGGGAGTCCTGGTCACGTTGCTCGTCGGAGTGCTCGTGGTGCTCGCACTCACCCCTGCCGTCGCGCTGGCCTCCTGGACCGGCGTCCAGGCGAGCATCGTCGATCCTCACGGGACCGGAGTGGTCCCTCTGCTCAACGTGTCCGTGACCAACCACGCCGTCAACGACGCGGCGGCCGTCACCACGGTGCAGTTCTCCGAAGACGGCGGCCAGCACTGGTACGCGGTGCCGTACACCGGCCGGCCCTGCGCCTGGGTACTCGCCGGCGAGTCCGGTCACAAGACCCTGCTGGTGCGGTTCGCTGCTGCCGACGACAGCGTGAGCCCGGTGGTCACCACCGGGATCACGGTGGACACGGCGGGGCCCGTGACCTCCGCCAGGTCGGTGACGCGTGCGCGCGCCGGCCGGAGCGTGTTCCGGTTCGTCGTCCGCGACGCCGGCTCGACCCGCGTGTCGGCCACCATCGTGGTGCGCGGGCGCGGGATCACGCGCCGCTACGAGCTCGGCACGATCCGCACGGGGAGCGGCAGGACCATCTTGAAGCTCAGGCTCCCGTCGGGGTCGTACCGCTGGCGCGTGGAGGCGACGGACCTCGCCGGCTGGGAGCAGGACCGGCAGACTCCCGGAGCGTTCACGATCAAGTGACGAGGCCGCCGCTGTGACTCGTCACGCGGCCCTCAGAAGCCCCCTGGTGAGTGGGCGGCGCCCTCAGGGCGCCGCCCATCGCCGCGTCAGGGGCGGGGAGCGTCTGCGCGGGCGACGGCCAGGAACGCCGCGTGGATCGCGTCGTCGCCGTCGGCGGTGAAGTACGGCTCCAGCTCGCGCAGCAGGTGCGCAAGGTCAGGCTGCGGCGCGCAGGCGTCTTCGAGGGTGCGTCCCTCTGCCCGGGCGGAGGCGGCGGCATCGTCGCGGGCCGCGCGCAGCGCCGCCACCGAGTCCGTGAGCGTGAACCAGGCGCTCACGTACTCTTCCGAGTAGGCCTTGGCCGGGTCGTCGGCGCCGGCCGCGAGCTCGCGCTCCGAGAAGTGCAGGTAGTTGAGGTGCGCACCGCGTGCGGCCAGTGCCGCCGTCTTGAGTCGCACGAGCGCGTCCGCCAGAGGTCTGGGGTCTGCCGCGGTGGCTGCTGCCGCCGGTGCGTGCTGCAGGCTCGGGGCCGGCGGCGCGACCGGCGCGGGCGGGACGGGCGCGCCGAACGCGGCCGGGCCGGGCCCGGGTGCGCCGTAGGGTTGCGCGCCCGGCGCCGGGCGGGCGGCTCCGCCCGCGGGCACCAGCCGCCGCCGCACGACGACCGTGTGCGCCGCGTAGTCGCCGAGTCGCTCGCGGCGCGGGCTTGCGGAGCACGAGATGCCGGAGGGGATGTAGAAGAACATGGCCTCCGGCACGCGCACGAGGTTGCGCACCACGACCGCCACGCCGGTGGGCCGCGAGCCGTCGGCCATGGTGACCCGCATGCGGCACACGACCTTGCCCACGCTGGCGGCGAAGAACGCCTCGAGGAGCAGGTAGTAGATGAACAGGGACCCGAACACGATGACGTAGAACAGCAGGTTCGAGTTGCCGAGCTGCTGGTCGATGATCTTCTGGGTGATCTCGCGGCTGAGCGCCTGCGCCGCCGCCGGGTCGCTGGCGTTGAGGCCGCTCTGTCCCATGAGCACGACCATGTCCACGAGAAGCATCACGGTCCAGATGCAGAAGAGCACGACCGTGTCGATGAGCACGGCGGTGAAGCGCCAGCCGAGACTCGCGTACTCGACCTGTTCCTGGACGGTGACGGGTTGCATCGCGCGCCGATTGTACACGCCCGCGCCCCAGGGCCACGGCGGGGAGGGCGCCGAAGCTCGAGAACGCGGCCTCCGCGCTCCTGTCAGGACTCGAGAACTGCCTCCAGGAGCGGTACGAGCGGCGGCAGGTCCCCGCGGACCGTCTGCCAGAGGATGGTGTCGTCGATGCCGAAGTACTCGTGGACGACGACGTTGCGCATGCCGCGCATGGTGCGCCAGGGCACCTGCGGGTGCGCGCCGAGGATCACATCGGGGATCCAGCGCACCGATTCGCCCATGGTCATCAGGTTGCGCACGACGGCGTCGCGCGTCCGCGCGTCCGCGACGAACTCCTCGAAGCTCATGCCGTCCGTGTACGCGGCCACGGCGACGACGGCGGCCAGGATGTCGCGCACGCGGAAGCGCCAGTCGCGAAAGCGCAGCTTGGCCTGGCGCTCGTCGTAGCCCGGCTCGCGGGAGCGCCGGTCAGAAGGCACGGATGGCCTCCGCGATGATCTCGTCGCGCATCTCCGCGCGCAGCGCGCCCGGCGTGGCGAGGTCGATGCGCGTGTCCATGACGCTGGTCAGGAAGTCGAGGAGGCGCACGAAGGCGAAGAGGCCGACCGGCGCTCCCGGCTCGAACTCGACCAGCAGGTCGACGTCGCTGTGGAAGGTCGCCTGGTCCCGCGCCGTCGATCCGAACACGGCGATGTGGCGCACGTGGTGTGTGCGCAGCTTCTCGCGGCTGCGGTTCAGGCGGCGGAGCGCCTCTCGGGAGGTCATGACCGTATGGTACCGGACGCCGGCGGGTGCCGGCCCTCGCCGCCGGTGGCAGCGGCCGCGTCTGGGTGGTGTGGTCCCGGCGAGGCGGCTTCACCTGTCCCCTTCACGCCGCCGGTGTGAGCCCGACGCTCCTCCGGATCAGAAGAGGCTGAGGACCAGCGACGCCGGCTGGCCGAAGTCCCGCGGCGGCGCGCTGGCGCCGCCCCAGTCGATGCAGAGGACGAGACCGAGGCCGAACAGCACGACCGCCGCGAGGGCGACGAGCGTGAGGACAAGAGCCATGTGACGACGATAGACGTACATGGCGGGGATGTTCCCTCGCGCGCCCGTGCTCACTCAGGCCACGCGGAACCTCGCGCGGCTGCCGGTCTTGTCCGCCGTCACCTCGAGCCGCGCGTCGACGCGTTCACGCAGCTCGCCGACGTGCGAGATGATGCCCACCAGGCGGCCGTCCTCGCCGAGCCCCATGAGGGCGGAGATGGCGCGATCGAGGGACTCGTCGTCGAGTGAGCCGAACCCCTCGTCGACGAACACGGTCTCCAGGTGGATGCCGCCCGCGTGCGCCTGGACGACCTCGGCCAGGCCGAGCGCCAGAGAGAGGGCGGCCATGAAGGACTCGCCGCCCGACAGCGTGGCGACCGGGCGCGGGACGCCGGTCCACGCGTCGTACACCTCGAGGTTGAGACCGGCTGCTGCCTTGCCGCCGAAGCGCCGCTCGGTGCGCTCGAGGCGGTAGCGTCCGTTGGTCATCAGGTGGAGGCGCTGCGAGGCGGCGACCAGTACGTCGTCGAGGAACGCGCCCAGCACGTAGCGCTGGAACGAGAGGTGACGGGGGTTGTCGCCGTTCGCGACGTCGGCCAGACGGCCGACGACCTCGTAGCGCTCGTGTACGCCCGCCGCTTCGCGGTCGAGCTCTGCGAGCCGCTCGAGCTGGCGGCTCGCAGTGTGCGCGGCGGCCGAGAGTTCGACGGCGGCGGTGCGCGCGGCGAGCGCGGCCTCCGCCGCTGTGGCGGAGGCCGCCTCGAGGGCGCCGAGGTCCGGAGCCGTGACGCCTTCGGCGGCAGCGCGCGCCAGCCGGAGGCGCTCGGCGGTGCGCGCGGCCTCGTCGGCGTGGGCGGCGATCTCCCCGCGCAGGCGCTCGACTTCGATCAGGCTCGCGGCACGCCGCGGTCCACGTGTCCTCGTCTGAGAAGTCCGCCGCGGCGAGCCGCTCGGCCAGTGCGTCGCAGGCGATGCCGACCTCCTGGTCGGCCTTGAACAGCTCGTCGGCCGCCGTCGCCGCCGCGACTCGCGGCGGTCGCGGCGGCGGTGGCCGCCTCGTGCGCTGCGGCCTGGGCCTTCCGGTGTGCGGCCACGAGGTCCGCCGACCTCGCCTCGGCGGCGGCGATGGCCGCGGTGAGCACCGCCGGGTCGGTGAACTCGGCCGGCGCGGTCTTCTCGCGCTCTGCGAGCCGCGCCGCGGCCGCGGCGGACGACGCCTCGGCGGCGACCAGCCGCTCCGTGGCTTCGTCTCGCGCGGTGAACGCGAGGTCGGCCGCGTCCCGGAAGGCCTCGACCTCGTCCTGGCTCGGAGTCTCGTCCGGCAGGAGCGCGGGGGAGGGGTGGTCGGTGGCGCCGCACACCGGGCAGGGCTCGCCGGTCCGCAGTCCCTGCTGCCAGCCTCCCCGCCTGCGCTTCGCGCCATGCTGCCTCGGCCGCGTCGCCGCGGTCGCGGGCCGCCGTCCAGGCGGCCTCTGCCGCAGCCGCGTCGCCGCGCACGGCGGCCACGGTCGCCTGGGCCTCGTCGGCCGCCGCACGCGCCGTCGCGAGATCGGTCGTGACGCCGACGAGCGCCTTGAGCCGTCGGACCTCCTCGGCGGCCGCTTCGCGGTCCGCCGCGGCGGCCTCGACGGCCTGCAGCGCGGCAGCCGCCTCTTTGGCGGCCTCGGACCGGCGCAGCCGCTTGTCCTCGCAGGCCTCCGAGGCGGCGAGACGCTCGGCGGCGACCTTGCGCGCGGTCGCGACGCGAGTAGCGGCCTCGCTCACGGTGGACGCCTGCTCGGCCGCAGCCAGCTCCGCGCGCACGGTCGCGACAGACTCTTCGCGGCCGGCGATCGCCGCGGTGGCGGCCTCGGCGGCGGCGAGTTCGTCCAGCCGGCCGACGGCGTCGCGGCCGCGCTGCAGCCGCTGCTGCGCTTCGTCGCGCGCCTTCTCCGTCTCGCCGGCGTGGGCCGCCGCCTCGGCGGCCCCGAGCGCGAGACGGTCGCGCCGCTCCGCCAGGTCCTCCGCACTCTCTGTCTCGGCCTGGCGCAGCGCCTCGGCGCGCTGAGCCGCCAGGCGGGTGGCCGCGTCGCGCAGCCCTTTGGCCGCGTCCTTGAGCGCCAGTTCGAGCGCGCCGTAGTGGCCCGTGTCGAACAACGCCCGGAGGATCTGCTCACGCTCCTTGGAATCCGCCTCCAGCAGCTTCTGGAAGCGGCCCTGCGGGAGCATGACGACCTGGCGGAACTGCTCGGAGCGGAAGCCCAGGAGATCCTCCGACTTGACGCTGACTTTGGTCCAGCCCGTCTCCAGCGGCGCGCCGCTCTCTTCCAGGGCGCCGTCGCCGTCGCGCAGCCGCCAGAGCGTGGCCGTCTGGTTGTGCTTCGTGACGCCGTCGCCCTTGAGCTTGGGGCGCTCCTGCTCGGGCTCGCGCACGATCCGGAAGCGCTCGGCGCCGAGGGCGAAGTCGAACGTGACCCGCGTGAGGAGTTCCGGGTCGGCGTGGTCGCTGCGCATGGCCGCGCCGGAGCGTCCGCCCTCGTTCTCCGGACCGCCGCTGGTGACGCCGTAGAGCGCGAACGACATGGCGTCGAGGACGGTGGTCTTGCCCGAGCCCGTGGGGCCGGTGATGAGGAAGAAGCTGGCGCCGCGGAGCTCGGCGAAGTCGAGCGTCTGCTCGCCGGCGTAGGGGCCGAACGCCTGCATGACCACGCGCAGCGGCCTCACGGACCCGCCTCCCGCCGCCGCCGCTCCAGCGAGTCGATCACGCCCGTGAGCGCCTCGCGGCGGGCGTCGCCCAGCTCACCGTCGGTGACGTAGCCGAAGAACGCCTCGAAGAGCTCGACGTCGCTCACCGAGCCGGGGCGCGGCCGGTCTGGTCCGCCGGCGCCGGCGTGCTCGTAGGCGGGCCGCTCGATGGCCAGCGTGTTGGGGTAGACGGCGCGCAGGCGACCGATAGGGTCGAACAGCGCGCCGTCGTCGAGCAGCGAGGCGAGGACGTAGTCGTCGCTCCGCGGGTCTGAGGGCCCCCGCTGGAGCAGTTCGGCGAGCGTGCCCTCCACCCGGCGCGCGTCCCGGCGCGGGCTGAGCGCGACGGTCTCGATGCCGACCGCGGCGCGGCCGGCCTGGCCGGCCTCGCCGGGCGCGCTGCCGCGGGGGCCGATGTCGACGACGCTGACGGACTTGTCGTGCGCGTGTTCGGCGAAGGAGTACTTGAGGAGCGAGCCCGCGTAGCGCACCGCGTCCGAGCCGCAGCTCTGCGGCCGGTGCAGGTGGCCGAGAGCGACGTAGTCGAAGCCGGCGAAGGTGCCCACGGACACCTGCTGGGCGCCGCCGACGCTGAGCGGCCGCTCGCTCTCGCTCTCGAGGCCGCCGGCGACGAACGCGTGGGCGACCAGCACGTGGCGCTCGTGCGGCCCGGCCGCGGCGAGCGCTCGCGCGACACCGGCGGAGGTGACGGCTTGCTGGTCGTGGATGTCGGCGGCTTCGTAGACGGCACGCGCCTCGGCGGGGTCGGCGAAGGGGAGAGCGCTGATGCGGACGGGACCGTGCTCGTCGTGCAGGATGATGGGCGAGGCCGCCTGCGGCAGCTCGCCCACCAGGTGCAACCCGCGCTCGCGCAACAAGCGCGAGGCGAAGCCGACGCGCGCGGCGCTGTCGTGGTTGCCGGCGATGGCGATGACCGGGACGCCGAGGCGGTCGACGAGCTCCGTGAGCACGTGGTCGAGGAGGTCCACGGCCTCGGTGGGCGGCACGGCGCGGTCGTAGAGGTCGCCGGCCACGATGACGGCCGCCGGCTCCACCTCCGCGACCAGCTCGACCAGCTGTCTGAGCACGTACTCCTGGTCCGCGGTGAGGTGCTGGTTGTGGAAGAGCCGGCCGAGGTGCCAGTCGGCCGTGTGGATGAGCCTCATGGCGGCGACCCTACCACAGCGCCCGGACGGCGCCCGGGCCTCTCACGGAGGCTCGCCGGCCTCCGGCGGGATACAATGGGAGCAGTGCGTACCTTCCGCCTCTCCAAGTCACGTGTCACCGCCGGCCTGCAATGCGGCAAACGGCTCTGGCTGGCAGTGCATCGTCCCGAGCTCGAGGACTACAGCGCCGACACCCAGCGCCGCTTCGCGGCGGGCCATGGTGTCGGCGAGGTGGCGCGCGAGCTGTACCCCGGCGGCGTCCTGATCGGCGACGGCGCTTCGCTCAGCCAGGCGCTTCGCGAGACGGAGCAGGCGCTTGCCCAGCCCGGCGATGTCACGCTCTACGAGGCGACGTTCCGGCACCGCGGCGTGCTCATCCGTGCGGACGTCCTCGAGCGCCGCGGCGGCCGCTACCGGATGATCGAGGTCAAATCCGCCACGCGGCTCAAGGAGTATCACCTCCAGGACATCGCCATCCAGGGCTGGGTGACCGAGGGCGCCGGCGTGCCGCTGGACGGCCTGAGCGTCGCCGTCATCGACACCGGCTACGTGTACCCGGGCGGCGACGACTACAGCGGTCTGCTGCGGGAGATCCCCGTGGCCGACCAGGCCCGCCCGCTCATGGCGCACATCCCCGGCTGGGTGCGCGGTTTCAACGAGCTGCTCGGGGGACCGCTGCCGGTGAGGCGCACCGGCCCTCAGTGCCGGCGCCCGTTCGAGTGCCCGTTCGTCGCCTTCTGCGAGGGCCAGGAGGGCAAGACGCGCTGCGCCGCCGGCGAAGAGCGCGACCCCGACGGCGCCTGCGCGGTGCCGCCCGATCCCGCCCTGGGTACGCTTGACCCGGCGGCGACGACGTTCCTCGCCACGCTCCCGTACCCCCGCTACTACCTCGACTTCGAGACGGTGCAGTTCGCCGTACCGGTCTGGGCGGGCACGAGCCCCTTCCAGCAGGTCGTCTTCCAGTGGTCCTGCCACGAGGAGCGCACGCCCGGCGAGCTCGGCCACGCCGAGTTCCTCGACACCAGCGGCGAGGCGCCGATGCGCCGGGGCGCGGAGGCCCTGCTCGAGGCTCTCGGCGACCAGGGCCCCATCTTCGTGTACCACGACTTCGAGAAGTGGCGCATCATGGAGATGGCCGCCATGTTCCCCGACCTCAAGCCGGCGCTCGACGCCGTCGCGGGGCGGCTCGTCGACCTGCTGCGCCTCACGCGCGACCACTACCAGCATCCGGCCCTGAACGGCTCGTTCTCGCTCAAGAACGTGCTCCCGACCGTGGACGCCGAGCTCGACCATGCCCTGCTCGTCGAGGTGCAGGACGGCCTCTCCGCCCAGGCGGCCTACCACGAGGCCGCCGACCCGGCCACCGAGGAGGACCGCCGCGAGACCCTGCGCCGGTCGCTGCTCGACTACTGTTCGCTCGACACCCTCGCCCTCGTCCGCGTGGCGCACCGGTTCGCGACCGCCGACGCGGTGTCATGAGCCACCTCACCGAGATAGAGGTCGAGGGCCTGGTCGTCCCGACGCTGGCCGACATCCTGCCCGACCAGGGGACGCTGCGGGCGCTGTTCGTCGGCAAGACGCCGTCGCCGGCGAGCGTGGAGGCCGGCCACTACTTCGAGGGCAAGATGGGCAAGGGCCTGTGGAAGCGGCTGGCCGATGCGGACATCCTCTCCGCGCCCGATGGCTACGCCGACGATGCGCTGCTCGGCGCGGGCTTCGGCGTCACCGACCTCTGCAAGGTGCCGCGGCCGTTCGGGGACGAACCCGCCCGCGACGAGTACGAGGAGGGCTGGGAGCGCGTCAACGCCATCGTCGCGCGACTTCGCCCGCGGATCCTCGTCTTCGTCTACAAGGGCTCGCTGGACAGGGTGCTGCGCTTCTCCTTCGGGTGGGAGCACAAGAGCGTCTACGGCTTCAACGACGACCTGGCGCGGACGTTCGGCCGCCGGGTGTTCGCGTTCCCGCTGCCCGGCGTGTCCTGCACGGCACGCGAGGCGCAGCGGCACATGACCGACCTCGCGCATGCGCTCGAGGTGGTGTGAGGAGACGATGACATGAGAGTAGTGGCGTTCAGCGGCAGCTCCCGCAAGGACGGCAACACGGCGTTCCTGGTGCGCAAGGTCTTCGCCGAGCTCGAGGCGGAGGGCATCGAGACCGAACTGGTGCAGCTGTACAACAAGGGCTTCCGCGGCTGCAGCGCGTGTCTCAAGTGCGCCGAGACGCTGGATAACCGCTGCTCGGGGCTTCCGGACGACGGGGTCAATGAGTGCATCGAGAAGATGCTCGCCGCGGACGCCATCATCATCGCCTCGCCCACCTATTACGCCAACTGTACGGCGACGACCCAGGCCCTGCTGGAGCGGGCCGGCTACGCCACGCGCAAGAACGGCAACCCGCTGGCGCGCAAGGTGGGCGCCGCCGTGGTCGCCGCAAGGCGCGGCGGCGCCATCCACGCCTTCGACAGCATCAACCACTGGTTCGGGATCAACGAGATGATCGTGATCGGCTCCAGCTACTGGAACATGGGCATCGGCCTCGGCAAGGGCGACGTCGAGAACGATGACGAAGGCATGGAGACGATGGTCAACCTCGGGCGCCACATGGCCTGGGCGCTCAAGAAGCTGAACGCCTGAGCGCTCAGGGTCTCCGCCGGACCGCGGCGGCCGTCCCGTGGCTTCACCTCGCGCCTTCGCGGGCACCATCAGCGGCGAGAGATGTGAGGTCCGGGACAGTCGAAAGGCGGGGCGGATGAAGGTCGTGGCGTTCGACGGGAGCAAGGAGCCGCGCGGGCCCGTCGGGGTGCGCCTCTCCAGTCTGATCGAGCGGCTCCGGGCGGATGCGGTCGAGGCCGAGCTGGTGAGGATGGAGAAGGTCCGCGTCACGGGCTGCACCGGGTGCGGGCAGTGCGCCCAGCGGACCTGCGACATCGGCTGCTCCAGCCCGCCCGACGACGGCCTGGCGCGCTGCATACGCAAGATCAAGGCCGCCGACGCCGTCGTCATCGGCACGCCCGTCTACGGCACGTACGGCAGCCCCACCACGCAACAGCTCCTGATCAGGCTCGAGCACGACCGGCGCGAGCGCGGCGACACCCGCCTGGCCGGCAAGCCGGCCGTCGTGGTGGTCGGTCCGCCCGGCAGCGGCGCCGGCGCGGCCGCAGCGGACGTGCGCCGGCGCCTCGAGGCGCACGGGATGCGTGTGGTCGACGCGGCGATGCCGTTCGCCGGGGCCTCCGAGCGGCGGCAGGCCGCCGCTGTGGACGAACTCGCGAGCACGCTGCTGGCGGCGCTCACGCCGCAGCCGGCCTGACCGCGTACGTAGTGGGGCCCGGAGGCTCTTCGGCCCCCGGGCCCCCGGCACGCGTCCCTCGCCGGCGAGCGACTGCCGCTCCGGCTACTTCCCGTGCTTGATCTCGCCGATCCGGGTCGCGGGATGGTGCATCGTCTTGTTGGTCCAGGACTTCGGCGCCTGAGTCGCTTTTGGCGGACCCTGCCAGCGCTCGTGCGCGTGCTTGGCCTTCTTGTCGGAAGCCTCTTGACTGTGGTCGTCCGGTCTCATCTGCCGACCTCCCCTGACGACGATTGCATCCCGTGTCCTACCCGTCCCCGGCGCGCGCTAACGCGTCGGTCAGTTGCCGCTCTTGGGCAGATACGGCACCAGCCAGCTGACGAACGCGCCCTCGCTGCGGGTCTGGCTGAAGAAGGTGCCCGGTCCGGTGAGCGTCACCACGAAACCCTCGCCGGAGAAGAAGAGTGACTTGAGGCCACCGACCTTGTGCACGTCGATCGGCATGGCCTCGTGCCAGGCGACGAGGTGCCCGCTGTCGACGGTGTACTGCTGGCCGGCCTCGAGGTCGACGCGGCGCAGGGCGCCGTAGGTGGCGAAGATGACCTTGCCTCGCCCCGAGCACTTGACGACGAAGAACGACGAGGCGCCGAACGCCCCCTTGAGCCCGCCCCACTTGGTGTCGAGGTCGATGCCCATCTCGCAGGCGACGAAGCCGTCGCGGTGGTAGAGCCAGGTGTCGCCCTGCTGGTCGATGTAGGACATGTCGCCGGGCAGGGAGTGAGAGAGCACGATCTCGCCACCGGGCGCCGGCGCGGTGAAGGTGTTCATGAAGAAGGACTCCCCCGAGAGCGAGCGCTTGAGGCCCTTCAGGATCCCTCCCTGCGTGGAGGTCTCGATCTGCGTGCCGGTCGTCATGCTGAGCATCGCGCCGCCCTCGCAGCGGATCTGCTCGCCGGCCGCCATCTTGGCCACGGCGACGGTGAAGGCGGGGCCGTTCTCGAACGTGACATCCATCTGTCCCTCCTCGGTCTCTGCCGGAGTCCCGGGTGGCTCCGGCGCCGGGCGGCCGCGCCGCCCGGCGGATTCATCGGCCACCGTACCCTCGGAGCTTGAGCGGCAGACCTGTTTCGTGCGCCTCAGCGCTTTCTCCGCGTCCGCCGGAGTGGCATACTCACCTGCAGACGTCCGTCCGCTCCGCGGGCGGTCTGCCGGCCAACTGCGACGGGGGAGTTCATGAAGGCCAGAGGATTGTTCGCGGGATTCTTCCAGACGCTGGGGTTCTTCCTTGTCGCCGCCGTGCTCCTCTTCGGCATCTTCACCCTGGTCAGCTTCCTGGCCGGCCCGGTCGGCGGCTGACGCCGGCCGGCGAGGGCGCGCGGGGCAGAGCCCCGTCCTGCCCGCGCCCGCAGCCCGGCGCGGCAGTCGCCGGGCCTGAATGGAAAGGGATCCGCTTGGCCCGTTTCGTCGAACGCAACCGGTACGACTGGTTCCGCACGATCTGGAAGCTCGCCATGTTCGTCGGCATCGTGCTCTTCGCGATCCTGGTGATCTATCCGTGGAGGGGCTTCCTGCCCACGGTCGTCCTCATCGTCGCCGGGCTGTGGATGTACATCAGCCTGATCTCGCGCACCTCGGGCTATCTCTGCGCCAAGTGCGGCAAGGCGTTCCAGGTGCCGACGACGGTCAACTTCTTCACCACCTCGAGCGTCGGCAAGAACCCCGACGGCACCTACTACAGCTACAAGAACCTCACCTGCCCCCACTGCGGCCAGCAGAGCAAGGCGCGGCTCGTCAAGCGCGTCGGCCCCGAGGCCGCCAAAGGGAGCGGGAGGATGCTCAAGTAGGAGCGGTGAGGCGCCGCAGGTGGTACTCCACCACCGCGGCCACCTCCGCGGGCGCCGCCTCGACCACGTCCATGTCGGGCAGGCTGGCGAGGAAGTCGCGCCGGTACGCCTTCTGCGTCAGCCGGTGGTCGAGCACCACGATCACGCCGGTGTCGCTCTCCGTGCGGATGAGCCGGCCGAACCCCTGCCGGAACTTGAGCACAGCCTCCGGCAGGTAGAAGCGCTCGAACCAGCGTTCGCCCGCCTCCTCGCAGGCGCGCTTGCGGGCGCGGAACAGCGGATCGAGCCTGGGGAACGGCAGCTTCGCGATCACCAGGCAGGTGAGCGCGTCGCCGGGGAAGTCCTGGCCGGTCCACAGCGTGTCCACCCCGAGGAGGATCGTCTCGGGGTGGGTGCGGAACTCCTCCGCCAGGCTCGCCGCGCTCCCGTGCAGGCCCTGCGCGAGCACGAGCACGCCGTCGTCCTCCACGTGCTCGCCGACGGCGGCCGCGACGCGGTGCATGTCGCGCTTGTTGGTGAACAGGGCGAGCGTGCGCCCGCCGGTGACCGCCGCGATGCTCTTGAGGCGCTCTCCCTGGCGGCCGGCCAGCTCGTCGGGCCGCCAGGCGCCGCCGGGGTCGTGCTCGAGCACGAGCACCGCCTGACGGCGGTAGTCGAACGGCGACGGGAAGACCTGCTCGCGCGCGTCGACGTCGCCGGTGAGGCCCGTCATGTCGCGGAAGTAGGCGAAGGAGCCGGCCACGGTGAGCGTGGCGCTCGTGAGCACCGCGCTGCGGAGCCGGTCCCAGAGGATCTCGCGGATGCCGTCCGCCGGTGTGACCGGCGCGCGCGTGAGCGCCCAGCGCGGCGCCCCGGCGATGCTCCGCGCCGCGCTCTCGAGCTCCGCCCACGCGACGCTCTCCTGGCCGCCGCCCTCGGGCACGTCGCCCAGCAGTTCGGACGCCGCGGCGGCGTCGTCGGAGAGCGCGACGAGGGCGGCGTGCTCGCGGTGGTCGTCGGGAAGCGACTCGGCGCCCGCCGACGCGGCGTTGGCGAGCTTCGCGAGACTCTCCGCCAGCAGGGCGGCCTGGGTGAGGAACGCGTCGTGCTCGCGCAGGTCGCGCAGGCCGGGCGTGAGCCACACGGTCGTCGTGTACTCGTCTGACTGCCGGGCGCCGCCCTCGCCGTCCTGCGCCGCGCGCGCGGCCGCGGAGGCGAGCCTCGCGATCGCGTCGCCCACGGCGCGGCTGAGCGCCGGCGCCTCCTCGGCCGCGCGCTCGCAGGCGTCCGCGGCCGCGGCCAGGACCCTCGCCTCGTCCGGCGGGAGCTTGCGCGCCGCCACCCGCAGGCGCTGCGGCAGCGGCCGCTGGCGGTGCCGCCCGCGCAGGTCGCCGAGCAACTGGTCCACGGACTGCGCGTCCACGCGGTCGCTGAAGGCCTCCGTGGCCTCGTGGTACAGCAGGTGCGCCTCGTCGATCACCACGTCGTCGAACGCGGGCAGCGTGTCGCGGGCGGAGAGCAGCAGGGCGTGGTTCACGCAGACGAGGTGTGCGGCCTCGGCGCGGGCGTGCGCCAGCCGCCAGTGGCAGCCGCGGCGCGCGGGGCAGTACCGGCCCAGGCACGTCGCGCGGGACGAGCGCAGCTCGCGCGCGAGGTCGCTGAGCGCGGGGAGGACCTGGGTGGCCCGGTAGGGCAGCGCGGAGAGGTCGACGTCGCCGCGCCGCGCGCGACCCACGAGGTAGGCGAGCGCGAGCGTCCGCTCCCGGTCGGGCAGCGTCTCGCCCTCCGCCGCGACCGCCTCGTCGATGCGCCGCCGGCAGAGGTAGTTCTCGCGCCCCATCAGGAGCGCCCAGCGCCACCCCGGCGGCAGCCCGGCGGCGACGAGCGGCAGCTCGGTGCGGGCCAGCTGCCGCTGCAGCGCCTTCGTCTTGGTGCTCACGACGATGCGGCGGCCGGCGGCCGCACCGGCGTACGCCGCCGGCAGCAGGTAGCCGAGGCTCTTGCCCATGCCGGTCCCCGCCTCGAAGACGCCGATGCCGCCGCGGGAGAAGATGTGGGCGGCGGCCTCGGCGTAGGCCACCTGACCGGCGCGGCGGCGGAACCCGGGGAGGCGGCCGGCAAGGCCGGGCACGCTGTCGCCGGCTCCGCCGGGAGTGCCGTCATCGGCTCCGTCGAGCTCATCGCGCCAGGCGCCGGAGGCGACGGGGAGGATCGCCAGCGGCCCCGGGCCCTCCGGCGGCGTGTCGGCGACGAGCGGCGGAGGCGCCTCGTCGGGCTGCGCGGCGCAGGCGTCCAGCACCGGAAGCGGCGCCCAGGAGACGCTCTCGAGCAGGCGCCGCTCCACGTCCGCCAGGCCGGCGGCGCGACGCGCGAGGTGGGCGAGCACCGCCGCGGCGGCCTCCGCGTCCGGCAGCGCCCGGTGCGCGGGCCACGAGAGGCCGAGTTCCTCCACCAGGATCGGCAGCGCGTGGCGGTCGAGTTCGGGGAAGAGCAGCAGCGCGGCCTCGAGCGTGTCGAACCAGGCGGTCGCGAGCGGCGGCGTGCCGCTGCGTCGCGCCGCGGCCGCCAGGTGGTCGCGGTCGAAGGCGGCGTTGTGCCCGACGAGCGTCGCGTCGCCGGCGAACTCCCGCAGCCCGGCAAGGGCCTCCGCGATGCGCGGGGCGCCGGCCACGTCGGCGTCCGAGATGCCGGTGAGCCGCGCGACGAACAGCGGGATGGGGATCCCGGGATCGACGAGCGTGGTGAAGCGGTCGGTGACGGCGAGGTCCGCGTCGAGGCGGACGGCCCCGATGTCGATGACGCGGTCGTTCTCGACGTCGAGACCGGTGGTCTCGGTGTCGATCACGACGAACCTGGGGCGGGGGCGGGGCATGGGCCGAGGATAGCAGAGCCGGCAGGCCTGCCCGGCAGCCGGCCGAGCCGGGCGGGTGACCTTTAGGAGGCCGCGCTCCCGATGGCCCCGGCGGCCATGGTGGCGATGAGGCCGAGGAGCTCAGTCTGGCCGTCGCCGGCGTCGCCGCCCAGGGTGAGCGTGAGGGCGACTTCGGAGTCGCCGCAGGGCGCCGACGACACGATGACGTGTGCGGCGCCCGTCTGGGCCGCAGGGTCGCCGGCGCGCAGCCCGGATGCCCCGGCGCTCTCGCCGCGGCAGCTCGCGACGCACGAGATGGCGCCGAGCGCCCGCGCCGAGATCTCGGCGGCGGCCTGCAGCACCCCGGCGGTCGTGGTCTGCGCGTGGAGCGTGGCGTACCCGGCGGAGATGGTCTCGATCGCGTGCCGCAGGGCCAGCGCGTCCTTGTCGCTGCGCGTGAGCTGCGCGAAGACGGTGGCGTTGTGGAGCGCCACGGCCGCCTGGGCCGCCACGGCATGGGCGAGCCGCATCTCCTGCCGGCCGAACTTGCGCTCGCGCTGGTGGTCGAGGACCTCGATGAGGCCGATGCTCTGGCCCTGATGCACCATCGGCAGGATGAGCAGGCACTTGTCGCCGTCGCGGCGCATGATGGCGACCTCCGCGGGGTCGGCGTGGGGGTCGCTCGCGTTGATGGTGATGGTCTCGTGGTCCTCGATCGCCCGGCGCGCCATGGGGAACTGGCTCAGCGTGTACGTCATCGTGTCCGGATGGCGGTTGCCCAGGTTGTCGTATTCGGCGCGGACCGAGACTCTGCGGGCGGCCTGGTCATAGTCGGAGATGACGCAGAGGTGCGCGTCCAGCAGCGTGGTCATCTGTTTGGCGATCTCGCGCAGCAGCGCGGTGGCGTCCAGTTGGCTGGAGACGGCGACGGCCGTGGCCACGAGGGTCTCCAGTTCGCGTTCGCGCGCCAGCCTCGCGGCGAGGTGGTTGCGGCCGCCGATCAGGTGCGACAACTCGTCGATGTCCTCCTGCTTGATGCGGCGGTGCCCACCGGCGGTCCGCGTGCAGGGGAGGAAGCCGGAGGCGGTCCAGCGGCGGATGGTGTGAGGCGAGACGCCGAGGCGCCGCGCGGCGAGTTGGACGCTCAAATACATCGGCAAACCGTATCGCCGCCGCCGGCGAGTCGTCAACCGCGCGAACTTCTCGCCGAGGCTACCTGCGAAGTTCGCCGACGCGCCGAGAGGCGTAAAAGACCAGCAAATCAGTCAACTAGTCTGGTTGTGAACGAGCTCGAGTCGTGACGGTTTCTCGGCGATGGTGCGAATCGGCCGTGGAGGACTGCGGCGCGGGGTCCGACGCCACCCGTCAGCTCCCGGACTCAGCGCAGGGCGACGGTCGCGGTGATCGCGGCGACGAAGTCGAGCAGTTCGACCTGGCCCTCGCCCGGCGGGTGGGGCAGGGTGATGGCCAGCGTGAGGTCGGTGCGGCCGGAGGGATCGCGCGCGACGACGAGGTTGGCGTTGGCGCCGCGCTCGTCGCCGTTCTCCGGGGCGGCGACCCGGCCGGCGCCGAAGGCGCCGGCGCTCTCGCCGCCCATGCTCGCGACGCAGGAGATCGCGCCGAGCGCCTCGCAGAGGGCCCTGGCGACCGTGCCGAGCGCGTCGCTCTTGCGGCTGCCCTCGCCCAGCTCCGGGACGTGGGCCGTGAGGCTGGCCAGCGCCCGGCGCAGGTTGGCGACGTCCTCGTCGCTGCGTCGCCGCTCGGAGAAGAGCTTGGCGTTCTGGATCGCGACCGCCGCCTGACCGGCGATGGCTTCGGCGAGGCGGAACTCCTGGCGAGAGTACTGCCGCGAGCGCTTCTGGTCGACGACCTCCAGCAGGCCCAGGCTGCGTCCCTGCACGACGAGCGGGACCATGAGCAGGCTGCGGTCGCCCTCGCGGCGCAGTTCGGCGACCTCCGCGGGGTCGGCGTGCGGGTCGTCGACATTGACCACCGCGGTGATCTGCTCCGTGAGCACGCGGCGCGTGAGCGGGAAGTCGCGCAGGCGGTAGGGACTCGCGTCGGGCAGGCGCTGACCGGCGTGGTCGTACTCGGCCAGCGTGCGGGTGGCGTCGGACTCGGGGTCGTACTCCGAGATGGCGCAGAAGTGGCAGTCGAGCAGGCTGGTCATGCGCATGGCGATCTCGAGCAGCAACTCGGTGAGGTCGAGCTTCACGGCCAGCGCCGTCGCCGTGTTGATGAGCACGTCGACCTCGCGCTCTCGCGCGAGCTGGGCGGCGAGGTGGTTGCTGCCGCCGATCGCCTTCGCGAGGTCGTCGATGTCGTGCTCGTCGATGCGCCGGTGACCGCCGGCCGTGCGCGCACAGGGCAGGAAGCCGGTCGCCGTCCACCGGCGGATGGTCACCGGAGAGACGCCGAGACGGTTGGCGGCCTGTTGCACGCTCAGGTACATGGCGTGGAACCTAGCGGCTGCGGCGCGGCAAGTCAACGACGTGCAGGTTCTGGCGCGAGTCGACGTAAGTTCGTATGAAGGAATGTCCTGCAAAACAGCACGTTCCCCGGAAATGGTCCCATGGATTTGTCCGCTCGGAGTGGAGAGCTCGTCGAGCAGGAACGGAGGGGCGGGGGAGACGCCCGTCACGCCGCCAGGCGTCTCCCCTCAGATAGCATGGGAGGCATGTTCGCCCGTTCCCGAGACTTCGCGCGCGGCCTGCGCGCGTTCCCGCGCCAGTTCTGGGTGCTCACCGCCGGCATCTTCATCTACGTGGCCGCCGCCGCGCTGGCGTTCCCGTTCGAGGCCATCTACCTGCGCCAGAACCTGCACACGTCGATGACCATGATCGGCGTGGTCTTCGGACTGGTCCCGCTGGCGGTGATGCCGGTGCAGTTCTGGGGCGGGCACCTCACCGACAGGCTCGGACGCCGCAAGGTCATCATGCTGTCGGTGCTGGTGGGTGTGGTCTGGTTCGTCGGCTTCGCCTTCATCACCGAACTGTGGCAGGTCGCCCTTCTCGTGGCCGTCGAGAGCGCCTTCGGCTGGCCGCTCTTCCAGACGGCCAGCAACGCGATGATCGCCGACCTCCTTCCGTCGGCGAAGCGGCAGGAGGGGTTCGGCATCACGCGCGCCGCCATGAACTTCGGCGTCGTGGTCGGCCCGGTGCTCGCCGCGCAGGCGCTCGGGTTGGGCGTGACGTACCGGGTGCTGTTCCTCTCCGCCGCCGTCGGCTGCGCGTTCATGGTGGTCATGATGGCGATCTGGATCCGCGAGAGCCGGCCGGCGAGCGCCACGCAGCGCGTGCGCCACGCCGACACGCAGGGGCGCAGCGGCTACCGCAGGGTGTTCCACGACCGCGTCTTCATCGTGTTCTGCCTCGCGGCCGTGTTGCCGGTGTTCTGCATCGGCAACTTCGGCTCCATCTATGCCGTGTACATCACCAGCTTCCTGGGCGTGCCCAGCAGCGAGTGGGCGTATCTCCTGACGCTCAACGCCCTCATCGTGGTGGCGGTCCAGATCCCTCTCGTGACCGCCCTCAGGTTCCGCAATCGCATGATCCTGCTCGCGGTGTCCAGCGGGCTGCTCGCTCTCGGCATCGGCGGGTCCGCGTTCGCCGGGCCGCTGTGGTCGCTGGTGATCCTCATCATCGTCCTCAGCCTGGGGGAGACGCTGCTGTCCCCGGTGGCGTCGGCTGAGGTCGCCGACCTCGCGCCGGAGGCGTTGCGCGGCCGGTACATGGGCGTGTGGACGGTGGTGTGGAACGGCGGGGCCGCGCTCGGGCCTGCCTTCGGCGGCTGGGCGATGGACAACGTCGGCGCGCGGCAGGCGTTCGTCGCCCTGCTCGTCGTGGGGCTCGCCGGGACGGCGGCGTTCCTGGCGCTCGCGCCGGGCTGGAGGCGCCGCAAGGTGAAGGCGGAGGCCCGGGCGACGGCGTAGCGTCGCGCCCGGGCCTCCGCCCGTCCGCTCAGAGGTCGAGCGCGTCCTGGAGGTCGCGCGCGTGCTCCTCCTCGACGATGAGGATGTCCTCGAGCGCGCGGCGCAATCCGTACTCCTGCAGCATCTCGGCCTGGGCGATGCGTTCGCGGTAGCGGGCGATGGCGTCCAGCTCGCCGTCGAGGTCCTGCTCCAGCATCACCTTGGAGTCGGGCGACCGGTGCGCCTCGGCCACGTCGACGCCGGGCACGCCGCCGAGGAAGTCGATCTGGTCGGCCAGCGAGATGGCGTGAGCGTGCTCTTCGTTGGAGTGGACGACGAGCTCCGCCTTGATGGCGTCGTACTGGGGGCCGCTCATCGCGGCCGCGTGCTGCACGTACTGCACGAGCGCCTGGAACTCCTTGGCGAGGTCGTTGTTGAGCTCGTCGATGAGCTGCGCGCGCGTGAGTTCGCGCGGGGTGCCGCGCACGATGTCGGCGGCGGTGCGCGGCTTGGCGGCCGCCTTGGCCGCGGTCTTCTTCGGAGCTTGCTTGGCCACTGGCTCTCCTCTCGTGGTGGCGTTCGTGGGCGCGGCCGTATGGCCTTGCCGCTGAGAAGAGGGTACTGCAGCGAAACGGCGCGCCGCCCGCCGGGCACTGTTGCCCGGCGGGCGGCGCCGTCTTCAGCCGGCCCGGAGCCGGCTCGCCGTCAGTCGGCCGGAGCCGGCTCCGGCATCACGGACGCGAAGTCATCGTCGTCCGGTTCGTAGGCGCCCGCCGGCCGCAGCCGGTCGAACGCCAGGTACAGCACCGGCACGAGGATCGAGCGTGAGGAACGTCGACGTGAACAGGCCGCCGATGACGACCACCGCGAGCGGGGTCGAGAGGAAGCCGCCCTTGCCGCCGATGCCGAGCGCCATGGGGATGAGCGCGAGGATGGTGGCGATGGCCGTCATGAGGATCGGCCGCAGCCGCCGCCGCCCACCCTCGATCACGGCGGTGCGGGCGTCCATGCCCTTGCGCCGGAACTGCTCCACGAGGTCGAGCAGCACGATGGCGTTGGTGACCACGATGCCGATGAGCATGAGCAGGCCGACGAGGCTCGGCATGCCCAGGCTCGTCCCGGTGACGACCAGCGCCAGCACGGCGCCGACGGCGGCGAACGGGATGCTCACCAGCAGGATCAACGGGTTCAGCAGGCTGCGGAACGTCGCCACCATGATGATGTAGACGAGCAGGATGGCGACGAGCATCGCGATGCCCAGCGAGCGGAACACGTCGTTGGTCATCTGGGTGGCGCCGCCGAGCTCCCAGGTGGCGCCCTCGGGAAGCTTCACGTCCTTCGAGCGCCTTGTTCACCGCGGCGGAGGCCGCCCCGATGTTGTTGTCGACCGAGGTCGCCGTGATGCTGGCGGTGCGGGCGCCGTCGACGTGGGTCACCTGGACCGGCGCCTTCACCTCGACCACCTTGGCGATGTCGCCGAGCGGCACCATGCCGCTGGTGCCCGGCGACCGGCAGTCTCGTCAGCATCTGGCTGACGGCGCCGGGGAGCGGCGGCACGGTGATCGCGCCCACGGTGAGCTGCGCCGGAGCGTCCCGGCGGTCGTGGGCACCGTGCCCAGCGGGTAGCCGTTGAGGACGAGCGTCGTGTACTGGCTGAGCGTGGTCGGCGTCACACCGGCAGCGGCGGCCTTGGCCTGGTCGACGACGATGGTCGCCGACGGCCGGCCCTCGCTGAGGTTCGAGCTGACGTCGGCGAGTCCGTCCACGGTCTTGACCTTGGCGAGCACGACGTCGTTCGCCTTCTTGAGCGCTGACCGGATCGCCCGCCGTGACCCGCACCTCCATGAGCGACATGCCGCCCATGCCGGACGAGGAGTCGTCGCCGGTGACCGTGATCGTCCCGGCGTTGTCGAGCTGGGCCACCTGCGTGCGGATGTCCTCGATGATCGCGTTCTTGTCGGCGTTGGGTCGGTGGTGATGGCGAACGTCGCCTGGCTCGAGGAGGCGGTGGTGCCGCCGCCGGCGCCGAAGAGGCTGCCGGTGCTGCCGGCGGTGTACCTGGTAGATCTCGACGCCCTTGCGTGTCGCCGAGGACCGCTTCGACCTTGGAGGCCGCGGCCATCGTGGCGTCCAGGCTGGTACCGGGATCGCATGGTCTGCGTGACGCTCATGGTGTTCTGCCCGGAGCTGTCGAACAGGTTGGTCTTGAGCAGGGGGCTCAGCAACATGGTGCCGGCGAAGATCGCAACTGCCGCCACGAGGGTGACGATCTTGTGGTCGACGGCCCACTTGAGCGCGGGCAGGTACGCGTTCTGCAGGCTGGTCAGCTCCTTCTCGTCCCGGTGTCCCGACCTGGCGCTTCGAGAGCAGCCACGTCGCCGCGACGGGGACGACGATGAGCGCGACCGCGAGGCTGCAGAGCAGGGCGAAGGTCACCGTGTACGCGAAGGGCCGGAAGAACTCCGAGGCGAGCCCGTGGACGAGGCCCAGCGGAAGGAACACGGCGACCGTCGTCGCCGTGCTCGCCGTGATCGCCCCCGCGACCTCGCGCGTGCCGGTGTAGGCCGCGCGCCTGATGCTGTCGCCCTCCTGGAGGTGGCGGTAGATGTTCTCGATGACGACGATCGAGTCGTCGATGACGCGCCCGATGGCGATGGTGAGCCCCCCGAGCGTGAGCATGTTCAGGGACTCGCCTCGGCTCCACAGGATGATCAGGGCGCCGATGACGCTGAGGGGGATCGAGAGGCCGGCGATGACGGTCGAACGCCAGCTCCGCAGGAACACCCAGATGACGATGATCGCGAAGATCGCGCCGACGATCCCTTCCTGCAGCAGCGAGCGGATGCTGTCCTTGATGAAGATCGACTGGTCGACGACCGTGGTGATCGTCGCCTGGCCGCCGAGGTCGCGCGCGATCGCGGGGAGCTCGGCGGCCACGGCGTTGGCGATGTCGACGGTGTTGCCGCTGCTGGCCTTGCTGACGGAGATGCCGATCGAGGCCTTGCCGTTGGTCCGGGTGATCGCCGTGAGCGGCGCCGGGGCGATCTTGACCGTGGCGACGTCGCCGAGCGTGACCGGTCGCGTCGCGGCGGGCGCGGCGCCGCTTGCCGCGGCCGCGGCCATCGCGTCGGCCGAGGAGGAGGCGCTCGGGGATGAGCCGCCCGGCGACGCCGCTGCGGCGGCCGTCGCCGTGGACGGGAGCACCAGCTCCTCGAGCGCCTTCTCCGTCTGTGCCTTCGCGGTCACGGTGATCGGGTAGACGATGCTCCCGGACGTGACGCTGCCGGCGCCGGTCGTCACATTGGCCTGGGTGACCGCCGTCATGATCTGCGTCGGCGTGACGCCGAGGGCGGCGACCTTCTCGGGCTTCAGCTGGATGTTGAGCTGCATCTGCTGCACGCCCGAGAGCGTGACGGCCTGCACGCCGTCGATCGCCTGCAGGCGAGGCACGACGCGCGTGCCGAGCAGCGTCGCGAGCTGCTCCGGCGGGAGCGACGACGACACCGCCAGCTGCACGACCGGCATGCTGTTGAAGTTGAGCGCCGCGACCTGCGGCGCCATCGCCGTGGCGGGCAGCATCTGCTGCACGCCCGACACGGCCTGCTGGACCTCGGCCTCCTTGGCCTTCATGTCAGTGCCGAACTCGTACTGGACGGTGATGATGCTCAAGCCGTCGTTGGAGAACGAGTCGAACTCCTTGATGCCGCTCGAGGTCTTGAGCGCCTGCTCGATAGGGGTCGTGACGTTGCGTTCCACGTCGGCCGGCGCCGAGCCCTGGTCGACGGTCAGCACGGTGAGGTACGGGAAGGTGAGGTCGGGGATGAGCTCCTGCTTGAGCGAGGTGATCGCGTAGGCGCCCACCAGGAGGACGGCCAGGATGGCCAGACCGACGATGGAGCGGTTGCGGAGAGAGAACTTCGTCAGCCAGCTCACGTGGCGCCTCCAGTGTGCAGGGGGGAGAGGTCGCCGCCTCCGGCGTCCCCGGTCTGTGACTCGTTCGCGCGATGCGCGCGCCAGCGCTCGAGCAGTGCGGGCATCTCCGCGTCGATGAACGCGGTGAACTCGAGCAGGTCGTGCATCAGCGCGTAGTTCGACTGTGACTGGTCGCGGCCGGCGACCGTGGCCAGGCCGCGCTCGATGAGCCGGTGCATGGTGCGCACGTGGTCGAGCGGGAGGACGCCTTCGGGGTCGGCGGGCACCGCGCGGTAGAAGTCGCCGCGCTGCCCCGGCTCCCCGACGCGCTCGACGATCCGGCTCTGCAGCAGCAGCCTGGCGGCGCCGCTGACGGCCGCCTTGCTGACGCCCAGGCCCTCGGCGATCTCCGTGAGCGACTGGACGGGCGGATCGCAGAGGAGGAGCCAGCCGGAGATCCGCCCGGTCATCCGCGTGCCGCCCATCTGTTCGTGCAGGAGTCCGAACTCCTCCACGAGCTCGCGCTGTTCCGGTGTCAACTCGGCGTGCATGTGCCGCCACCCTCCTTCGCCTGCCCGACAGCAAGAACGTAAACTATAGAGTGAACGGACTGAACGCAAACCGCCGCGGCGGCGGGACGCGCGGTCGTCAGGGGAGGCTCAGCCCGCGAAGGCGAGCGCGGCGAGCCGGTCGGCCAGGGCGGTGACGCGCTCGCGCACCGTCAAGGCGTCGAGCCAGCGGGCGGGGATGCCCGATTCGCCGTAGACGGCGCCGGCGAGCGCGCCGGTCGTGGCCCCGGCGGCGGTCGCATCGCTGCCGAGGTTCACGGCGATGGTCACGGCGTGCTCGAAGTCGGCGCCGTGAAGTACCGTCCAGAGGGCCGTCTGCAGCGTGTCGAGGACGAAGGACGAGCTGATGATCTCCTCGGCCTCGGCCGCCTGCGTGTCGCGCAGCACGGCGCTCACGCGCTTGTCCTCGAGGTCGAAGGTGTGCGCGATGGCCGGGACCTCCTCGGCGAGGTCGCCGGCCAGCGCCGCCGTGATCAGGTCGTTGAAGGCGGCGCACGACCAGCCGGCGAGTTGGTCGAAGTGGGTGAGCGTGGACTCGCGGTGCGAGATCTCGTGGCGCATGGAGGCGTCGCGGGAGTAGAGCAGGCCCACCGGGGCGCAGCGGATGAGGCTGCCGTTGCCCGCCGTGGGCCCGCCGAGGATCTCGAAGGCGCGCCGCGACGCGACGTCCCAGTGCGTCCCGGAGCGGTAACTGATGAGCGCGGCGCGCACCGTGAGGCTGACGTGCCGCGGCTGGCTCTCCAGCCAGGCGCCGTAGCGCGCCATGATGTCCTCGGGCTCGAAGCCGCCGTTGTCGGCGAGGCTCTCGGCGAGGCAGAGCATCATCTCGGTGGCGTCGGTGATCTCGCCCGGCGCGACGTCGTAGACGCCGCCGCCGATCATCTCCGTGATGACGCCGTACTTCTCGACGACCTGCTCGGCGGTGAGGAACTCGGCCGGCGCTCCCAGCGCCTCGCCGGCGGCGAGGCCGAGCAGCGCGCCCCGGAACCGGTCGCGGAGGACGTCGGGCGCCAGATCCGGGATCACGAGAGCAGGTCCTTCGCGAGGCGCTCGAAGAAGAGCGCCTGGTAGGTGACGTCCTCGACCATGATGCGCTCGTCGGGTTCGTGGTCGCGGCCGCCGTCCATGGCGTGGAAGCTCTCGGCGAGGAACGGCGCGAACCCGTAGGCGATGCAGTCGGGGAAGGCCTCGCGCACCCAGCGCGAGTCGGTGAAGCTGCCCGACGTCATCGGCGCGAGGACAGCGTCCGGGACGTCGCGCCGCAGGACGCGCTCGATGCTCTCGGTGAACGCGGTCTGGGCCGGCGAGGCGTTGGGCGTGGTCACGTCGACCCACTCGAACTCCCACTCGATGCCGAGTGGGTCGAGGACGCTCGCCACGTACTCCGTGACGTCGTCGTGGGTCATCTCGGGCAGGATCCGGCAGTCGATCAGGGCCTCGGCCCGCGTGGGGATGACGTTCACGGCCGCGCCGGCGGCGAGGACGGTGGGGGTGAGCGTGGCGCCGAAGAGGGGCTCGATGAGCCCGGCGACCACGGGATCGAGCCGGCGAAGCTCGGCGCCGGCCGCGCGCGCCGTCGACGGATCCTTGAGGCGGGCGCCCAGCGCCGCGTCGGGCACGAGCACGTCGATGAAGCGCGCCGTCGTGCCCGAGACGATCGCCGGAGGGTCGGCGAGGCCGAGCGCCGTGACGGCGCGGGCCAGGTCGATCACGGCGCTGCGCTCCTTCTCGGGCACGGACCCGTGACCGCCACGGCCGCGGGTCCGGATGCGGAACTGCGCGAACGCCTTCTCGCCGACGGCCAGGAGGAAGACCTTGCGGCCGTCCAGCGGCAGCCAGAGGCCGCCCATGCCCTCGTTGAGGCAGTAGTCGGCGCGCAGCGCGTCGGGGCGGTGCTCGCACAGCCACTGCACGCCGCAGAACTCGCCGTCCTCCTCGTCGGCCGTGGCCGCGAACTTGACCGTGCCGGCGAAGGAGGCGCCCGAGCGCTTGAGCCGGGCGAGGGCGACCGCCTCGGCGGCCACCTGGTTCTTCATGTCCGTGGCTGCCGACGCCCCAGACGAAGCCGTCCTTCACGACGCCGGCGAACGGCGGCACGCTCCACTCGCCGGCGTCGGCGGGGACGACGTCGAGGTGGCCCATCATCGTCAAGGTGCGGCCCGGCCGGTCGCCGTCCAGCCGGGCGACGAGGCTCTGCCGGTCCGGGAGCTCGCCGTCCAGCTCGCTCGCGATCCCGTTCTCCGCCAGGTACGCCTGCACGACGAGGGCCGCCTCGGTCTCGTTGCCGTTGGTCGTGTCGACGCGGAGAAGCGCGACGAGCAGCTGGACGACTTCGTCCTCGAGCGCCTGCCAGTCATCCTCGTCCAGACCGTACCTGACCACCGTCATCATCCTTGTCACAGGGGGGTGGAGCGACTTCCCGCACCGCATGATAGCCGTCTGTACTTCGCCCCGCGAGTCTCATAGGCTCGGACGCGGGCAGGACATCGTCTGAGGCGCGGGAGGGGGAAGATGAAGATCGCCGTCGTGGGCGCCGGCGCGATGGGCCGCTGGGCCGTCAAGGAGCTCGGGCTGAGTCCCGAAGTCACCGAGGTCGTGGTCGGCGACTACAACGAGGAACAAGCCCGCGAAGTGGCCGCCAGTCACGGCGGCGGCAAGGCCGCGGGCCGCTTCGTCGACGCGCGCGAGCAGCAGAGCGTGCAGGCCGTCATCGCCGGCTGCGACGCCATGGTCAATGCGACGCAGCACTTCTGGAACATCACCGTCATGCACGCGGCCGCGGCGGCCGGCGTGCACTACACCGACATGGGCGGCCTGTTCCACGTGACCAGGCAGCAGGTGGAACTGCACGAGGAGTTCCGCCGCGCCGGCGTCACCGCCGTGATCGCCATGGGCGGCGCTCCCGGCGTCACCAACGTCCTCGCCAAGTACGGCGCCGAGCGTCTGGACGTGGTCGAGGAGGCGCACGCGCTGTGCGGCAACGTCGACGACACCGACTGGAGCACCTACGACGGCTGGGTGGTGCCGTACTCCCTCGAGACGCTGTGCGACGAGTTCAGCGTCGTGGCTCCCGAGTTCGTCGACGGCCACTGGGTGATGGACATCACCGGCGGTGAGGGCGTCGAGGACCTCGACTTCGGCGGGCCGGCGGGCATGCTCGAGGCGCACTACACGATCCACTCCGAGCCGTTCACCTTCTGGCACACCTGGAAGGACCAGGGTCTCAAGGCCGCGAGCTTCAAACTCTCGCTGCCGGCCGAGTTCACCGGGCAGATGCGGTTTCTGCACGCCATCGGCATGACGCGTACCGACGAGGTCGAGGTCAAGGGCACACGCGTGCGGCCACGCGACGTGCTCCTCACGGTCGTGAGCCAGATACCGGGGCCCACCGACGTGGTGCTCGACGACGTCGACTACCTGCTCGGCGTCGTGCGCGGTCTCAAGGACGGGCGCCGGGTGGAGTGGCGCGTGCGCGCCACCGTGCCGGCGCACAAGGAGTTCGGCACCGGCGGCCGCGACGTCGACACCGGCATCCCGCCCGCCATCGTCGCGCGCATGCTGGCGCGCGGCGACATCGCCGGGCCCGGCGTCTTCGTGCCCGAGCAGGTGGTGCCGTGCGAGGCGTTCTTCGCCGAGTTCTCGCGCTGGGGCGCGAGCGTCGACGCGCAGATGCGCGAGCTGCTCACGCCGCCCGCCTGACGGGCCCCGCCCGGCCGGGCGAACCGGTGGACGGCTTCTCGTTCAGCCGAGCGCGAGCTGCGTCTGCGGCGGCTGCCGCTCCACCCCCAGAAGGTGCGCCATCCGGCGGGCGTTCTGCATGCCCCAGTCCTCGTAGTTGTTGTTGAAGAGGACGTGCACCGACTGCGTCTGCGCGGCGAGCTCGCGTACGCGCGGGACCCACTCCTCGAGCTCGCCGTCAGCGTAGAGGTACTTGAAGCGGTCTGACGCCGCCCCGGTCCTGCTCTCCCACGTGTCGGCGTTGCGCCCGTGGAGCCGGACCACCGCGAGCGGCGCCGTGGCTGCGGCCAGCGGCGGCGTGCTGTTCGGGAACCCCTGCGGCTCGTCGACGGCCACGTAGGCCAGCCCGGCCTCCTCGAGCAGCCGCAGCGTGCCGGCGGCGGACTCGTGGTCCATCCAGCCGCCGCCGCGGAACTCGACCGCGAGCGGCCAGCCGGGCAGGCGGTCCGGCAGCTCGCGCAGGTAGGCGCGGTTGTCGTGGGAGCGCACGAACCAGGGCGGGAACTGGAAGAGGACGGCGCCCAGCTTGCCGGCGGCGGCGAGCGGCTCGAGCGCCTCGCGGTGGAGCTCCCAGACCTGCTCCACGGCGGCCGCGGGGAAGTCCCGGGCGTAGACGTTCCGCTTGCGGCGCGCCTCTCCGGGCAGCGCGTTCCGCAGCCAGCCGGGCAGGCGCTCCACGACGGTGGGGTGGTGGGTCAGCAGCCCGAACGCCTTGATGTTGAAGACGAAGCCGGCGGGAGTGCGCGCCGCCCAGAGCTCGCTGTTGCGAGCCGACGGCGGCGCGTAGTACGTCGAGTCGACCTCGACGATGTCGAACTGCTCGGCGTAGTAGCGGAGACGCGCCTCGGCGCTGGTGATCCCCGGAGGGTAAAAGCGCCCGCAGGCGATGAGGGTGGGGTCGGTCCAGGAACAGCTGCCGACCTGGATGCGTGCTGGCATCGGCGTCTCCGGTCGAGGTCCTTGCGCGGTGCAGCAACGTTGTACCACCTTGCGGCCCGGTCCTATACTCGGGGCGAAAGTTCAGTCGGCGCCACGGTCTCTGCAGACCACAGCCTCGGGCTTCTGGAGGCAGATGAAGGGGGCGCCGCCGATGGGCGGGCTGCGCGAGCAAAGGCCCGCCCATCGTCATGAGAACGCACCGGCTGGGCTCGCGTTGACCGCTCGGCTCGCGACCACCTATAATCGCGGTCCCTCAGTGTCGGAATGGCGGAATTGGTAGACGCGCTAGGTTGAGGGCCTAGTGAGGGTATAACCTCATGGGGGTTCAAGTCCCCCTTCCGACACCACTCTCTCCCTCCACCATCGCCCTCTCGGCGTGCTCGCGTACGGACGTCCTCAGAGACCGTGCCAGAGCGGCAGTCCGGTGACTTCGTCGAACTCGCGCTCCAGCGGCTCGCCCACCAGTTCCTGCAGGATGAGCTCGCAGGCGAAGACCACGCAGCCCGGCGCCACGTGGCCGCCGATGCAGGCGCCGTCGTGGCCGGCGAGGGTGGCGTGCGCGTGCACCGCCGTGGCGCCGTCGCGGCGCGAGACGTTGCCGAGCAGCCCGACCAGTTCCACCGGCGCGGCGACGGCGAACTCACCGTACTCGTGCGACTCCTGGTCGTAGAAGGCGAGGCGGGCGGTCTGCAGCGCGCCGATGGCGCGCAGCTCCGCCGCGCGCATGCCGTGCGCGTCGGCCACGGCGGCTATCTCCTCCAGCAGGTCGCCGCCGTGCGGCAGCCGCGCGACGACGCGACGTCCTCGTGAGTACTCTCGTGCTCCCATCGTGCATCCTCCCGGCAGGTGCCGGCCGGCTCGCTGCCGGCTCTCCGGCGCGAGTGTACAACGAGGGCGACGGCATCCGGCGCGGCGGGCCGCGAGCTCAGTGTCAGGGTCAGTCGCCGAGGGTATGAGCGAGTACGAGTATGACCGCCATCGACCGAGAGCAGTCCGCGGAGGCACCAGCATGAGCGAGACCCGCAATCTGCGCCATCCCGCGTCGGGAGACGTACAGCAGTGGCGCGCCGACTTCGACGAGCTCGAGCTGCGCATGGACGCGCTGCGCCAGGCGTTCACCGAAGGAGTCCGGTCCTTCACCATGACCGACGAGATCGTGGAGCGCATCCACGCGCGCTTCGACGACGTCGGCGAGCAGGTCCACCAGATGCACTGCGAGTACCCGTTCGGCGGCTGGCCGGGGCAGGAAGAGTGCCGGTTCGAGCCGTCCGTGACCTACGACAGCGACGCCCGCCCGGATCAGAGCTGATCCGTTTGGCCGGCCAGGACCCTGGAGTCGACACGGAGGTCCGTGGCGAGGTCTGTGTGATCCACTGCGGCGGCGTCGACGGCGCGCGCCTCGCCTCGGAGCTGCCGGACGAGGTGGTGCGCTGCCTCGGGACGGGGGCCTCCGAGGTCGTCGTCGACCTCGACCCGTGGGTCGACATCGACGACGAGGGGCTCGCCGCCCTTCGCGCCGCCGCCACCGCGTTCGCGTCGGCCGGCGGCGAGCTGGTCGTGGCGGTAGAAGAGCCGGAGGCGCGCGCGGCCCTGGCCGGAGCCGGGCTCATGCGCGCCGTGCCCGCCGTGCCCGGTCCCCCCGAGGGCGATGGCGACGGCGAGGTTTCGCTGCAAGCCGGCCTGCGGGCGCGCTGGGAGCACGAGTTCACGTTCCCCGCCACCACGCGGCAGCTGCGTGCGGCCCGCCACCGCGTCTCCGCGTTCGCCGAAGTGGCCGGCCTGGACGGCGCCGACCTCTTCGAGCTCAACGTGGCCGTGGCGGAGGCGCTCGCCAACGCGGTCGTCCACGGGTCGCCGCGCGGCATCGACGACGACGTGCGCGTGCGCTTCTTCTGCTATGAGGACGAGGTCGCCGTGGAGGTGGTCGACGCCGGCGACGGTATGGCGGCGACGCCGATCTGCGCGCCGCCCGCCGCGGCGACGAGCGGGCGGGGCATCCACTTCATGCGCGCGCTGGCCGACGCCGTGCACTACACGTGCGGGCCTCTGGGCACGAGGGTACTGCTGGTCAAGCAGCGGACCTGAGGGCGCAGACTCCCGGTACGCGGACAAGCTCTTGGCGCCGCGCCACCGTGCAGCGGATCGTGCGCAGACATGGGGTCGTGTCTGGGCGGCGGGAACAACGGGTAGGGAAGCCCCGGTGTGGTTCACGCCAGGCCCCGGGGGGAGGGTGAATGAAGGAGCAGCGCTTGATCCTTCTCGTCGAAGATAACGATGACGATGTCGAACTCACGCTGCGCGCTCTGCGCCGCAATCGCGTCGCCAACCGCGTCGACGTGGTCCGCGACGGAGCGGAAGCATTGGACTATCTCTTCGCGACGGGCAGCTACGCCGGTCGCGACGTGAGAGATGCACCCAATCTCGTCCTTCTCGATCTCAAGCTGCCCAAGGTCGGCGGCCTCGAGGTGCTCGAGCGGCTCCGCGACGACCCGCGCACCCACCGGCTGCCGGTGGTCATCCTCACGTCGTCCAATGTGGAGAGCGACCTCGCGCGCAGCTACGACCTCGGCGCCAACAGCTACATCCGCAAGCCGGTGGACTTCACGCAGTTCATGGAGGCGGTCAACCAGCTGGGCCTGTACTGGCTCGTACTCAACGAGGCCCCGCCCAGCGGTGAGTGATCGACGCAGCCGGGTCATCGGCGGGGCGCCGAAGCGTGCACCGCTCACCTGATCGCCGCAACCGGGTCGCCGGGCGGGGCGCCGGGGGCTGAGTCGGGTCGGGGCGGCCGAGTGACGTAGAATCGCGGCATGGCCGACCCTCATCTCTACGACCGGCTCTTCCTGCTCGACGGCAGCAGCCTCGCGTTCCGCGCGTTCTTCGCGCTGCCCGAGTCCATCACCACGCGGGCCGGGCAGCCCACCAACGCCCTCTACGGCCTCAGCCAGATGCTGCTCAAGGTGGTCACGGAGTACCGGCCCGCGTGCATCGTCTGCGCCTGGGACGCGCGCGAGAAGACCTTCCGCGACGAGCTCTACGACCAGTACAAGGCCCAGCGCCCGCACATGCCCGAGGGGCTGTCCGCGCAGTGGGCCCTCCTGCCCGAGCTCATGGATGCGTTCGGCATCGCCAACCTCGTCAAACCCGGCTTCGAGGCCGACGACATCCTCGGCACGCTGGCCGAGGAGGCCAAGCGCCAGGGCATCGGATCGATCGTGGTCACCGGCGACCGGGACGCGATGCAGGTCGTCGACGAGGACATCTGGGTGATGAGCACCGGCCGCGGCGTGACCGACGTCAAGATCTATACACCGTCCGCGGTGCTCGAGCGCTTCGGCGTCACGCCGGCCCAGATCCCCGACTACATCGGCCTCAAGGGCGACTCGTCGGACAACATCCCCGGCGTGCCGGGCGTCGGCGAGAAGACGGCGGCGCAGCTGCTGCAGCAGTTCGGCTCCATCGACCAGCTGTACGCACGCCTGGACGAGGTCAAGTCCGAGAAGCGGCGCGCGCTGCTCAAGGAGCACGAACAGGACGCGCGCCTCTCGCTGCAGCTCGCGACCATGGTCCTCGACGTGCCGCTCGAGCACGATCTGGTCGAGCTCGTCACCAGCTGCGGCTACCAGCTGCCGGTCGGCTCGCTGGACGCCGTCTTCGAGCGCTTCGAGTTCAACAACCTGCGCCGCCGCCTCAAGGAGATCTCGGGGCAGGCGGCCGTTCCGGCGGCGGCCCCCGTAGCACCCGCCCTCGC
>CAWIDR010000003.1:0-66956 GCA_963834905.1 uncultured Thermoleophilia bacterium | reverse complement strand
GACCTGCTACCTGGCATGCTTCGCGGACGTGATCCGCTGGGACGCCGACGCCAAGCGCCCGGTCGTCTCGTACCCTGAAGACTGCGTACGCTGCAACGTCTGCGAGATCAACTGCAAGGACGAGGCCATCAGGGTCCAGGCCGACTGGGACATGGACTTCCCGCCCGTCATCGAGCGCGGTTTCCCGTACACGGTGGGGGGCAAGCGATGACCGCGCTGGAGGAGCTCGGCCGGGTGGAGACCGCTGACGTCCTGGTGATCGGCGGCGGCATCGCCGGCCTCGCCGCCGCCGTCGCCGCGAAGGAGAAGAACCCGGACGCGGACGTGCTGGTCGTCGAGAAGGCTTGTTCGGCTGGGCCGGCCAGGCCAACAAGGGGGCCGGCATCTGGTGGTATCTCGCGCCCGAGGACGACGCCGACCGCTTCGTGAAGTTCCACTGTCGAGCACATTGGCCACTACATCGAAGACCAGGACCTGCTCGCCGACTTCGGCCGCGAGAGCCTGGAGACGCTCGAGCGCATGGATGGCTGGACCGGCAAGTTCCAGCGTCGCGACGACGGGCAGTTCATCCACAAGCGCTTCAAGCCGTTCCTGCCCTGGAGCCTCACCGGCGCCGACCTCGACCTCATGCGCGTGCTCAAGCGCACGGCACGCAAGCTGGGCGTGCGCTTCATCGACAAGACGTTGCTCACCGACCTGCTGACCGACGGCGGCCGCGTCGCCGGCGCCGTCGGCTTCAGCCTGCTGGACGGCTCGTCGATCGTCGTCAAGGCGCCGGCGGCGATCATCGCCACCGGCGGCCAGAGCTACCGCATCATGGGCATGTGGAGTTGCCAGCGCGGCGACGGCCTGGGCATGGCCTGGCGCGCCGGCGCACAGATGCGCAACGCCGAGTGGGGTCCGTTCGCCCAGCTCGCCGGCAAGCGCGGCAAGGAGCCTCTCATCGGCGCCGAGGACGCCCTGTACAATGCCTGGCACGAGAAACTCTCGCCGAGGTTCCGCGGCGAACACGAGGCCGATGTCTGCGGCATGACCAGCGCGGTGTGGTATCAGCAGATGGTGGCCGGCAACGGCCCGCTGGTGACGTTCCACCCGGAGAACTGGATGCTCGCCAACACCACCGAAGACGTGGAGGGCGGCACGGTGTGGGACCGGCCGGAGGCCGTGAAGTTCTGGACGACACTCATCAGTCGGGTACGCTCGGCCGACGCGCCGGGCGCGTTTCTCGAGGTGTTTCCGGCGGTGCTCGGCGAGCTCTCGCCGATCAAGGTCGACCATCGGATGGCCACCACGGTGCCGGGCCTCTACGCCTGTGGCAACGCCTGTTACAACGGCTCCGGACTGCCGGGCGCCGTGCCGGCCTCGCCCGGGCGCATGCGCGGGGCAGGCCTCTACGGCGCCACCTTCATGGGCATCCGTGCCGGCGAGTCCGCGGCGCTCGCCGCCGCCGGCGCCCAGGTCGATTCGGCGCAGGCGGAGGCGCTGGTCCGCGACGCGCTCGCTCCACTCGGCCGCGCGGACGGCGTGCCTGCCATGGAGCTCGTCCGTGGCATCCAGGACGCCGTGAACCCGGTCGGCTACTCGATCTACAAGAGCGAGGAGCGCATGACTGAGGCGCTGGGCATGGTGCTGGACGTCAAGGAGCGCCTGCCGCTGGTATCGGCCAAAGACCCGCACTACCTCGTCGCCGCCCATGACGCGCGCAACATGGCGCTCAGCGCCGAACTGTTCTACCGCACGGCGCTCACGCGCAAGGAGTCGCGCGGCTGGTTCATCCGCGAGGACTATCCGGAACGAGACGACGCCGAGTGGCTCAAGTGGGTCTACGCCGCGCCCGACGGTGACGGGATGCGCATCTGGGCCGAAGACGTCCCGGTCGCCGATTACCCGTTCCAGCCCGCCACCCCCGAGAGGAGCTGAGCCCGATGGCAGCCACCATGGAACGCCGGCCGCGCCCTCTGACCTCTGAGGAGCAGGCCAAACCCTACGCCAAGTTCTACACCATGGAGTTCCCGGGTCCGGATCCGGCGACGGTCGCGCTGATGGCGCGCGACCGCCAGGTCCCGCAGGACCAGATGCTCATGCCGGAGGATCTCAACAGGCTGCTCGACGCCGGCAACTTCGAGACCGAGATCGGCTGGGGCATGATGGACAACGGCGCCGGCTACATCGCCATGCGCCACGAGATGCCCGGCGTGACCGTCGAGATGGTCGACTGGTGGTTCGCCTGGCACCCCATCGAGGACCTGCGCTACCGCATCTGGTACCCGCCGTACCATCTCGGCGTCCACGTCGACGACTGGGCGCAGCCGCGGCTGCTCGATCCCGGCGTGCCCGTCCGTGACAAGTGCGAGAAGGTGGTCCACCACGTCACCGAAGACACGGGCATGGGTACCGAGCACATCGACATCCACTTCCTCACGCCGGCGCTGATGGGCTTCGACATGAGCCGCTGGCACAAGCCCAACGTCGGCACCTTCGTGGGCGGCTTCGGCTGGAGCGTCAACGAGCACCAGCCGCCGGAGATCCCCGCTGCGCCCGCCATCATGGTGCACTTCATCCGCGAGATGGACGGCGGCGTCGAGTGGCGCACGCGCTTCTGGATGGGCTACACGATCCTGAACGGCCACCCTGTGCCGCTGTTGCCGCCGGGCGTGCGCGTGCCCGAGGACGCGGTGCACGGACTCGCCAACCACAACATCTACGAGTACACGCGGCTCAAGTCACTGCTTCCACTCGTCTACGACGAGTTCGGCGGATCCTACGCCTGACCGGCGGCACGCCGGCGAGGCCACGGCGAGTCTGGTGAGCCGATGATCAAAGACTACGACCTCCCTGTGGCGATGCGCGACGGGGTGGTGCTCAGCGTCGACGTCTACCGGCCTGATGCGCCCGGCCGGTTCCCCGTCCTCTACACGTGCGCCATGCACAACAAGGGCTCAGAGACCCAGGCTCGAGGACGGCATCCGATCAGGAGGCGGGCGGCGGCGCAGGCAACGGGCGGCGGCCTACCTCATCGAGCAGCGCCTCCACCTGGGCGAGCCGGCCGCTGATATCGAGCCGGCCGTCCAGCACTGCCTCAAGCGCCAGGTACAGCACGAGGTGGGTCCGCATGGCGTCGTGCAGGTCGTACTCATCGTCCCACGCGACCCGCATGAGCATGCGCTCGAACGCTCCCTGGAGGCCCATCGCCGCGAGCTCCTCGGACAAGAGCGATAGTGGCGCCGCCTCCGGGTCGTGGACGGCGGCGAGGTCGGCCTCGGCGCGCTCGGTGATGACCCGGTAGGTCTCCTGGGTCATCTCCTGCAGCTCGCCGTCCTCATGGACTGAGGCGGCCTGCGCCAGCGCCTGCAGGTCGGGGCCGAAGGCCTGGATGGCGGCGCTGGCGCGCATGCGCCAGATCAGGCGGGCCGCGGGATCGGTCTCGTTGTCGACGCGCGGTTCCACATCCGCCGCCAGCCACCCGGCGTAGACGTGATAGCAGGCGACGAAGAGCGCCTGTTTGGTGGGGAAGTGGCCGTAGAGGGCCTGCGGCGCGATGCCGAGCGCGCTGCAGATGTCGGCGATGCGCGTGCGCCGGTACCCCTTCGCGGCGAACTGCCGCGCAGCCTCCTCAAGGATGGCGCCCCGCCGCCTCCGCATCTCGCCGGCGACGAGGTCGACGTCCGGCGCGGCGGTGGCCTCGACGCGGGGGGCGAGCCGCTCGCGGATCTCGTCGAGCGTCAGGCCCTCGTCCTTCAGCGTGCCGATCCGCGCCAGCAGGTCCAGGTGCTCCTCCGCATAGATCGCCCTGGTGGCGCTCGCCTTCTGTGCCTGCGGCAGGAGGCCGCGGTGGACGTAGTAGTAGATGACGCCGCGGCGGACGCCGCTGATCTTCTCGAGCTCCGAGATGGTCAGGCCGCGCACCGGGCTCTCGACGTGATCGCTCACCGCCCGGCTTCCGATCAGTCGCCCGCCGCAGCCGGCCGGTAGGGGTAGGTCTCGATCGGGACGGCGTCGGTGCGAAGAGTCATCCCGTCACCGTCCTTCTTCACGACCACCCACTTCAGCCAGTGCTCGTCGTCCTGCTCCGGGAAGTCCTCGCGGAGGTGGAAGCCGCGCGACTCGGTGCGCTCGAGGGAGGCCCGGTAGAACACCTCCGCCTCGAGCACCATGCTCTGTGCGTCCACGCAGCGGGCCAGGTCGTGGAGGTCCTCGGCCCGAAGCTCGGGGAGCAGCCTGCGGGTGTCGAGGACCAGGTCGAGGGCCCGGCGCATGCGCTCCTCGGTCTTGATGACACTGTAGTCGACCGGTCCGACCGCTTCCTGGACAAGTGGGATGACCTCGCGCGGCGACATGCCATCCCGGCGTCCGAGTGGCGCGAACAGGCGCTGCTCGAGCTCCCGCAGCCGGGCGTCGTCGGTGCGGGAGCTGACGCCAGGGCCAGCCCCGGCGCGTCCCACGGCTTTCGCATGCACGGCCGCCGCGGGCCCGCCGTGCATGCCCATGAACACGGCGTTGGTGATGCCCGTGCCGTGCATCTTCGACGGCGGTGTGGGCACGGCGCCGCCGCGGGCGCTGCCGCCGCCGGCGGTGTTGCCCACCGCGAACAGGCCGGGCACGGTGGTCTCCATCTGCAGGTCGACCCTGACGCACGACAGCTCGCCGATGAACCCGGGCACGACCTCGAAGCGCTGCGACTCCGGGTAGTGCGCCTTCTGCAGGGCGGCGCCGTGCCGCTCCAGCGCCGCGGGGTGGAAGCGGAAGAACTCCTTGCCGGAGAAGTCGCTGAGGTCGACGGAGATGGGGCCGTTGCCTGCCAGCGTCTCCCGGTACCAGGCCAGCGCCGCGACCGGGTCCATCGAGGTGTGCAGGCCGGGGCGGTACTTCTGGCTGATGTTCTCGCCCTTGGCGTTCTGCAGATGGTCGTGGGCGGTGTGGGCGCCACCGTGGACGCCGTAGTAGAGCCAGCCGCCGGGGTCGACGCGGGCGAAGTCGCACATGTTGCCGAACTCGGCGTTGCGCATCTCGGCGCCGGCGAGCCAAGCGGCGCGGATGCCGTTGCCGGTCCCGCACCACATCTCGACGAGGTCGTAGTTCTGGGAGCCCATGGCCAGGACGACGGCGCCGGCCTCGATGACGACGAAGGCGCCGTCGTCCAGAGCGAACCCGGCTGCGCCGGTCACAGCCCCATCGGCGGTGAGGAGCTCGGCCAGCGCGACGCCGTCGAGGAAGCGTACGCCCAGGCTCGATGCCCTGGTGGCCAGGGCGTGGCACAGGTCGGGGTCGATGCTCGCCGTGCCGAAGGGGAACGGCCACTTGGCATAAGCGATCTGGCCGTCCTCGTCGCGCGAGATCCCGACGCCCCACTGGCTGAGGCGCTCCGGGATCATGCGCGTGGCATACGCATACTCGCGGAGCGCGTCCTGGTCGTTGAGGTAGAAGCCGATCTCGTCGAGGCAGTACCTGATGAAGTCCTCGGGGTCATCCTCGCGGGTGACGAAGCTGAGCAGGCCGGCCGTCCGGGAGCCCATGCCGGCCCAGCCGGTGCTGGCGGCCGCCTTGTCCACCACGAGGACGTCGACCTCGCGGTCGGTCTCCTTGGCGGTGATGGCGGCCGTGAGCCCGGCGATGCCGCCGCCGATGATGAGGACGCCGGCGGAGAGCTCGCGCCGGCTGCGTGCGGCTGCGCTCATCGGGCGACCTCATCGGCCGCGGCCGCCGACAGGTACGGCCGCGGCCGCCGACCCGCCCAGTCGGGGACGATCTCGAGTGCCGACGCGGGGCAGGCGGCTTCGCAGATGCAGCACACCTGGCAGTCGTCGGGGTAGGCGAGCACCGGCGTATCGAGCTCGTCGTCCCAGCCGATGGCGTTGACGAAGCACACGTCGACGCAGGTGTGGCAGGCGGTGCACCCGTCGGCGTCGACGATCATGCGGTGGGCCATCAGGTCCCCTTCCAGTGGCGTGCCATACTATTTGGAAGTATATTCCTCTATGTTTGGCACCAGCAAGGTCGACCACCGGGCTTGCCCGGGAGAGGGGACGGAGCAGTGAAGGTCGCAGTCATCGGTCACACCGGTATGGGCGGGAGCGCGCATCACGGGCATCCTGCTGGGTCGCGGGCACGAGGTCACGGGCCTGGCGCTCGACGCCGACAAGGCGGCACCGCGGGACGGGCTGACCAGCAAGGTCGTCGACGTCTGGGACGGCGCGGCGCTCAGGGAGGGGCTCAAGGATCACGATGTGGTCGTCTCCGCCTTCTCCGGCGGCCACGAGATGGACCCCATCGTCTACTACCGTCAGGCGGAGGGCACGCGCCGCATCATCAGGGCCTTCAAGGAGGCCAAGGGCGCGTACCTCATCTACATCGGCGGCGCCGCGAGCCTGTTCGTGAAGCCCGGCGTGCAGATGTTCGACGACGAGCGCTTTCCGCGCTGGTACTTCGGCACCCACCCTGCGGCGCACCTGCGCTGGCTGGGCGACATCACCGGGGTGCCGCTCTTCTATGAGGCGGCGAAGCGCCGGGAGACGGGTGTGGTCGGGCCCTACGACTCAGACCCCGAAGTCGAGGAGGCGGTCAAGGATTGGAGCCGCGTCTGGCTACTGGAGGGCTGCCGGATCGCGCTCGACCTCTTCGAGGGTCGCAGCGACTTTCGTTGGAGCTTCCTCTCGCCGCCCTGGCGCTACCGGCCGGGCCGGGGCAGCGGCGCCTACGAGACGGGCGTCGACTACATGATCTTCAAGCACGGCGTCCCGTCCGGCATCGCCGTGCCCGACCTCGCGCTCGCGGTGTGCGACGAGGTCGAGAACCAGGCGCTCGCGTACAAGCACTGGACGCTCGCCGGAGAGCAGGACGACGACTGAGGGACCTCAGGTACGGCGGCCCAGAAGGCTGATCCGCGCCCGCCCTCGATTCTCAAGCGCCTCGACCGAGCGCGCGCTGTCCAGGGCGCCAGCCAGCCGTGGCTGAGGTCCGCGCCGCTCTTCGGCAGTCCCCAGGCGGCGCGCTCGCCCACCGGCCAGATGAGCTCCGTCGCGAAGTCGGCCGGGTCGGCGGTGTCGCGCTCGTCGCGGACGAAGCGCATGCGCAGCGGACCGCGCAGGACCGAGGCCGCTGTCGGCGAGCCACTCGAGCTGGCGCGCGTAGGCGAAGCGGTAGCCGTCCTCGTAGAGGCCGGTGAAGACGCTGCGCGCGAATCGGCCGCCCTCGAGGTCGACGATGTCTGTCGCCGGCGACGCGCTCTCCGCCCCGCGCACCGGGCAGGCAGAGCCGTAGCGAAGCACCGTCTCCTCGCCGCCGGCGAGCCCTATCGTCGGCGGGTCCTGCAGGACGACGACTCTCTCGCCGGTGGCGTCAGGCCCGCGGCCTCGGCGCTCTGCCGGCGAGCGCTGCCGGCCAGGTCGATGTACGACTCATGGAACTCCGAGCGCGCCATCGTCCCGGACCAGCGGCAGACAGCGCTCCGCCGGGAGGTCCACCAGCTCGACGGCGGGCGCGGCACGGAACATGCCGTCGAGCTCGTCGATCCTGCCCAGCAGGCGCAGGGCAGCGTCCAGGCGCGCCTGTTCCTGCTCGAGGCGCTGCTCGCTGCTGCGCGATGGTCTCCTCGACCCGGTCCGCGGCGGCGGCGTCGATGTAGAGACGCATCTCGCCGAGGGGGACGTCGAGACGGCGCAGGAGACGGATCATCTCTGCCGCCCGTATCGAGTGGACGTCGTAGTACCGGTAGCCGGTCTCCGGGTCCACGTGGGCCGGCGGCAGGAGGTCGCGGTCGGCGTACAGGCGAAGCGCGCGGTGACTCAGTCCGGTGATGCGCGCGAAGATGCCGATGGGCATCAGGCGCTGCGCCCGCGAGGCTGAGCTCTGTCCGGGCTCTGTCGTCGGCCGCCATCGTTCCACTGTAGAGGGAGCCGTCCTTGCGGACCACCCCTCCCCATCCTCATCGCCCGGGTCCGTGCGGCGGCAGTCGGATTGACTCTGACCCGCGTCAGTGTTGGAGAGTGCGCGCTACGAGATCAAGCCGTCCTTGGAGGCGCGGGCATCTGAGCAGAGAGTCACGGCTAGGGAGGTCCTGCGATCGTGAACGAGATCATGGACGGGCTCGCCGCGCTCGTCGGCCGCGACAACGTCGCGGACGACCCGGCGAGCCTCGAAGAGTACGCGCAGGACGAGAGCTTCGTTCCGCGCCTGACGCCGTGGACGGTCGTGCGTCCCGGCTCGGCCGAGGAGGTCCAGCAGGTCGTCGCCTGGGCCAACGAGACGGCGACGCCGCTGGTGCCGGTCAGCTCCGGCGGCCCGCACTTCCACGGCGACACCGTGCCCAGCGTGCCCGGCGCCGTGATGCTCGACCTGCGCCGGATGGACAAGATCCTGCGCATCGACCGGCGCAACCGCATGGCCGTCATCGAGCCGGGCGTCACCTATCCGCAGCTGCAGGCGGCGCTGGCCGAGCAGGGCATGCGCGTCACGCCGCCGCTGCTGCCGCGGGCGAACAAGTCCGTGGTCGCGAGCCTGCTCGAGCGCCAGCCGACGCTGATCCCGCGCTACAACTTCCACCTGCCCGAGCCGCTGCGCAGCTGCGGCGTGGTGTGGGGCAACGGCGAGACCATGTTCACCGGCGAGGCCGGCACCGGGCCGGAGTCGCTGGAGGCGCAGTGGCAGGCCGGCGGCGTGCAGGCCGACCCCAAGGGGCCGGCGCAGACCGACTTCTTCCGCCTGCTCACCGGCGCGCAGGGCACGATGGGCGTCGTCACGTGGGCGGCGGTCAAGTGCGAGCTCGTCCCCGCCGCGCACGAGTACCTGTTCGCCGCCGCCGCCGAGCTCGAGGAGCTGGTCGACTTCACCTACCGGCTCGACCGGCTCCGGCTCGGCGACGAAGTCCTCATCGTCAACGACGCGTACCTGGCGCGGCTGCTCGCGGCCGGCGGCGCGGACGTCGATCCGGACGCCCTGCCTACGTGGAACCTGATCCTCGGCCTCGGCGGCCGCGAGCACTACGCCGCCGAGCGCGTCGAGGTCCAGAAGAAGGACGCCGTCGCTCTGGCCGGCGAGTTCGGCCTGACGCTGCAGCCGTCCATTCCCGGCGCGGCTCCTGCCGACATCGCCGCCGCCCTCGCCGGCTGCTGCGACACGCCGTGGAAGCTGGCCGCGGAGGGCGCCTGTGCCGACGTGCTCTTCGTCAGCACGCTCGAGGAGGCGCCCGCCTTCACCGAGATCGCCCACATCGTCGCCGACGGTCACGGCTACGCCGCGGAAGACGTCGGCGTCTACATCCAGCCGCAGCACCAGGGCGTCACGCACCACGTCGAGTTCAGCCTGCCCTACGACCGCCTCCGTCGCCGGCACCGCGCGAGGACATGCAGGCCCTCGCCGACGAGCTGGCCGCCAACCTGATCGCCGCCGGCGCCTACTTCTGCCGCCCCTACGGCGCCTGGGCGCAGCCCGTCTACAACCGCGACGCCGCCTCGCGCGACGCCCTGCGCAAGGTCAAGGCGGTCTTCGACCCGGCCGGCGTCATGAACCCCGGCAAGCTCTGCTTCGGCGCGCCCGCCGCGCCCGGCGCCTCGCCGCGAAGGAGGCCTGACATGGCGCCTCACCGACTACCGCCCCGACGCGATGCGCTGCACGCGCTGCTCCTACTGCAAGTGGATCCCCTTCGACCTGGTGCAGAGCCACCGCTTCGCCAAGGGCTGCCCCTCCGTCGAGGCGGGCAAGTTCCACGCCTACTCGGCCGGCGGCAAGCTGATCACCGCGCTCGTCCCTCATGGACGGGCGCAGCGAGGTGACCGACCAGGTCGTCGACGTCGCCTTCCGCTGCCAGCTCTGCGGCAACTGCGACGTGACCTGCAAGCTCTGCCGCTACGACATGGAGCCGATCCTCGCGCTGCGCGAGCTGCGCGCCCACCTGGTGGAGATGGACCGCGTGCCCGAGTCCTACCGGCCGCTGATCGCGCGCACGCGGGCGGGCCTCGCCGGGCAGGGCCCGGTGACCCCCGCCGACCGCAACGCCTGGGCCGAGGGCCTCGGCCTCGCCGACCCGGCCGACCGAGCCCGTCGACGTCGTCTTCTACGCCGGCTGCAGGTACTCGCTCGAGGAGAGCCTGCGCGAGACCGTGCGCACCCAGGTCGCGCCTGCTGCAGCACGCCGGCCTCTCCGTCGGCCTGTTCGAGAACGGCTGCTGCGGCGGCCTCGCCGACAAGATGGGCTACCGCGACGAGGCCGCCGAGGCCGGCGGCCGCATGCTCGCGCAGTGGGCCGCCGCCGGCGTGAAGACCGTGGTCACGCCCTGCGCCGACTGCCGCCACGTCTTCACCCGCCTCTACCCGGACTTGGAGGGCGCGCGCGGCGCATGCCCGAGGTGCTGCACACGGTCGAGCTCACCGACCGCCTGGTCAAGGACGGGCGCCTCGAGCTGACCACGCCCGTCCCCCTCACGCGTCACCTACCACGACCCCTGCAACCTCGGCCGCCAGGGCGAGCCCTACGTGCCCTGGGAGGGGGTCGAGAAGAAGATCTACGGCCAGGCGGTGGTCTACGACCCGCCGCGCCCCCGGCACAACGGCGCGAACGGGGTGTACCAGCGCGCCGCGCGACCTGCTCGCCGCCATCCCCGGCGTCGAGCTCCTCGAGATGGAGCGCTCCCGCGAGGCCGCCTGGTGCTGCGGCGCCGGCGGCGCCTGCCGCGAGGCCTTCCCCGAGTACTCGGCCGCGACCGCCGCGGAGCGCGTCGAGGAGGCCGCCTCCACCGGCGCCGAAGCGCTGGTCACCGCCTGCTCGCGCTGCGAGCTCAACTTCAACGAGGCGGTGGCCGCCGACGCCGCGTCGGGCGGCCCCGGCTCAGGCCTTGCCGTCCACGACGTGCTCGAGCTCGTCGCGCTCGCCGCCGGCCTCGGAAAGGAGCCCGCATGAGCCCGAGCTACGCCCAGCCCACCACGCCGGCCGCGACGGCGGCCCAGTCGGCCCAGCTCTCCGACGACGCCTACCGCGCGCTCGAGGACATCGTCGGCGCGCGAGAACGTCTCGCGTGACGCCGCCGTGCTCGACAGCTATGCCTTCCAGTGGCTGGCCGAGCTCGTGCGGCCGGACCAGAGTCACTACATGGCGCGCCCGGCCGCCGTCGTGCTGCCGGCCTCCACCGAGGAGGTCCAGGCGATCGTCCGTCTGGCCAACAAGTACGGCTTCAAGGTGAAGCCGCACGGGACCGGCTGGTACCACTGGTCCGGTCCCATCAAGGACGAGGACGCGACGCTCCAGCTCGACCTGCGCCGCATGAACGCCATCGTCGAGATCGACGAGCAGAACATGTACGCGGTCGTCGAGCCCTACGTGATCGCGGCCCAGCTGCAGGCGGAGATCCTCCCGCTGGGCCTCAACCTCAACATCCCCGGCGTCGGCTGCTCCAGCTCCATCGTCGCCAGCGCCTGCGCCTACCACGGCGCCGGCCCCGACACGTACTACATGGGCGGCAACGCCGAGAACGTGCTCGGCATGGAGTGGGTCACGCCCGAGGGCGAGATCGTGCGCACCGGCTCGCTCGGCTCGGGCGACGGCTGGTTCTGCAGCGAGGGCCCCGGCCCGTCGGTGCGCGGCATCTGCCGGGGCACGCTCGGCAGCCGCGGGGGCCTCGGCGTGTACACCAAGTGCGCGGTCAAGCTCGCCCCGCACTTCGGCCAGACCGAGTGGAACGTCGAGGGCACGCTGCCCGGCGTACCGCCTGCCCGTCCACGAGAACCTGCGCGTCTACACGCTCGCCGTCCCGGACTGGGACGCCTGGGCGGAGATCTACTACAGGATCTACGACAACGAGATCGGCTACATCTTCCACCGCCAGTTCAACCTGGCCGGCGCCGACCTCTCGCCCGCCTTCTGGCTCATGTACAACGACGCGTCCAAGACGCTCTCCGACGTGCCGGAGCTCGTCGCCGACCCCGAGATCGCCGAGCTGACCGAGGAGCTGCGCATCAGCTTCCAGCTCATCCTCGCCGGGCGCTCCAAGGACGACATCGAGCTGCAGGACAAGATCCTCGACGCCATCCTCGACGAGGTCGGCGGCTGGAAGGTCGAGCGCTTCTGCGAGCAGGACATGGCCGAGTTCACCAACGTGTACCTGCAGCGGCTCGGCCACAAGCACATCAACTTCGTCTGGGCCGGCGGCTACATCGGCAGCTGGATGCAGTTCGGCACGCCGGACTGGGTCAAGGGCTACATCCCGACGGCCGCCGCGGGCCTCGAGCGCGACGCCGCCGGCGGCAAGCTGGTCCAGTGCGGCGGCGACGCGATGATGGGCTCCGGCTCCGGCATCCCGCTGGGCGGCGCCACCGGCCTCGAGCAGTTCGTCAGCTACGACCCGGACGACTCACGAGTCGACGGTCGCCGGCATCCGGCACATGGAGGACGCCGTCAAGGACGCCGCCTCCATCAGCTACCCGCCGGGCAAGGAGTTCCTCTACCTGCAGATCGGCTGGACCGACGAGCAGATCTGGGACGCCCTCGCGCACGCCAAGCAGCCGCAGGCGTTCCACTACCAGCGCAAGATCAAGGAGGCGTTCGACCCGAACAACGTCGGCGACCGCATGTACCCGACGCTGCCGCGAGGGCTACGCAGCCCGGCAGCTGACCGGAGTCCCCCCGACAGGAGCGGGGCGGCCCCTCACCGCCTCCCGGGCCGCCCCGCTCCGGCTGATCCGCAGTTGCTCGCCTCGCCTGAGGTGGGCTCGTGCCCGCAGCCATCTGCTGGACTTCACAACTGCAGTTGACAACTTGGCTACTTGCCATTTAGATATGTGGACTTCGCCATAGGCGACGAGCTGACTCAGGTTTAGCCAAGTGGACGTCGACGGGGGTGAACATGCGGGCGCTCACCATCGCGGAGTTGGAGCAAGAGTCTGGCGTTCCTCGGCAGACCGTCTACTACTACGTGCGCACGGGCCTGCTCCCTCCCGCCCAGAAGGCCAGTCCGAGCCGTGCCCTGTACACAGACGACCACGTGGCGCTGCTGCGCGAGATCGAGGAGCTGCGACAGCAGGGCTTGCGGCGCTCGGCCATCAAGTCGAGGCTTGAGGGGCGCGTGCGCGCCGCCGGGAGCAACGGCGTCGACCTCGTCGCCCGTCGCGAGGAGGAGACCCGTCAGGCCATCCTTGCCGCCGCGACGCGCAGCTTCGCGACCAAGGGTTACAAGGGCACGCGGATGGCCGATCTCATCGCGGAGCTCAGGATCACCCCGCAGGTCTTGTACGCTCACTTCTCGACGAAGCGAGACCTGTTCGTCGCCTGCTACAAGGTCGCAGTCCAATACATGGATGTGTTCCTGCAGCCGCGATTCGAGAGCGCCCGAGACCCGGCGGAGATGCAGGTCTGGTACATGTACGCGGACACCGGCATCAAGGCCTTCGCGCCCAACCTCATGATGATGGCCGTCGAGGCGGCGCAGCACGACGAGGAGGCCAAGCGCGACCTTCGCGAGGCCTACGAGACGATCGTCGGGGCGACGATCGCCGACTTTGCGCGCATGCGCCGCGCCAAGCGACGAGCCGCCCTTCTCAGACGAGCTCATCACGCACGCGCTCGTCGGGGCGTTCGAGCATATGTACGCGCGCGCTTCGCTCGACGACGAGTACTCCTTTCGGGACGTCCTCAAGAACTCACTCGGGCTCTTCCTGCTGGTGACGGCGGCGTATCGCGGGGACGCGGACATCAGCGAGGTCACGACCAGGTATGGGGAGTTGCTCGATGAGGTATCCAGCGCTGCCGCCGCCCGTTCCCGACGAGCTCAGGCCCTAGAGACATGACGCGTTCGTCCGGCGACACCGGGATGCCACAAGAGACCAGCAGATGAAACGACGACGCATCACATTGACCTAGTGACGACCGCAAGGAGGCCGCATGTCCACTGAGCTCACCGACGCCATCCTCGCCATGGACGAGGACGGCGCGCTCAAGATCGTCAAGGACCGCCTGGACGCGGGCGAAGCCCCGGAGGCGGTCCTCGAGGACGCCCGCGCGGCGATGACCACTCTCGGCGAGAAGTTCGCCTGCGAGGAGGTCTTCATCCCCGAGCTCATCATGGGCGGCGAGATCATGAAGGGCATCGCCGCCGAGCTGAAGCCGCGCATCACCGCTGCCGACACCGCCGAGAAGCGCGGCACCGTCGTCATCGGCACCGTGCACGGCGACATCCACGACATCGGCAAGGACGTCGTCGTGATGATGCTCGAGGTCTCCGGCTACGAGGTCCACGACCTGGGCATCGACGTGCCGGTCGAGAGCTTCGTCGCCGCGATCAAGGAGCACGGCGCCCAGGTCGTCGGCCTCTCCGGCCTGCTCACGCTCGCCTTCGATTCGATGAAGGATACCATCGAGGGCATCGACGCCGCCGGCCTGCGCGACTCCGGTCAAGATCATGATCGGCGGCTCGCCCGTCGACGAGCAGGTGTGCACGTACTCGGGCGCCGACGGCTGGGGCCGCGACGCGGCGGCCGCCCTCGCGCTGGCCGCCGACTGGACCGGAGGTGCGGCATGACCCCGACCCCGCAGGAGCTCTACGCGCAGCGTGAACAGCGCTTCAACGACATCGTCGCGCTCAGGAAGCCGGACAAGATCCCCTTCATGCCGCTGATGATGCACTACTTCCCCAACAAGATCGCCGGCGTGAGCAACGCCGCCGTCGAGGCCGACCACTTCCTCATGACCAAGCTGATGAAGGAGGCGACACTCAAGTTCGGCTTCGAGTGGGGGGCGGCCGTCGGCGTACCGCCGGCCAAGTCGTGCGAGGCGCTGCAGCTGAAGCAGATGCGCTGGCCCGGCGGCGACCTGCCCGATGACGCGCCGTTCCAGTGGGTCGAGGGCGAGTACATCAAGGCCGACGAGGTGGACCAGTTCCTCGCCGACCCCAACGGCTTCGCGATGCGCACCATCCTCCCGCGCATCGCCGGCATCTTCCAGCCGCTGAGCTTCATCCAGTTCCCGCCGACGTACTGGCTGGCGAACGCCTACTCCACCATCATGCTCGCCCCCTTCCTCTCCGCGCCGGGGATGAAGGAGATGTTCGAGGGCATGGCCGCGTTCGCCGCGGACGCGCAGAACTACATGGCCGCGGAGGGCGCCTACTGGGGCGAGATGGCGGCCATGGGCTACCCATGCCCGTTCGTCGGCGTCGGGTTCCCGGCGTTCGACCTTGTGAGCGACTACTTCCGCAGTCTGCGCGGCAGCACGCTCGACATGTTCCGCCAGCCCGACAAGCTGCTGGCCATGATCGACCTCATGCTGCCTGCCTCGATCAACCTGATCATCGGCGCGTGCAAGGCGACCAACACGACACGCGCCTTCATCCCCATGCATCGCGGCGCCGGCGGCTTCATGAGCGACGAGCAGTTCGAGAAGTTCTACTGGCCGTCGTTCAGCGCGCTCATCTACGCCTGCATCGAGAACGGCATCACGCCGATGCCGCTGTTCGAGGGCGACTACACGCCGCGCCTCAAGTACCTCGCGACACTGCCGCCCGGCAAGGTCGCGGCGCACATGGACAAGATCGACCGCAAGAAGTTCAAGGAGATGTGTGGCGACGTCATGTGCTTCTGGGGCAACGTCCCGCCGTCGCTCCTGGCGACCGGGACGCCGCAGCAGGTCAAGGACGACGTCAAGGAACTCGTCGACCTGTTCGGCGACACGGGTGCGCTCATCATCGACAGCACCGTCGGGATCCCGGATGAGTCCAGGCCGGAGAACATCCTCGCGCTCAAGGAAGCGGTCGACGAGTATGGCGTCCTCTGAGAGTTCGATGGGGGCCGGCGCAGCCGCGCCGGCCCCCATCGGTCCGGCCGGATCGGCTCCCGAGCCGAACGCCCAACTCGCCGCACAACGTCTGAAGCTGTTCGAAGACGCGGTCGCTCTGCGCAAACCGGACCGCGTCCCCGTGATGCCCTTGGCGCTGCAGTACTTCCACACCAGGGTGGCGGGCGTGTCGGACAAGGACGCGGGATACGACGCCAAGCTGAACTTCGACTGCATGCGGGACGCCACGGTCCGTTTCGGCTGGGACTGGGCTCCCGGAATGGCCGTGCCCCCATCGAGGTCACTCGAGGCGCTCGGCTCGAAGCAGATCCGCTGGCCCGGCGGCGACTTGCCGGACGACGTCCAGTTCCAGTGGGTCGAGGACGAGTACCTCAAAGCCGACGAGTACGACGCGTTCCTCGCGGACCCGACCCGGTTCACCCTGCACACCTTGTGGCCGCGCCTCGCAAGCGCCTTCGGCGTGCTCGGCGAACTCCCGCTGCCGCCTGTCTGGTGGGTCAACACCATGTACTTCCCGCTGGCTTGGGGGGCGCTGCTGGGGGCACCCCCGATGACGGCGCATGTTCGAGGCGCTCGCGGAGATGAGCCGGGACGCGGGCGCCTTCATGGCGGCGTTCGGAGCCTTCATGGGCCAGATGGCCGGGATGGGCTACCCGGTCGCATTCATCGGAGTCACGAAGACTCCCTTCGACACCGTCTCCGACGACTACCGCGGCTTGCGCGGCAGCACGCTCGACCTGTACCGGCAGCCGGACAAGTTGCAGGCGCTGATGGAGATGCTCACGCCGATGGTCATCGGCTCTGCCATCGGCGCCGCCAAGGCGAGCGGCAACCCTCGCGTGTTCATCCCCCTGCACCGCGGTGCTGCCGGGTTCCTCAACGACGAGCAGTTCGCCAAGTACTACTGGCCCGGGCTCAAGGCGGTCATCTTCGCGCTGCTCGAGGCGGGCGTCACCCCCTGCCCCTTCTTCGAGGGTGACTACACGCCGCGCCTGAAGTACCTGGCCGAGCTCCCGCCGGGCGTGGTCGCCGCGCACTTCGACCACACCGACCGCACGAAGTTCAAGGAGACGTGCGGGCACAACCTCTGCTTCTGGGGCGATGTGCCCGGGTCGCTCATGGTCACGGGCACCCCCGGCGAGGTCAAGGACTACGTCAAGGGGCTGATCGAGGACTTCGGCGACACCGGCGGGCTCATCATCGACGGCGCCAACTCGATCACCGAGGAGGCGAAGCCGGAGAACGTCATGGCGCTGCGCGAGGCTGTGGACGAGCACGGGGCCTTCTGAGAGCCCTGCAGGCAGCCCGGCCTCGTCACGCCGGTCCACAGACTACAAAACGAGAGGGGCGCCGTGAAGGCGCCCCTCTCGCGTTCCGCGGTCTGGACTCGGACGGCCGCCGGGCTACTTTCCGGCACCGAGTCCACCATCGCCTCGGCGTTCTCGAACTTGACGTTGGGCGGCAGCGCGCAGCCCAACCGAGGCCTTGCTGACCGAGGTCGCCGAGTTGCCCCCGCCGGTACCTCCCGAACTCGCGCCTGATGTCCCGGAGCGACCGACCCGCGATTCCCGGCCGCTCCATTGACAAGTACGCGGACTGCCGATACATCGTGTAGGCAGCTGAGTCCCGGGTTCTCGGGGCTCATGGTCGACGACCGCAAGGAGGCTGCATGCCCACACCGCTCACCGACGCCATCCTCGCCATGGACGAGGACGGCGCGCTCAAGATCGTCAAGGACCGCCTGGACGCGGGCGAAGCCCCGGAGGCGGTCCTCGAGGACGCCCGCGCGGCGATGACCACTCTCGGCGAGAAGTTCGCCTGCGAGGAGGTCTTCATCCCCGAGCTCATCATGGGCGGCGAGATCATGAAGGGCATCGCCGCCGAGCTGAAGCCGCGCATCACCGCTGCCGACACCGCCGAGAAGCGCGGCACCGTCGTCATCGGCACCGTGCACGGCGACATCCACGACATCGGCAAGGACGTCGTCGTGATGATGCTCGAGGTCTCCGGCTACGAGGTCCACGACCTGGGCATCGACGTCCCGGTCGAGAGCTTCGTGGCGCGCCATCCAGGAGCACGGCGCCCAGGTCGTCGGCCTCTCCGGCCTGCTCACGCTCGCCTTCGATTCGATGAAGGATACCGTCGAGGGCATCGACGCCGCCGGGCTGCGCGACTCCGTCAAGATCATGATCGGCGGCTCGCCCGTCGACGAGCAGGTGTGTACGTACTCAGGCGCCGACGGCTGGGGCCGCGACGCGGCGGCCGCCCTCGCGCTGGCCGCCGAGTGGACCGGAGGTGCGGCATGAGCCCCACGCCCGAGGAGCTCTACGCGCAGCGTGAGCAGCGCTTCAACGACATCGTCGCGCTCAGGAAGCCGGACCGCATCCCGCTCGTACCGTTGGTGGTGCACTACTTCCCCACGAAGATCAGGGGCATCTCCAACAAGCAGGCCGGTTACGATCACACCGTGCGCATGGATGCCGCGCGCGATGCAACAACTGAGTTCGGGTGGGACTTCGCGCCGCCGAACGGCATGTTCGGCCACGACGGCTACGAGGCGCTCGCCACCAAGCAGTTCCGCTGGCCCGGGGGCGACCTTCCCGACAACGAGCCGTTCCAGTTCGTGGAGAACGAGTACGTCAAGGCGGACGAAGTCGACGCGTTCCTGGCCGACCCCAACGGCTTCACGCTGCGGACCATCCTGCCGCGGATCTCAGGCGGCCTGGAGGGGCTGGGGCAGGTGCCGATCCCGCCGCTCTACTGGTTCTCGAACATGTACAACCTGCAGAGCGTGGGCGGTCCGATGTTCGCCTCACCGCCACTTCGCAAGGCCCTCGAGACGATGCTCGCTCTGGCCGATGCCGCGGATGCGGGCAACGCGGCGCTTGGGGCCTTCGTCGGTCAGATGGCCGCGTATGGGCTATCCGGTGACCTTCGGGCGATCGCGACGATCCCGGCGTTCGACATGGTCTCCGACACGCTGCGCAGCCTGCGCGGCAGCACGCTCGACATGTTCCGCCAGCCGGAGAAGCTGCTGGCTACCATCGACCTGATGCAGGTGCCCACTGCTGGCCCTGGCCGTGCAGGGAGCCAAGGTGGTGGGCAATCCCGCGTGTCTTTGTTCCCATGCACCGTGGCGCCGGCGGCTTCATGAGCGACGAGCAGTTCGAGCGCTTCTACTGGCCGACGTTCATGGCGCTGATCGAGGCCCTCATCGCCCGAGGGCCTGGTCCCGATGCCTCTCTTCGAAGGCGATTACACGCCGCGACTCAAGTACCTGGCGCAGCTTCCGCCCGGCAAGGTCGCAGCGCACTTCGACAAGGTCGACCGCAAGAAGTTCAAGGAGATCGTGCGGGCACAAGCTGTGCTTCTGGGGCAACGTGCCCGCGTCGCTGCTGGCCACGGGCACGCCGCAGCAGGTGAAGGACGACGTTAAGGAGCTCGTCGAGCTCTTCGGCGATACGGGCGCGCTGATGCTGGACGGCACGAATGGGCATCCCCGATGAGGCCAAGCCGGAGAACGTCATCGCGCTGCGCGAGGCCGCTGGACGAGTGCGGAGCGTACGACGCCGGCGTAGCATCGGCCCGCGACGAGCGGCACGGCCTGCTGTATCCCGGCCGTCCCTCTCACCGCCGCTTGCGGCACCGGCTGGTCGCTGGATTCGAGCCTGAGGACCCCTAGCGGCCATCCGCTTACTTGACGGACAGTCCGGAGTGAACGTATCGTCCGGACATGCCCGTCAAGTCCCCAGTCCCCAACTGGCTCGAGCCGCACATCCCCGTGTGCGAGGCCATCGTCGCACTGCTGGCCCCGCTTGCGGAGGTCGCGGTCCACGACATCCGCCGCGACCGCATCGTCGCCATCTGGAACCCGATCTCGGAGCGCCGGATCGGTGATCGGTCGCTCATTGCGGAGCTGCCCCCCTACCCGGAGGACGCGCGCGTCATCGGCCCGTACCCGAAGGTCCTGGCGGACGGGCGCGCGATCACCTCGGTCAGCGTCGTGCTGCACAACGCCAAGGGCGTGCCGCGCGGCCTGCTGTGCATCAACTTCGACCGCTCGCCGCTCGACGGGACGATCGACCTGCTGGTCCGCTTCGCGGCGGCGGTCGAGGACCGCCCGCCGGAGCTCTTCGAGCGCGACTGGCGCGAGCAGATCCTCCTCGTCGTGGACGAGGAGTGCCGCTCGCGCTCACTTCGCCGCGACCGCCTCACGCGCGAGCAGCGTCTCGATCTCGTCCGCGTTCTCGACGAGCGCGGCCTGTTCGCCACCCGCAACGCCGCCACTCACGCCGGGAGAGCCCTGGGCGTGTCCCGCACCACCGTCTACGCCTTGCTCAAGGAGGCACGCTCATGAAGCCGCTGCGCACGTTCCGCCTCGAGGAGTACCTCGGGGAGTGGGAGTTCAAGGTCCGCCATCACCTCACCGCCTCCGACGCGGAGAGCATCACGGTGGAAGAGCTTCTGGCACTTGGCACGGATGCCGACCGTGAGGGCCTGATGAAGCTGCCGCTGTCGTACATAGAGACGTGGGGCACGCCGGGGCTGCGAGAGGCCGTCGCCGGCACCTACGAGCACGTCGACGCGGACCACGTGCTCGCCTTCGCCGGCGCCGAAGAAGGACTCTTCTGGGCGATGCAGGAACTCGTGGGCCCCGGCGACCACGCCGTCATCACGGTGCCGTGCTACCAGGCGATGGAGACGGTCACGCTGGCGACGGGCGCGGACGTGAGCGCCTGGACGCCGCATCGCGAGAACGGCTGGGCGCTGGACCTCGACGAGCTGCGCGCCCTGCTGCGCCCGACGACGAAGCTCGTCGCGGTCAACTTCCCGAACAACCCGACAGGGTACGTTCCCGACGAGGCGACCTTCCGCGAGCTGGTGGCGCTGTGCGACGAGCGCGGGATCCGTCTCTTCTGCGACGAGGTCTATCGCGGCATCGAGGTCGACCCGGCGAGAACGATCACGCAGGCCGCCGACCTCTCCGAGACGGCGCTCTCGCTGAACGTCGCCTCCAAGTCCTACGGCCTTCCCGGCCTTCGCGTCGGCTGGATCGCCTGCCGCGACCGGGCACTCCTCGAGCGGCTCGAGAAGCGCAAGCACTACACGTCCATCTGCAACGCCGGTCCTGCCGAGTACCTCGCTGCGGTGGCCCTTCGGAATCGCGGGCCCATCTGGGAGCGCAACCGCGGCATCATCGCCGCCAACCGCCCGCTCTTCGACGACTTCTTCGCCCGCTGGTCGGACCTCTTCGACTGGCAGCCGCCCGTGGGCGGCTGCGTCTGCTTCCCGCGCTACAAGGGCGGCGACGTCGAGGACTTCTGCCGCCGGCTGCTGGACGCCGAGGGCGTCCTGGTACTGCCGGCGAGCATGTACTTCTCCGAGGTCGCAGACGTTCCGACCGACCACTTCCGCGTCGGAATCGGCAGGCTGGGTCTGGAAGAAGGCCTCGCCGGCTTCGACCGCTTCCTGCGGACACAGAACTAAATTCGCTGCAAGCGACCGATTTCGGACCACCACTGTCCGTTACTTGCTCCGCCTGCCAGCGGCCCTGATACTTGGCGCAAGTGGTTCCAGGATTTACTTGGTTGACGCGCCCCGTTAGCGGTCATATCGTTGGCGCCCTGGGTGGTACCCACACGCGTTCTTGCGGACGCACGGCGGACTGTGTGCAAGGAGGATCCAAATGTCGGAAGAGCTGTACGAGCAGATGAAGCAGAGCGTCATCGACGGTGAGGTCGAGGACGCTGAGCGCCTCGCCCAGGAGGGTCTCGACGCGGGCATCAGCCCCGGCGACATCCTCGACAAGGGCTTCGTGAAGGGCATCGAGGAGGTCGGCGACCTCTTCGGCAAGGGCGAGTTCTTCCTCCCCGAGCTGGTCCAGGGCGCCGAGGCCATGAAGGCCGCCGTCGCCGTGCTGCAGCCGGCGCTCGACGCGAGCAAGGAAGGCCGCAAGACCCTCGGCAAGGCCGTCGCCGGCACCGTCGCCGGCGACATCCACGAGATCGGCAAGACCATCGTCTGCTCCATGCTCTCGGCCGCCGGCTTCGAGGTCACCGACGTCGGCTGCGACGTACCGGTCGAGACCTTCGTGGCAGAAGGTCAAGGACGAGAACGCCGACCTGCTCCTGCTCTCGCGCGCTGCTCACCACCACGATGCCGAACCAGCAGAAGACCATCGAGGCGCTCAAGGCCGCCGGTCTGCGCGACGGCGTCAAGGTCATGATCGGCGGCGCCCCGACCACGCGCGCCTGGGCCGACGAGATCGGCGCCGACGGCTACGCCGAGGACGCCATCGAGGCCGTGGCCACCGCCAAGACCATCCTCGGGGTCGGCTGAGCCAAGGCCGTCCACCGAAGAAGCGAGTCCGCGAGGGGCGGCGGCGCGTGAGCGCCGCCGCCCCTCGCGCGTACGGACCTGGCAGGCCGGGCGCTCCGTATGACCCGGGGACCCCGGCCCGGCCACAGGCAGGCGGGGCCGGCCGATCAGCGCTCGGCGAGCGCCTCGGGGGCCACGCCGAGCTGCTGGGCGACGAAGCTCACCAGCAGCTCCCTGACCCGCTGCACCTGCATGCCCGTGTAGCCGATGGCCGAACGGAAGCTCAGGCCGTCGGAGAGCGCGACCATGCGCTGGGCGATCTCCGCGGCCGGCGCCACCGGTCTGAACACACCGGCCGCCGCGCCCTCCTCGACCAGCTCCTCGAAGAAGCCGGTCCAGCGGTCGGACATCGCGGCGCACTCGGCGAGCAACCGCGGATGCAGACGCACGCGCGCCCACGTCTCGATCCAGAGGACGTACTCGTCGCGGAGCACGCCCTCCGACGGGATCGCCAGGTCGATCGTGCGGCGCAGCAACTCCATCGGGTCGGACGTCCGCTGCCGGAGCTCGTACAGCTGCCGGCTGGTGTGTTCGTTGGCCCACTGGAGCGCGGCCAGCAGCACCTCGTCCTTGGACTTGTAGTAGTAGTGGATGATCGCGCTCGAGACGCCCGCCTCGCGGGCGATGTCGGTGATGCGCGTGGCCGAGGGGCCGCGCGCCGCGAAGGCGCGGCAGGCCGCGGCGCGGATGTTCTCCCTCGCCCGTGACGACCTGTCCCGTGCGGGCACGCCGGCCGTCGCCGCCCCCGGCCCGCCGGCATCCCGGCGCAGCCGTTCGAGCAGGTCGGCGTCGGCGCTGCCCGGCGCCAGGGCTTCCTCCAGCTTCCTCTTGATGCGCAGCGCCGTCTTGTAGCTCACGCCCAGTTCGTCGGCGAGCGCGCGCGGTGCGACGTTGGCGTCGCCCTCCATCAGCTGCCAGGCGGCGGCGAACCACGTCGCCACGCCGAGGCCGGACCCCTGCATGAACGTCCCGGCCGTGGGATACACCTGCGTCCCGCAGTGGTCGCAGGCATACGCGCGGCGCCTCGTGACGCGGTGGAAGCGACGCATCACGCGGCAGTGGCGGCAGACGGTGCTGACGCCGTCCGGCGCGTACAGGGTGGTCCACAGCCAGTGCAGGCAGGCGGACTCGTCGCCGATGGGCGGGAAGGCGTCCGTCTCCGGCGCCGTCTGCTCCTGCGTCTCTCCGTCCATGCGGTCGCGATGCTCCTCGGTCCGGGCTTACTTGGCGGATGGTACACGGTTCACGCGCACTTGTGAATCGTTACTTGTACTTCTACGTGCTTGACATTCCATTTCGTGCGAGAATAGGTTGACCCTGAAGTCAGTGAATCCGTGCGGGATGGATGGCGACCCATGCCCTCCAGCCCGCACCGCGCATGGGGGGACCGAGATGCCGGAGGCGAGACTCACCGTCTGGGGCGAGGCCGAATGCCGGCGTCTGCACGAGGCCACGCTGGAGCTGCTCGCCGACACGGGCGTCGACGTGCGCTACGAGCCGGCGCTCGCGCTGTTCGGCGACGCCGGCGCCTCGGTGGACGGCCGCCGCGTGCGCATCCCTGCTCGCCTGGTCGAGGACGCGCTGGCGAGCGCACCGCGCGAGTGGCTGCTCAAGCCGCGCGGCGGGGACACCGCGCCGCTCGTGCTGCGCGACGGCGAGGTCTACTACGGCACCGGGTCCGACGTGCTCTACGTGCGCGACCTCGAGAGCGGCGAGCGCCGCCGGGTCCGCCGCGCCGACGTCGAGGGCATGGCCGCCCTGTGCGAGGTGCTGCCCAACATCGACTTCATCATGTCGATGGGCCTGCCCGAGGACGCCCCGCAGGGGATCGACGACCTGGTCCAGGTCGTCGCGATGCTGCGGGGTACGCGCAAGCCGCTGCTCGTGGCGCCGCGCGACGGCAGTGTGCTGGCGCGCATGCAGGAGATGGCGGCGGCCTGTGGCGAGAAGGAGAGCTTCGGCATCTACGCGATGCCGTCGCCGCCGCTCATGCACGATCCCGACGCGCTCACCAAGGTCATCGGTTGCGCGGAGCTGCTCATCCCGCTCATCTACGCGCCGGCTCCGAACATGGGGGCGACCGGCCCTCGCAGCATCACCGGCGCCGTGCTCGTCGGCAACGCCGAGACGCTGAGCGGCCTCGTCCTGCACCAGCACGTCCGGCGCGGCGCGCCGTTCGTCTACGGCGTCGGCGCCGGCGCCATGGACATGCGCACCATGACCGACCCCTATCTGTCGCCGGATGCGTTGCTGGCGCAGCAGGCGGGCACCGACCTGGCCCGCCACTACGGGCTGCCGAGCTTCTCCTACGCCGGCATGGCCGACTCCAAGGTGCTGGACGAGCAGTGGAGCGCCGAGGCGGCGCTCAGCATGGCCTACGGCTCACTCTCGCGCGCGACGCTCCTGCACGACGTCGGCTACCTCGAGTCGGGCCTGCAGAGCAGCTACGAGTCCATCGTCCTGGGCGACGAGCTCGTGGGCTACGCGCGCCAGTTCATGCGCCAGGTGCCGGTGGACGACTACAGCCTGGCGCTCGACGAGATCAAGGCCGCCGGCCCCGGCGGCAACCACCTCGCGACGAAGTACACGCGCCGGCACCACCGCGAGTTCTGGACGCCCTCGCTCCTCGACCACAACGTCCACGATCGCTGGGCCGCGGAGGGCGCGACGACGCTCGGCGCCCGCGTGCGCGAGAAGCTGGCCGGCCTCCTCGCCGCCGGCCGTCCCTTTGCTCTCACCGCCGAGCAGGACGCCCGGCTGGACGCGCTCCTCGACGAGGCCCTCGCCGATCGGGGGGCTCGCGTCTGACGAGGTTTCTTGCCGGGACGGCGGGATCTCGCGGCCCGCAAGGATCCACTGCGCTCGTGGCGGCGCGGCTGCTCATGATCGCCGCCGGCGCGACCCTTCCCCGTCCGGTCTGACCGGTCGGCTGACCCCTTCCCCGGTCCCCCGGTCCGCCGCCTGCGGGAGGCCCTGCGCGGCCGCCCGAGGCCTCCGTCCTCACGGGTGTACACTTGAGTGCTTCGTGAATCCGCCCCCCACCCAGGTGTAACTCCCAGCCGCATGCCGTCGTCTAACCCTAAGTGGGCTACGTTGCCCGACCCGACTTCCGCCGAGCTGGCGCGAGCTGTGGACGGTGACGTGGAGGCCTTCAAGACGATCGTGGAGCGGTATCAAGGCATGGTCTACTCAGTGGCTTACAACGTGCTCGGCAATCACACCGACGCCGAAGACGCGGCGCAGGAGGCGTTCCTGCGCTGCTACCGCAAGCTGCCGCAGTACCGCAGCGAGGCCACCTTCAGCACCTGGCTGTTCCGGCTCGCCCTCAACGCGTCGGTCGACTACCAGCGCCGCGAGCGCCGGCGTCCGGAGCCCGTCGAAGTACCAGACGTCGCCGCCGGCGAGCAGACCGAGCTCGGCGACGGCATCACGGCCGCCACGCTCACGGCGGCGCTGCACGACCTTCCCGACGACTACCGCGTGCCCACCGTGCTGCGCGACATCTACGGCCTGCCGTACCAGGAGATCGCCGACCTCACGGCGCGCCCCCTCGGCACCGTCAAGGTCATGGTCCACCGCGGGCGCGCGTCGCTGCGTCTGCGCCTGCAGGCGGAACGGGAGGCGTGATGGACTGCAGCTACTTCCGCGCGCGCATCAACCACTACGTGGACGGCGAGCTGGGCTACCTCGAGGTCGCCGAGCTGCAGGGACACCTCAGCTTCTGCCCGGACTGCGCCGCCGAGCTCGCTCAGATGAGCGAGGTGCGCGGCGCCATGGCCACGTGGGGCCGCACGGAGCTGGCGCCGCCGCCGGGGTTCGCGGAGCGCGTCGCGGCGGCGGCCGCAGCCGAGCCCAAGCCGGGCGAGGCCACCGTCGGGCGGGTCGTCAACGACCTGCTCGACACGCTGGACGAGACCCTCGGGCGCCTCCCGTTGCCGGGCGGCCGCACGATCCCTGTCAAGAACGTGCTCGGCTACGGCATCGCCGCCACGGCCGTGCTCATCCAGGTGGAGCGCTACCTGCGCCGCACCAGGGAGCTGAAGCCGCTGTGAAGCTGACTCACGAACAGGTGCTCGCGTTGCTGCCGCACCGTCCGCCGTTCCTTCTCGTCGACGAAGTCGTGGACGGCGAGCCGGGCGTGCGCTGCGTAGCTGTCCGCACGCTCCGCGACGACGACTGGTGGTTCGCGGGGCACTTCCCCGGCAACCCGGTCATGCCCGGCGTGCTCATCGTCGAGGCGCTGGCGCAGACGGCGACGATCGCCGCGGCCAGCGCCGGGGCGGACGCTCCGGCCGATGAGACGCTGCCGGCCGCCGAGGCTGCGCCGGGCGGCGACAAGGTCGGCCTCTTCGCCGGCATCGACAAGGTCCGCTTCAAGCGCGTCTGCAAGCCCGGCGACACGATCACCCTCGAGGCCGAGATCATCGCCGTGCACGGTCCCGTGGGCCGCGCCAGGGTCAAGGCGACCGTGGACGGCCAGCTGGCGTGCCGCGGCGAGCTCATGTTCGCCATCGTCGACGCCGCGGCCGTGGCCGCCGGAGAGGCGAAGCTGTGATCGGCCTGCGCCGCGGACTCGTGCGTGGGGCGCGCATCAGCGCGCTCGGTGTCCACGTGCCCGAGCGCGTGCTCACCAACGAGGAGATCAGCCAGTTCCTGGACACGTCGGACGAGTGGATCCTCACGCGCACGGGCATCCGCGAGCGCCGCATCGCGCGAGTGGACGAGGCGGCGAGCGACCTCGGCGAGGTCGCCGCCCGCCGCTGCCTGGAGCAGGGCGGCCTCGACGCGGCGGAGCTCGACCTCGTCATCGTCGCCACGATCTCACCGGACCACATCATGCCGGCCACGGCGTCGATCGTCGCCGACAAGATCGGCGCCACGAAGGCCGGCGCGTTCGACGTCCAGGCCGGCTGCACCGGCTTCGTCTACGGCCTCGCCATCGCCACGGCGTTCGTCTCGGCCAACATCTACACCAACGTGCTCGTCGTCGGCGCCGAGGTCCTCAGCAAGATGGTCGACTGGGAGGACCGCAGCACCTGCGTCCTCTTCGGCGACGGCGCCGGCGCCGTGCTTGTGCAGCCCACCGACAACGGCAGCATCTTCAGCTTCGACCTCGGCAACGACGGCAGCGGCGCCTCGAACCTGCTGGTGCCGGCCGGCGGCAGCCGCATGCCGGCGACCTTCGACACGGTGCGCGACCACGAGCACGCGATGCACATGACCGGCAGCGAAGTCTTCAAGTTCGCCACGCGCACGGTCGTGGACTCGTGCCAGAAGGTGCTCTCCGACGCCGAGATCGGCGTGGAGGACGTCGACCTCTTCGTCCCGCACCAGGCCAACATCCGCATCATCGAGTCGGCGTCGCGCCGCCTGGGGATGAAGGAGAGCCAGGTCTTCGCCAACCTCGACCGCTACGGCAACACGTCGTGCGCGTCGATCCCGATCTGTCTGCACGAGGCCAGCGAGAGCGGCCGCCTCAAGAAGGGCGACACGCTGCTCATGGCCGGCTTCGGCGCGGGTCTCACCTGGGGCTCGTGCCTCACGAAGTGGGAGCTGTAACCTAGCCTCGTGGAGAAGCTCGTCGTCATGTTCCCCGGCCAGGGGTCCCAGGCCGTCGGCATGGGCTGCGACCTGGCCGCCGCCGATCCCGCCATGCGCGAGGCGTATGCCGAGGCCTCCGAGGTGCTCGGCTACGACCTCCAGGACCTCTGCTGCCAAGGCCCGATCGACCGGCTGAGCCGGACGGACTTCACGCAGCCGGCCCTGCTGGCGGCGTCCGTCGGCATGTTCCGCATCCTGCGCCGCGACGGCCTCAGGTTCGACTGTGCCATCGGGCACAGCCTGGGCGAGTTCTCGGCGCTGGTCGCGACGGGCGCGGTCGAGCTTCGCCGACGCGCTGCGCATCGTGCGGCGGCGCGGCCAGGAGATGCTGCGCGCCGCCGACGCCAACCCCGGCGGCATGGCCGCGGTGATCGGGCTGGACGACGCCGTCGTCGAGGCGCTCTGCGCCGAGCAGGACGGCGTCTGGCCGGCCAACTTCAACAGCCCCGGCCAGGTCGTGGTCAGCGGCCGCAAGCCCGCCATCGAGGCGCTCGCCGAGAAGGCCCGAGCAGCCGGCGCCAAGCGCGTCATCTCGCTGGCCGTCAGCGGCGCCTTCCACTCGCCGCTCGTGGAGTCGGCGCTCGAACCGCTCCGCGAGGAGTTCGAGACCACCGCGTGGCACACGCCGGACCCGGCGTTCTTCTCCGGCTGCACCGTGCGCTTCGAGACCGGCGGCTTCAACGAGCTCCTGCAGGTGCAGCTCGTCTCCCCGGTCCGCTTCAGCCAGTCTGTGAGGACCCTGTATGCAGCGGGATATGATGCGTTCCTGGAGGTCGGCCCCGGCGCGGTGCTCAGCGGTCTGGTCAAGCGGATCGAGCCGCAGGCGCAGACCGCCCGGGTGTCGGACATGGAGACCCTGACGGCGCTCCGCGAGAGCGGCCGGTATCTGGAGGACGCGTGAGTGTAGAACTGGACCTGAGCGGGGCGACCGCACTCGTCACCGGCGCCGGCCGCGGCATCGGCCGCGGCATCGCGCTGGCGCTGGCGCAGGCCGGCGCCGACGTCGCCATCAACGACTTCGCCGACGAGGCGGCCTGCGCCGCGGTCGTCGCCGAGGTGGAGGCGCTGGGGCGCAAGGGCCTCGTCGTCATGGGCGACGTCTCCGACGAGGAGCAGGTGAACGCGATGGTCGAGCGGGCCGAAAAGGACCTGGGCCCGCTCTCCGTCGTCGTCAACAACGCCGGCATCACGCGCGACAACGTCGTGATGATGATGGACCCCGCGGACTTCGACGCGGTCATCGCGACGCACCTGCGCGGGACGTTCCTCGTCAGCAAGGCGGCGGCGCGCAGGATGTTCCGCCGCCGCACGGGCTGTATCATCAACCTTTCGAGCGTCGTCGGCCGCCGTGGCAACGCGGGCCAGGCCAACTACGCGGCGGCGAAGGCGGGGATCATCGGCCTCACCAAGTCGCTCGCCAAGGAGCTCGGCGCGCGCGGAGTGCGCGTCAACGCGATCGCTCCGGGGTACATCGACACGCCGATGACGCAGGCGCTTCCTGAAGAGACGAGGCAGTTGATCGTGGACGCGACACCGCTCAAGAGCATCGGCACCACCGAAGACGTCGCCTCGGCGGTCGTCTATCTGGCGTCGCCGGCGGCGCGGTTCGTCACCGGCGTGGTCCTGCCCGTCGACGGCGGCCTGGGAATCTGACGGGGCCGGCGAGGAACAGCATGGCAGACGAGCGCAGAGTAGTCGTCACCGGCCTGGGCGTCATCTCGCCCATCGGCAACGACGTGGACACCTTCTGGCGCCGGCTCGTCGCCGGCGACTCCGGCGTGGGCGAGATCACCCGGTTCGACACGACGGACTACAAGGTCCACATCGCCGCCGAGGTCCAGGACTTCGTCGCCGAGGACTACATCGACAAGCGCAAGGTGCGCCGGCTGGACCTCTTCAGCCGCTACGCCGTCGCCGCGGCGAAGGATGCCGCCGCCGACGCGAAGTTCGACCCCCGCCCCGAGGCGGAGCGGGTCGGGGCGGTCATGGCCAGCGGCGTCGGCGGCCTGCAGACCCTGCACGTCGAGACCGACAAGCTCCTCAACCAGGGACCGGACCGCACCAACCCGTTGCTGGTCCCGATGATGATCCCGAACATGGGCGCCGCGCACGTCTCACTCGAGCTGGGCACCAAGGGCCCGCTGAGCACCACGTGCACGGCCTGCGCCGCGGCCTCCGACGCCATCGGCTACGCCGGGCGCCTCATCCGCCACGGCGACGCCGAAGTCATGTTCGCCGGTGGCAGCGAGGCGCCGATCAGCCCGGTCGGCGTGTCCGGGTTCGCCGCCGCGCGGGCGCTGAGCACCCACAACGAAGATCCCCAGGGCGCCTCGCGCCCGTTCGACGTCAAGCGTGACGGCTTCGTGATCGGCGAGGGCGCCGGCGTCCTCGTGCTCGAGGAGCTCGAGCACGCCAAGGCACGCGGCGCCCACATCTACGCGGAGCTGGCCGGCAGCGGCATGAGCAGCGACGCGTTCCACATGACGCTGCCCGACGACACCGGCGAGGCGCAGGCCCGCGCCCTGCTCATGGCGCTCAAGGAGGCCGGCCTCGACCCGTCCGAGATCGACTACATCAACGCCCACGGCACCTCGACCGGCCCCGGCGACATCGCCGAGACCCGCGCGATCAAGCAGGCGCTCGGCGACCACGCCTACGAGGTCGCGATCTCGTCCAACAAGTCGATGATCGGTCACTGCCTCGGCGCCGCCGGCGCCATCGAGGCGGTCGCGACCGTCCTGACCATCGTGAACAGCCTGATCCCGCCGACGATCAACCTCAACGACCCGGATCCCGAGTGCGACCTCGACTACGTCCCGCTCCAGTCCCGCTTCGGCAAGGTCGACGTCGCGGCCAGCAACAGCTTCGGCTTCGGCGGCCACAATGTGGCCCTGGTCTTCCGTCGCTACGACGCCTGACCGGCGCCGCTACCCGGTCTCGCCGACCAGAGGGCGCAGCCTCTCATGAACGTCACCGTCCAGATCGAACGGCGCAACAACGAACCGCCCCGCCCGGAGTGGATCTGCCCGTCGTGCCACCAGGGCGCGCGGCACGGCGAGGTGCGCGCCAACCTCATGGTCTGTCCGCACTGCGGCCATCACCTGCGCATCGGCGCCCGTGAGCGTATCCAGCAGCTGACCGACGAGGGGTCGTTCCGCGAGCTCTGGACCATGGTCACGACGCTCGACCCGCTCGGGTTCGTCGACCTCGAGACCTACCCGGAGCGCGTGCGCGAGGCGCAGGCCAAGACCGGGCTCAGCGAGGCCATCGTCACCGGCACGGCGAGCATCGACAACACTCCCTGCGTGCTCGCCGTCATGGACTTCGGGTTCATGGGCGGCAGCATGGGGAGCGTGGTCGGCGAGAAGCTCTGGAGGAGCGCCGAGCTGGCGAGCGGCGAGGACCTGCCGCTGGTCGCCGTGTGCACCTCCGGCGGCGCGCGCATGCAGGAGGGCATCCTCAGTCTGATGCAGATGGCCAAGACCAGCTGCGCCGTCGACCTCATCAACGAGGCGACGTCACCGTTTGTGACCGTCCTTGCCGACCCGTGTACGGGCGGCGTCGTGGCCAGCTTCGCGACACTCGCCGACATCTGCATCGCGGAGCCGGGCGCGCGGCTCTACTTCACCGGGCCGCGCGTCATCCAGCAGACCACCCAGGAGGAACTGCCGGCGGGGTTCAGCACCGCGGAGCGGAACCTCGAGCTCGGCCACCTCGACGCCGTCGTCCCGCGCAAGGACCTCCGCGTCAGGATCGGCAACTACCTGCGACTGTTGGGAGGGGGTGAGGAACCTGACCGAGGAGAAGGAACCGAAGACGGAACAGGACGCTCAGGCCGGCTGGCTCAGGCAGCGGCTGGGCGAGCTCGGACGTTTGCCACTTATGCCCGGCGTTCATTTGTCCGAGGAGATCGAGAGACTCCAGAGCCGCCTGAAGAAGCTCCAGCACGAGAGCCGGCGCCATGACACGTGGGTCACGGTCGAGATCGCGCGGCACAAGGAGCGCCCGCGGACTCGCGACTACATCGACCGCCTGATCGACGGCTTCGAGGAGCTCAAGGGCGACCGCCTGCGGGCCGACGACTCCGCCATCGTCGGCGGGCTCGGCTGGTTCCGCGGCCGCGCCGTGCTCGTGGTCGGTCACCAGAAGGGCCGCACCCTCGACGAGCTGACGGAGAACAACTTCGGCATGGCCAACCCCGAGGGCTACCGCAAGGCGCAGCGGCTCTTCAAGCTGGCTGAGCGGCATCGGCCTGCCCGTGCTCACCTTCGTCGACACCCCGGGAGCGTATCCGGGCGTGGCGGCCGAGGAGGGCGGGCAGGCGCGCGCCATCGCCGAGACCATGCTCAGGATGGCGCGCCTCACCGTCCCCGTCATCGCGACGATCATCGGCGAGGGCGGCTCGGGCGGAGCTCTCGCCCTGGCCGTCGCCGACCGCGTGCTCATGCTCGAGAACGCCACCTACTCGGTGATCACGCCTGAGGGCTGCGCCGCGATCCTCTGGCGCGACGCCGACTTCGCGCCGCAGGCCGCCGAGGCGCTGCGGCCGACGGCCTCGCAGCTGCTCGAGCTCATGGCCGTCGAGAAGGTCGTGCCGGAGCCCCGCGGCGGCGCCCACCACAACCCCGAGCTGGCGGCGCAGCGGCTCGGCGAGGCGATCGAAGAGACGCTCGCCGAGCTCGACCAGATCCCGGCGCTGGAGCGGCGGCGGCAGCGCCGTGAGCGGTTCCGCCGCCTCGGCCAGTGGAGCGACCCCGAGCAGCCGCCGGGCAGCCTGTCGCTCTTCGGCGGGTACTCGGTCCCGATGGAGTGAACGGGCGCGGCGAGGGCACAGGCACGCGCCGCGCGAGCGGCCGTCTTGTCCTGGCCCTCGCGCTGCTCGTGATCGCCGCCGCCGGCGCAGCCGCGTGCGGCGGCCCTTCCTCCTCCGACGTCGGTCCCTATCTCGGCGTCTGGCAGCGGGTCGAGGCCGGCGCGCCGAACCCCGACTTCACCCTCACCGTGGCCAGGCAGGGCGATGGCGCCGCCGTGACGTTCGCCAACCTGAGCAACGGGCAGAGCCAGACCGTCGCCGCGACGGCCGAGGACGGCTACCTCGCCTGCACGCTGCCCAACGGCGACGACCCGCAGGGCCAGCCCGCGCCGGGCCCTCGCCTTCGTCCGGCGTGCCCTTGGAGTCGGACCTGCAGCTCAGCGTCGACGAGAACGGCCAGCTGGTCGTGGACCTCGTCCTGGCCGACGGCACGACGGAGCCGGTCTGGATCTACGACCGCGCGCCGGCGTCCGCGACGGACGAACCCTGAGCACCGCTGGGCCGTCTCAGTGAGGCTGCGTCTCGGACGGACTCCGTCGAGGCGCCGCAACGCCGCGGCCCTCGTCCCTCTTCCGGGTAGGTTGAATCGCATGCCGCCGGTCATCACCGTGGAACATCTGCGCAAGGTCTACGGCCACCACGTCGTGGCCGTCGACGACGTGTCGTTCGAGGTCGAGCAGGGCGAGATCTTCGGCCTGCTCGGCTCCAACGGCGCCGGCAAGACGACCACCGTGGAGTGCGTGCAGGGGCTGCGGACGCCCACCGGCGGCAACGTGCGCGTGCTCGGCAAGGACCCCGTCCATCACGCCGGCGACCTGCGCGGGCGGATGGGCTGCCAGCTGCAGGAGTCGCGCCTCCCCGACCACATGAAGGTGTGGGAGGCGCTCGACCTCTTCTCGTCGCTCGCGCCCGGGGCCGTCGACTGGCAGATGCTCCTCGAGCAGTGGGGGCTCGCGGAGAAGCGGAACGCTTCGTTCTCGAGCCTCTCCGGCGGGCAGCGCCAGCGGCTGTTCATCGCCCTGGCGCTGGTCAGCTCGCCGGAGGTCGTCTTTCTCGACGAGATGACCACCGGCCTCGACCCCGCCGCGCGCCGGGTGGCCTGGGAGCTCATCGAGAAGATCCGCGACCGCGGCACCACGGTCGTCCTCGTCACCCACTTCATGGACGAGGCCGAGCGGCTCTGCGATCGCGTCGCGGTGGTCGACAAGGGCAGGATCATCGCCGCCGACACGCCGCGCGGCCTCGTCGTGCGCTACGACCCGCTCGAGCAGGTCGTCTTCAGTTGTGACCTCGAGGACGTCGACTGGCTGAGCCGCGTGCCGGGCGCCAGCGAAGTCACCCGGCGCGGCCCTCGCTGCGTGGTCGAGGGGACCGGGCCGCTGCTCGCGCACGTGGCGGCGGCCCTCGTCGAGCGCGGCCAGACCCCCGACGACCTCCGCGTCATCGAGCCGAGCCTCGAGGACGTCTTCCTCAAGCTCACCGGCCACCTGGTGGAGGACTAATGCTCGAAGCAAGACGTAGTCGAGCGAGTGCTATTGAGCGGCCGACGGCCCGCAGGGCCCCGAGGCGGACGGACTGATGGCTCGGGACGGCGCCGCGTCCGCCGGGGCCGCCCGGCACCACGTGAGTCATCCGGGCGGCCTGCGCGTGCTGCTCAAGCTCACGTGGATCGAGCTCAAGCTCTTCCTGCGCGAGCCGATGACGATCGTCTTCACGTTCGCGTTCCCCGTCGTGCTGATGTTCGTCCTGGGCGAGGTGTTCGGGAACCAGCCCGGAGGTTCCAACGAGCGTGTGTTCGCGGGGACCGGGGCGATGAACTACTACGCCCCGGCCTACATCGCCGTGGTGACGATGTCGGTCGGCGTCATCATGTTGCCGGCCCGGCTCACCGACTACCGCAGTGGAGGCGTGCTTCGCCGCTTCCGGGCGTCGCTGGTGCCCATCTGGGCGGTCCTCGGGTCCCAGGTGCTGGCCGCCCTGGTGCTCGGCGTGATCGGCTCGGTGCTCGTGGCCGCCTTCGCCGCGATCTTCTATCCCGTGCACTTCCCCGACTCGCTGGCCCTGCTGGCGGCCGGGTTCGTGCTCTGCTCGGCCGCCTTCGCCGCCATCGGCACCCTGCTCGGCGCGGTGATGCCCAGCCCGCGCGCCGCCCAAGGCGCGGGCCTCATGCTCTTCTTCGTCATGCTGTTTCTGAGCGGAGCCTCGGTGCCGATGGAAGTCATGAGCGACACGATGAAGAAGATCGGCGACTTCCTGCCGCTCACCTACGGCGTCGACCTGCTGCAGGGGGCGTGGAGCGGCGGGACCTGGGACTGGTCCGCCGCGATCGTGCTGCTCGGCATCGCCATCGTCGCGGGCTTCCTCAGCCTGCGCGTCTACCGCTGGGGCTAGAGCTCCTCGAAGAGCTGGCCCAGCCGCTTCTTGACCGCGGCCAGCACGTTCCTGAGTTCCAGCTCGCCGTAGAGCCACACTTGACCTACCGGGTCGGCGGAGGCGACGACGCTCTTGCCGTCCTCCGTCGGGATCACGGCGATGGGGAACATGATGGCCGCGGGCGCCAGCGGGTCGACGCTCAGTACCTTGACGGCGGCCACCGGCACGGTCACCTGCAGGATGACGTACTCCTTGGGCAGGCGCTCGTTGATCTTCGGGCCCTTGATCTGGGCCAGGATCATGAAGCCCTTCTCCTCCAGCAACTCGCGCAGCCGGGCGAGGGCGGCGCGCGGCGCGAGCGACACCATGGTCGCCGCGCGCCAAGCGCCCATCGCGGCGTGCTCATCGGCGTCCTCGGGCGCCGGGTACGTCGCGCGAAGGTACTCGATGATCTCGTCCGACTCGCCGTAGACCTTGTCTCCGTCGACGAGCACCGGGGCGGTGTCCTGGCCGGCGATCGCCAGGAGCTCGGCTCTGTCCTCGCGGGCCGCAGGGACGTTGACCGCCGTGAAGGTCAGACCCAGCTCCGTGAGCGTCTGGCGTACTCGGTGACTGTAGAAACACCACTCAGATTGGTAGAGCGTGATCATCGTCCCTCCACGGACGTGGGCAAGAGAGCGTCGTGCAGCTTATTCCACCGCAGGCCGGATTCCCACTCAAGGCCGGAACAGCGAGCAGGTGTGGCCGCGGCAGACGTAGGCTGCCGCGGCGGGCTCGGAGGGCAGTCCGGCTGCCGCGAGCCGCTCCGCATCGGCGCCGTCCGACGGGTCGAGCCACTGCACCGTGCGCAGCGGTGACCGCGCGGTGAGCGCGGCCTCGTGCAGCCGCCGTGCTTCATCGTCATCGCGCCGCCCGACCACGACGATGTGGGCGGGCCGCTCCAGGTAGCGCAGGAGCGCCTGGGCGTACGCCGAGGCGGCGACGCCGTACTGCTCGTAGTGCGTCGCCCACGCGGCCAGGATCTCGAGCGCCTGCTCGCGGAGGCGGGCCTCGCCCGTGTACGCCTCGAGGCGGAGCAGCACCTCGGCCATCGCCGCGTTCTCGTCGAGCGCCGGCACCGGCTGCGCCAGCAGGCCGGCGCTCTCGCCCGGCAGGGCCAGCCTGTCCAGCAGGCGCCCGTCCGGCGCGCGCAGGTGCTCGCAGGCCCAGCGCGCGAGGCCGCGGGCGCGCCGCAGCCACTGGCGCTCGCCGGTCAGCTCATAGGCGTCGAGCAGCGCCGCCGCCACGGCCGCCTGGTCGCCGAGGAGCGGCGCGCCGTCACCGGCGCCGCCGTCCGCGCGCACCCAGTGGGCCATCGCGTCGCCGTGGCGGGCGACCGAGTAGAGGTGGTCCAGCAAGCGCACGGCGCGGTCGGCGAGCTCCGGGCGTCCGAGGAGGGGAGCCGCCCGCAGCAGGGCCCGCGCCGCGAGGGCGTTCCAGTCGACGTACACGGTCGGGTCCACGTACGGCGCCGGCAGCCCAGCCCTGTCGGCGGCGCCCAGCAGGTAGTACTCTTCGTCGGCGTCCTGACTGCCGCCGAAGGCAGGTGCGTCGTCACGCCACAGCGTCGCCAGAAGGTAGTCGATCGACTCCTCGGCGGTGCGCCGGTAGAGCTCGGGGTCGCCGAGGTCGTGGTCCGTGGCGAACACCGACACCTCGAGGTAGAGCCCGACGAGCCGGGCGTTGTCCTCGAGCATCTTCTCGTAGTGGGGCACGCTCCAGTCGCGCTGCGTGGCGTAGCGGAAGAAGCCGCCCTCGACCGCGTCGTACATCCCTCCGTCGGCCATCGCGGTCAGGGTGCGCCGGACCACCTCCTGCACCCGCACCGGCCTCAGCAGGGCGCTGCCGCCGTCGGGCACGTGCTCCGGGTCGCCGGCGCCGCGCAACGTCCCGTAGGCGAGCATGAAGCCGAAGACGTCGGGCTGCGGGAACTTGGGTTCCGCGCCCAGCCCGCCGTGAAGCGGGTCGAACCCGCGCACGACCTGCAGCGCCACCTCGGCGGAGATGTCGCCGGGTACGTCCGGGTCGCCCTCCAGGGCCGCGAGCGCCTGGTCCAGGTCCAGCGGCAGCCCGGTGAGCTTGGCCATCGCCGTGCCGTCGGCGTCTGTGGCACGTTCGCCCTCGAGCGCGATGAGCTGCGACTGGTTGGCGTCGCAGAACGCCTTGACGCGCGCCAGGCTCTCGAGCATCTGGTCGGGCGGGAGATAGGTGCCGCCGGTGAGCACGTCGCCGCTGGCGGCGAGGAAGGCCGTCGTGGGCCAGCCGCCCATGTTGTAGCGGCGGTTCACGTCCGGGTGGCGGTCGTTGTCGACGCGGACGGGGACGAAGTGCTCGTTGATGGCGGCGATGATCCGCGGGTCCGAGTAGCTCGTCTCGTCCATGACGTGGCACCAGTGGCACCAGACCGCCGAGAGCGAGAGGAGGACCGGGCGCCCGAGCCGGCGAGCCTCCGCGAAGGCGGGCTCGCCCCACGGGCGCCACCTGATCTCCGCCGCCCGGTTCGGCCGCGGCGAGAACCGGAAGTCGCGGTCACCGTCCATGGCAACGGCATTCCCCAGAGGGCACTGGTCCGAATCCGCTCGGGCGCCGACCCGGCGCATTCATGCGTCCTCCGCGTTCGCTGTATCCTGCAGCGAACGCAGCGCACGAGGAAGGACGACGAGGCCATGACGTCACCGCTCATCATCGAGGCATCCGGATCCCACCGGTCCGTGGGGCGACAGGTCGGGGAGGCCGGACGAGAGGTCATCGAGTGGGGGCTCGACGCCTACGCCGAGCGGTTCGAGGGGCTCGCCGGCTTCAGCTTCGCAGAGGCCGTCGAGCGTGCCCGCGACTACCTGAGGCCTGCCGAGGACTACGTCCCGCAGGCCGTCGACCAGCTGCGCGGCATGGCCGAGGCGGCCAACGTGCCGTTCGACCACCTCTTCGCGCTCAACTGCAGCGAGGAGTTCACCTGCCGCGCCGACCGCAATTGGCCGCCCGAGCACTGCACCTCGTTCGCCGTCGTCGCCGACGGCCGCCCTGTAGCCGGGCACAACGAGGACTGGTATCCGGAGGAGATCGAGGCGCAGACCGTGCGCATCGTGCGCCTGACCGGTGTCTACGACAGCGCGGCCTACATCAGCGCCGGACCCGCCTACAACCTGCCGATCACCGGCGTGACGGCGGCCGGGTTCAGCTCCGCCGCCAACACCGTGTACTACCGCGACGAGCGCATCGGTGTGCCCAACAACCTCCTGCTCACCGCCGTGCTCGGCCAGCCGGACCTGGAGCGCGCGCGCGACCTGATCGTCGCGGCGCCGCGCGCGCGCGGCTCGAACCACCTGCTCTGTGACGCGCGCGGTCGGGTGTGGGACATCGAGACGACCGGTGAGCGCTGGGCGCTGGTCGACGGCTCGCCGCCCCCTCCGCAGGCGGCGAGCTCACGCGCGACGGCCCTCTTCGCGCACACCAACCACTACGTGTCGCCCAAGCTCACGCCGGGCGACGCCTCCCGCTCCGAGGGCTCACGAGCGCGTCGCGAGCGCGCCGAGCAGCTGCTGTTCGAGGGTCTCGAAGCCGGGGACGACCTGGTCGAGCTGGGCAAGCGCGTGCTGTGCGACCACGAGAACGCGCCGTTCAGCATCTGCGACCACTGGGAGGACGACGATCCCGACCCCGACCAGAGCGTGACCACCGCGAGCATGATCTGGGAGCCGGCCGACGGCCGTGCCCACATCGCCGGCGGCCAGCCCTGCACCTCGGGCTACGTGACGTTCGAGCTCTAAGGCCGGGCGCCGCTCCGGGGGCGCGGAGACCGGCCTCAGCGGGAAGCGGGAGTCCCTCAGCAGCGAGCAGGCCGGAGTCCCCAGCCCGCGCCCTCATGGTCGCTCCTTGATCGCGGCCGGGAGGCCGGAGTCAGTCGAGGTCGTCGGTGAGGGTGTAGCGCAGCCGCCGCCGCTCCACCACCGCCGACGTCGTGGAGTACACGTTGAGCTCCATGAGCGCCGGGGCGTAGACGTGGACGGTGACGAGATCGTCCGCGGAGGTGTTGGCGAGCTGGTGGATACCGTCGCGGTCCAGGCCGACCATGCGCGCGCCTGCCGGCACGCGCTCCTCGTCGGCCTGCATGACGGGGCCCGCGCTCGACGCGGAGCCGCGGGTCCGGCGGAACGTGCGGGACGTGAGCTCGCCGGAGAAGACGCGGATGGCGTTGAGCGCTCCGGCGTGATCGTGGATGGTCGATTCCTGACCGGGACGCCAGCACAGCACGAGCAACTCGAAGAAGGGTGTACGGCACACCAGATTGCGGGCGTACGTGGCCGCGGCGAAGGCGGACCGGTTGCCGACGAGCTCGTCGGACAGGTGGAGGCGGCCGGCGAGGTCCATGAGCCGCTCGTGCGTGAGCGAACTCACCGGCTCGCGGCTCATCTCACAGATGAAGTCATCCAGGCTCAGATCACGCGACGGCGCATCCATACGTGCCGCCTAGCTTACCGCAGGGCCGCTGCCTGTCGCGCGGGTCCCGCTGTCAGGCTTCTTCAGCGGCAGGCGGAGGCGTGGCGGCAGATTCACGCGCGGAGCCCTGTGCGGGGACCGCGACCATGGCCACCACGCCGAGCGCGACGAGGGCGACGCCGAACGAGAGATACAAGTCGCGGTAGCTCGCGCCGAGGATGATGCGCCCGCCGAGCATGGTGCCCAGCGATCCGCCGACCATGAAGGCGAAGGCGATCAGCGACATCGCCGCTCCGCGCGCCTTCTCCGCGAACTGGGTCGCCGTCGTGAGGAGTGACGAGTGCGCGAACATGAAGCCCAGCCCCAGCAGCAGGATCGCGACGGCGAAGGCCGCGAGGTGCGAGCCGGCCGCGGCGAGAAGAAGGTCGGCAGCCGCGGCCGAGCCCAGGCCGAGAGCCACCAGCCGTGGCCGCCCGATGCGCTGTGCCAGTCGTCCCGACAGACGGCTGCCGCCGATCACGCCGACGCCGAAGACCGCCATCAGCAGGCCGATGCCCAGAGTCTCGAGGCCGAGCGCCTTGTCGGCATAGGCGCCGGCGTAGCTGAACGACCCGAGGATCAGGAGGCCTTCCACGAACACGACGAGTAGGTGCGAAGGCTCGGTCCGTGCGCCAGCAGCCGGCCGTAGGGGCGCAGGAACTCGCTGTGAGGGTCGCCCTTGAGCTGGGCCGCCATGCCGCGCGTGGTGACGAAGAGCGCGATGACGATCACGACGGCCACGGCGGCGTAGACGATGAAGACGCCACGCCAGCTCGTGAGCGCCGCGATCGTCCCTCCGATCGTCATCGACGTGGCTTGGCCGAGAAAGGCGATCCCCATGAACGTGGCGATCGCCTTCTGCCGGCCCTGCATCGGCACGAGATCGCCGATGAGCGCCAGAGAGACGGGCATGGTGGCCGCCGCGAAGATGCCGGTCAGCGCGCGGAAGGCCGTCAGGTCGACCAGCCCGGTCGCGGAGGCGCAGAGCCCTGTCGCGACGGTGAACAGCGCGAGCGAGATGGTCACCACGCGCAGCTTGCCGAACCGGTCGGCGAGCGGACCGTACAGGAGCTGGAAGAGCCCGAAGGGCAGCATGTAGGCGGCGATGAGGACTCCGGCCCGGGCGGGGTCCACGGAGAACTCGCGGGCCACGGTCGGGAGCAGCGGAGAGACGACCCAGTTGTCGGCCATGACGATGAAGCCGGCCAGGCCGAGCACGAGGATCAGACGCTTGACGTTCACGGACGAGCCTTTCGGTGCTGCAGGATGAGACGCTGAGGTGACGGCGCGACGCGTCGCCTGGTCAGCAGCCTCAGCCGTAGCCGCTGCTGCGCTGAGGGGCGCCGCACGTGGGGCTGGAGAGTGGTCCGTTCTGCAGGTAGCTGCCGATCGACTGGCGGACGTTCGTGGACTCGCACTCCGGGCACTGCTTCTGCTTGTTCCGGATAGCCGCTCGGGTGACGACGACGAACTTGTGGCCGCAGTCCTTGCAGATGAGGTCGAAGTGGGCCATCAGCCGACCGGGACCTCGTCCTGGACCTTCGAGAACACGCGGCAGACCTTGGTGCACGCGCCGCACTCGGTGCAGAGTTCCTCGTCGATGGAGGGCGCTGAGTAGATGTCCTTCTGGATGATGGCGCCTTCGGGGCAGTACTGGACCGCCGGGCACGGGTGGTTCTGGGGACAGGCGTGGACGTTGACGGCGATCATGCTGGTTCTCCCGTAGATCGGTTTACTTGGACGTGTCGATGCCGACGGCCCGGTACAGCAGGCAGGAGCCGGTCGCAGCAGTGAAGAGCAGGATCACGCCGGCGGCGGCGGCGACGATCCCGAGCGGCTTGCCTGAGGTCACGCCGAGGCTGGTGGCGGCGACGATGAGGAGACCGCCGCCGAGGGCGGTCCTGACGACGCGGTCGAGTGCGCTTTCGTTCTTCGTGGGCATGGCGCGCCTACCTTTCGAGCTCGAGGGCGTGCGCGCGCACGGCGAGTTCGTGACCCATGATCTCGTCGATGAGCGTGCAGGCATCTGCCAATCGCGGGTCGACGACCTCCCAGAGTACGCGTCCGTCCTGGCGCGAGCGTTTGACCAGACCGTCGCGCTGCAGCACGGCCAGGTGCTGCGAGACGTTTGGCCGGCTCACCTCGAGCAGTCCCGCCAGTTCACTCGGCGTGCGCGGTGCATCGCAGAGATGGTGCATGAGCTCGTGGCGGGTCGGGTTTGCGAGCGCGGCGAACACCGCGGCATGGATCGCGTATCGTTGGCGGTCATCAGTTCATGAGTCCATTATTGCCAAGTTTCGAAATTTCGCAACATGGCAACTGTTTGGGCAGTGATAACGTGGCCCGGCAACGGGCGGCTGAAAGGAACGCAGCATGGAGATGAAGGTCTACTTCCCCGGCGGCAAGCGAGTGTACGCGGACTACGGAGGGTTCACCATCGAGACCGACCAGCCGGCGCGCGGCGGTGGCGACGACTCTGCGCCGGCCCCCTTCGATCTGTTCCTCGCCTCGATCGGCACGTGCGCGGGCATCTACGCGCTCGGGTTCATGCAGCAGCGCGGGATCGACCCCGCGGGCTCGAACATCAAGATGACGCCGCAGTTCGACCCGAATGTCGGGCTGATCACGAAGATCGACCTCGAACTCACGCTGCCGGCAGGCTTCCCGGACAAGTACAAGGCGGCGGTCATCAACTCGATGAACCTCTGCGCGGTGAAGAAGCACCTGCATCAGCCACCCGAGTTCGACATCACGACGGTCGCCTCCTGATGGCCGACGCCTTCAACCCGCAGCACGGGAAGAGGCTGGAGGATCCCGCGCGGCTCCAGGCGCTGCCGCAGGCCGCCGTTGTCGACCTGCTGCGCTTGAGCGGCGCCGAGACCGTCGTCGACTACGGCGCCGGCACCGGCATCTACACGGTGGCCGTGGCCGCCGCCGTCCCGGAAGGGAAGGTGTTCGCCGTCGAGGCGCTTCCGCAGCTCGCAGAGCTGCTGCGCGAGAAGATCACGCCCGAGCTCGCCGACCGGCTGTGCCTGTGCCAGACGGACGACAACGTGGTCCCGCTCGATGATGGCGAGGCGGACCGGGTCGTCATGGTCGACGTGCTCCACCACCTGTACGACCAGCCGGAGGCGCTGGAAGAGGTGGTCCGCATCCTGCGGCCGGGCGGTCTCTTCGTGGTGCTCGACTGGGGCGACGTGGAGCGCCCTGTCGGCCCGCCCGTCGGCCATGTGCTGGGCCTCGACGCCGTACGCACGATCGTCGCCGGGATGGGGCTCGATGTGGTCGAGGACCACGAGCCCGGCGGACTGCTGCCGTACCACGTGGTCCTCGTCGCGACCAAGCCCTGAGACGCGACAGCCCTGGTCTCACCGCCAGACGGTGAGACCAGGGCTGTCTGCGCAAACGGTCGCGCCTTGAGTATCGCGGGCCGCGCCGGTCAGTGCTGGCAGGCGTTGTCGAAGCCGACCACCGGAAGGCCGCCCTCGATGAAGGCGTGCACCGTGGTCTGCACGTCGTGGCCGACGCCGGCGTGGACGGCGATGCCGACCTGATTGAAACCCATGAGCGGACGGCCGCCGATGCCATCCACGACGATCGCGTTCACATTGTTCTCCGCCAGCACGAGCACCGGCGCCATGCAGCCGCCCTCCACGTGAGGCGCGTTGGTGAGGACGGCGACGTCGCCGATCTTGCCGTCGACGACGTCGACCATGGTGAAGCATTCGCAGCGGCCGAAGTGGCCGGAGCGCTGTGCCGTGAGGCCGCCGGGGGCCTCCGAGGGGATCGCGATCCGCAGGGTGGTTCCGTTCGTGTCGCTCATTGGTTCAGACTCCGTTCCTGGTTGCTCGATCATTGCGCTGTGATGGTGGTACCGCCGGGTCTCACGAGCCGTTGTGGCCTCGCCCCCGGCCTCGTCCTTGACAGCCTGGGCCGCCCCCGCCGGCGTGCATGCCGCGGCCACGGCCTCGTCCGCGGAGTTCGCCGCAGCGGCCCGCCCCGCCCCAGCAGATGCGGACGTCGGTCGATTCGCAGGCCGGGCACATGGGTGACGCCGCATCCGCATCGCCGGTCCAGACCTCGCCGCACGAAGCACAGCAGAGCTGGCGCGGCTCGACGCGGTACTGCCCGCCGCCGATGAGGATCGCCTTGCCGCCGACCAGTGCTTCGGCGACCTTGGCGCGGCCTCGCTCGAGGACGCGGCCGACGGTCTGTCGCGAGACTCCCATCGCCACCGCGGCCTGTTCGTGGCTCAGACCCTCGAGGTCGACGAGGCGGATCGCCTCGAGCTCGTCGATGCCCAGCGGCAGTTGCTCGAGATCGCGTCCCGGGACCCCTGCAGGCTTGAACAACGTCACGCGGGGGACGCCGCCGACGGCGCGCTCAATAGGTGGACGTGGCATCCGGCTCCTCAGAAGTTATTAGCATATGCTCATGGTAGAGGGGGAAGCGGGCGAGTTCAAATCGTCGTCTCCTGCCCCTCGGGGATTGCGCATCCGGGCCCGGCCCCGACGTGAGGGCCGGGCTTGGGGGCGAGGCGCTGGTCGTGTCGATCACCTCGACTCCTGCCGGGAGCGTCTTCGGCGCCGGCGGGTCCAGACGCAGGTACGCGTAGCCCAGCCGGCGAGCCGGTTCCCGGCGGCTCAAGGCCAGCCGGAGCGCCGCCCGGCGAAGCGCCGGCCGCATCAGCCCCTCGGCGTCGCGCAGATCCTGAGCCATGTAGGTACCGACCGCGACGAGTGCGCGGGTCGTGGTGCGCCCGCCCAGACTGCTGCCGCTGCCGTCTTGCACGGCGCGGCTGGTCCGCTGCGCCCGCGACCCGTTCCGCCGCCGTCGCACCCTCGTCCTCCGACACGTTGCCGGCGCTGTCTTGGTCTGCCGTCTCCGTTCATGATCCCTCCGTTCCTCAAGCCCAGTGACCGCTCACGGTCGGACCAGCGACCGCGGTGAGTTCGCCGCGCCCGAGCGCGTCCAGCGCGCCGCGGGCCGTGACGCCGTTGCCGACCTGGTAGATGGCGACGTCCCCGGCCGCCAGCGCCTTGTGCGCGTTGGGGCCCACGTTGCCGGTGATCAGGGCCTGGACGCCCTGTGCGGCCACCGTGCTGGCGGCCTGCACGCCGGCTCCGCCGGTCGCATCCACGTTGACCGAGTTGTCGTGCGCGTGCCACTCGCCGGTCTTCGAGTCGGCGATGATGAACCACCGAGCGCGGCCGAATCGCGGGTCGACGAGTGCATCGATGTCGTTGCTCTGTGCGCTGATTGCGACCTTCATGGCTTCTCCCGTTGTCATTTCTGATCGGCGGCTGCTGCCGCTCTGTAGAACGACCGACCTTGGTGCGTGTGCAGCTGCGCGGCGCCTTGGTTGACGAGCGCGGTCGCTGCTTTGAGCGCTTCGCCGTGATGGATCCCCAGCCCGGATGCGATGTCCGCGACCGTGCACGGTCGCCGCGACACGAGCGCGAGCACGTCCGCCTGGGCGGCGCTCCCGATGCCGGCAGAGGCTGGGAGGTCGGCGATCACCTCCGCGTGCGGTGTGAACAGAGCGGCGAGCTCATCGAGGGTGGCTCCGTCGACCGGCGCCACGAAGGACTCCGCCGGCGGCCGTACCGCCGTGTTCAGCTGGATCCGGTCGGGAGCGATGCGTGCCGCGAGCTCCGCGAGCCCGCGCACCTCGGCCACCGGATCGGTCACGCCGGCGAGCAGCATGACCTCCAGCCAGATCTCGCCCCTGTAGCCGGCGCGGAACGAGACAAGCCCGTCGACCAGGCCGGCGAGATGAAGCGACGGGTGAGGCCGGTTCACCCTCCGGAACAGGTCCTCACTGGGAGCGTCCAGGGACGGCAGCACGATGTCCGCGCCGGCGAGCGCCTTGCGCACGTCGGACCGGCCGAGCAGCGATCCGTTGGTGATCACCGCAACGGGCACATCCGTGATGTCCTTGATGCCGGCGACGACCTCCCCAAGGCCCGAGTGAAGCGTAGGCTCGCCCGATCCCGCGAGGGCGATGACATCTGGCCCCGAGCCGAGCCCGTCGCGAACCTGCGCCACGACGGCGGCTGGGTCGGCCCAGCGTCGCCGGCGCACGGTCTTGTCGGTCGTCCGGCCGAGCTGGCAGTACACGCAGTCGTACGTGCACGTCTTGAGGGGGACGAGGTCGACGCCGAGTGAGCGACCGAGCCGCCGCGACGGGACGGGTCCGTAGACGAGCTGCTGTGCGGGTGAGGGCGACATCGTCTGTCTCACCCGTCTGCAGCGTCAGGACTGGGGCCCGGTGCGCCCGCGCCGCCGGCGACGGGAACGGCGCGGGTCGGCGCCGGGCGTTCTGTCAGCGCGAGCAACGGTCCGATGGCCGCTGAGAAGGCTGCCGCCGTCGGCGAGTCCGCGAAGGCCTCGATGTGGGGAACGCCGCGCTCTCCGGCCTGCACGACTGCCGGATCCATTGGGATGCGGCCGAGGAACGGCACGCCGGCGTCGGCGGCCATGGCCTCGGCTCCACCGCTCAGGAAGACGTCGGTCGTCTCCCCGCAGTGGGGGCAGACGAAGCCGCTCATGTTCTCGATCACGCCGAGCACGGGCAGGTCGAGCGCCGTGCAGAAGCGCAGCGCCTTGCGCACGTCGTTGACGGCGACGCGCTGCGGTGTCGACACGACCACGGCGCCGGTGTCTGAGCCCAGCAGCTCGACCAGCGCCAGCGCCTCGTCGCCGGTGCCCGGGGGGGCGTCGACGACCAGGCAGTCGAGGTGTCCCCAGTCGACAGAGGCGAGCATCTCGCGGATCGCCGAGTACTTACGCGGGCCCCGCCAGATCACCGCGTCGTCCTCCTCCGGCAGGAAGAACTGGATCGACATGGCCCACAGGTTCGCGCGAACCGGCGCAGGCGCGATCCCGCCGGTGCGTCCGGGGATCGGCTGGTAGTCGAGACCGAGAAGGGTCGGTACGCTGGGACCGTGGAGGTCCACGTCGAGGAGGCCCACGCGTCGGCCGGCCGCGGCCAAAGCGGTGGCCAGATTGACGGCCACGGTGCTCTTGCCGACGCCTCCCTTGCCGGACAGCACGAGGAACTTGTGCCGGATGAGTTGCATGCGGACCTCGAGCTCATCCTGTTGGCGACGGCCGTCTCCGTCCGCCTGACTGCAGCCATGGCCGTCTCCGGCCGGTACGCTTCGCGATCCGTCTTCAGGCATCGAGCACATCTCCTTCCGTGACCGCGAGCAGTGCGTCGCCGACGGCCTCCCATACTTCTGTGATCTCGGCCGCTGCGCGGCCGCCGTAGTCGATGATGTCGGTGCCGGCCACCTGGGCGTGCGTCACCGCGGGGTCGTAGGCGACGGTGGCGACGAATGCCGCGCCGGCGGCCTGCGCCTCGGCGATGATCTGCTCCCCGAGCTCCGGGTTGAGGTCCGCCTTGTTCACGCAGACGGCGAACGGCAGCCGGAATTGGCGCACCACCTGCAGGACGCGGTCCAGATCGTGGCGGCCCGAGACGGTCGGTTCGGTGACCGCGAGCACGAGGTCGGCGCCGGCGAGCGAGGAGATGACCGGGCAACCGATGCCCGGCGAGCCGTCCACGATCAACAGAGGGAGGCCACGCTCTTCCGCCACGCGCCGCGCTTCGTTGCGAACGAGGGTCACCAGCTTGCCGGAGTTGTCCTCGGCTACGCCGAGACGGGCGTGGACCAGCGGTCCGAAGCGCGTCTCGGAGACCATCCAGGCGCCGTTGACGACGGGCTCCATGCGGATGGCGTCGGCGGGACAGACACGCCGGCAGAGCTCGCAGCCTTCGCAGGCGATCGAGTCGACGGACATAGCCGTCGTCGGGGGTGCCGAGCACGGCCGCGAAGCGGCAGACCTCGGCGCATCGGCCGCAGGCCGTGCACGCGTCGGGGTCGATGATCGCCTGGCGGCGGCCGCTGAACGGGTGCTCCTGTCCGAGCTCGGGGTGGAGCACCAGGTGCAGATCGGCGGCGTCGACGTCGCAGTCGGCGAGCACGGCGCCGCCGGCCAGCGCCGCGAACGCGGCGACGACGCTCGTCTTGCCTGTCCCGCCCTTGCCGCTGATCACGACCAGCTCACGCGGCGGCGTCATGACGTCACCTCGAGACGGTACGCCGCGGCGACGATGCGCTCCCACAACGCGCTCAGCATCTCTTCCAGGCCGTCGACCGCGTCGAGCAGCAGCTCGCCGCGGGCGTAGGCCTCGGCGATGCGCCGGTCGTTCGGCAGTTCGAGGACGATCTCGAGTCCTTCCGCGGCGCAGTAGCGCCGGACGCCGTCGTCGCCGAGGTCGGCGCGGTTCACGGCGACGACGCAGCGCAGGCCGAGTGCGCGCACCATGTCGACGGCGAGCGTGAGGTCGTGCAGACCGAACGGCGTCGGCTCCGTGACCAGCACCACGAGATCGGAGCCGCGCACCGCCTCGATGACGGGGCACGAGGTGCCCGGCGGAGCGTCGATCAGGATGACGTCTTCAGCGACGCCATCGAGGCTCGCGATGGTGGCGCGCGTCGTGGGCACGGCCTTCGCCTCCCCGACGGAGAGCACTCCGGTGACCAGCGGGAACACGGGCCGGTCTCCTGCCGTGACTGTGCCGTACTCCACGACTCCGGTATCCCGGCCCTCCTCGCTGATCGCATCTTCGGGGCACAGCAGGGAGCACGCGCCACACGAGTGGCAGAGCTCCGGGAACACGAGCACGGTCGAGCCGATCATCGTGATGGCATGGAAGGCGCAGACCTCGGCGCAGACGCCGCAGGCGGTGCAGCGCTCGTCGTCGACCGTGGGCACCAGGACGCTGACCGGTTCGCGCCGCTCGACCTCGGGCCGCAGAAAGAGATGGCAGTCCGGCTCCTCGACGTCGGCGTCCAGGAGCCGGACCGTCACGCCGCGGCCGGCGAGCATCGCCGCGAGATTCGTCGCGAGGGTCGTCTTGCCGGTGCCGCCCTTGCCGCTCGCGATGGCGATACGCATGGTCTCAGACCTCCGCAAGCGCGAGCGCGCCAGAGGAACAGTCGTCGACGCAGAGACCGCACCCGCGGCAGAGCCTTGGGTCGATCACGGCCGTCTCTTTGAGGGTGATCGCATCTCTTGGGCACGTCTCGACGCACGTGCCACAGGCGATGCAGGACTCGGGCTTGGCGACGATCGCCACGGTACGCGCTCGGGAAGCGACGGCCGGCGCGTTCGCAGGCACGTCCGCGACGGGCGCCGGCGCGAGGACGGCTGTCGCCACGGAGCCCCGGATGTCGGCGTCGGTAGCAGGGTCGAGGCTCGCGCCGCGCCCGCTGCCGTCTCGGCGGCGCCGGCGCATGCCGTTGCCGTTCCCTTGACCGCGACCGCCTCTGCCGCCGCGACCGCCGGCGCCTGTACCGCGTCCACCCATGTCAGTCCCGCGGCGCCGACTCGAGGCGATCCAGACGCTCGAGCACCTGGGCGAGCATGTTCCTCGACGCGGGCAAGCGGGTCCGGCGCGCCGCCCATCGGGGCGGTCGCCTGAGCGTCGGACTGCGCGTCCCGTTGCCACCCAGTGAGCCCGGTGGCGTAGAACTGGTTCCTCCGACCACGACCGCCGCCGCGGCCTGGGGAGAGGGCCGCGTCGCCGCAGAAGCCCCGGCGGCCTCCTGACATCGGTCCGTGACCCATCGGTCCTGTGCCGTCTCTGTTTGGCATAACTCCTCCTTTGGAGCAGGCGACAGCCGAGCCGCCGCTTGCTTGTTATGAGCATATGCCCATATTACGCCCGTCGCCCGAGAATGCAAGCGCACGTAGCGGGTCCGAGACAGAGTAAGCTCAACGCGATGGCCAGATCCGCGGACACTCTCATCATCGCGCCCAGCGACGACCATGCGGCCGCCTTGGCTCTCGCCAAGGCCGCGCATCTCGAGGTAACGGAGACCCCCGAGCAGCCGCTGGCCATGTGGGGAGCGTTCGCCGACGGGCGCATGGTGGGGACGATCTCGCTCGACATGTACGGGGCGCTGCCGGTCGTGGGCCGTATCGCGGTGTCGCGGGAGTATCGTGGGAGCGGCCTGGGCAGACGGCTCCTCACCACGCTCGAAGCGGAGGCGCTCAGGCGCGGTCTCACGGAGCTCTGGGCGACGGCGCGCGCGCCGGGCTTCTTCGTGGCAATGGGCTACGCGGTGGTCGCCGAAGGCAGGGAACGGGACGTGCTCCTGTCGGAATGCTTCGCCTGTGGCCAATACAGCGATGAGTGTCATCCGCAGGCGGTGCGCAAGTCATTCGTTCCGTGCGCGCCGAGCCCGCGTACCAACGACGAGCCGCACGCGCTCTGACCGATCGGAGTCTCGATGGGCATCCTCGAACTGCACGACATCACGCTGGAACTGGGCGGCAAGCCCATCCTCAACGATCTCAGCGTCGACTTCTGGGAGGGCCACGTGCACGCCCTCATCGGCCCCAACGGGGCCGGCAAGTCGACGCTCGCCAGCACCATCATGGGCCTGCCGGGCTACACCCATCACAGCGGCGACATCCTGCTCGACGGCGAGTCGCTGCGCGGCGTGCCGGTCGATGAGCGGGCTCGGCGCGGCATCACGCTCGCCTGGCAGGAGCCGGCGCGCTTCGAGGGACTGCGCATGGACCGCTTCATCGCCGCCGGCGCCAAGGTGAAGTCACGCGAGAACGTGGAGAAGATGCTGACCCGCGTCGGGCTCGACCCGGAACGCTACATCGGGCGCAAGGTCGACAAGACGCTCTCGGGCGGCGAGCGCAAGCGCGTCGAACTGGCCTCGATCCTCGCCATGGAACCCCGCATCGTGCTCATGGACGAGCCCGACTCCGGTATCGACGTCGAGGCCCTGCAGCGCATCTTCGACGCCCTTGCCGACTTCAAGGCGATGGGCACCACGGTGATCATGATCACGCACAGCATGGCGGTGCTCGAGCACGCCGAGCACGCCTTTCTGCTCTGCAACGGCCACATCCTCGACAAGGGTTCGGTCGACAAGATCAGCGGCTACTTCGCCAACAACTGCATCCCCTGCCACCACGAGAACATGCCGGCGCCGGAAGAGGAGATGATGCCGGCATGAGCGACGTCGCCACGGCACGCGCCCTGCTCGAGTCGCTGGGCGCCGCCGGCTCGCACTTCAGCGGCGACGACGTCGCCCATCTGGAGGTCAGCGGAAACGAGGTCGTAGGCTCGCACCTGGTCCCCGGCCTGGACGTGGATGTCGAGCAGATCGACGATGGCATCGAGGCGCACATCCGCCTGCACGAGGGCGTCAGGATCGCCAACCCCGTGCACCTGTGCTTCGGCATGCTGCCCACCGACGGCCTCCAGCACATCGTCATGAAGGTCGACGTGGAGGCCGACTCGTTCGCCTCGGTCCAGGCCCACTGCACGTTCCCCAACGCCATCGACATCACCCACAAGATGGACGCCGTCGTGAACATCGCGCCGGGGGCGACCTACGAGTACTTCGAGCGTCACCTGCACGGCGCCGAGGGCGGCGTGCTGGTCGTGCCCAAGACGCTGGTCCACATCGGCGAGGGCGCGCGCTTCAAGACCGAGTTCGAGCTGATCAAGGGGCAGGCCGGCGTCATCGACTTCGACTACGAGGCCGACTGCGACGCGCAGAGCACGCTCGAGATGATCACGCGCATCATCGGGCGCGGCCACGACACGGTGACCATCCGCGAGACCGGGCGCCTCAACGGCGAGGGCGCCCGCGCCGTGCTCAACTCCTACCTCGCGCTCCGCGACGACGCCCGCGCCGAGGTGTACAACACGCTCTCCGCCTCGGCGCCCTACGCCCGCGGGCACGTCGACTGCAAAGAGATCGTCCAGCACCGGGCGGTGGCCAAGGCCGTGCCGATCGTGGAGGTGAGCCATCCGCTCGCGCACATCACGCACGAGGCCGCGATCGGCTCGGTCGATTCCAAACAGCTCCAGACGCTGATGAGCCGCGGGCTTACCGAAGACGAGGCCACCGACCTCATCATCGAGGGGTTGCTGAGCTGACGTGGGGACCGAAGCTCGAGCCATGAGTGCGCCCGACATCGACGAGTGGATCCGCGACGTGAAGTCGCAGCCGGGAGCAGCTGCGATCGGCATGATCCTTGCCCACCAGGGGATCGTGCGCGGGACCTCGCGCTCGGGAGAGCCCGTGACGGGGATGTCCCTCAGCGCTGATCGGACGCGGTTCGAGGAGGTGCTCGCCGAGGCCGGCACGTGGCCGGGGATCTTCGCCGTGCGCGGCTGGGTCAACGAGGGGGAGCTCTCGGTGGGCGACGACATCATGAGGCTGGTCGTCGCCGGAGACATCCGCGAGCACGTGTTTGAGGGCCTTCAGCGGCTCGTATCCCTGATCAAGACGGAAGTCGTCGGCGAATCCGAACTCGCCTGAGGCGGAGGCACGACATGTACGCGTGTGCAGAGTGTGGCCGGGCGGCGTGCTGCGAAAGCCCCGACACGGCGTCCTATCCTCGCGGCTGTCCGTCCCGGCAGCCGTTCGAGTCCGAGGTCCTCGGCCTGTATCAGGGGGAGGACGCGCACCTGGCGCGCAACGCGGGCCTCGTGGAGGCGCACGGCTACTGCCGGCTCACCCGCATCGAGGAGATCATGGACTTCGCGCGGCGCTGCGGCTACGTGAAGCTGGGCCTGGCCTTCTGCATCGGCCTTCAGGCCGAGGCCGCCGTCACCAGCCGCGTGCTCAGCGCGAACGGCTTCTCGGTCGACTCGGTCGCCTGCAAGAACGGCGGCCTGCCCAAGGAAGTGCTTGGTCTGGGCGAGGAGGACAAGATCCACGCCGGGGAGTTCGAGAGCATGTGCAACCCGCTCGGCCAGGCGCGGGCCCTGGACCAGGCCGGTACCGAGCTCAACCTGCTGCTCGGTCTCTGCGTCGGTCACGACAGCCTGTTCATGAAGCACTCGGTGGCCCCGGTGACCGTACTTGCCGCCAAAGACCGGGTGCTGGGCCACAACCCGCTCGCGGCCATCTACATGGCGGACGGCTACTACTGCGACAAGCTGTTCCCGAAGTCCGCCGACACGGACGCCGCCGACACGGAGGCCGCCGGCGCCTGACCTGCTCTCCGGCCGCTGCCGGCGCACCCTCTGCGTCGACCGGCCTACTCCGCGTCTTCCCGGCGCTCGCCGCGCTGCCGGAAGGTAGTGTCGCTGACCCGGTCCGTCCAGCCACCGCGTGTGTCCACGCGCAGGTCGAACTTCTCGACGTAGGGCTTGATGTCGAGCAGCGGCGTGCCGTCGAGCACGTCGAGATCCTCGACGACGAGCACGTTCCCGCGCCGCTCCAGCAGACGCACGAGGCTGAGGCCGATCGGATTGGGGCGCACAGGAGTCCGCGTCGCGAAGACGCCCCGGGGCACGTCGTCCAGGTAGGGGGTGACCTTCAGGGGCGACGGGCCGGCGACCGAGCTCACGACCTCGGCGGCCCGGTGCAGCCAGTAGATCAGGTGCAGGTGCGAGAACCCTTCGATGTCGTCGAGCGCCTCGGCGAACTGAGGGAAGACCTCGACCCGGCCGGGACTGCCTTCAGCGCAGACGGGCTGGATGGGCGTCTGCGCATGGTCGCGATGCTCGCTGCGGATGATCCCTACGGGCTCGAGGGTGAGACCGTCCATGTTACCTCCGGCGGGCGACGAAGAGGACACATCCGCTACGACCCCTCAGGTCCGAGGACCGATGGGGGCATGCAGCCGCAGGACGAGTCGCTCCATGCCGCTACGTGTTGCGCAGTCCCCAGCCGTCCGCGAAGCGGAGTCGCTTCCAAGAGGCTGAGACAGCGTGTGCTTCGACCTGGTGGAGCCGGTCGCCGCCTGGACTCCGTGCTTCGGACGCCACTCGGCGCCGCCCGCTCGATGTGTCCGGCGGCGCCGAGTGGCCACTGCGACTTGCCGGCGATACCGGCGCGGCGTGGGTCGGTCAGAGTACCTGCACTACGTCGGCGTCTTCGCACTTCGTGATGTACTCCGCGATGCCGACGATGTCGTCGACGATGTCCACGAAATCGCCGGGTTCACCGGCACCCCACACCTTGCCGGCCGTGGCACATACATGGATGCGGACGCTGCCGTCATCGCGAAGGTTGCGGAGGTTCGCGAGCGGATCCGGGACGCTGGCCTCCGACATGCCCGCCATCATCTCTTCTTCCAGTTCGGGTCGGTCGGTGTAGGTCCCCTTGTCGGCGACATCCTTGCGGAACGCGTCACGCGCCGCCGAGCAGCAGGTAGATGTCTACGTCCATGTCGAGCGCAACACCACCGGCGGCCAGCGTGCTGGTCACGAGCAGCTTCTCCAAGCTGCCACTCGCCAGTCCGATGATCATCGAGCTCATGATTCCCCCTAGATGAATAGGTTGACGTTCGCCTCGTCGGCATCGCCCAGGTACGCGGCGACGCCTGCGTACTCGAGGCCGTCGATCATCTCCTCTTCCTTGAAGCCGAGGATGTCCATCGAGAGCGTGCAGGCGACGAACCTCGCCCGGCGCCGTACGCGAGAGTGGCCCGCGATCGTGAGACGATCGCGGGCCACCCGGAGGCTGCCCCTCTTGCGGGCGTGGCCGCCGTGGAGCGTCTAGATGAACAGGTTGACGTTGGCCTCGTCCGCCTCGCCCAGGTAGGCGGCGACGCCTGCGTACTCGACGCCGTCGATCATCTCCTCTTCCTTGAAACCGAGGATCTCCATCGACAGCGTGCAGGCGACGAACTTCACGCCCATCTCGCGGGCGCTGTCGAAGAGCTCCTCGAGCGACATGCCGCCGGCGTCCTTGATGACCTTGCTCATCATGGGGCGCGCCGGCGCCGGCGAAGTTCATCTTGGAGAGCCCGAGCTTCTTGGTGCCCTTGGGCATCATGCCGCCGAAGGCCTTCTGCAGGAAGCTCTTCTTGCCGTCGGTCTGGACCTTCTCCGGCTTGCGGAGGATGTTGAGGCCCCAGAAGGTGGCAGAAGATGGTGACGTCGTCGCCCATGGCGGCGGCGCCGTTGGCGATGATGAGCGCCGCCATCACCTTGTCGAAGTCGCCGCTGAACAGGATGATCGTCTTCTTGGTGTCGTGTCCACTCCAGCACCTCCAGTGCTGTCCGATCGTGCCTTCCGGTGGCCTTGATCAGGACGCGTACGCCTCGCGCAGGTACTGCGAGATGTCCTTGAAGCGCATCGTGTCGCCGGCAGCGTTGCTCAGGTTCACGAAGCACATCGGGCACATGGTGACGGCGTCGGGAGCGGCCTCGCGGAGCTGCGCGACGCGCTTCTCCGCGTTGGCGATCGCCTTGGCCGGGTAGAGCGACTCGACGGGGCCGCCGCAGCACCACGTCTGGCGGCCCGCGTTCTCCGGGTCGCGGATGGTGACGCCGGCGGCCGCCAGCAGCTCGCGCGGCTCGTCCACGACGCCCTCGTAGCGGGCGAAGACGCACGAGTCGTGCATGACGACCTCGCCCGAGAGCACCTTGGCGCTGTGGCCGTTGGAGCCGAAGCCCTTCTCGGCGAGCACCTCGAGGTAGCTCTTCACCTCGATGTCGTAGCCGCTCAGGATCTTGGGATACACGCTGCGCAGCATCGTCGTCGTATGCGGGTCGATGGTGATCACGGTCTTGACCCCGCGCTTCTTGAAGACGGCGTGGACCTTCTTCGCGTGCTCGGCCACGACCTCGTCGAGGCCCAGGTCGTAGGCGAGGGCGCCCGAGTAGAGGTCGTCCTCGTAGAGGGCGCCGAACTTGACGCCGGCCTTGCGCAGCAGGTGGACGACGTTGATCGGCACCTGGTCGTAGACGGCGCGCTCCGCCGCCGAGGGCCGCGCCATGAACGCCGAGACGTTGATCGATTCGGTTCACCCGGCGGCCGAGGCCCGTGTACTTGCCGAGCCACGAGTCGCCGAACTTGATCTCGGCCTTCACGAGGCCTTCGATGTACGGGATGAGCTGGTACATCATCCCGGTGTAGAGCACGGTCTCGCCGCCTCGCGGCAGGCCGAGGCCCTCGGTCCACTTGGTCGCCACCTTGGTCGGCAGCGGGAGGACCGACTTCCGCAGGCGCAGGTTGTCGCCCAGGATGCCGATCACGTCACCGGTCGGGAGAGGCATGGTCATCCCTCCCCGAGGCCGAAGGTGGTGCGCACGATGTGGTGTCGCAGCGTGCGCACGTTCTCGGCGATGTGCACGCCGGCGGGGCAGTTCTCTTCGCACATCTTGCAGAGCAGGCAGGAGAAGACGCTCTCCGTCTCTGCCCTGACCTTGTCTTCCATGCCGAGGAGCACGTAGCGGAACAGCTTGCGCACCTCGACGTCCACACCCATGGGGCAGATGGCGGAGCACACCCCGCAGTTCATGCAGGCGTCGGCGTTGAACTCGTCGGAGCGCGCCAGTTCCGTCGCCAGCCCGGGGTTCACGAGAGCCGTCATGAGCCCTCCCTCTCCACCACTTCATAGCGGAAGTAGCCGTCGTCGTTGACTTCCTTGTCCTCGGCCAGCCAGCCGTACTTGCGCAGGCCCATGACCCAGAACATCACTTCGTGGGTGGGCCGCTCGAGGGCGGCCGCGATCTCGGGCACCGTGAGGGGCCCGTCTGCGAGGACGGCCAGGACGCGGCGACGCATGACCTGCTCGTCGCGGACGATCTCGCGGACGTCGCGTTGACCGGGGACCGCGTCCTTGATCACCGGACGGGTCGTGGTCGTGGCGGTGTCGTCGGGCGTCATGAGCAGCTCACCTCCATCAGGCCGTCGATCATGGCTCTGATCTGGGCGTCGGTGTAGCCCTGCAGGTCGACGGCGTCGGTCGGGCAGACCGGCACGCAGCCGCCACAACCCTTGCAGGCCGTCCTGATGACCTGGGCGACCTGCTTGCCGTCGACCTCGACCTGTTCGATCGCGTCGTAGGGGCAGGCCTCCTGGCACTTGCCGCACCAGGTGCAGGCGTCGTTGTCGACGATCGCCACCATGGGGTCGAGCTCGGCGAAGCCGCGCTTGAGCATGGCGCCGCTCTGGGTGACGGCGGCCAGGCCGCCGGCGACCGCCTCGGACGACGTCTTGGGCGCCTGGCAGGCGCCGCAGATGAGCACGCCGTCCACGATCGTCTCGACGGGGCGCAGCTTGGGGTGGATCTCGTTGTAGAAGCCGTCGTTGCCCACCGGGAGCTTGAGGACGCTGACCAGCTCGGCGTTCTCGCGCGGCACCATGCCGGTGACGAGCACGACGAGGTCGGCCGGGATCGCGACCTCTTCGCCGCCGGTGAGCAGGTCCTTGGTGGTGACCTTGAGGCCGCCGGAGGAGAGCTTCTCCACCGCCGGCGGCTCGTCGTCGGGTACGCGCAGGTAGAGCGAGCCCTTCTCGCGCGACTCGTTCCACAGCAGCTCGTACTTGCCGTACGTCCGCATGTCCCGGTAGAGGTGGTACTGGCGCAGATCGCCGCCGAGCTTCTCGGCCTCGAGTGCGGTGTGCACGGCCGACGTGCAGCAGTAACGCGAGCAGTAGGTGTGCGCGCCTTCGACGCTCTCGTCCTGGCGGCTGCCCACGCAGTAGATGTAGGCGACGGTCTTGACCGGCCGGCCCTTGTACTGCAGCAGGCCGGGCGCCTCGTCCACCATCTTCTTGAACTCGGGCAGCGTCACGACGCCGTCGAGGCCGTAGCCGAACTCGCCGGCCGCCGGCTCGTAGTCGTCGAAGCCGGTGGCGACGACGATCGACCCGACGTCCAGCTGGATCGTCTCCAGCTGGTCGCCGTGGATGGCGATGGTCACCTGGTTGTTGCCGAAGCTGCCGCTCTTGGCCATCAGCTCGGCGTTGGTGAACACGGTGATCGCCGGGTTGGCGCGCACCTTCTCCTCGAGCGTGGCGATCAGGTCGCCGCCCTTGCGGCCCTGCGGGAACATGCGGCCGTAGCCGGCCACACGGCCGCCGAGCTGGGCCTCCTTCTCCACGAGGAAGACGGTGAGTCCGATCTCCGCCAGACCGAGGGCCGCGCGCAGGCCGGCGATGCCGCCGCCGACGACGAGGCTCTGCCGGCGTCGTCTCGACGACGATCGGCTCGAGCGGCTCGGTCAGGCGCGTCCGGTTGATGCCGGCGCGGACGAGCCGCACCGCCTTCTCGGTCGCGCCGGTCTTGTCGTCGGTGTGCGTCCACGAGCACTGCTCGCGGACGTTCACCTGGGTGTACTGGAACGGGTTCATGCCGGCGCGCTTCGCCACGTCGCGAAACGTCACCGTGTGCAGCTTGGGCGAGCACGAGGCGACGACGAGGGCGTCGAGACCCTGCTCCTGCGCGTCCTGGATGATCTCCTGCTGGGTCGCGTCGGAGCAGGTGAACATCGCCGACCGGGCGACGACGACGTCGTCGTCGCCCTTGATCTCGTCGACGACCTTGTCCACGTCGACGTAGTCGCCGATGTTGCCGCCGCACTGGCAGACGTACACGCCGATCTTGCGGCCGCTCATGACGTCACCTTCGCTTTCGCCACTTCGCTCACTTTCGCTCGCTCCAGGTGAGCGGCGGCCTGTGCGACCGCGGCGCCCGCGTGGAGGATCGAGTCGGGGATGTCCTTGGCCCCGGCGGCCGAACCGGCGACGAACACGCCGGGGAGGTTGGTGCGACCGGGGTCGAGGTCTTCGTCGGCCTCGCCGACGTAGTAGTAGTCGTCGAGAGCGAGGGCGCCGTCCTCGAACAGACGGCCGGCCTCGGGGTTCGGCTGCACGCCGACCGCGAGGACGACCATGTCGTGCTCGGTCTCGGTGAGCGTGCCGCCGTTCTCGATGTCTTCGTAGCGGAGCACGAGGTTGCCCTCGTCGGTCTCCGTGACGCCGGAGACGCGGCCCTTGACGAAGTTGGCGCCCATGTCCTTGGCCTGCTGGTAGAACTCGTCGTAGCCCTTGCCGACCGAGCGCACGTCGATGTAGTAGACGGTGACGTCGGCGAGCGGCAAGGCGCCCATGATGAGCTGGTTCTGCTTGACCGAGTACATGCAGCAGATCTTGGAGCACAGCGGGTTGTCGACGGTCTCGTCGCGCGAACCCGTGCACATGATGTAGGCGATGTTGTCCGGCACCTTGCCGTCGCTGGGGCGGATCACGGCGTTGTAGGGCCGGGTCGGCGCCAGCAGGCGGTCCATCTGCATGCCGGTGATCACGTTCTTGTAGCGGCCGTAGCCGTACTGCGGCTTGGCGTCGGCCGGGAAGAGTCTGAAGCCGGTGGCGAGGACGACGCTGCCGACCTCGGCCTCGATCTCCTGGCCGCGGTCGTCGAGCTTGATCGCGTCGGCGGGGCAGACGTCCACGCAGGCGTGGCACTCGGAGCAGACGCCGCAGTCGAGACAGCGGGCGGCGCCGAGGAACGCTTCGTCCTCGGTCATCGTGGCCTCGGTCTCGGTGAAGTCGGTCGGCGAGGCGCTCATGACGGCGCTGGACTCGAGCGGCTCGCGCCGGTCGTAGACGTCCTGCCGGCGGAGCACCGTCGTTCTTGTCCACGACGCCCAGCAGCCTCGTCGAAGGCGCTCGGGTCCATCTCGGCGCCCTGAAGGTAGCGGTCGATCATGAAGGCGGCGCGGCGGCCGTGGCCGACGGCGCTGTTGATCATGGTCGGGCCGGTGACGACGTCGCCGGCGGCGAACACGTGCGGCACCGCGGTCTGGAGCGTGGCGGGATCGGCCTTGAGCGTGCGGTTGCCGTTGGTCTCGAGGCCGAACGCCTCGGTGTCGGCGCCCATGCCCGCGGCGATGATGACGACGTCGCAGTCGAGTGCGTCCCGCTGGCTCTCGTCGTATTCGGGGTGGAAGCGGCCGTCGGGGTCGAACACGCAGGTGCAGACCTTGATCTCGGCGCGCTTGACGACGCCGTCGCCCTCGAAGTGGTCGATGCCCCAGCCGTCGTGCAGCGTGATGCCCTCGGCCCGGGCCTCTTCGACCTCGAAGTCGTGGGCCGGCATCTCCTCGCAGGGCTCGAGGCTGACCTGATCGACGGCCGCGGCGCCGAGACGGCGCGCCGTGCGCGCCGCGTCGATGGCGACGTTGCCGCCGCCGACGACCAGCACGCGCTTGCCGGCCACGTCGACGGTCTCACCCAGCTTGACGGCGCGCAGGAACTCGAGCGCGGTCTGCACGCCCTGCAGTTCCTCGCCGGGCACGCGCAGACTGACCGACTTGTGCGTGCCCGTCGCCACGAGGACGGCGTCGAAACCGTCGTTCTTGAGCCCCGCGACATCGTCCACGCGCGTGCCGGTCGCGATCTCGACGCCGATCGCCGTCACGTTGGCGATGTCGTCGTCGATCACGTCGTTCGGAAGCCGGTACGCCGGGATGCCGAGGCGGAGCATGCCACCCGGCCTGCGGCGCCGAGTCGAAGATCTTGACGCCGTAGCCCTTGCGTGCGAGCTGCCAGGCGGCCGTGAGGCCGGCAGGGCCCGAGCCCACGACGGCGACCTTCTTGCCGTTCTGTTCGGGCTTCTCCAGCGGCTTCAGCTCGGCCTGCCCGTAGTGCTGGTCGGCGATGAAGCGCTTCAGGCGGCGGATCGGCAGCGGACCCTCGAGCTCGCCGCGCGTGCACTGCTCCTCGCACGGCGCGTAGCACGCGCGTCCGAGCGAGCCCACGAGCGGGGTCGTCTCGAGCACCAGGCCGAAGGCCTCCTCGTACTCTCCGCTGCGCACGCGCGCGACGTACCCGTGCGCCTTGATGCCGGCGGGGCACTCGTAGGTGCACGGCGACACGCCGGCGCGGTCGATCACGGCCTTCTTCGGCACGGCCTGCGGGAACGCGATGTAGGCCGCGCGCCGCGACACCATGTCGGCGTTGAACTCGTCGGGGACGGCGACGTTGCAGGCCATCTCGCACTGGCGGCAGCCGGTGCAGGCGGCCTCGTCGATGAACTTCGGCTTCTGCGTGATCTTCGCGTGGTAGGTGCCGTCGCCGTTGTCGCGGATGCCCTCGACCTGGGCGTAGGTGAGGACGTCGATGTTGGGGTGATGGATGGTGGCAGCCATCTTGGGGGTGGAGATGCAGCTGGCGCAGTCGAGGGTGGGGAAGACCTTGCTGAGCAGGATCATCTTGCCGCCGACGCTGGCGTCCTTCTCGACGACGAGGACCTTGTAGCCCATGTCGCCGAGCTTGAGAGCTGACTCCATCCCGCCGATGCCGCTGCCGACCACGAGAGCGTCGTACTGGAGCGGTGCAGCTATTCATGCGGTCGCCTTCCGGGACGGTCCCAGATCGGCCAGGGACCTCGAGTACTCGTGCATGTACTTGGTGAAGGGCTCGGCGCAGACGGAGCAGATCGCGGCCATGCGGACGCGCTGCGGTTCGTAGCCCTTCTCGACGAGCAGCGCCTGGGCATCCGTCATGATGCCGGCGGTGCGCTCGCCGCAGTCGGGGAGGAACGCGCACTCCTCCCCGTCGGCGGCGATGAACACGCCGTCGAAGCCCTGCTCCATGGCGTAGAGGATCCAGCTCGGCTTGATGCCGCTCGTGCACGGCACACTGATCACCATGACGTTCGGCGAGTAGTGCATGTGCGAGCTGCCGGCCAGGTCGATGCCCGGGTCGGAGATGTTGTTGGTGCTGAAGACCAGGATGCGCGGGGCGTACGTCTGGTCCTCTTGTACGGCAGCCTCAGCCATCGTCACTTCATCTTCTTCACGAAGAGACGCATGAAGCCGGGCTCCTCGACCACGCCGAGGTACTCGTGACCCATCTTCTTGGACCAGGCGGGGAGGTCCTTGGTGGTGCCGGAGTCGGTGGCCTGGACTTCCATGACGCCGCCCACGGAGACGCTGGGGATGCCCTTCTTGGCGGCGAGGATGGGGCCGGGGCACGAGGTGCCGCGCGCGTCCACGATTTTTTCTACCTGGATGTTGGCGAGATCTTCGGACATGGCTTGCTCCTTTGTGCTTGTGTTTTCATTCTCAAGCGGCGACGTGGTCGTCCGCCCGCTGGTGCACTTCTTGGTCGCTTCCCCTGGGCTCTTTCTGGTCTTACGCCTGCGCCACGGACGCGGGCGTGGTCCGCTGGGCATCGAGCAGTTCGGCGGCCTGCAGGGACTCGCCCTGGGCCACGTGCTGCTCGACCAGCGCTTGCCGTATGAGGCTGCAGGCCTCGATGAACTTCATGTTGGTGACGTGGTAGTAGACGGTGTGGCCGTCCTTGCGTGAGGCAACGAGCCTGCTCTCCTTCAGCACACGAAGGTGCTGCGAGACGTTGTGGACCGAGATGCCGATCTCGGCGGCGAGGTCGCCCACGCACATCTCGTCGTGGCAGATGGCGTGCAGGATCGCCTGACGGTGTTCGTTGGCCATCGCCCGGCACAGCTCCGCGTGCATGCGGAAGAGGGGCTTGAGGTCCGCTGTCTGGGTGGCCGGCGAGGCGCGTCTGTGCGAGCTTGTGAATTTGCATACTTACTTATATACGCCTATCCGAATGGACGAGTCAACCGAGACAGAGGCAGTCCGATTAGTCGGGTTTGTGACGTGCTGCACGAGAGTTCCGCGCCCGGCGAATTGACGCCGCGGGGCCCGGGGCCGGACAATCGGCGCCATGGAAGAACGCCTCGAACGCGAAGTGAACCAGCTGCACGCCAGCATCTGCCAGGCGCTGGCCGACCCCAAGCGCATCCTCATCCTGTACGAGCTGCACGAGGGGCCGAAGACGGTCACGGAGCTCACCGAGGCGCTCAAGGTGCCGCAGCCGACGGTGTCGCGGCACCTCAAGATGCTGCGCGAGCAGCGCCTCGTCACCAACGAGCGCGACGGCGTGAGCATCCGCTACTCGCTCGCCGACGACCGCGTGATCGACGCGCTCGACACCATGCGCGCCGTGCTCCTCGGCGGCCTCGCCCAGCAGGCGGAGCTGGCCGAGGGCCTCACCTGACGTGACCGTCGAGAGCTTCGAGGGCAAGACGCCCCGGCTCGGCGACGGCTGCTGGGTACACCCCTCGGCCGACGTCTTCGGCGACGTCACGCTCGGCGCCCGCTGCTGGATCGGCCCGGGCGCCCGTCTGCGCGGCGACTACGGGACCATCGTCCTCGGCGACTGCTGCGCGGTCGAGGACAACGCCGTCGTCCACGCCCGCCCCGGCGAGACCTGCACCATCGGCGACTGGGTGACGCTCGGCCACGGCTGCGTCGTCCACAATGTCAAGCTGCTCGGCGACTACGCCGTGGTCGGCATGAACGCCGTCGTGAGCGACTGGGCCGAGGTCGGCGAGTGGGCCGTGGTCGCCGAGGGCGCGGTGGTGCGGCAGCGCGCCGTCGTGCCGGCGGCGAGGATCGCCGCCGGAGTCCCGGCGCGCCTCCTGGACCGCGAGGTCGACGAGGAGTACCGCGCCGCCTGGCGCGGCTTCAAGCAGATCTATGTGGACCTCTGCGCCCGCTACCGCGAGGGCTTCGGGCGCTAGACAACGTCGGTCTGGTGCGGATCACCGGCGCGAGCGAGCCAAGAGACGGCTGATGAGACCTCCATGTCCATGTCGTCTTTCACGATCTGACCACCAGCGCTTTCCGACCGTGAGCGAGCCGGCCCCATACCGACTCGCGAGGCGCCCAGCTCGGAGCTCGTGGGCTCCCGCGGCGATCGCCTGGTCGCTTGTCCCTCCATGCCCCGTCTCCTGCGGCGGTGAGCCTGTCATAGGCCTTGGCACGCGGAGACATGCGCCATCGTTCACTCGAGCGACCGCGTCCGTTCCGCGGGTAAGTAGGAAGGCATGAGCTACGTCGCCCTCCTCAGAGCCGTGAACGTCGGCGGCACCAAGCTGCCGATGGCCGACCTGCGGGCACTGCTGGAGGGTCTCGGGCTCACGAGCGTGCGCACCTACCTGCAGAGCGGCAACGCTGTGTTCGACGCCGGCGACGGTTCGGAACCGGCGGCCGCGCTCGCGACCGCCATCGAGACGCGCATCGAGCGCGACATCGGCCCGCGCGTCGGCGTGCTGGTGCTCCCCGGCGAGGCGATGGCCGACATCAGCGCGGCGAACCCGTTCCTGGGCGGCGACGGAGACGGCGAGCCAGACGCTGAGGACCGGGACCAGACGTCCTTGCACGCGACGTTCCTCTTCGGCGCTCATGGCGAAGCAGACTTCGGTGAGGCGTCCGACGCCGCCTACTGCGCGGTGTACAAGGCGGCCTTCAAGAAGCTCGAACTGCCGGCGGCTGACGGGGAGGAGGCCGCCTTCGTCGGCGCACCGCCGCTGGCCACGCCCGTCGTCTACCTCAAGCTGCCGCACGGCTACGGGCGCACCAAGCTGAACAACGCCTGGTTCGAGCGCAAGCTCGGCACGGCCGCCACCACGAGGAACTGGCGGACGGTGCTGGCGCTCACGGACATGGTCGGCGCCGGAGGCTGACAGTCATGCCACCCACACAGGCGAACGGCAAGATCTGCTACGTGGAGCTCCCTGCCGAGGATATCGAGGCTTCGGCGGCGTTCTACGCCGGCGTGTTCGACTGGCAGACACGCCGGCGCGGGGACGGGCACCTTGCCTTTGACGACTCGATCGGCGAGGTGAGCGGCACGTGGGTGACCGGGCGTCCCCCAGCGGCCGAGCCCGGTCTGCTCCTCTACGTCATGGTCGACAGCGTCGCCGAGACCATCGAGAAGGTCCTCGCGCACGGCGGCGAGATCGTGCAGCCGATCGGCGGCGACGCCCCCGAGATCACGGCGCGGTTCCGCGACCCCGGCGGCAACGTCCTGGGCCTCTACCAGGAGCCGGAGCCGCGGTCTGGATGAGGTGGCGCTCGGCCGGTGAGGGCCGGCCGGTGACCCTGCGGCCGCCGGCCGGCCCGACTTGCGGAGCCGCGCTTGTCAGCGAGCGCCGGCCGGCGTGGCCTCGCCGGCGCCGGCAGCAGTCGCAGCCGAGCGGTCTTCATCGCTCATCGCCGCGAGCCGCTCGACCTCGGCGACGCTCACCCCCAGGCCCTCGGCCACGCGCGTGCCGTACTCCGGGTCGGCCTTGTAGAAGATGGCGCACTGCCGCAGGCGGATGCGCTCCTGCGCGTTCGAGAGGTGGCCGACGAGGTTGCTCACGAGGTGGTCGCGGTCCTCATCCGTCATCACGACGCGGTAGAGCAGGCCAGCCTGCTCGAAGTCGTCGTTGGGGTGCGGGTACGGCGTGCGCCCGGTCTCGCCGCTCACCGGCCAGCAGGTGGTAGTTGCCGCCCAGTCGGTGGATGTGCGTGTCGTGATAGCTGAACAGCCTCCCGTCGACGGCCACGCGGCAGGCGGACTTCCGCCGTCGGGACGGAATGGCGCGTCGTGTAGGGTCCGACCGCCCGGGAACAAGAAGGCCAGCGACAGCCAGCAGCGACGAGGTCCTCCATGCCATCCGCGATCACCGAAGCGGCCGACGGCGTGCGCGCCGTCGGCCTCGTCAAGACGTTCTCTTCGCCTCATGGGCCCGTGCGCGCCGTACGCGGCGTGGACGTGTCGATCGCCGCCGGCGAGACGGTCGCGCTGCTCGGCCCAAACGGCGCCGGCAAGACGACGACCATCGACATGCTGCTCGGGCTGAGCCGTCCGGACAGGGGCGAGGTGACACTGCTGGGCGGGCCGCCGGCCGACGCGGTCAGCGCCGGCGGCGTCGGGGCCATGCTCCAGACCGGCGGCCTGCTGCGCGACCTCACCGTGCGGGAGCTCATCGCGATGATGGCTGCCCTCTACCCGCGTCCACTCGGCGTGGACGACGTGCTTGGGCTGGCCGGCCTGCGCGGTGTCGCCGACCAGCGCACGCAGAAGCTCTCCGGCGGCCAGACGCAGCGAGCCCGGTTCGCGATGGCTCTGGTCGGCGACCCGGGCCTGCTCGTGCTCGACGAGCCGACCGCCGCGCTGGACGTGGAGGCGCGCCGAGCGTTCTGGACGACGATGCGGCGCTTCACGGCTCGCGGCAAGACGGTGCTCTTCGCCACGCACTACCTGGAGGAGGCCGACGAGTTCGCCGACAGGGTCGTGCTGCTGGCGGGCGGCCGCGTCGTGGCCGACGGTCCGCCCACCGAGATCAAGGCGCGGGTCGGCTCGCGGACGATCAAGACGACGCTGCCCGGCGTCGCCGGAGGCGGCGCTGGCACGGCTGCCGGGAGTCACCAGCCTGCAGCGCCACGGCGACGTCGCCATCCTGGTGTGCAGCGACTCGGACGCCGCCATCCGCGAGCTCCTGCGGCGTCACCCCGAGGCCCGCGACATCGAGATCATGGGCGCGGGCCTGGAAGAAGCCTTCATCCAGCTCACCGGCGCCGACGAGGGAGGGTCGGGCGACGAGCCGCTGGAGGAGGCGGGATGAGCACTCTGGCGCCCGTCAGCTCCGGTACAGCCTCCCCGGCCAGGGGCAGCTATCTGCGCTTCGAGCTGCTCCGGATCCTGCGCAATCGGCGGTTCCTCATCTTCGCGCTCGGGTTCCCGGTCGCGCTCTACTTCCTGATCGCCGGGCCCAATCGCTCCGTCGACGACTTCCTGGGGACGGGGTTGTCCGCGCCGCTCTACTACATGGTGAGCCTCACAGCGTTCGGAGCCATGTCGGGCATGCTCTCCACGGGCACGCGCATCGCGGCGGAGCGCGACAGCGGCTGGAACCGTCTCCTGCGCACGACGCCCCTCGCTCCGCGCTCCTATCTCGCCGCCAAGGTCGCGACCGCGTACCTGACGGTGCTGCTCACCATGGCGCTCCTCTACGCCTCCGGGGTGTCGATGGGTGTCCGTCTGACCGCGCTGCAGTGGGTCGGGATGACGGTGCTGATCCTGATCGGACTCATCCCGTTCGCGGCGCTCGGCGTGCTGATCGGCCATCTGCTGACCGCCGACACCGTTGGTCCGGCGATGGGTGGTCTCACGGCGGTGCTCGCATTCGCCGGCGGCACGTGGTTCCCGATCGGCCACGGCACCTTCTACCAGATCGCACGTCTGCTGCCGTCCTACTGGCTCGTGCAGGCGAGCCACGTGGCGCTGGGCGGGGGAGGCTGGTCCGCCTTTGGCTGGGCGGTCGTCGCGGTCTGGTCGGTCGTGCTGAGCGTGCTGGCGGCGCGTGCCTACGTGCGCGACACGCGCCGCACCTAGGCGCCGTCGCGCCGGTCGCCGGCGCGGAGGAACCGCACGACCCGGTCGTATGAGATCGCGTAGTGCGCGACGACGATGACGCCGAAGACGACCCCGAGCGTCGTGCGACCGGCGGCGATGAGGGCCGCCGTGGCCCCGCCGAACACGGCGGCCTCGATGATCAGCCGCACCCATCCGGGCACGGCGACCACCGGTGGGCCGCCGTCGCCGGGCACGCGGAAGACGCCCCACACGGCGGCGACGCCGATGACCAGTCCGACCGTCCAGATCCAGCGGGCGGCCCCATCGTGGGCGACCCAGCCCCAGTAGCCGAGCGCGGCCAGCGCGGCGAGCTCGAGCACGAAGCGCAGGGCGAGGTTGGCGGGGTTCTCACTCATGAGGCGTTTGTACCCTTTGCGGGAAGACTGTGTCCGTGGCCGACGCACCTCAGACCTGGCATTACGGACTCGTCGCCCGCTGATGGGGCGAGTTCAACACGGACGGACCCGCGCGCGCCGCAGGCAGCCGGGCCGGG
>CAWIDR010000002.1:0-36620 GCA_963834905.1 uncultured Thermoleophilia bacterium | reverse complement strand
CCGAATCTTCCTCCACCTTGTCGAAACGGCGGGCTTGCGCGCCCGCGGCGCACGGGTATATGCTGCCAGTGCTGCACACATGACCGCGGCCGGGCGCCGTCTCCGCCCGCCGCACTCCAGGTCATGGACCCCCAGCGAGCGCTTCGGCGTCCCTGGGGGTCTTCGTCGTTTCCGGGGGCATCCGAGGGACGGGCCGGTCCCGCCGCTTCGCGGCGCCGCCGGCCCCAGGCCATGGAATCAACGGTCCCTGAGGAGGGAGCTGCATGGACTTCCGCTACACCACCGAGCAGGAGATGTACCGCCAGGCCATCCGCGAGTGGCTGGTCAAGAACCTCGAGCCGCGCGCCCGCGGCATCGACGAGGCTGAAGACGGCATCCCCGACGACATCACCGCCGGCATGGCCGAGATGGGCATGTTCGGCACCACCATCCCCGAGGAGTTCGGCGGCATGCCGCTCCCCGACGACGAGCGCCTCATCTACGCGATGATCACCGTGCACGAGATCGCCCGCGCCGACCTCAGCATGAGCACGCCGGTCTACACGCTGCTCACCATCGGCTGGGCGTACATCATCAACCGGTACGGCACCGAGGAGCTCAAGCAGGAGGTGCTCCCGGCCGTGGCCGCCGGCAAGGCGTTCGCCGGCATCAACACCACCGAGCCCGGCGGCGGCTCCGACCTCAGCGCCATCAAGACGATCGCGCCGTGGAACGAGGAGAAGCAGGCCTACGTCATGAACGGCGAGAAGGCCTACGTCAGCGGCCCCAAGGAGTGCGAGAAGTGGGGCGCCCCGAGCGGCCACTGCACCCTCGTCAAGACCGACCCGGACCAGGGCCACAAGGGCATGACGTTCATCTGGGTCCCCGCGCACCTCGACGGCATCACCTACACCACGTACAAGGACATGGGCCGCATGGGCCTCAGCACCGGCGGCTGGATCTACAAGGACGTCGAGCTGCCCAAGAAGTACGTGCTCGGCGAAGAGGGCAAGGGCTTCTACGTCAACATGGACGGCTTCAACGCCGCCCGCGTGCTCGTGGCCGCCGCCTGCCTCGGCGGCGCCGAGAAGGGCCTCGAGATCAGCGGCGAGTACACCGCGCAGCGCACCACCTTCGGCAAGCCCCTGGGCAAGAACGAAGGCATCTCCTTCGAGATGGCCGGCGACTGGATGCAGCTCGACATGCTCAAGCTGAACCTCCTGCGCGGCGCCTGGATGATCGGCCAGGAGCACACCAACCCCGGCCAGTTCAGCCGCAAGGACATCAACAAGGTCATCAGCACGGTCAAGTGCCTGAGCCCGACGCTCTGCCACGACATCGCCCGCCACGGGATGATGTACCACGGCGCCTTCGGCTACACGAAGGAGACCCCGCTCGAGATGCTGCTGCGCGGCGTCATGAGCTACGAGGTCGGCGCCGAGGGCGGCCTGATGATCATGCGCGGCATCATCGCCCGCGACGTGTGGGGCGAGACCCACAACCCGTTCAAAGACTGAGAGCGAACGCGCAGGCCGGAAGGAGGCCGCCACATGGAAACAGTCGAGTGCATCGTCGTCGGTGGCGGCCTCGCCGGCCTCTCCGCGGCCTACGGCCTGGCCGAGGCCGGCCTCGAGGTCATGGTCCTCGAGCGCGGCGACTACTCCGGCGCCAAGAACGTCACCGGCGGGCGCCTGTACGTGAAGCCCATCCGCGGCTTCTACCCGGAGCTGTGGGACGAGGCGCCGTTCGAGCGTCCGGTGGCGCGCGAGCTGGTCACGATGATGGCCGACGGCGCGCACACGACCATCGAGATCGCCTCGGACCGGTTCACCGGCGCGCAGCCGCAGAGCTACACGGTGGTGCGCGCCAAGCTCGACCAGTGGCTGGCCGAGAAGGTGACCGAGAAGGGCGCGATGGTCGTGCCCAACATGAAGGTCGACGAGCTGCTGCGCAAGGACGGCCGCGTGATCGGCATCCGCGCCGGCGGCGACGAGATCGGCGCCGACGTCGTCATCGTCGCCGAGGGCGTGCTGCGGCTGCTCAGCAGCGCGGCCGGGCTGGCCGCCGAGCCGCAGGCGAAGCACCACGCGGTCGGCTACAAGGAGGTCATCGAGCTGCCGGCGGGCGTGATCGAGGACCGCTGGCACCTCAACCCCGGCGAGGGCGCCGCCCAGTTCTTCATGGGCGAGTGCACCAGGGGCATGATGGGCGGCGGCTTCCTCTACACGAACAAGGAGAGCATCTCGCTCGGCATGGTCGTGGGGATGGAGACACCTGCGCCGCCGGCGTGACGGCACGGAGAGCTGGCAGCTCCTCGACGAGTTCAAGGAGCTGCCCCAGATCCGGCCGCTGGTCGCCGGCGGCGCCGTCGCCGAGTACTCGGCGCACGCGATCCCCGAGGGTGGCCTCAGCCAGGTGCCCAAGCTCGCCGGCGACGGCTACCTCGTGGCCGGCGACACCGCCGGGCTCAGCCTCAACGCCCTCGTCACCGTGCGCGGCATGGACTTCGCCATCGCCAGCGGCTACTTCGCCGCCGAGGCGGTCAAGAAGGCCAAGGCGGCCGGGGACTTCTCGGCCGCCGGCCTCGCCTCCTACGAGGCGTCGCTGCGCGACAGCTTCGTGCTCAAGGACCTCGAGACGGCGCGGGCGATCCCGAGCTTCATGGAGAACCCGCGCCTGTTCACGCACTACCCCAGGGCCGTCTCGCAGCTGCTCGAGAGCATCTACACCATCGACGAGCGGCCCCAGGCCGGCCTCTTCAAGAAGGCCTGGAGGGGCGTCAAGAAGGACTTCATGAACGTGGCGACCGTCAAGGACGCCTGGTCGATGCGCAAGATCTGAGAGGGGGAGCGACATGCCGATGAAGATCGACGCCAAGCTCGGCCTCGACGTCTTCAAGCTCGACAAGGAGCCGCACATCGTCATCGACACCGACGTGTGCAAGGCTGGTCTGCAAGGACGAGGCCTGCGTGTACGTCTGCCCGGCCGACCTCTACGAGAAGGACGACCAGGGCCGCATGACCGTGAACTGGGAGGGCTGCCTCGAGTGCGGCACCTGCATGATCTGCTGCGACCACCGCGCCCTCACGTGGAAGTACCCGAGCGGCCCCTTCGGGGTCCAGTACCGGATGAGCTGAAGGAGGTGACGGCGTGGACATCGTCGTCTGCGTGAAGACCAACCCGGACCTCCAGATGGTCCGCATCAAGAACCGCGAGGCGGTCACCGAGGCCGTGCCGTACAAGATCGGCGACCTCGAGAAGAACGCGCTGCAGGCGGCGGTCGACCTGCGCACGGCCGTGGGCGGCAAGGTCGTCGCCCTCTGCCTCGCCGAGGGCAACCGCAAGGCGGCCGAGGACATCAAGGTCGCCCTGGCCATGGGCGCCGACGAGGCCGTCGTCATCGACGACCCGGCGCTTGCGGCTCCGGACCAGGCGGCGGTGGCGGCAGCGCTCGCCGCCGCGGTCAAGAAGCTCGACGCCTGCGACCTCCTCCTGTTCGGCGAGGGGTCGACGGACAACTACACCGGCCAGGTCGGTCCGCGCGTCGCCGAGCTGCTCGGCCTGCCCCAGATCGGCTACGCGCGCAAGGTCGAGGCGGCCGCGGAGGGCGGCGTCGTACGCTGCGAGCGCAGCATGGACGACATGCTCGAGACGCTCGAGGCGCCGCTGCCGGCGGTCGTCACCGTGGTCAGCGAGATCAACGAGCCGACGCATCCCCGGCCTCATGCAGATCATGAAGGCCAAGAGCAAGCCGCTGCAGGTGTGGTCGCTGGCCGACCTCGGGGTCGAGGCGCCCGCGCCCGTGCGCGACGTCGTGAGCAACCTGGCGGAGGAGCAGGATCGCAAGCACATCCTGTTCGAGGGCACCGCGGCCGAGCAGGCCGACGCCTTCGTCGACGCCCTGATCCGCGAAGGCGTCCTGGGGAGGTAACGATGGCTGTGCTACTCGTCTACAGCGAGAAGATCGAGACCGCCCGCGAACTGGTCGCCGGCGGCAAGGTGCTCGGGGCGGCCCTTGGCCTCGGCGTGAGCGCCGTGGCCCTGGGGCCGGGCGCCGGAGCCGCGGCGAGCGAGCTCGCCGCCGCCGGCGCCGACACCGTGTACGTGAGCGAAGACGCCGCGTTCGAGGGCTGGCCGGCCGACGCCGTGGCCGCCGGCCTCGCGCAGGTCGCCGACCTGGCCGGCGCCTCTGTCGTGCTCGTCGGCTCCACGCGGCGCGGCAAGGAGACGGCGCCGCGGCTGGCGCAGAAGCTCGGCGCCGGCTGCGTCACCGACGTCAACGGCCTCGCGGCCGAGGACGGCGACCTCGTGGCCGCGCGGTACGCCTTCGGCGGCGCCACCGTGGCGCGCGAGAAGCTCACGACGCCGGTCAAGGTGTTCGCCGTGATGCCCAAGACGTTCGGCGTCGAGGGCGCGAGCGCCGGGGCAGGCACGGTCGAGACGCCAAGCCTCAACGTCAGCTCGAAGGTGAAGGTCGTCGACAGGCGCGCCAAGGAGGGCGACCACGTGAATCTGGACGCCGCACCGCTGATCGTCGGTGTGGGCCGCGGCTTCAACGCTCGCGAGGACCTCGCCCTCGGCGACCAGCTCGCGGCCGCGCTGGGCGCCGTCGTGGGCTGCACCAAGAGCCTCGCCGACTTCGAGTGGCTCGGCGAGGACCGCATCATCGGCCTCTCCGGCGCCAAGACCGCACCCGACCTGTACCTCGGCGTGGGCGTCTCCGGCCAGATCCAGCACACCGTCGGCGTCGCCGGCGCCAAGCTGATCGCCGCCGTGAACAAGGACAAGGAGGCGCCGATCTTCGCCATGGCCGACTACGGCCTGGTCGGCGACCTGTACGAGGTGGTTCCGGCGCTCGTCGAGCGCCTCAAGTCCGTGTGACGCCGGGCGGCGACGTGGGGCGCTCCGGACGTCGGAGCGCCCGGCCGCCCGTCACACGCAAGCTGCTCCTGCGGAGAGAGACGGCTCCGCCGGAGCGCACCGGGCCGGGGCCGCTGTCGCGGCCCCGGCCCTCCTGCGTCCGGGACCTCTTCCCGGCGGGGCCGGACAGGCTCAGTCCGCGCCGGCCGGCTCTTTCCGTGCCGGGGCCGCGCCGTCCGGCGGGGGACGTTTGACCACGGGGTCAGGCCCGCCCTCATGCTGCGTGCGCCGCTCGCGGCGCAGCGCGATGAGGTCGCGGGCCAGCACCCAGCCGGCCGAGGTGAGCGGGATCGCGATCAGCACGCCGACGATCCCGCCCAGCGCGGCGCCGATGAGGGCGGCGATGAACACGATGAGCGGGCTCAGCGACACCGTCTTGCTGTACACGACGTTCTGCAGCACGTTGTTCTCGAACTGCTGGTAGAGCACGAAGAAGACGACCAGCACGATGCCGTCGACGGCGCCGCCGGTGGCGAAGCCGACGACGCAGACGATCACCGCACCGATGGTGGCGCCGACCAGGGGGATGATGTCGAGGACGGCGACCAGCACGGCGAGCGTCTCGGCGTACGGCACGCCGATGATCTTGAGGACGATGTAGCTGGCGATGCCGGCCACGAGGCTGATCGCCAGGTTGCCGCGCACGTAGCCGCCCGTCGAGCGCAGGAAGTTCTCACCGATGCGCTCGCCCCAGGTCCGCTCCTCGCTCCACGAGCGCGTCGAGGATCGCATCCCAGGCTCGCGGGCCCTCGATCAGCAGCATCACCATGATGGTCAGGGTCGTGATCGTGGCGGCGATGATCGACGCCGCCTTCGTCAATGCGCCGAGGATCGTGTCCTGGTTGCCGGCCAGCAGCCGCGTGACCTGGCCGGGCGTGATCGACGACAGGCGCTCGAGGACGTGGAAGTTCACTTCGAAGTAGTTGAGCGCGCCGCCGGTCCGGAAGACATCGTTGACGATGTGCGGCAGCGCACTGATGAACTTGTCGGACTGCTGGACCACCGGCCACGCGACGGCGACGACGATCGCGGCGAGCACGGCGACCGTCGCGAACGAGACGATCAGGGCCGCGAGGATGCGGTTCCAGCGGTGACGTACCAGCCAGCCGACGGCGGGCTGGAGGGCGACCGCGAGGATCACGCCGATCAGCACCCACAGCAGGATCGTGCGGATCTGCACCAGGAACTGGAGCAGGCCGACGATCGCGAGCACGGTGAGGGTGATGGTCGCGGTGATGCGGATGATCTGCGAGGTCCGCAACTGCTCCAGATCAAGCAGGTCGCGCCGCGAGGGTCCCTGCTCAGCCACTTCACCCACCTCCCGAGGTCGCCCTGACGCGCCGTGCCGCGAAGCGTATCATTGCCGCGCGGGCCTATAGCTCAGTTGGTCAGAGCAGTCGACTCATAATCGATCGGTCGCAGGTTCGAGTCCTGCTGGGCCCACCACGACCCGATCGCCTACCCGCTCGCTCGCGCTCGTCGCGCCGGACGGACCGGCAGCGGCTACCTGCCCACCGGGCAGCTCAGCTCACATCTCCTGCAGTACTTGACGACGTGCTGAGGTTCGCCGTCGCCGTGGGGCATCGCCAGGATGGCCTCGTCGTATGCATTCATGTTCTGGGCCAAGGGCTTGCCTTCCTCGCCGCTCGCCGCAGTCGCCCCAGAGGCCTCATCGGCGTCCCGCGCCAGCTGAGAGTTGCAGGTCACCCGGTCATAGGTCCCGTCGATGCCCGGCAGCAGCGACTGCCCCAGCTCGGAAGACGAGTAGGCGGCGTGGTCGAAAGCCTCGACGGGGCAGGCCTTGCGGCACGGCTGCGGGCAGCCGTCGCAGGGGTCGTAGTCGAGCCGGCCGGTGGCCTTGGCCGTGCGGTCCAGGAGCAGCGCCCGCCAACGGATGCGTGGGCCGTACTCCGGCGTGACGACCATGTTGTTCTTGCCGATGCAGCCGAGGCCGGCCAGCACGGCCGAGTCCTTCAAGAAGATCCCGGTGCTCTCGATGACGTAGGGCGGCCGGTAGCTCTTGACCGAGAACGTCTCCTCGAGCCACGCCGAGAGCTCCTTGACGATGCGGATGAGGATGCGGTTGCCCGGCGTGCCCTTGCCGTCGTACCAGTCGAGCTCCGGCCGACTCGGCGGGGTGCTCGACCCCGATCACCACGGCGGAGACGGCGTCGGCGGGCCAGTCCACTTCATGCTGCAGGGCCTCTTCCGGCGCGTCCTGCCAGCGCACCTTGGGGTCCATGCCGATCTTGGGATAGATGAGGTGCGACGGCGACTCCTTGAGAGTCCCGACGTCGGCGACCCCGGCGACAGACGCACCCAAGGACTTGGCCTTCTCAACGATCCTGTCCGTCAGCTCTGACGGGGACAGCTTGTTCACGATCTCTCCTCTCGCGGGCGAGACAACGGCAAGATGCCTGCTCCACCTCGGTCGGCGCCGCCCGTCTGATCCCGATGACCTCCACAACTCCGGCGCCGATCACGAGGACGGCCCCGATGGCCTGCGGCGCGCCGACCTGCGATCGACCCGCCTCCTGACTAGAGGTCGAGTACGTCAATGATCTCTCCGACATCCGCTACCGATCTCTGACCGGCTTCCCGAAAGACCGATGAAGCGCCCTCACCGGCTGCGTCGATGCCGATGAAGTGCGCACCGACGTTCTGGGCGAACACCATGTCGTTCTCGCCGTCTCCGACGATGAGGAGCTCTTCCGGCGCGACACCGCACTGACTGCAGAATCTGTCTGCCAGCGACGTATCCGGCTTCGGCCTCGAGTCCTCACCTGTGCCGATGTAGTCGAAGTACTCGAGGATCCCCGTCTTCTTCAGTCCCTCGACGGTCGCGGTGTACGTGTCCACCGTGGCGACCCCGAGTCTGTAGTCCTTGCTCCTCAGGTAGCTGAGCGTCTCCGGCACGTGCGGCAGGGCGACATAGGGGACGTCATCGCCGAGGGAGACCCGCTCGATCAGCTCCAGCAGGTCGTTCGCGTCGAAGTGCCGCTGCCACCCACGTTCTTCAGCGTAGCTCTGGCAGGTGTCGAACAGAGCGTGCGCTATCTGCTGGTTGGTCGAGAACTGGATCAGGCTGTCGGGTGTGAGCCGATCGGGGAGATGCCCCAAGGCTTCGCTCAGCTCCTGCAGCAGCGGTTCAGGGACCTGGTAGTCGTCCTTCAGACAGGCAAGAAGAGTGGCGTAGATGTAGTGCTGTGTCGAGTGGAACTCGAGCAGAGTCCCATCCTTGTCGAAGAGGACGCCTTTGATCATGACGATGATGTTCCATAGCGCTTCGCGACCTCGATCATCTTCTTGACGTTCTCCCGCCTGGCCTCGTCGAGGAAGGCCGAGAAGTCCATCATGAAGCCGCCGCCCTTGCCGCAGACCTCGGCGAGTCTCACGCAGTAGGCTTCGACTTCGTCGACGGACGCCGTGGCCAGCAGCGCGCTGGACACGTTGCCCTCGATGCACTGCGAACCCGCCAGCACTTCTTTCGCAAGGAAGGCGTCGGTGCCGCTCTCGAGGTGGATCAGGCAAGTCCCCGCAGGGATCTCCCTGAAGTGGTGAAGGCGCGAGTCGTACTTGCCTTGCGTGAAGACCCACACGAGCAGACCCTCTTCGACCAGGCCGAGGATCAGCTTCTTCAGGGTCGGCCAGTAGAACTCCTCGTACTGTGCCTCGGACATGAGGCTGTCGGCGCCCTTGTAGAGGTACAAGGTGACGATCGGGTGTCCGAGGGCTTTGGCTCCGTCGATGCCGTACTGCAGTTGCCAGGGAAGCAGGCGCTCCATGAGAGCGGTCATCTTCTCCGGTCGCGAATACATGTCGACGATCGAGCCGCGCCAGCCGCGGTAGTAGTTGCTGATGATGTCGAACGGCGCGTGGGCCATGGGACCCAGGAGGTGGGGGAGGGCCAGCCGGCCGCCCAGCTCCTGGTCGATGCGCCCAAGGTAGTCGGACCACTCTCGCACGGCCTCTCCGGACGCTTGAAGCGCCTTCATTGCGTCGACCACGCCTGGGTTCTCGGCCGCAGCCAGGACCAGGTCGGGCAGGCCCTGGAAGAACGCGAGCATGTTGCGGAGCGGGGGCAGCTGCGCCAGCGGTTCGAGCTTGGGAGAGAGCCGGGGCAGGTACTTGCGCAGTATCCAGTCCGACGGGTCGTCCAGGTACTCGTCGTACTCCTCGGCCTTCATGTACTCGGCTTCCACGAACTGGAACGACTTGTCGTCGGGCAGGTGGACGCCGGGCAGGCGTACGCGGTTCCAGGCCAGTGCCTCGAACATGCCCGCCGGAAAGATGAATTCGGGACCGACGTAGGCATCGAAGTCCGTGTCTTCGTACTGACGCACGTAGGCGTCGAATGCCTTGTCGAACTCGGTCATCGCCTCCCTGAACGTCACGGGGACGTAGTCGAAGGCGAACTTCTGGGTGGCGGCGGGAATGACGGGGATCTTGCCGGTGTCCTTGAGCCGGATGGTGTCGATGATGAGCTGGGCTCTGGCCTGGTAGCTCTTCCTGACCTCGTCGTTCGCGAAGTGCAGGTGCGCGCCGCTCACCCAGCGGGCGATGAGGCGATCTCCGAGCTTCTCCTCTGCTGCGTGCTGCATCAGGCGCCTCCGTCGGTCCACTGGGCGGCGAGCTTGATGGCGTGACTCACGTCTGCGCCCCAGCCGTCGGCCCCCGTGTACGCGCGCACGTTCTCGTCCACCGGAGCGCCGCCGATCATGATCTTGACCCTGTCGCGGAGGCCGGCGGCCGCGATGCCGTCGACGGTACTCTTCATGGCGTCGAAGGCCAGCGTGAGCAGCCCGCTGAGCCCCACGATGTCGGCGTCGTGCTCCTCGATGGCGGCGACGAAGTCCTCGACCGGCACGTCGATGCCCAGATCGTGCACGGAGTAGCCTTCCATGCCCAGCATGAGCGCCACGATGTCTTTTCCGATGTCGTGGATGTCGCCGTGGACCGTGCCGATGACGACCGTGCCCTTTGAGCTCTGCGTGTCGGGACCGCTGCCCTCCGGCATCACTTCTTGCGAGATGCTCTTCATGATCTCGCCGCCCATGATGAGCTCGGGGATGAACGCCTCGCCTTCGGCGAAGCGGCGGCCGATCACCTGCATCGCCTCGCTACCCTCCGCGATGATGGTCAGCGGGTCCGTTCCGTCGGCCAACATGCGCCTGGCGAGCGTCAGAGCCTCGTCCATGCGCAAGCTCACGATCGCGTCTGTCAACCCTTGAGGCATGCGCCCCCCTCGATTCGCCGGTGGTGAGGACAGACTGTAGCAGACACCCGCCATACCTGTCTAGACAGGTCGCAGGATCATGCTACAATCCAGCCTCGACAAGTCGAAGTCGAGCCCCCAGCTGGAGAGCGTGTGAGCAAGCTCAAGCCCATCGATCGTTCATCGCTCGAGCCCCCTTATGCGCAGGTGGCGCGCGGCATGCGCGAGCGCGTCATGAACGGGGAGTATCGAGCCGGCGACCGCCTCCCCTCCGAGGCGGAGCTGTGTGCGATCTACGGCGTCAGCCGCATGACGGTGCGCCGGGCGGTGACTCTCCTGGCGCAGGACGGCGTCGTGTTCACGGAGAACGGACGCGGGACCTTCGTCAGGGCCCCGGAACTTGGGGCGGCGACGTTCGACCTCGGCAGCCTGCGGCGCCTCGTTGACGACGCCGCCACGACGGTGAAGATCAGCGAGGCGCGGATCGTGCCGCCCTCCCCACGGGTATGCCGCAAACTCGCGGTCGACGCCGGAGTCTCCGGTGGTCGCCATCAAGCGCGTCCTCAGCAGTGCCGGCGAACCGGTCTTCTACCACAGTGAGTATCTCGTCTTTGACCCACGGCGTCCGCTCGTCGAAGCCGAATACGGCGTGACTGCGTTGCGCGACCTCCTTGCCAACGCCGGGAAGTCGGGCTTCAAGTACGGCCGCCTCGCACTACATGCCTCGACGCTCACGGAGACCGAGGCCTCCTACCTCGGCGAAGAACCGGGCCTGTCGGCGTGGGTGATCGAGCATCTCTTCTTCGACTTCGAGAACCGACCGGTGAGCTGGGGCCGATTCATCGGCAGGGCCGACCGCCTCGATTTCTCAACGACGGTCGGCGTCCCGGACGTCGGGACAGGGGCGGGCGCATGACTTCTTCGTCCTCAGCCGACCTGACGGCACTGATCGTCGCCATGGACCAGCGAGGCAGCCTCGACGCGATTCGCGGGCGGCTCGCCGCCGGCGAAGACCCGCACGGACTGATGGAGGAGTGCCGCGCGGGGATGGAGCAGGTCGGCAAGATGTACGAGAGCGGCGAATACTTCGTCTCCGCGCTCATCATGGCCGGGGAGATCTTCCGCCAGGCCGCGGACCTACTGCTTCCTCTGATGACGGCACGCGGAGTGTCCACAGGATTCGCGCAAGGCCGTCATCGCGACGGTCAAGGGCGACATCCACGACATCGGCAAGAACATCGCGGTGACGCTGCTTGAGGCCCGAGGCTTCACGGTCGTCGACCTGGGCGTCGACGTCGATCCAGAGCTGGTCGCGGACGCAGTCATCGCGGAGCGCCCCGACGTGCTCGGGCTCTCCTGCCTCCTGACCACGGGGTTCGAGACCCTGCGAGAGACGATCGGGCTCGTGCGCGGGCGCACCGCGGGCTGGGAGCAGCGTCTGCCAGTGGTGATCGGTGGAACGGCCATCGACCAGCACACCGCGGAGTACGCGGGCGCGGACGGCTGGTGTACCGACGCCGCCGATGGGATCGCCGTGGTGCATTCTCTGCTGGCCTGACACTTGGCAGCAGACTCGCTCCGGCCCGGCGCGCCACGATGACGTCATGCCAGGTGGCCGAGCAGGCGTTCGCGACGATCAGGAACTCGAGAGGGCCTCCAGTAGGCCGCGGAGCGCTTCGGACGGTCGTTGAAACCGTCTCGTCTACCTGACGGGCTCGGTCTTCGGCGGCCGCCCTCTTCGCGGCAACTCGCCGACGTCCTTCGGCAATCGGCCCGCCCTGAAGAGGGCACTGCGCAAGAGGAGTTCGATGTGCGCGTTGGTGCTGCGCAGTTCACCGGCAGCCCAGCGGGCCAAGGCATCGTGGACGGCCGGGTCCACGCGGATGAGGAGCGTCTTTCTCTCGGGCATCGTCCTGCGCCTCTCAGGTGATCAGAACCGGGGTGCTCAGACGGGCATTCCCGATTCGTTTGTCTTCGCGACGCGAGCGCAATAAACTGATATCAGATTATAACTCACAGGGGGTGCCAAGGCGAGGCGCCTCAAGGACAGCACAGTGGACCGAGCCAGCCCGACAGGAGGACCGCAGAGGAGAGCCGCGTCGACGCACGCGCAAGGCGATGCCCCCGCCCTTGTGGTAGAGCGCCTGACCAAGCGCTTCGGGGACCGCACCGCCTTCTCCGACGTGTCCTTCACGGTCGACTACGGCGAGGTCTTCGGCTTCCTCGGTCCCAACGGCGCCGGCAAGACGACGACCGTGCGGACCCTGGGGACGCTGCTCGCTCCCGACGACGGGCACGGCGACCGTCGCCGGGCTCCCGCTGAGCAAGGCGAACGGCGTCGAGATCCGTCGCCGCATCGCGATCATGCCCGAGTCCCCGGGCCTCTACCTGCGGCTCACGGTCTCTGAGAACCTTCAGTGCTTCGCCGGTCTCTACGAGCTCCACGATGCTCGCGAGCGCATCGACCGCGCGCTTCGCGCCGTCAACCTCGCCGATCGCGCAAATGACCCCTGCGCGGCGCTGTCCAAGGGTTTGCGCCAGCGGGTCGGCCTGGCCCGGGCATTGCTCAACGACCCGCAGGTGCTGTTCCTGGACGAGCCGACCTCGGGCCTCGATCCGGTCGCCTCGCGCGAGGTCCACGAGCTGATCGACGGACTGCGCAAGAGCGGGGTGACGATCTTCCTGACCACGCACCGGCTGGAGGAGGCCGAGCGCCTCTGCGACCGCGTCGCGATCCTGAACACGACCTTGCGCACGATCGGCCGTCCCGACGAGCTGCGCGAGCAACTGTTCCATAAGACGCTCCTCGTCAGGACCCTCGCCCCGCTGGCCGAGCCCGAGAGTGTGTTCGGCGGCGTGCGCGGGGTCGAGAGCTGGCACGAGGACGGTCCGAGCGGCTACATGCTTACCGTCTCAGATCCGGCCGTCGCCGCCCCCGCGCTCACGCGGGCGCTCGTGGCAGCCGGCGCCGATGTTCTGTCGATCACCGAGTCGCGCCATTCGCTGGAGGACGTCTACCTCGAGCTCATCGACGAGGACGCAGAGGCGAAGGCGGGCCGGACGTGAGCTGGACGCGGGTCCGCGCCATCTTCGTGAAGGAGCTGCGCGACTACCGGCGCAACCGCTTCGTCATCCTCACGATGGCGCTCATGCCGGTGATCTTCATCGTCGTGCCGATCGTCGACATCTTCGTCTTGCCTGCCGCGGCGGCGAGTGCCGCCCTCGACAGGCGCATCGGCCTCTCGCTGCTCTACATGCTGATCATCCCGGCGATCGTGCCGGCTACGCTCGCCGCCTACTCGGTGGTCGGCGAGCGCGAGCAGGGCACCCTCGAGCCGGTGCTGACCACGCCGATCCGTCGCGCGGAGTTCCTGCTCGGCAAGGCGCTGGCGGCGTTGGTCCCGACGCTGGTGATCTCGTACGCCGTCTTCGGGATCTTCCTGGCGTGCGCGGCCTCTTCGCTCAGCCCGCCATCGCGGACGCCGTCTTTGCAGGCTCCGCACCTGCTGATCCAGCTGCTCTTCACGCCGCTGCTGGCCGGCTGGTCGATCTGGGTGGGGATCGCGATCTCGGCGCGCTCGAGCGACGTGCGCGTCGCCCAGCAGCTGGGCACGCTGGCCAGTCTGCCGCCGCTGGCGGTGACGGCGCTGCTGTCGTTGGGCGTGATCCAGCAGAGCGTCGCCCTCGGTGTCGCCCTCGGTGCGGCGCTGCTGCTGTGGACGTTCTCGGCTGGCGCATCGTGGCCGCCATGTTCGACCGCGAGCGGCTCGTGACGGGGATCAAGGCATGAGTCGTCGCGGCACACTGGAGTTGACGGAGGGCCAAGAACAAGTGAAAGGAACCAGGTGAAGAAGCTACCGAGGGCCGTCGCATGCTGGTCATAGGCCTGATCCTGTCGGTGACCGGGATCATCGCCATCGCCGTCGGACTTATCCGACGAGGAAGCTATTCAGTCGCCGGGTCACGCTCATCATTGGAGCCGTGCTTTTCCTGGCCGGCATCCCGTTCCTGGTCATAGCCATCCACTGACGCGCGCGCGGAAAGTCGCGCCGGGTCTGCGGCGGCATCCTTGCCTTGCGCGTCGCTGGTGCGTGCCGCACGGACGGCTGGGCGCTCCCGGCCTTCGCACGGATCGGCGGCGACGATCTCGTGGATGAAGGCGCCGCGCTCAGCCGGCGATGGATTCTCGCGGCCGCGACACGGAGGACAGTCCAGGGGCGTTGTGATCTCTCGCGCAGTCTTCGCTCACCAGCACGGTGACTTGATTTTACATAAGTAGTCGATTGACTTTCTTAATCAACTGGCATATGTTGCGTGTGACAACTGAATGAAAGTGGAGCAGGCAATGACAAACGACTGGCACGAGCTGACCGACCTCACCGGCGATCGCAGCTTCCTCGTCACCGAGGTGCGGCTCGACACCGGCATCTCCCTCCAGGGCGAGTTCGAGCTGCCGCCTCTGGCTCGGCTGCGCTACGAGGACCAGGTCTTCGTGAGCGAGTTCGTCCGCAGCCACGGCTCGATCAAAGACATGGAGAAGGCGTTCGGAATCAGCTACCCCACGGTGAAGAACCGCCTCAACCGCATCATCGACCAGCTCCAACTGGTCGAGGTCGGCACCGCGCCCCCGCGCGACGACACGCTTGACCTTCTCGAGCGCGGCGAGATCACGGCAGACGAAGCCGCCGAGAGGCTGCGGCGATGAACGTCCCCCCGGCGATGCTCGACCTGGTGGTCGCGCCGCCCGGCGGAAGCCCGGTCCGCCTGTGGCTGCCGCTGTTCCTGCTGTGGCCGCTGGCTCTGGCGCTCGGCGTGCTGGCGCTGCTGTTCACGATCCTCGCCGACTTCGTGCTGTTGTTGCTCGGCCGGCGCTACCACCACTACACGATCCTTCTGGCCCGTTCCTTCGCGCTCTTCGGCGAGACGCGCGGGATGGACATCCGCATCAACAACGAGAAAGAGACCGTCAACCTGACGGTCCACTGAGAAGGGATGTTGACGATGAGTGAAGACCGCAGCCGAATCCTGAACATGCTCGCCGCGGGCAAGATCACCGCCGAGGAAGCCGAGCGCCTGCTCGATGCCCTCGACACGGGCGCCGCCGCGGGGCCGGCCGGTCCGGCGATCAAGGGCGACCCGACCCGCTGATCGAGGCGCTGCCGAAGTTCCTCTACGTGAAGGTCAACGGTCGACCGGCGACAACGTGGACGTGAAGATCCCCATCGCGCTCGTGCGCTCGGGGCTGAAGCTCACGTCGCTCATCCCGCCGCAGGCGATGGACCAGATCAACAGCTCGATGGCCGAGCACGGCATGTCGGTCGACTTCGCCAATCTCAAGCCCGAAGACATCGACGAGCTCATCGAGGGCCTGCGCGAGATGGAGATCAATGTCGACGGCGCGGGCGGCGACGTCGTGCGGGTCTACTGCGCTTAGGCGGCGGCGGCCAGCGCGGCCCACGCCTTGACATCACTTCTCAACCTGAGAAGAGGAAGAAGCAACCATGGAAGCAGCCATCGAAGCCAGGTCGCTCCGCAAATCGTACAAGAACGTCTCGGTCCTGGAAGACGTCAGCTTCAGCGTCCAGAAGGGACGGTCTTCGCCCTGCTGGGCAGCAACGGCGCCGGCAAGACCACGACCATCAACATCCTGACGACGCTCATCAAGGCCGACGGCGGCACGGCCACGGTGGCCGGTCACGACATCGCCGCGCGACCGGACAAGGTGCGCAAGGAGATCAGTCTGACGGGGCAGTTCGCCGCCGTCGACGACCGGCTCACGGGTCGCGAGAACCTGCGGCTGATCGGCGACCTGCGCCACGTTGCCGATCCCGCCGGGACCGCCGCAGGCCTGTTGCGGCGGTTCGGGCTGGAGGAGGCGGCCGATCGCGGTGTGTCGACGTTCTCCGGTGGGATGCGCCGCCGCCTCGACATCGCCATGAGCTTGATCGGCAGTCCGGCGGTCATCTTCCTGGACGAACCCACCACCGGATTCGACCCGGAGGGCCGCAACGAGATGTGGCGGACGATCCGCAAGCTGGCCGAAGGCGGGACGACGGTATTCCTCACGACGCAGTATCTCGAAGAGGCCGATGAACTGGCCGACGACATCGCGGTCCTGCACCAAGGCCGGATCGTCGCCAGTGGAACAGCCGGCGAGCTGAAGCAGCTCGTGCCGGGTGGGCTGATCGAGCTGACGTTCCACGACGAAGAGACCCGCGATGCCGCCGCAAAGGCGCTCGGCGAGCGCTACGCCTGTCTTGAGGGCGAGGGCGCCACGCTGACGATCACCACCGACCGGCGCCGTGGCGGAGGTGGCCGGCGTCTTCGTCGGACTCCGGGATGCCCGGATCGAGCCTACCGAGTTCTCCCAGAAGGTGGCGACGCTCGACGACGCATTCCTGAAGATCACCGGCGGCAGCCGGGAGGAGAAATGACGCGCACGCTCACAGATACCTGGACGCTGGCCAAGCGCAGTCTGCGCCACATCACCCGCAGTCCAGACACGATCATCACCGTGCTCCTGATGCCGATCGCCCTCATGCTCCTGTTCGTCTACGTGTGGGGTGGAGCGATGGGGCGGCAGACGGGCTCGGTGAGCTACATCGACTTCATCGTGCCGGGGATCGTCGTCATGACGGTCCTCAGCGGCATCGCGTACGCTGCAGTCCGCCTCAACCTGGACGTGCAGAGCGGCATCATCAATCGCTTCAGGACGATGCCGGTCGCACCGTCATCGATCCTGGGCGGGCAGGTCGCGTCATCCACTTTGTCCAACCTCTTCTCGTCGTTGGTGGTCCTGGTGGTGGCGTTCGCGATGGGTTTCCGGCCGCAGGCCGGCGTGACGGGGTGGTTGGGCTTTGCCGGGATCTTGCTGTTGTTCACGCTCTCGACGACCTGGCTGGCCATCTTCTTCGGCCTGCTCGCAAAGACGACGGAGGGGGCGGGCGCATTCAGCTACATCCTGCTTCTGCTCGTGTTCATCAGCCCCTCATTCGTGCCGACGACCTCCATGACGCCGGTCCTGCGGGGCTTCGCCGAGCATCAACCGATGACTCCCGTGGTCGAGACGATGCGTTCCCTGTTGCTCAACGGCACGGCCGGCCCGCAGGTCTGGACGGCCTTAGCCTGGATCCTCGGCGTCCTCGTGGTCTCATATCTCTTGTCCGTGGCCGTCTACAGACGCAAGGCGATCGTGGTCAATGGCTAGGCAGGCTCGGCACCTGCGAGGCCGGCGGCCGGCCGGCACAAGCAGACCGGGCCGATGACGCCCGGGCCTGCTGTCCGGCCACGACCGTCTGCGTGGCCTTCCGGTCGCGGTAGACCGATGTCGTAGCGTCGGCTAGGGTGACCGGCAGGCCTCGGCTCTGCTTGGTTCGGCCTGCCGAGGCCCCGGTCTTCAGGGTCACGATCGCGAGATCCCATCAGACCCGGCTCAGCTGTGCGGCCGGGTCTTGCCGGCCCGAAAGGATGATCGTGTTGCAGGAGACGAGGTCCGTTGAAGTCTGCTTCTCACCGGGGCTGTTCCAAGACATCCTGACGACGGGTGAGTTCATCGTCGTGCTGGTGGACATCCTGCGCGCCACGACGACCATCTGCGCTGCAGTCGGCAATGGAGTGGAGGCGATCATCCCTGTCGCCACTCACGAAGAGGCGAGACGGCTCAAGGCGCGGGGATTCCTGGTCGCGTCCGAGAAGGATGGCGTCCAGGTCGACTTCGCGGACTTCGGGAACTCGGCCTTCAGCTTCACCAGAGATGCGGTCGGCGGGAAGACGCTCGTCTACTGCACGACCAACGGTACGCGCGCGCTCGAGATCGCGAAGGGCGCCAGCAGCATCGCCATCGGAGCCTTCATCAACATCTCGGCGCTGACGGAGTGGCTCGCAGAGCAGCAGGAGAACGTGGTCGTCCTGTGCTCGGGCTGGAAGAACAAGTTCTGCCTCGAGGACACCCTCTTTGCCGGGGCACTGACGCAACGCGGTTCGGCGCGTCCAGCTTTGCGAGGATGTTGCCGACGTGGTGCCGCACGGTGTCCACGCGCACGCCGAGGCTTGTGGCGATCTGCCGGTTGGTGAGGCCTTGCGCAAGCAGTTCGAGGACCTCCCGCTCGCGGCGCGTCAGGTCGCCGCCCGGACAGGCGCGCCGCCGCTCCTGGATCGCGTCCAGGGCGACGCCCGCGACGTTGCCCCTGCCGTGGGCCGCTTCCCGGACCGCCTGCGTCAGCGCCTCGGGCCGGGCGTCCTTGAGCAGGCAGCCGATGGCCCCGTCCTCGAGCGCCGCCTCCACCAGAGGGCTTCCACCGTCGCCCGTGAGGACGACGACCTGCACGCAGGGAGCCTCGTCGCGGATCCGCGCGGTCGCCTCAGCTCCGTTCATGACGGGCATGGAGAGGTCCATGAGCACGACGTCCGGCGAGAGGGTGTTGACCAGCGCCACGGCCTCGCGGCCGTTCGCCGCCTCCCCGACGACGTCGAGGTCCGGGGCTCTTGCTGAGGAGGTATCTCAGACCTTCGCGGACCATCTGGTGGTCGTCGACGATGAGGACCCGTGTGCGATGCGCTGCCGCCATATGAGTATCGTGCCCCACCACAGGGGTGTCGTGGTGCGATCGCCGTCGACGCGGTCGCCGTGGATGTCAGCCCAGGACGTAGGGCAGGTCGGCCGTCGCCGTCGGATAGCTCCACGTCATCGCCGCCAGATCGCTCGCGGTCAGGCCGTGGCGGATCGCCAGGGCGAGGACGTTGATCGCCTCGTCGGCATTCACGCCCAGCAGGTGGCCGCCGAGCAGCCGGCCGGTATCCGAGTCGGTGAGCAGCGCCAGGCCGCCGGCGGTCTGGCCGACCCGGCGCTGGCTGAACCACTCGCTCGAGTCGGCGCGCAGGACCTTGACGGCGTCGCCGCGCTTTGCCGCCTCTGCCGTGCTCATGCCGACGGCGGCGAGCGGCGGGTCGCTGAAGCAGACGCTGGGCACGGCGCGCCCGTCGTAGGCCGCGTCCTCGCCGAGGATGCCGGCCGCCACGACCTTGCCCTCCTTGGAGGCGACGGGAGTGAGCGGCAGGCCCTTGTCGGCGGCGTCGCCGGCCGCCCATACGTGCGCGTCGCTCACGCTGCGCAGACGATCGTCGACGCGCACGCCGTGCGCGCCGGCCTCGATCCCTGCCTGCTCGAGGCCGAGGCCGGCGATGTCCGCGACCCGCCCGGCGCCGTGCACGACGAGGTCGGCGGTATGCTCGCCGGCGCCGTGCACCACCAGGAGTCCCTCGCCGGTCCGGCGCACCTCCTGCACGGGCGCGCCGGTGAGCACGTCGATGCCGAGCGAGCGATAGCGCTCGGCCAGCTGGTCGGCGAGTTGCTCGTCGAAGCCCTTCAGCACGTGCTCGCCGCGATGGAGGATCGTCACCGCGGCGCCGGCCATCCGGGAGAGCCACGCGAACTCGAACGAGATGTAGCCGCCGCCGATGAAGACGATCCGCGGCGGCAGGGCCTCGAGCTCGAGGAACTGATCGCTGGTGGTGACCAGTTCCTCCCCCGGGATGCCGAGCTCCACGGGCCGGGCGCCGCTGGCGATGACGAGTTCCGCCGCGTCGAACGTCCGGCCGTCCACCGCGATCTCGTGAGAGCCGAGCAGGCGCGCCGTACCGTGCAACGTCTCCGCGCCGGCGTCGCGCATCCAGCTCTCGATCCTCTCGGGCACCGGCCGCGTGAAGGTGCGCTTGCGCGCGATCAGGGCCGGCCAGTCGATGGCGGGCGAGCCTGCGAGCCCGTGGCCGTCCAGCATGCGCGCACGGCTCACCGCCTCGGCCGCCGCGAGCAGGACCTTCTTGGGGTCGCAGCCGCGCTGGGCGCAGGTGCCTCCGTAGGGGAGGCGGTCGACGACCGCCACCCGCAGGCCCGCCTGCGCGCAGCGCGGCGCGATGTTCTGGGCCGCCGTGCCGCTGCCGATCACGGCGACATCGTACTCGGGCATCACTCGCCTCCTCTGTCGGTCTAGACGAGGTATGCCCGCTCGCCGCGGCGTCGCCGAGCCCGCCGTCACCGATCGTCGGGTGATCATCGCTCAACATCATTCATCGATGTGTGAATTTCATTCACGATCGGTCAGTGATCGGTTCGCTTCAGGCTCTTGACACATGATCGTCTGGTCGTAGGATGCGATCATCTTTGAACGGTCGTGATTGTTGGTGATTGATGGCCCGCAGACGTAAGGCTTCGAAAGGGGAGCAGGTGGCGACGCCGGCACCGCGAGAGATGTTGCCCGCAGAACGTCGCGCGCGCATCGTCTCGGCGCTCAAGGACCAGCGCGCCGTCCGCGTGCCCGCCCTCAGCGAAGACCTCGGCGTCTCGGAGATCACCATCCGCCGCGACCTGCTGCTGCTCGAACGGGAGGGCGTGCTGGACCGCACCTACGGCGGCGCCGTCGTCAAGAAGCACGTGACGACGGAGCCGCGCTGGGAAGAGGCCGTCAGCATGAACGCCGCGGAGAAGGACGCGATCGCCGCCGCGGCCGCCGAGATGATCGAGCCGGGGGACACCGTCTTCTTCGGCTCCGGCACGACCGTCGTGAACATCCTGCGGCACGTCGACCCGGAGCTCGAGGCGCGCGTGGTCACTCACAGCCTCGCGGTGGCGCCGAGGCGCGCGGCCTGAAGATCGAGGTGCTGTTCCTCGGAGGCCTCTACCGGCCGCAGCTGGACGCCGTGGACGGTACCTGGCCGCTGGACATGATCAACCAGGTGTACGCCGACAAGGCGTTCCTGGGCGCCGACGGCCTCGACCTGCGGGCCGGGCTCACGACGCCGAGCATGGCGATCGCGACGATAGAGCTGGCGATGATCCGCCGTACGCGCGGCGAGGTCGTCGTGCTGGCCGACTCCAGCAAGATCGGGCTGGTCGCCCCCATGGTCATCTGCCCGCTTGACCAGATCGACGTGGTGTTGGTCGACAGCGGCATCGACCCGGCGCTGGTGAAGCAGATCCAGCGCGCCGGGCCGCAGTGCGAAGTGGTCTGAACGTGACTGACCGGACGGAAGCGACGAAAGGGCGGACGAGGTGGCATCGGTCGAGCATCTGACACCGGAGGCGGCGATCGCGCGTATCCCGGACTGGAACGGCCTCGACGTACAGGTCGAGACCCTGGGCGGCGGCATCACCAACCACAACTACGTCGTCACGGTGACCGGCCGCCCGGACCTGCCGTGGGGCGGCAAGTACGTGATGCGCATCCCGGGCCAGGGCAGCGACCTGTTCATCGACCGCGAGGTCGAGCACAAGAACGCCCTCGCGGCCTCCCGGGCCGGCGTCTCGCCGCCGGTGCTCTACAGCCTCGAGCCCGAGATGTGCACCGTCGTGCCGTTCATCGACGCCGCCACGATGCATCCGGAGGACCTCGCCGGCCACCGCGACCGGCTGGAGAAGGTCGTCGACGCGGTGCGGCAGTACCACGACAAGGCCGAGTTCGTGAACCAGATCTACGTCTTCGACATGATCCGCGAGTACCTGGACATGGCGCGCGGCGTCGACGCCCCGTTCCCGGAGGACATCGACTGGATGCTCGGCCTGAGCGACGACATCGAGCAGGCGATGAAGCGCGACCGGCCGGCCGACGTCGCCTGCCACTGCGACCTGCTCTCGGAGAACTTCATGCTCGAGGAGAGCGGCAGGATGTGGGTCATCGACTGGGAGTACGGCGGCAAGACCGACCCGTACTTCGACCTCGGCGACTTCTGTGTCGAGCACCCCTTGTCCGACGACGAAGAACACTTCATCATCCAGCGGTATTGCGGGACCTTCGACGAGGCCCGCTTCGCGCGGATGATGCTGCACAAGCTCGTCGCCGACCTGTGGTGGAGCATCTGGGCGATGATCCAGGTGCGGCAGTCGAAGCTCGACTTCGACTTCTACGAGTACGGCATGAACCGGGTGGCGCGGTTCCACACCAACGCCGCCAGGCCCGAGTTCCCGTCGTGGCTCGCGACGGTCTAGATGGAACGGGAGCAGCGGATGAGCGATGACATGAGCCGGCCGGCCGGCGAGATGGGCCCCGATGTCGGCATGGGCAAGGTCGACCCGGAGCTGGCCCGCCAGTTCCAGGCGGAGGCGCTGCGCGTCGTCACCGCCGGCGAGGAGCAGGGCGTCCACCTGCGCATCATCGGGGCGCTGGCGTTCTGGCATCACTGCCCGCAGTTCGGGTTCATCCAGGAGAAGCTGAACCGCGTCTACACCGACATCGACTTCGCCGGCTACGGCAAGCAGAACGACGCGATCCGCAAGTTCTTCGTCTCGATCGGCTACGACGAGGACCTCGAGATCAACGCGTTCCACGCCGAGGGCGGCCGCCTGATCTTCAACAACCCCACCAATCACATCCACGTCGACGTGTTCATGGACAAGCTCGACTTCTGCCATCCCATCCCCTGGAAGGGCCGGCTCGAGGTCGACTCCCCGACGATCCCGCTGGCGGAGCTGCTGCTCGAGAAGATGCAGATCGTGAAGATCAACGAGAAGGACATCATCGACACGATCATGCTGCTCCGGGAGCATGAGATCTGCGGCGATGATGAGGACCACGTCAACTCGGCGCGCGTGGCCAAGCTGTGCGCCGGGGAGTGGGGCCTGTGGCGCACCACCACGCATGAACCTCGAGAAGGTGCGCGACTACCTGCCGCACCTCGACCTCGAGGACGAGGACAAGGCGGATCGTCTCTCAGCGGGTGGCCGAGCTCATGAGCGCCATGGACGACTACCCGAAGGGCACGCGCTGGAAGCTGCGCGCCAGGGTGGGGGACAAAGTCAAGTGGTACAACGAGATCGACTGAGGCGGAGGCAGCTGACGCATGGGACTCTTTAGCAAGAAGGGGGGATCCGCCGGCAAGCGCATGCGGATCTTCTTCGCCACCGACGTGCACGGCTCTGAGCGCACGTATCGCAAGTTCATCAACGGCGCCAAGTTCTACAAGGTCGACCACCTCGTCATGGGCGGCGACATCGAAGGCAAGTTCCTCGTGCCGATCGTCGACGAGGGCGGCGGGCACTACCGGGTCACGCTCCAGGAGGAGCACTTCCATCTGGACGGCGACGACGAGCTTCGCGGCCGTGAAGGAGCGCATCGAGACGCTCGGCTTCTACTACGTGATCGTGGACGAGGACGAGATCCGCGCGATGCAGGACGGACCAGAGCCTCGTGGACGCCGCCTTCAAGCAGCGAGGCGCACGCGCGGCTCGAGCGCTGGATCGCCTTGGCCGACGAGCGCCTCGCCGGCACCGACGTCAAGTGTACGTGACCGGCGGCAACGACGACCCGCAGGAACTCGTCGACACCCTCGAGGAGAAGTCAGAGCGAGCACGTCGTCAACTGCGAAGGCCGCATCGTCATCCTCGACGACACGTTCCCGATGGCCAACTGCGGCTACAGCAATCCCGACGCCGTGGGACACGCCGCGGGAGACGGACGAAGAGACCTTGGCGAAACACCTCGAGGACGCCGTGCAGGGGATCGACGACTTCACGAGCGCGATCTTCAACTTCCACGTGCCGCCTTACGACTCGACGCTCGACGATTGTCCCAAGCTCGACTGGACGACGGACCCGCCGGCGCCGATCGTCGTCGCCGGCGTGGCCCAGTCGGCGCCGGCCGGCAGCCACGCGGTCCGCGATGCGGTCGAGCGCCATCAGCCGTTGCTCCAGCTCTGCGGGCACATCCACGAAGCGCGCGGTCTGGTCAAGATCAAGCGCACCACCGTGGTCAATCCGGGCAGCGAGTACGGCGAGGGGGTCCTGAGGGGGTGCATTTTGACACTTGAGCCGGGCAAGATCGTCGGTTATCAGATGACGTCGGGGTGAGGAGGCAGGGCTACTGCCGCCGAATGACGTGTCTGTGAAGTCCTGAGAGACTGACAACAGGGGGAAAAGATGGCCACAACCGCAGCAAAACCGGAGGTCTTCAGCCGTAAGGCCTCGGGGCTGTCCAGGGTGATGTCGCCCTGGTCGGCGTTCATGTACAACTTCCTGACCATGGGCGTGATCTTCCCGTGGACGTTCGTGTGGGCGCCGGCGGCGTTCCCGGGCGTGTCCGTGTGGAAGGCCTGCCTGCTCGCGATCTTCCTGGAGCTCCCGATCGCGCTGGCCTACGTGTGGATGGCCACCGCCATGCCGCGCTCCGGCGGCGACTACGTCTTCCAGAGCCGCGTCCTCGGCGGCGCCATCGGGTTCCCGGTCGTGATGAGCGGCTTCGTGGTGTGGATCCTGCAGTGGGTCGCACTGGCCGGCTGGCTGCTCGCGACCCTGGGCGTCGCGCCGATGCTCATGGGGCTGGGCGTGAACTGGGACAACCAGAGCCTCATCGACGCCGCCGTCTGGGTGCAGTCGTCGGCCGGCGTCGTCACCGTCAGCATCATCGGCGCGGCGGCGATGGCGATCCTGCTGGTCACGGGCTTCAAGAACTACGTGCGCCTGCAGTACTTCATGTTCGCCGCCACCGGCATCCTCATGGTGATCCTGGTCGTGCAGTTCCTGCGCACCAACCCGGCGCAGTTCGCCATCGACATCAACCACTTCGCCAAGGTCGTCGACGGACGCGACGGCTACTACCAGTGGCTGCTGGGCGACGTCAAGGGCGCCGGCGTCGACCTGCTGCCGAAGTTCGCCATCGGGGCGACGCTCCTCGCCATCCCGATCGTGTGGACGAGCCTGCAGTGGGCCACGTACAGCGTGGAGCAGGGCGGCGAGATCAAGGGCGCCCGCGTGTTCAAGAACCAGATGTTCATCATCGTCGGTTCGATGATCGCCATGGGCGTCAGCCTCGCGCTGATCGCCTGGGCCGAGGAGCGGGCAGTCGGTACCGCCTTCTTCAACGCCGTGTCCCACTCCTACTACTACGGGGTGAGCGCCTCGGGAGATGGTATCGGCAGCGTCCTGCCCTTCCCGGGCATGTTCGCGATCGTGATCTCCAACAACTGGTTCATCACGATCCTCGTGGCCGTGTGCTTCATGCTCGCGTCGCTGCAGATCACCTGCAACTGCTACATCGGCATGACGCGCGTCATGGTCGGCATGTCGCTCGACCGCACGCTGCCGGCCTGGATCTCCAAGGTGAACCCGCGCTTCCGCTCGCCGGTCAATGCGCACCTTCTCTACTTCGTGCTCGGCGCGCCGTCATCATCGGCTACAACTACCTCGGCTGGTGGTACCAGCATGACGCTCGGCGTCACCCTGGCCTGCGGCTACGTGTTCGTGATCAGCTGTCTCGCGGCGGCGCTGCTGCCGTACCGTGCCAAGGCACTGTATGAGGCATCTCCGGGCGCCAAGTACACGCTCGGCGGATTCCCGCTGGTGACGCTGTTCGGCGTGATCGGCTTCGTCTTCGGCCTCGCCGCGCTCATCGCGTTCCTCACCAACGCCAACTACGGCCTCAAGGGCACGACCCCGTACATCGTCGTCGCCGGCATCTTCCTTGTCTGCCTGGTCGGCTACTGGATCGGCCGCGCCTACAACAAGGGCAAGGGCATCGACGTCAACTACGCCTTCCTCGAGGTGCCGCCGGAGTGAGCTGAGAGCCTCCGGCGCTCCCCTCTTTGGCGAGCCTGCGGCGGCGATCGACCCGGTAGCACACGAGTGGCGCTCTTGATCGGGGGCGCCGGGGCTTTGGGCCCCGGCGCCCCCTTTGCGTGCGGGCCGCTCGCCGCCCGGCGCTCCCTTCGCGGGCGCACGGCGCACGTGCGAGAATGAACCTCCATCAGCGAGAGGAGACCATGGGCACCGCCGAGACCATCGCCGTCGAGAACGCGCACATGCCGCCGTTCTTCGCCAAGACGCCCATCTCGATCGAGCGCGGCGAGGGCGTGTGGGTGTGGGACGAGGACGGCCGGCGGTACCTGGACCTCACCGCCGGCTGGGGCGTCACCTCCATCGGGCACGCCCATCCGGTGATCGTGCGCGCGCTGGCGGAGCAGGGCGCGCGCATCATCCAGAACCCGGACTCGGGACTGACGTACTCGCCCGCGCGCGCGAGGCTGCTCCAGCTCCTCGCCGGGATCCTGCCGTCGGGCCTCACCCGCGTCTTCTTCACCAACAGCGGCGCCGAGGCCAACGACGCGGCGGTCAAGCTGGCGCGCAAGGCGACCGGCCGCACGGACGTCATCGCCACCGACGGGAGCTTCCACGGCCGGACCATCAGCATGGTCTCGGCCACCGGGCAGGCCAAGCACCGCGACAAGTTCCGTCCGCTCATGCCGGGCTACCGGTTCGTGCCGTTCGGCAGCGTCGATGCGGTCGCGGCGGAGCTCGACGGGGACGTGGCGGCGCTGATCGTCGAGCCCGTGCAGGGCGAGGGCGGCGTGCGCATCCCCGAGCCCGGGTACCTGGGCGAGCTCTCGCGCCTCTGCCGGGCCAACGGCTCGCTGCTCATCGTCGACGAGGTCCAGACGGGGTTCTGCCGCACCGGCCCGCTGTTCGCGACGGCGGCGGCCGGCGCGGAGGCCGACCTGCTGACCATGGCCAAGGGCATCGCCGGGGGCTTCCCCCTGGGCGCCTTCGCCATGACGGAGGGCGTCGCCGGGCGGCTCGAGGCCGGCGACCACGGCGGCACCTACTGCGGCAATCCGCTGGCCTGCGCCGTGGCCGAGGCCGTCATCCGCTTGCTGATCGACGAGGACATCGCCGCAAGCGTGGAGAAGCTCGGCGGCGAGGCGCTCGCCAGGATGGACTCCTGGAGCGAGCGCTTCCCGGGCGCCGTCGCCGGCGCCCGCGGCGCCGGCCTGTTGCTGCTCGTGGAGTTCCGCGACGAGGCGACGGCGGGGGCCGTGGCCGCCGAGTGCCTGCGGCGCGGCGTCTTCGTGCGCCAGACGCAGGGGAGCGGGATCCGCGTGTTCCCGGCGCTGACCATCACCGGCGAGGAACTGGACGAGGGGCTCTCGGCGCTCGAGGACTCCATCGCCGCAGTCACGGCCGGCTGACGGCCGGGCGAGAGTGAGGAGGCCGGCGTGGGGTCACTGATGACCGGCGCCTTCGTCGAGTACTGCCGGCTCGCGGCGGAGGCGGGGGAGGGCGGCGAGGACATCGCCGCCCTGTTCAAGCGGATGCGCGGAGCCCCAGAGGACTGACCGCGGCGGCGCGGCCGGGTGGCCATCGCCGCGCCGTCAGCCGGCGCTCCGCAGGTCCTCAGACGCCGAGGTGCGCGGCGATGCGCTCGAAGGGCTCCTGCTCGATGGTGAACCCCCAGTCCTCGCGCAGGAGGGCCTCGAGCACGGCGCGTGCGTCATCCCTCGCCGGCATGGCTGCGACGAAGCGCCCGGAGAAGTCCGGCGTGACCTCGTAGACGTGCGCGAGGTCGGCGAGCGTGTACTTGGACTGCGCGATGTCGGAGGGCTTGGCCATGCACTTCTGCGCCATCAGCGGGCAGGTGACGAAGTCCTTCTGCGAGGAGAACTCGAAGAACTTGCGGCACATCGGGCAGAAGTACCGCCCCGACGGCTTCTCGCCCAGGAGGTCGATGTCGTCCAGCCGGATGACCTGGTCGATCCCTACCCTCTCGGCGAGGAGCGGCAGGGTCTTCTCGAGCAGCGCGAACAGCCGCTCCTTCTTCCACACGCGCTCGACGTCCGTGACCACGAAGGTGATGGCGTCCTCGGCCACGCGCTGAGCGGTCTCACACCCGCTCAGCAGGATGATGAAGCTCTTGAGCGCCTGCAGGGGCTCAGTCGCGGGGATCGACGCCCCAGTCGTCCAGGAACGAGAGATAGGCGTCGATCAACGCGGGTGCGTCCACGGGCGCGTCCGTGTCGGCGAGGTGGGCCAGGAGCTTCTGCGGCACCTTGGGATAGAACAGGCCGAGCTTCTCGAGGGCGATCGACGACTCGAGTGGCAGCAGTTCGACCGGGATCGGCGTGTTGATGCACATCTTCGGCATGTAGGGGCACACGGGCTCCTCCATGGCGAACAACATCTTGCAGGTGACGCACCAGTACCGGCCGGATGCCGACTTCGTGCCTTTGGGCAGCCCGGCCACCCGCTCCATGATCTTCTGCCGGTTGTCGAACACGGCTCTCCTCTCGCCGACGGCTTGTGCTTCGCCCTCGATGATAGTCGCCCGCGGCCGGGCGCGGAGTGTCGTCGCCGGTCACGACAAAGAAAAGGGGGGCGGGGCCTGTACGCCCCGCCCCCCGGCGGTCGTCTCGCGGCGGCATGGGCCGCGCCGCGACGGCCGAGGCCGTGGAAGCCTCAGTCGCCTTCCGCCTTGGAACCATCGGTGACCATGCCGTCGCTCTGCGGCGGCGTGAAGTCCGGGATGCGCGGGAAGTAGCGCGTCTCGGGGCCGGGCATCGCGGTGGGGTTGTAGCCGCTGGTCGTCATGTCGTGTCTCCGTTCTCGCGGCCCGGGAGTGCCGGGCCTTCTCGACGGCGGGGGCACGAAAAAAGCCCCCCGGTCGTCATGGACCGGAGAGCGCCGTTGCTCTCGACTCAGTTCGGCACGCCGTTGTGCCGCCCGCAGGGTACCACATTCCCGCGGCGGGCGGCAAGGAATCCTCAGCCTGCCTCGCGGGCCGCCGGGGCGGCCGCCGGGACCGCCTGCTAGCCCCTCAGCTCGTCCGCGGTGATGACCGCCTCGGCGACCTCGCGCAGGCTCTTGCGCTTGTCCATGGCGAGCTTCTGCAGGCGCTTGAAGGCCTCGGGCTCGCTCAGCCCTCCGGCCATGAGGATCCCCTTGGCGCGGTCGAGCGCCTTGCGCGTCTCGAGGCGTTCGTTCAGGTCGCCGACCTGCTGCTCCAGGGCCGCCAGCTCCGCATAGCGGCTGACGGCCACCTGCATCGCCGGCAGGAGGTCGTTGCGTGAGAACGGCTTGACGACGTAGCCCATGGCGCCGGCCTTCGCGGCCTCCTCGACGAGGCCGGCCTGCGAGAACGCCGTGAGCATCACCACGGGGGCGATGGCCTCCTCGCTGATGGTCCGGGCGGCCTCGATGCCGTCGACGTTCGGCATCTTGACGTCCATGAACACGATGTCGGGACGCGCGGTGCGCGCCAGCGCGATGGCCTCGGCGCCGTCGCGGGCCTCGCCGACCACCTCGTGGCCTTCCTCCTCGAGCATCTCGCGCAGGTCCATGCGGATCAGGGCTTCGTCCTCGGCGATCAGTACGCGCATACCCGGTCCCTCGTTCCCTTCGTGGTCGTCAGTCGTCCGCCGGCGCGAGCGGCACGCTGATGGTGAAGCTCGTGCCGCCCTCCTGGCTCGTCGTCAGCGTGCCGCGCAGGTCCTCCTCGACCAGCGTGCGCACGATCGAGAAGCCGAGGCCCCGGGAGTTCGCCAGGTCCACCTCCGGGGCCAGCCCGCGGCCGTCGTCGCGGACGACCAGTGTCAGCAGGTCGCCGCTGCGGCGCACGTCCACGTGCACCGTACCCGCCGCGCCCGGGTCGAACGCGTGCTCGAGCGCGTTGTGCACGAGCTCGGTGAGCGCGAGCGCCAGGGAGGTCGCGGTGCCGGCGTCGATCTCGCCGGTGCTGCCGGAGACGTGCACGGCGACGCCGGGGTCGTCTCCGACGGCCCCGCTGCGCACCAGCTCGACGACCCGGCGGGCGACGGCGACGAAGTCGACGCACTCGTGGTCGGAGTGGGCGAGCAGGTCGTGGACGGCGGCCATGGACGCGGCGCGCGCGGTCGCCTCGCCGAGCGCGCGCCGCACCTCCTCGTCGTCGCTGCGCCGCGCCTGCATGCGCAGCAGCGAGGCGATGGTCTGCAGGTTGTTCTTCACCCGGTGATGGACCTCGCGGATGGTCGCCTCTTTGACGTCCAGTTCGCGCTCGCGGCGGCGGGCCTCGGTGAGGTCCTCGACGAGCACGAGCACGCTGGTGGCCAGCGCCATGGACCGGTAGCTGAGCGTGTGGCCCGCGACCTCGAGCTCGGTCGCCAGACCTCCGCGCGCGCCCAGGAGGGGGGCGATGCCGCGTCCGCCGCCCGGCAGCTCCGACGCGTGCATGCCGGTCACGCGGCTCTCGACGCCGGCGTTGCGCATGATGCTCACGGCGTTGGGCGACGCGTAGGTGACGATGCCGCGCCGGCTGACGCGCAGCACTCCGTCCCCGGCGCGGCGCAGCGCCCAGAACGGCTGCCCCGACCGCGTGTCCAGCAGCGGTCCGTCGCGCAGCGTCTCGAGCAGCTCGCGCGCGGCCTCGATGAAGGCGTTCTCCATGCGGCTCGTGGTCGTCTCGACCTGCTCGCCGAAGGTGCGCAGCACGACCGCCGTGGCGGCCGGGGAGCCGATCGGGTACGCCTCCGTGCTCGAGGTGCCGCCCCCGGGCAGGACGCGCCGCGCGCCCATCACCGGCTGCCGCCTCTCCGCGGCGGCGTAGGCCTCGGGCTCGCCGTCCCGGCTGAGGACCACTCCGGCGCGCGACTCCGCGATGGGATCGGCGGCGGTGCTGGGGCGGGCGTCGGCGAGGACCGCCAGGTCGCCCGCCCGGTTGACCACCGCCAGCGCGGCGTCGCCGTACCACAGGTCGGCCACGAGCTGGAGGTTGCTGGCCACGTTCTCGAGGTGGTCGATGACGTCTCGTGAGAGGCCGAGCGTAGGGGTCGTGCGAGGCATGCGGTCAGTATACGTGGAGGAGGGCGCGCCGGCAGCGGGCGCCGGCCGGACCCCGCCCGGGGCGGACCGGCCGGCGCCCGCAGGCTCACTGCATCACGAGATCGTCGAAGCTCACGAAGCCGATGGATTCGAGGCAGCAGAACACCGCGGCCGCCGACGGGCCGTGGGTCGAGGGCGGGAGCATGCGGAAGGTGTGCCAGTCCGGCACGGCCACGATGTCCGAGCCGGAGCTGATGCCGTACCCGCCGTGCGCGGGGTCGTTGAGGGCGACGCCGCGTTCGAGCAGAGCGTCGAGGCCACCCCCGGAGAGGGTGGAGACCTCCAGTTCACCGAGCTCGTCGGTGTACCAGAGCTGGAGCTCCGTCACGCGTTCACTGGTGACGAGGCTTCGGATGCTGGTCGGGAGCGCATTCATGATGGTCATCCTTTGCGGCCGCTATCCGAGTGGGTGGCGCGGGCGGCGTGCGTCGCCGCGCCGTGGTGCGCGTGCTGGTCTGTCTGCTTCACCTCCTCCTTCGATGGGTCGACCAACGAGAAACGCCCCCCGGTCGTCAGGACCGGAGAGCGTCGTTGCCCTCGCTGCTCGATCGGCACTTCGTTGTGCCGCGGTCAAGCGTACCACGGATGTGAGGGTGGGTGGCGGCCGGCGACCGCTACCCGGCGTGTGGCGCGGCGCAGGCGCCGCGGCTCCCCGTCACGGGCGGGGTCGCACGCGGCGTGCCAGCCGCAGGCCGGCTACGTCGGCGTAGCGGGTGAGAAGCGGACCGCTCACCGCCGTCAGGAGGACGTAGGTGGCGGCGAGCGGCGCCAGCAGGGACTCCGTCCCGGCGGCCACGCCGAGGCCGGCGATGACGATGGAGAACTCGCCCCGCGCGACGAGCGCCGTGCCCGCCCGCAGGCGTCCCGGCGCGGCGCTGATGCGGCGCGCGGCGATCCATCCGGTGACGAGCTTCGTCCCCGCCGTCACGACCCAGAGGACGGCGGCGACGCCCAGCACTCCCGGGATCGAGCGCACGTCGATCTGCAGGCCGAACGAGACGAAGAACACGGCCGCGAAGAGGTCGCGCAGCGGGCTCATCAGCTCGCGGGCGCGATGCGCGAGGGAGCCGGAGATGGACAGCCCGACGAGAAACGCCATGACTCCTGCCGACACTCCGATCAGCTCGGCCGCCCCGCCGGCGATCATGAGCATCCCGACCACCGTGAGCAGGACGACCTCGCTCTTGGGGTGCGTGATCCGGCGGCTGAGGAGGTGGCCGTGTCTCCGGGCGGTCCAGAGAGCTGCCACGGCGAGGCCGCTCGCCGCGAAGGCCAGGGCGAGCCCGCGCAGCAGACTGCCGCCGGCGAGCAGCACCGCCACCAGCGGCAGATAGGGAGCCATCACGAGGTCTTCCATCACCAGCACCGAGAGGATGGCCGGGGTCTCCCGGTTACCGAGGCGCCCGAAGTCGTCGAGCACTTTGGCGGCGATGCTCGACGACGAGATGTAGGTGACGCCGCCAAGCAGCAGCGACGGCAGGACGCCCCACCCGAGCACCAGCCCGACCAGCAGGCCGGGGGGGAAGTTGAGGGCGAAGTCGACGACCCCGGGACCGAGACTGCCCTGCAGGCTGTGGACCACGTCGTCGGCCGTGTACTCGACGCCGAGCATGAAGAGAAGAAGCATGACGGCGACCTGCGACTCGATAGTGATGACCTTGGGGTCGATGTCGGGTGGGGCGACGAACCCGATGACGAGGCCCGCCAGCAGGTAGAGGGGGATCGGGGAGAAGCCGGTGCGGGCGGCCAGGCGCGCAAGCGCCGCCAGCACGAGCAAGACGGCGCCGACCTCGAGCAGGAAGCCAGCGCCGTCCGCCAGGGTGGCTACCACGAGGAGCGCGCCCTCAGGCGCTGCGCAACAGGTCGGCCATCGCCTCGACGCCCTCCGGCGTACCGACGACCACGGTCACGTCGTCCGGCTGCAGGGTGAACGTGGACGGCGGCGCCGCGATGGTCGCCACGTCGCGGATGATCGCGACAATGGAGGCGGCCTCCTCGTCCAGATGCTCGATGTCGTACACGGAGCGTCCTACGCACGGCGATGCCGGATGCACCGGCAGCCAGTCGATGGTGAGCCCCTGCGTCGAGAGGCGCATCGAGGTGACCTCCTCGGTGACCTGCGACTGCCCGAGGACTTCAGCGAGGGAGCGTGCATCCTCTTTGGCGAGCCTCAGGACCTCGTGGCAGGCATCGGGGTCCTGCTTGCTGCACACGAGCAGCTCGCTGCGTCCGCTGCGGTGATTGACCACGACGACGCGGTCACCGTCGCGCGTCGTGAAGTCGAAGCGGAGGCCGACGCCGGGGAGGCTCGTCTCGTTGATGGTGCCCATGCGAGAAAGTGTACCCGAGTGCGCAACCCAAGTGGGGAAACGAGGCGAGAGCCGCGGCGCGTCCTACGGCTCGCGCCGCGCCAGGCGCCGCGGCAGCAAGGCGCCCGCGAGGGCGCCCAGGGCCGCGAAGACCGCCGCCGTGTAGAAGGGCCAGCGGAACGCCGCCGAGACCTGGTCCCAGAGCATGTTCTCGAGGCGGCCCTTCAGCTGCAGCAGGGCGAGGCCCTCGAAGAAGCCGACGTCGTTCCCGACATCCTCGGCGATGGGGTGGGCGACCTTGCGGATCTCCTCCATGCCTGAGGTCGCGTCGATCGTCCGGACCTTGTCGAACTCCTTGACCAGGCGGTCCTTGATCGGCTGGGAGATGCCGTCCTGCGCGCGCGTCAGCGCCTGAGCCTGGTCGGCGGCACGGTTCACGGCCTGCCCCATGGTGTGCGCGAACACCGCCACGAGGACCGCGACCCCGAGCAGAAAGCCGAGCTGGCGGGCCGTGTTCAGCATCCCCGAGCCGGCGCCCTTGTGGCCGCCGGGAACGGCGCTCATGCCGGCGGCGAGCAGCGCCGGCAGCGAGAGCCCGATGCCGGCGCCGACGAGGCCGCTGCGCCAGACCACGGCGCTCACCGGGTCGGTGCGGGCAAGGCCCCCCAAGGCGACGAGTCCGGCGGCGGTCACCAGGGCGCCGGTCACGGCGAGCCAGCGTGGTCCGATGCGGTCGGCGAGCCAGCCCGCGGGCGGCGTCAGGATCATGACGGCGACCGGGAGGGTGGCGATCGCGAGCCCGGCCTTGAGCTCGCTGTAGTCCATCATCGCGATCATGAAGATCACGCCCATGAACATCGTGCCCATGAGCGCGGTGTCCACGGTCATGACGGCCGTGGCCGAGGCGGCGAAGGTGCGGTCGCGAAACAGGCGGAGGTCGAAGAGGGGAGCGGCGGTGCGGAGCTCCCACCCCACCCAGAGGAGGAGCAGCGCGGCGCCGCCGGCGAAGAGGCCGATGACGGCGGCCGATGCCCAGCCCCAGTCGTTGCCCTGGATGATCGCCAGCGTGACGCAGAAGAGGCCGGCGCTGACGAGGCCGACGCCGGGCCAGTCCAGCGACTCCCGGGAGCGCGGCGTGCGCAGGCCCCTGGTGAGCGTGAGCGCGAGGAAGACGCCGATGATCCCGACAGGGAGGTTGAGCCAGAAGACGGCCGGCCAGCCCCGGTACCAGACGAGCACTCCGCCGAGCACGGGGCCCACCGCGAGGGCGAGCGAACTGACGGCCCCGAACAGGCCGGCGGCGAAGCCCTGGCGGCGTTCGGGGAACGCCTGCAGGAGCAGGGTGAGCGCCGTGGGCACGACGGCCGCGGCGCCGACCGCCTGCACCACGCGCCAGGCGACCAGCGTGGGGATGCTCGTCGCGAGGGCGCAGGGCAGTGAGGCGGCGGTGAACAGCGCGAGGCCGAGCGTGAAGACGAGCTTGTGGCCGTAGCGGTCGCCGAGCCTGCCCATGGGCAGGAAGAGCACCGTGAGCACGAGGTTGTACCCGTTCATCACCCAGGAGACCGAGACCACGGAGCCGCCCACCTGGCGGATGATGGCCTGCACGGTGATCGTCATGACTGTCGCGTCGGCGAGTGTGAGCATGATGCCGGGCGCGAGCGCGAGGACGACCAGCCAGGGGTTGAGGGCCGGGCTCGCGCCGGGCCGCCCGGCCTGGAGCGCCGGGCCGGAGTGCGCGCTGTGTCCGCCGGGTCCGCTCATGCGGCGAGTGTACACGCCGGCGCGGGACGGCCGAGCCGGGTGCAGCCCCGACGCAATGCAGGCCCCGAAGGAATGCAAGGCCCCGACGGAGTGTCTGGCCGCGACTGGGGTAGTATCTGCGGCATGCAGGTACGTGACGTCATCGCCGCTGTCGACCGCCTCGCCCCGTTCGCGCTCGCCGAGCCGTGGGACCACGTCGGCGTGCAGGTCGGCTTGCCGGGCGACGAGCTGCAGGCGGGTGGCGCGGCCGGCGCAGCAGGCGCCGCGCCGGTCGTCCTCGTCGCGCTCGAGGTGGACGACGCCGTCCTGGACGAGGCCCATCGCCTCGGCGCCGGCGTCGTCGTCAGCCACCACCCGCTCATCTTCGACCCTCTCGAACGGCTCTCCGACGACTCCGAGGCAGGGCGCCTGGCGCTGCGCGCCGCGCGCGAGGGCGTCGCCGTCATCGCGGCGCACACCAGCCTGGACAAGGCTCGCGGCGGCATGGCCGACGTGATCGCCGAGCTCCTCGACCTCGAGGCCGTCGTCCCGCTCGCGCCGGCGGCGGCCGACGCGCTCAAGCTGGTCGGCTTCGTGCCGATCGACGACGCCGACCTGGTGCGCAAGGCCCTCTTCGCGGCCGGCGCCGGCGTGATCGGCGAGTACGAGCACTGCTCCTGGTCGGTCGGCGGGCAGGGCACGTTCTTCGGCCGCGAGACCGCGAACCCCGCGGCCGGGGTGTCCGGCCGTGACGAGACCGTCGACGAACTGCGCATCGAGGTCGTCTTCCCGCGGCGGCTGCGGCGCCGCGTCACCAGCACCTATGTGGCCGCGCACCCGTACGAGGAGCCCGTCTACGACATCATCCCCCTGGATAACGAGATCGCCTCCCTGGGCCTCGGCCGGCTCGGCGCGCTGCCGAGGCCGACGACGCTGGCCGGGCTGGCCGCGGACGTCGCCGTGGTGCTGCGCCTGCCGACGGTGCGCTATGCCGGCGACGCGGGCCGCGAGGTGCGCCGCGTCGCCGTGCTGCCCGGTTCGGGAGCCGGCGCCATCGCCCGCGGCGTCGCCCAGGTCGCCGACGTGCTCATCACCGGCGACGTCAAGTACCACGAGGCGCGCGCGGCGCAGGCCCAGGGCCTGGCCCTGATCGACGCGCCGCACGGCGTCACCGAGCAGGAGGGCGTGCTGCGCTGGGCGGGCCGGCTGGCCGACGCACTCGGTACTGCGGCATCGGTCGCGACCTTCCGTAACTTGGCCGTGGCCGTGTGGAGCGACTCGGGAGGTGGGGCCGCAGCGGTCGCATCCGTGACGGCTAGAGAAGATGCACCCGATGAGGCGGGCGAGCCCGCAGAGACCGAGTCCGTCGCGCCGACGCCGAGTCCGCCGGCGATTGTGCCGGCCGCCGCGGCGCCGCCGGCGCCCAAGGGGGGAGTCCGCTCGGTGAACCGCGACGACGACCGCTACCACCTGTACACGGACGGCGGCGCGCGGGGCAATCCCGGCCCGGCAGGGATCGGCGCGCGCCTCCTGACCGCCGGCGGCGACGTCGTCGAGGACGTCGCCGACTACATCGGCAAGGCCACCAACAACGTCGCCGAGTACCAGGCGCTGATCGCCGGCCTCGAGGTCGCCCTGGACCGCGGGGTCGAGCGCCTCGACGTGTTCCTCGACAGCGAGCTCGTCGTGCGCCAGGTCAACGGGCAGTACAAGGTCAAGGACGCAGGCCTGAAGCCCCTGCACCAGCAGGCCTGCCTCCTCCTCAGCCGGTTCCACGAGGTGGACGTACGGCACGTGCGGCGCGAGCAAAATGCGGCCGCTGACGCGCTCGTGAACCAGGCGA
>CAWIDR010000001.1:0-109032 GCA_963834905.1 uncultured Thermoleophilia bacterium | reverse complement strand
AGCCTGCACGGCGTTCTGCTGCTTGGTCGCGGTGAAGCGGCCGAAGTTGACGCCGACAAGCAGCCAGGCGGGCGTATCGGGGACGCTGTCCACGACGGCCAGGCTCTCGGCGAAGTTCTGGTTGATTCGAGCCCGTATCGTACGCGGCGACGCGAGGCCCGCCGAGCTGCTTGACCTCAGCGGCAAGCGCTTGGGCGCTGACGATCGACTCGCGCGCGCTCGAACCGCCGAGCAGGTACAGACCGGGCGTGCTCGGCGGCTGCTGCTCCGCCTTGCCCACCATCCACGAGATGTAGGTGAACGAGTCCTCGCCGTTGCGCAGCGCCAGGTCGAGCGGCACCACCGTCCAGGCGCCGCTCGTGAACAGCCACTGGAAGCCGAGCATGGCGGGACCATCAGGAGCGCCGCGACGACGAGCACGAGCGGGTTGCGGTTGCGGAACCCCCGGTGGAAGGCGCTCATGCGAGCTCCGTCCGCAAGGCGCCGCCCACAGGGGGCAGCGGCCGCGACGCCGGCGAGGGGCGGCCCGAGGGGCTCTCGACGCGAGCGTTCACCCGGAGCCGCCGCGCTGGTCCGCCGAGCTCATCACCCTCACCACTTCCCGCGCCAGCCGGCGCTGCCAGACCACGCGTCCCGGCTCGACCAGGTGCACGAGGTCGTGGAAGTCCCCGTCCTTCATGTGGAGGTCATCGTTGAAGTCGAGGTACGGCACACCGTGCTCAGCGGCCATGGCCTCGATCGGCCCCCGATACTGCCTGATCGCGTAGTCGAACTGGTCACCGACGATCTCGCGGTCGAGCGGGAGCTCGACGAGCGCCACGTGCAGCCCGCGCTGCTGAGCGCGCGTGAGAAGCTGGTCGAGCATGTCGAGATGGAAGCGCAGGTTGCGAAGGAACTTCGGGTAGCGTCGCGTGTTCCACTCCTCGACCATGCGTTCCTTCTGCGCCACCGTGTGGATGCCGCGCAGGTTGTAGCGGTGCTGACCGTAGGTCCGGCGCGGGATCGTGCCCGCGAGCAGTTCGCCGCCCTGCAGCTCCACCTTGCTCGTGAGCTGCGCAAAGACACCGGCCAGGATGGTCCTCGTGTACTTGTACTTGCCGTAGGTACGTGCCACGTAGCGCTGCAGGAACGGGCTCTCCAGAAGAAGCTCGCGGCCTTCCGCCTGTTTGAGGCTGGCTCCACGGTCCGAGGTGAAGCGCCCGAGGCCGACTCCGATGAGCAGGTACGTCGATGTCGCGGGAACGTTGTCGGCCACAGCGAGGCTCTGGGCGAAGTTCTGGTTCATCGACCCGAGGTCCCACGCCACGACCTTGGGGCCGCCCTCGCTTCTGATATCGGCGGCGAGGCTCGGGCCGCTCACCACCGACTCTCGCGCGCTGGAGCCGCCGAGCAGGTAGACCGACGGCTCCTTCGGTGGTCTAAGCTTCACGCTGCCGACGGCCCACGAGACGTACGTGTAGTCGTCACTGGCCTTGCGCAGCCAGTACTCCAGAGGGATGGATGTCCAGCGGCCGCTCACGAAGTAGCTCTGGATGCCGAAGAGGGTCAGCACGAGCAGAGCCAGCGCCACGACGAGCACCAAGGGGTTCCTGTTGTGCAGGCCCCTCGTGAAACTGCTCACCCGAGCTCCTCGGCGAGCAGCGCCTGCAGCTCCGCCCTGATCGCCTTTCCGGATCCGGTGCGCGGGATCGCCTCGACGGCGATGACGCGGCTGGGCAGGGACGTGGACGGCAGCACGCCGCGCAGCTCGCGCAGCAGCCTTGAGGCCTTGAACCCTTCCGGCTCGTGCGGGACGACGAACGCCACCGGCACGTGGCCGAGGATCTCGTCGGGCGCGGCCACGACGGCGACGTCGGCGAAGCGCCCGAGCCCCTGCAGGGCCTCCTGGACGTGGATGATGCTGACCTTCTCGCCGCCGCGCTTGATGATGTCGTCCTTGCGGCCGGCGATCCACACGGCGCCGGTCTCGTCGACCTTGCCGAAGTCGCCGGTCTTGAGGCCGCGGTCCGTGAGCGTCTTCGCGGTGATCTCCGGCTCGTCGAGGTAGTCCCGCATGAGCAGCGAGCCGGTGACGTAGAGCTCGCCCTGCTCGCCGGGCGCGGCCTCCGCGAGGTCGCCGCGCCGCGCGACCACGCGCATGTCGCCGATGGGCCGGCCGACGGAGCCGACGCGCACGTCGAGCTCGGCCGGCGGCAGGATGCAGAGCCGGCCGCTCACCTCGGTGAGGCCGTACATGTTGAAGAGGCGGATGCCGGGCAGCATCGCCTGGAACTTCTCGATCACCGGTAGCGGCAGGTGATCGCCGCTGCTCACCCAGAAGCGGAACGGGTGCTCGCGCGGCTCCTCCATCGGCTCGACCACGCGGACCAGATGAGCCGGCGCGCCACCGAACCCGGTGCAGCCCTCCGCCTCCATCTCGTCCAGCAGGCCGGTGCCGAAGTAGAAGCCCAGCTGGCCGGCCACGCCGCCGCCGTTGGCCAGCAGCGTGAGGAAGTGGCAGATGCCGCTGGTGAAGTACGGCGGGGTGTTGACGAAGATGCGGTCGCCGGCCTCGAGGCCCAGCGTGAGGGCGACATGCCCGGCGTTGCTCGAGATCGCCTTCAGGGTCTGGCGCACGCCCTTGGGCCTGCCGGTGGTGCCGGACGTGAACATGATCATCGCGATCTCGTCCTCGGTGATGGCCGCGAGCTCGCCGGGGTCGGCGGCCGGAGCGGCGACGCCGCCGGCCGCCCGCACGCCGTCCACGAGGCCGTCCGCGTCCGCGGTCACGACCAGACGGAGCGGAGCGCCATCCGGCGTCGGGCACGTCGCGTCATCGGGCAGCACGATCACGTCCGGCCGGGACTTGCCGACCAGCCAGTCGACGTCGTGCTGCGGCAGGCTCGTGTTGAGCGGCACCACGACCTGGCCGGCGAGCCAGGCGCCCAGCATGCAGACGAAGAACTGGTCGTACTCCTCGAGTACGAGCGCGACGCGAGCGCCGCGGCGGCCGGCGACGGCCAGGAGGGTCGCCGCGACCCGAGTCGCCCGCGCCTCCATGTCCGCATAGGTGTAGATGCGTCCGCGCGTGCGCAGGAGCGTCGCGTCCGCGCGCTCAGCCGCCCAGCGGCGCAGGCGCGCGACGGCGTCGGACATCAGAGATTCGGGAGGCATGACGATCTGGAGGCTTGGTCAGAACCCGACGTACCTGAACTCCGTGAGCTTGTTGCCCACGAGGACGGCCACGGTGATCGCCAGGAACAGCAGGAACCAGAGGAACGTCTGCAGGCTCAGACCGAGACCGTAGTAGAACCATTGGCCGCGGTGCCTGGCCGGCTCAGGGCTCTCCGCGCCGTCCACCGGCTTCTGCTCTGCGCCCGCCTCAGGCATCGCTCGCCCTCTTGCGCGCGACGTAGGCCAGCATGTGGTTCACGGTGTCCAGGTTCTCGTAGACGATGTCCATGGGCTTCACCCTGATCGAGAACTCCTCTTCGAGGAACGCGATGAGAGCCGTGAGGTTCATGGAGTCGAGCAGTTGGTCGCGAAACAGCGACGTGTCGGGCGTGACCTCGTCTTCTTCGAGGTCGGCCTCGTCGCGGATGAACTCGAGGATGGTATCGGCGTCGGACATGGCGGTTCCTTCCCGGTCTGGGCGAGGGATCAGGGGCGGGTCCCCTGGCCATAGGAGAACTTCATGTAGTTCTCGTAGCCGGAGGCCTCGATGCCGGCCTTGATCACGCCGGCAAGGGTGAAGACGCGCTGTGCGGTCTGGAAGCCCTGCTCCAGGCCCCACTCGTCGCTCAGGACGTGGCCGCGGGCGCCGGCCCAGCCGTAGGCGCCGAACTGGCAGGTGCCGTCACCGTTGCCGACGACGAGGCAGCCGTTGCGCACAAAGGGCAGCCACGTGGCCAGGATCGCGGTCTCGGCGCCGCCGGAGCGGCGGCCGGCCGTGGCGAGCACGCCCAGCGGCTTGTCGGCGAGTTTGAAGTCCTGGTGCCGCAGCGGGCGCGTGCGCATGATGAACTTGGAGAAGAGGTCCGACGGGAGCCCGAAGTACACCGGCGTGGCCACGAGAAGGCCATCGGCCGCGACCATGGCGTCGAGGATGCCCTGCACGTCGTCCTCCTGCTCGCGGACGCAGGGGATGAACGTGCCGTCCTTCTTCTTGCCGCACACGGCACAGGCCTTGCACGGCTCGATGTGCAGGTCACGGAGGGTGACGACCTCGTGCTCGCACTCGCCGGGATAGGCGGCGTCCAACTTCTCGAAGGCCGTCTCGAGCATGATGCCGCTATTGCTTTTGTCACGGGGACTGCAGTTGAGACCCAAGAGCCGCACCGTCATGCCTCGCGCTCCTCTCCGTGCACGTCCGCCCGACGAGGAACGAGGGGCGGAAGGAATCGTCATGCCCGCAATCGCGTACGGGAACGCAATCCTACCAGAGGTCCGCTTCGTGCGCGCCCGCGACCCGCCGGGGAGCACATTCACGGTCCCCTCACAAGAAACGCTGGTGCCGGAGGTGGGACTCGAACCCACACGCCCTTTCGGGGCACCCGATTTTGAGTCGAGCGCGTCTACCAGTTCCGCCACACCGGCACGGTGCTGGTTGCAGGGAAGTCATCCCGCAATCACTCGCGGCCGCCTGGCGCCATTGCGAACAGCATGCGAATCCTGCTCGACCTTCGCCAATCGCGGCTGCGACGCGCCTATTCTGCCGCATTCCGACCGCCTTGTGCATCTTCGGTCGGAATGGACGTACGGGCGCAGCGAAAGAGGGGAGCGATGGAGCGGCCGCCGGGAACTCGTGAGGAGCTCCCGGCGGCCGCTTCGAACCGCTGACGCCGAACCCCGAGGAGCGCGGCGTCACCGGCCTTCGATCAGTACTGTGAGGCGAAGGTGGTGGTCCACATGGACGGGCCCATGCCCTTGCTGATGGCATAGGCGGTCGCGTTGATCTGCGAGCTGCCGTCGTAGATGCTGTCGTGGCGCCACGGGTTCCAGCTGGCCGACCAGGTGCCGGTCCAGTACTGGAAGAGGCCCTTGTACGCTGAGCTCGCGCCGGCATACCGCTGGCCGCCGGACTCGCGCATCATCATGCGATACATCCCAGCGGCGCTGACGTGGTACTTGGCCGCGGCGATCTTGATGATGGGCTTCCAGTTGCCACGACGCTCCCAGGTGGCCAGGTTGCGCTGGAGGCGATACTGCTTGGCGAGACGGCGCACGCGCTGCGTCCACACACGGACGGCGCGGCGCGCCCGGTCTACCCTGGCCTTGAGCTCGACGACTGTGGGGGCGGTCGCGGCGGGGGTCGCGGCAGGCGTCGGAGTGGCGGCGGGATCGGCGGTGGCGAGACCCGCGGTCGCGGCGGCGGCGAGGTTGGCCTTCGCGGCCTTCAGGCGGAGATTCGAGTGGCGAAGGGCGAGCTTGGCGGAGCGAAGCTTGCTCTTGAGGGAGGCCGCCTCGGCCTTCTGCGGAACGGCGATGGCGGCGAGTGCGGTGGCGACGAGGATGATCGCGACGATGGCGATCCAGCTTTTGCTTCGACTCACAATGTCCTTTCGACGCGGTTTCCCGACCGGCAGCGGCAGACGACCTGTGCCGGGGGGCGTTCGGCGACCGGATCGCGCTGAGCCCGCATGCGAACGCCGTGTGAAGGGGGGTGAGAGAAGAAGGGGGGCGAACGGATGTGGGGGCGCGCCAGACGCCTCGTTGTCGTTCGAGCGGCTAGTTAAGCAGGACTGACGCCGTCCTGCAACCCGACGGGGCTGCGCAGGCTCGCCTCGACGATCCAGCCGGCCATATGCGCGCGCTCACGCAGGACGTCGAAGCCTGCCTCGCGCGCGAACCTCACCGTATCTCTGTCAAGGCGACAGCCGCCGGCGACGGCCGCCCAGGCCGGGGCCGCCCGGCTCTGCAGGACCCGCCCCGGCTCCCAACGGAGGTGGACGTGTTCGAGCAGCAGTAGCGTGCCGCCGGGGACGAGGACCCGGCGAAGCTCGGCGAGCGCCGCCGCCGGGTCCGTCACCGTGCAGAGAGCGAACGCACTCACGGCGGCGTCGAAGCTCGCGTCCGCGAACGGCAGTTCCTCGGCGCGGCCGTCGACCACGGCCACGCGTGCGGCGGCCCGCGCCGCCCGGCGCTGCGCTCGCTCGCGCATGGAGGAGTCGGGCTCCAGCGCCGCGACCTCCGTGCCCGGGGCGTACCAGCGGAACTGCGCCCCGGTGCCCGCGGCGATCTCGAGCACGCGCCCGCGCGCGGCCGCCGCGAGGCGACGCCGCCAGGCGCCGACCGCAGCCCGTTCGAACGGCCACATGGCCGCGTCGTAGACGGCGGCGTGGCCGCCTGGTGGGGTTGTGATGCGCGCGTCCATCCTTAAGACTTAGCCGGTCCTTTCAGCGTCCTCGGGTTCATGCCCCGCCGGGCGGCGCCACACGCATCGGGGCGGTGGGGGCCATGGCCCGCCTGTTCGACTTCATGAAGTACGACAAGGACGAGCGCGGCGCCGACGTCGATGAGAGCACGCGGCTCGAGCTCCGCCGCCTCGCCAACCTCTTTCTCCTCTCGGCGATCACACTCGTACTTCTCCTGCTGCTGATGTTTCGCCCAGGCACTGTCGGTCACGTTCGTCCCAGCAGCACGGTCAAGGCGGTCCTGGGCGGCCTCATGCTCCTCGCGCTGGGCGATCGACGCTCGTCGTACGGCGTGTACGTCACCTACGCCGCGCGGCGCTGGACTGGCTGATCCTCTGCGCCATACCGTTCAGCTGCGTCCCGGCCAGTCTCGTCTATGCCTGGATCCGGCGGCAGGAGATCGAACGCGCCGTCCTCGGCGACCCACCCGCCCCGGCCTCGCGCCAGCGCCGCGGCGGCAAGAAGAAGCGCTGAGCGACAGCCGGGCACCTCGCCGGCGTCACCCGTGGCGCACGGCGATCATCTTCCTGGTCGTCGCCGCCGCGTTGTTCCTCCTGGTGCCGCGGCTCGCGGGGCAGCGGCACGCGCTCGAGCTGGTCGGCCAGGCGTCGCCGGCGTGGCTGGTGGCCGCCGTCATCGTCGAGTGCGTCTCGATCGTCTTCTACTCCCTGCTCTTCCGCCGCCTCCTCGACCTGCTCCGGTACCCGGTGAGCCTCGGGCTCGCCCTGAGGATCAACCTCGCCGGACTCGCCGCCGCCCATCTCTTCTCCGCCGGGGGCGTCGGCGGCGCGGCGGTCACGTATCGCGTACTGCAGAAGCGCGGCATGCCGCACGCCATGGTGCTCATCGCGGTGATCTTCCAGAACGCCTTCGCCTACCTGCTGCTGTTCGCGCTCTTCACCGCGAGCCTGATCGTGCTCATCATCCGGGGGCAGGGCGGCGACGCCGCCACTCTGGTGTCGACGATCCTCGTGGTGCTCATGTTCGTGCTCACCGGCTACGGGTTCTGGCTGCTCAACCACCCGTCCTCGCTGCGGCGCAGGACGCATCAGGTGGTCGCCTGGCTCGAGCGCCGCATCAGCCGGTTGCGGATCGATCCCACGCAGCTCGACGAGTGGCTCGACGGCGTCGTGGACGGCTGGCGGCGGCTGCGCCGGGACGGTTGGGGGCACCTGCGCACCGTCGGTCACGCCGCCGGCTACTGGGGCTTCGACATCATCTGTCTGTTCTTCGTCATGTTCGCCTTCCACAGATATCTCGCCGTCGACAAGGTGATCATCGCCTACGTGGTCGCCTACGTGGTCGGCACGTTCTCGCCCACTCCGAGCGGACTGGGCGCCGTCGAGGGCGTCCTCATCGCTCTGCTCGTGGGGTTCGGGTTGGACTCCAGCGCCGCGGTCGCCATCGTCCTGGTCTACAGGCTCATCTTCTTCTGGCTTCCGATCCCGGTCGGCCTCGGGACCTACGCAAGCGTACGCTAGGCTCCGGCGGCGTCTGGCGCGTGCGCGCCGCCTCCTTCGCCCGCTGTGGTACTGTCTTTGCCTTGGCGGGAGGGCCCGCCGACCCCTGGGGGAAACGCCATCAAGAAGACACTCCGCCACATCATCGTCTTCGCGGTCATCGTGCTGGCGCTGTACCTGCTGCTGCCGAAGCTCGTCGACACGCAGGCGACCGTCAAGTACGTCTCGCACGCGAGCTACGCGCTGCTCGCCGCCGCGGTCGCGCTCCAGGTGGCGGCGCTGGCCGGCTACGCCAATCTCTTCCGCTACATCCTTCGCGTGCTCGACATCCGCATGCGCCTGCGCGAGGTCTGGGCGATCACGCTCAGCAGTCTCGCGGTCAGCCACATCCTCTCCGCCGGCGGCGTCGGCGGCTGGGTGGTCACCTACAACGCGCTGATGAAGCACAAGGTGCCGCACGGCATCATCTTCGTGGCCATCGCGGCACAGCAGTTCTTCAACTACGTGGTGCTGTGGGTCTTCTTCGCCGCGGCGATGGTGTACCTGATCATCACGCGCGGCAGCGACTCGATCTTCGGCTACCTCGTCGGCATCGTGCTCATCGTGCTGATCCTGTGGCTGACCCTGTACGGGGTGTACCTCTACAACCACCCGTCGCGACTGCGCACGCGCGCCCACCAGACGGCTCGCATCGTCAACCGGGTCATGCGGCGCGAGGTGGTCAAGGAGCACCACATCGACGGCTGGATCGACAACCTGCTGATCGGCATGCGGCGCATGACCGGCCACCGCGGCTCGTTCCGGACCACGCTGGTGCTCGCCTGCGCGTTCTGGTTCTTCGACATGCTCTGCCTGTGGTGCACGTTCGCGGCCTTCGGTCTACACCATCGGGCTGAGCCACCTGCTCGTGGCGTACGTGGTGGCCTACTCGATCGGGACGCTGGCGCCCACGCCGGGGGGTCTGGGCGCCGTCGAGGGCATCATGATCGCGCTCTTCGTGAGCTTCGGCGTGCCGTCCGCGATCGCGGTCGCCGTCGTCCTCGTCTACCGCATCATCAACTTCTGGCTGCCGATCCCGCCGGGCTTCCTCGCCTACGCGATCGTGCGGCCGGGCCGCCGACCGATCGCCGAAGGCGAGGTGGAGGCGGCGGCCGGCGAGGCGCCGCGCGAACTCGACCGCCGCGGCTGAGCCGCGGCGTCACGGCCCGGCGCCGGCGGCGGCCGGGAGCGCTTCCCGCCCGGGGTCTCAGGAAATGCGGTAGAGCTTGAGCACCGGCCCGCGCTCGCCCGGGCCGGGCCGGAACTCCTTCACCAGCTGCGCCTGGGCGTCGAGCTGCCGGTAGAACTCGACGATGGTCGGATAGACCTCCGGCGCGGCGAGCACCCTGTCGTAGACCCGGCTGCTCACCACCACGTACTCGACGCCCTGCCGGCGCAGCCGCGTGAGATCGCGCGAGCGGTCCGGGAGTGCCCGGGCGCCGGCAGCTTGAGCCGGACCACGCGGTAGGCGACCGGGTCGAGACCGGCCGCCCGGTAGTGGTCGAGCGCGTCCTCCTGCACCAGCGGGCGGGCTGTAGTTCTCGAGGGCGATGAGCGACCCGGCCGGCACGTGGCGCTGGATCCACTCCCGCGCCACCTCGCGCGTGTCGGTGCCGCTGAGCTCGCGGTCGAACGCAAGCGACGAGGTGAGCGGGGACACGAGGGCGACGGCGAGCACGATCGCGACCACCGGCACCGCGACTCGCCTGAGGCCCGGCCGCACCAACCCGACGGCGTCGACGCACAGGCGCATGGCGAGCAGGAGCACCAGCGGCACGATGACCAGCAGGTAGCGGTCGGCGAGCTCCTTCCAGGTACCGATGTAGACGAAGTAGACGATCACGTAGGGCGCGAGCATCAGGTCGAGCCGGGTGCGCCGCCACAGCGCCCAGCCGAGTCCGGCGACGCCCAGGACCAGGAGCACGACGCCGATGGCCCCGGTGAGGTTGGGGGTCACGTTGAACCAGAACCCGTTGCCGACGTGCTCGAAGCCGAGCCAGCCGCGGTCCATGATCTGGCTCTGGCGGCGGAAGTCCCTGAGGAAGTGCGGCGCGTCGAGCACGACGAAGGGCGACGCGACGACGAACGCGACGAGCATCGGCAGGTACAGCCGCAGGACGAGCAGCCGCAGCCAGACGAGGACCGTCCGGCCGCCGGCCGCGACGCGGGCGGCGGCCTCGTCCCGGCACGCGAAGACCGCGGCGACGGTCGCCGGCAGGACGAGCATGCCGAGGTTGTACTTGGTCGACGTCGCGAGGCCGGCGGCGATCGCGCCGAGGACCAGCCAGCGGCCGGCGTGGCGCCGCATGGGCGCAGCCGCCGCCGCGGCCGGGTCCGCCCGGCCCGGAGCGGCCGCCTGCAAGCAGCAGGACGAGCGCGAGCAGCGAGAACGCGACCGCGGTCACGTCGGTCACCGCCATGTGCGAGTAGGCCACGTGGAGCGGCGCCACCGCGAGAAAGAGCGCCGCGAGCAGACCGGCCGGGCGGCCGAAGGCGTCCCGGCCCAGCCGGTACACGAGGTACACGGACGCCGTGCCCATGGCCACCGAGAGGAGCCGGCCGAGCAGGAAGTACGGCCCGTTGTCGACGACGAACGAGGTCTGGGCGAGGAAGTTCCCGTGGCCCAGCAGCCACCACACCGGCGCCGCCAGCAGGTACAAGCGCGCCGGTCAGGTAGAAGTACAGCGACGGATAGAAGAAGAACTGCGGGTTCGGGTGGCCCTGGGCGGCGTGGAACGCCTTGGGGATGACCATCGTCTCGTCGGCGTTCACGAAGCTGTACGGGAGCCCGTAGGTGACGCCCTTGAGGCGCAGCGCCAGGGCCAGGACGAGGATGGCGAGCAGAAGAGCGCCGGCGAGCCCGAAGCGGCGCCCGCGGCCGGCGGAGGAGCGGCTCACGCGCCGCCGGCGGCGGGGATCGTCGTCGCGCCGCCGCTGGCCTCGTCGCGGAAGCAGCTCACGGCGCCGGTGTGGCACGCCGGACCGGCCGGCTCGACGGTGAGCAGCACCGTGTCGTGGTCGCAGTCGAGCCGGAGCGACAGCACGCGCTGCACGTTGCCGCTGGTGCCGCCCTTGTGCCAGAGCTCCCGCCGGCTGCGGCTCCAGAAGTGCGCCTCGCCGGTCGCCAGCGTGGCTCGCAGGGCCTCCTCGCTGGCGTAGGCCACCATGAGCACCTCCCCGCCCTCGGCGGCCTGGACCACGCAGGGCACCAGGCCGTCGGCGTTGTAGCGGACGAGCTCGAGGAAGGCGGCGTGGTCCACGGCGAGGTCAGCGCCCCGCGTCAGGCGAGGCACTCCTCCATGATGGCCACGCCGGCGCTGGTGCCGACCCTGACGGCGCCGGCGCTCACCATGCGCTCGACGTCCGCGGCGGTGCGGATGCCGCCCGAGGCCTTGACGCCGATGTGCGCGTCCAGGCAGTCGCGGAGCAGTTCGACGTCCTTGACGGTCGCCCCGTGCGGGCCGAGACCCGTCGACGTCTTCACGAAGTCGACGCCGGCCTGCTCGCAGATGTGGCAGGCGAGCCGCTTGAGCTTGTCGTCGAGGTAGCAGGTCTCGATGATCGCCTTGACGATCACCTGCCCGCGCCCGGTGTTGACCCCACGCACGCGCACCTTGTGCACGATGGCGGTGAGCTCGTCGCGCACCAGCCCGAACTCGCCCGAGAGGAACGCCGGCACGTTGATGACGACGTCCACCTCGTCCGCCCCGCGCTGGACCGCCTCGTCGGCCGCCAGCGCCTTGATCCTCGGCGTGTCGGCGCCGAACGGGAACGAGATGACGGTGCAGGTCTTGACGTCCGTGCCGCGCAGCAGGTCGGCGGCGAGCGGGACGAAGTGCGGGAACAGGCAGACGGCGGCGAAGTGGTACTTGCACCGCCTCGGCGCAGAGCGCCTCGACGTCGGCGCTCGTGGCGTCGGCGCGCAGCAGCGTGTGGTCGATGGTCTTGGCGAGTTCTTCGGCCTGCAACGCCTCTTCCTCCGGGCGGCTGAACGGACGGGTGCGGAGCCGGCGCGAGTATAGCAGCCGGCTCCCCGTGGCAGCGCCTAGAGGAGGCGCTCGATGTAGCGGTCGTCGCGGCGCCAGTGCTTGCGCACCTTGACGCGCAGGGCGAGGAACACCTGCACGCCCAGGATCGCCTCGATCTCGTGGCGGGCGCCGCTGCCGATGGCCTTGACCACGCGCCCGCCCTTGCCCACGACGATCGCCTTCTGCGACTCGGTCTCGACGATGACGTTGGCCTCGATCTCGACCAGCGGGCGGTCGTCGCGCTCGGTGATCGAGGTGACCTCCGCGGCGATGGCGTGCGGCACCTCGTCGCGCGTGAGGCGGAGCGCCTGCTCGCGCACGAGCTCGGCGATCAGCAACTCGAGGGGCTGGTCGCTCTGCTGGCCCTCCGGGAAGTACACGGGCCCGGGCGGCATGGCCGCGGAGAGCCGGGAGACGACCTCGGAGAGCCCGTCCCCCCGCAAGGCGGAGACGGGCAGGACCTCGGCGCCGGCGGAGAGGGCGCGCGCCTCCTCGAGCCGCGCGCCCAGCCTGGGCCCGTCCACGAGGTCGATCTTGTTCAGCGCCACCACCGCGGGCCGGCCGGCCTCGGCGACCGCCTGCGTGATGTAGCGGTCGCCCGAGCCGAACGTCTCGGTGGCGTTCAGGAGCACGAGCGCGGCGTCCACCTCGCCGAGCGCGTCGTCGACGGCCGTCTGCATGCGCCGCGTGAGCGAGTCGAACGGCTTCTGGAAGCCCGGCAGGTCGAGGAGCACGAGCTGGCAGGTCGTCCAGCGTGACCACACCGGTGATGCGCCGCCGCGTGGTCTGCGGGTGGTCGCTGACGATGCTGACCTTGCGCCCCACGAGGGCGTTGACGAGCGTCGACTTGCCCACGTTCGGCCGCCCGAAGACGGCGACGAACCCGCTGTGGAAGTCCTCAGGCACCGGCGTTCTCCTCTGGTAGGGCGAATGGCGCCGTGAGGAGCTCACTCAGGCGGATGACGGTCAGCTCGCCGCCGCGGCGCGCGACGAGTTCGGGGTCGCCGAACTCGCTGAGCGCCTGCAGGCAGAAGCCGCAGGGCAGGCAGTCGGAGCCGTCGAGCGCCGCGACGGCGACGTAGCGCAGCTCGCGCTCGCCGTGCGTGACGAGCGCGGCGAGCGCCGCCCGTTCCGCGCAGAGGCCGGCCGGAGACGAGGCGTTCTCGACGTTGGCGCCGTGGTGGCTGCGGCCCGACGGGCCGACGGCCACGGCGCCCACCGCGTACCCGGAGTAGGGCGCGTAGGCGTTCGCGGCGACGGTCAGGGCCTCCTGGAACAGCAGGCGCTCGGCGCGTTCCGGCGGACGGCTCATATCGGGTACCAGATGCGGAACAGCAGCGCGGTGATGGCGATGCCGAGCGCCGCGCCCACCGCCACCTCCGTGAGCGTGTGGATCTTGGCCTGCACGCGGCTCTGGGCGACGAGCGCGGCCAGGAACAGCGTGATGGCCGAGATCGGCAGCGCGAACGTGGTGCCGGCGGCGACGATCGTCACCGCGACCCAGGCGGCGAACGCCAGCGCGGCGTGCACCGACGGCAAGCCTCCGTGGAAGGCGGTGCCGCGGTGCGTCAGCGCCTTCAGGGCGACCGCCGCGAGGACGACGATGAACAGGGCGATGACGGTGACGTCGATGGGTGAGCCGCGCAGCCGGCTGAGGATCGTGTACGGCACGCTGGTGATCTTGTCGTAGAAGACGAGGTAGGCGACGGCGACGGCATTGACGGCGGCGAGCAGCACGGCGCCCGCGGCCACGTCCTTGGCGACGCGGGCGCGCGGGTCGTCCTCGTCGGTGACCAGGTCGACGACGTGCTCGATGGCCGTGTTGAACATCTCGGTGATGAGCACGAAGGAGATGGCGACCAGCAGCGCGATGACTTCGACGCGGGTGAGCGCGAAGAACAGGCCGGCGAGGAGCACCAGCGCGGCGATGCCGAAGTGGATCCACATGTTCCGCTCGTAGCGGAGCGCGTGGACGATGCCGTCGAAGGCGAAATTGAAGCTGGTGAGCAGGCTACCGCGGCGGTGCGACAACGAGGCCCTCCCAGTCGACGAGTTCAAGCACTTCCGCCTGCCGAAGCGCCATCTGGCCGGCGTCGGTCTCGTGGTCGTAGCCGAGCAGGTGCAGCGTCCCGTGCGCCAGCAGCACCGCCATCTCGAAGGACGGCGGCAGGTCGTCGCCGCGCGCCTGCTCGAGGGCGCGGCGCGCGCAGATCACGATGTCGCCGAGCAGGAGCGGTGGACCGCCCGTGCCGGCGATGACCGCCTCGGCCACGTCGCCGAGGTCGGGCGCGAGCGTGGCGATCACCACGGCCTCGGCGTCGCCGGGTGCGCCGGCGCCGTCGGTGGCGGGGTCGCCGGCCTCCCAATCCTCGAGCGGGAAGCTCAGCACGTCGGTGACCTCGTCCTTGTCGCGGTGCTCGCGGTTGAGCTCGCGGATGCGCTTTTCGCCGACGAACGTCACGGCCACCTCCGCGCCGCGCACGTCCTCCTCCTCGAGCACCTTGGCCACGAGGCGGGCGACGAGTTCCTCGTCGATCGCCGTGCGCGTCCCGTTGACCACCTCGACGACGTTCACGAGCCCTGCCCCTCGCGGCGCGGTCCGGACGGCGATGAGCGCTGCGCCCGTGCCGCGCCCACCTCGTCGTCGTGCGCCTTGTAGGCGTTGACGATGCGCTGGACCAGCTTGTGGCGCACCACATCGTGCCCGTCGAACTCCACGATGCTGATGTCGTCGATCTCCTCGAGGACCTCGGGCACGGTGACGAGCCCCGATGTCCTGCTGTGCGGCAGGTCGATCTGGGTGACGTCGCCGGTGACCACCATCTTGCTGCCGAAGCCGAGGCGCGTGAGGAACATCTTCATCTGCTCCGGCGAGGTGTTCTGCGCCTCGTCGAGGATGATGAACGAGTCGTTGAGCGTGCGCCCCCGCATGAACGCCAGCGGGGCGACCTCGATCTCGCCCTTCTCGATGAGCGCGGCCAGCTTCTCGCCGTCGATCATGTCGTAGAGGGCGTCGAACAGCGGCCGGAAGTAGGGGTCGACCTTCTCGCTCACCGTGCCGGGCAGGAAGCCGAGGCTCTCCCCCGCCTCCACCGCCGGCCGCGTGAGGATGATCCGCCCCACCTGCTTGCCGAAGAAGGCGGCCACCGCCATCGCCGTGGCCAGATACGTCTTGCCGGTGCCGGCAGGGCCGATGCCGAACGTGATCGTGTTCTTGCGGATGGCGTCCACGTACAGCTTCTGGTTCACGGTGCGCGGGCCGACCTGGCGGCCGCGGTGCGTCCAGACGATGTCGCCGTACACCTCGGAGGGCTTGCCCGACGAGTTCACGGCGATGTCCATCAGCGACTCGACGATGCCGGGGTTGAGCGGGCGCCCGCAGCGGATGACGGTGAGGAGCTCCTCGATCGCCGCGCGCGCCTTCTCCACGGCGTCGGTCTCGCCCTCGAGGATGAGCACGTTGCCGCGCAGCGTCAGCTTGCAGTCCAGGCGCTGCTCGAGGATCTTGAGGTGGGCGTCGTGCTCGCCGGCGAGGCTGAGCGCGATGCCGTTGCTGTCCAGGTCGATGACCGTGCGCGACACCGGCGTCACCTTCAGCCCCCCAGGCGGTCGCGGACCAGGTCGCTGAGCTTCTTGCCGTCGGCGCGGCCGGCGACCTTGGGCTTGAGCCAGCCCATCACCTTGCCCATGTCCCTGGGCGTGACGGCGTCGGTGGCGGCGATGCCTTCGTCCACCAGCTCCTCGAGCTCGGCGTCGGTGAGCTCCTCCGGCATGTAGCCCTTGAGGAGCCCCTCCTCGTACCGCTCCTGGTCGGCGAGGTCGGTGCGGCCGGCGCCGTCGTACAGCTCGATCGCCTCGGCGCGCCGCTTGCGCTCGCGCTTGAGCACCGTGAGCTCGTCGGCCTCCGTGGGCTCCTTGCGGCTGTCGATGCGCTCCTTCTTGAGCGCCGCACAGAAGGAGTTGAGCGCCTCGCGAAGCCGCTTGTCCCCCGCCCTGAGCGCGCCGGTGGCGTCGTCCTTGATGCGCTGTTCGATAGCGCCGGGCTCTCTCATGACGCCTCCTCTTCCGGCGTACACGAGCGGGACCTGCGTAGCTCATACCGCTCATACCATGCCTCCCAGCCGGGTCCCGCCGATGACGTGCCAGTGCAGGTGCATGACCTCCTGGCCGGCGTGCGGTCCCGTGTTCGTGATGACTCTGTAGCCGGTCTCCGCCACGCCGGCGGAGCGGGCCGTGGCGGCGATGAAGGCGAGCGCGCGGGCCGAGGCCTGCGGGCTCAGGGCCTCGGCCTCGTCGAGCGAGGCGACGTGCGCGCGAGGGATCACCAGCACGTGGACCGGAGCCAGCGGGCGCGCGTCGCGGAACGCGACGAAGTCGTCGTCCTGGGCCACCACGTCCGCCGGGATGTCCCCGGCGGCGATCCTGCAGAAGATGCAGTCGCCGCTCACTCCTCGATCCTTCCCGTCACGCCGTCGCCGGTGAGTCCGTCCGCGACGGCGCGGACCAGCTCGCCGCGCCGCGCGTCGCCGCGCAGCGAATACCGTACGTACTCCGAACTGTACCCCCTCCAGAGGCCGTCGCGCCGCTCCTCGACCAGGACCTCGGCCACGCGGCCGATGGTGGCGTGGCGCGCGGCGAGCGCGGCCGCCTCGGCGGCCGCGAGCGCGCGCCCCCTGCGCTCCTTGACGACGGCGGCCGGCAGCTGCGGCAGCTCCGCTGCCGCCGTCCCCGGCCGCGCCGAGTACGCGAACACGTGCGCGCGCCCGAAGAGGCCGCTCTGCAGCGCCTCCAGCGTGCGCGCGAACGCGGCCTCGTCCTCGGTGGGGTAGCCGACGATCACGTCGGTACTGAGCATAGCTCCCCCCGGAGCCGCCCGCAGGCCCTCGACCGCGCGCAAGATACCGGGCGAACGTGTAGGGACGCTTCATGGCGCGCAGCACGCCGTCGTCGGCGGACTGCAGCGGCACGTGCAGGTGGCGCGCGACGCCGGGGTGAGCGAGCAGGTCGAGCAGAGCCGGCGTCACGTGCCCGGGCTCGACCGACGAGAGGCGCACGCGGCGCAGGCCGTCCAGCTCCGCGACCGCCGCGACCAGCGCGGGCAGCCGCAGCGGGCCGTCGCGCCATGCTCCGAGGTCGATGCCGCTCAGCACCACTTCGCCGCAGCCGCGGGCAAGGCCGGCGCGGGCGGCGGCGAGCGCCTCCACGAGCGGCACGCTGCGCGGCTCCCCGCGCACCATCCGCACGACGCAGTAGGTACAGGCGCCGGCACAGCCGTCCTGGACCTTGAGCACCAGCCGCGTGCGTGCGCCGGGAGTGGCGCGAGGCGCCTCGCCCGGCTCTCCGGCCGCCGGCCTGCCCGCGGCTGCGACCGCAGCCCCGAGGCCAGTCGCGTGCCGGGCCGGGTCAGGTGTCCCGTGTGCACTGGCGCCTTGACGTCGTCACTGGTGGCGTCAGGAGTGATGCCATCGGTGGCGTCATCGGCGGGGCGGGTGGTGGCGTCCCCCGTGGGGCCGGTGGTGACGTCATCGGCGGGGCCCGCGTTGATGCCCCGACTGGCGCCGCCGGTGACATCAGCGGTGGCGGCACCAACGGCGCCAGACGCCGCGACGCTACCCGCCGCCCCCTTGCCCGGGTTGCCTCGGCTGGCGCCCCTTCAGCTGCTCGGCCAGCGCCGTCCAGTCCGGCCGGGCGGCCACGGTCACGTGCTCACCCTCGAACTGCTCCGGATGCAGCGCCGCGGCGCAGCCGGCGACCACCACGCGCTTGCCGGCCGAGGCCGCGCGCCGGACGAGCCGGCGCGACTTGCGCTCGGCCTCCGCCGTGACGCAGCAGGTGTGCACCACGACGACGTCGGCGGCCTCACGCGCCGTCACGGGCTCGAGGCCCGCGGCGGCGAGGCCCGCGAGCGCGTCCTCCCCGTCGGCCTGACTGACCTTGCAGCCGACGAAGCTGGCCGCGACCTTCGTCACGCCCGCCTCGTGAGGTGCAGCGTCAGCCAGGTGCCGTCGTCGGTGCGGGCGGTCTCGACGAAGGCCGGGAAGGCCGCCAGCGCCTCCTCGGCCTGTTCGACGAGCAGGCCGGACAGCAGCAGCTCGGCCGGCGGCTGCAGTCCCGGGGCGCCCGGCAGGTCGCCAGCGCTCCGCCAGCCGCAGGATCGGCCGCAGGGCGATGTTGGCGACGACGACCTCCGCCTCCGGCAGCGGATAGCCGGCGTCGGTGGCGTCGCCCACCAGGAACGTCGGCGCCAGCCCGTTCATCGCCGCGTTGCCGGCGGCGGCGTGGACGGCGACGGGGTCGATGTCGATGCCGGTCACCGGCGCGAACCCCAGCCGCAGGGCGGCGAACGACACGACGCCCGAGCCCGAGCCGAGGTCGAGCAGGGACGCCGGCTTGATGGTCTGGATGAGTTCGAGGCACTCGCGCGTGCTCGCGTGTCCGCCGGTGCCGAAGGCGAGCCCGGCCTCGACCACGATGTCGAGCAGGTCGTCGCGGGCCGGGTACCAGGGCGGGCGCACGTAGAGCCGCCCGATCACGTGCGGTTTGTGGAAGCGGCGCCAGGCGTCCTCCCAGCCCGGGCGCTCGCGCGCGACCTCGAGGCGGCCGAAGCCACCAAGCCGCCTCAGGCCGGCGGCGACCTCGGGGCGAGCTTCGGCGCCGTCCTCCAGCCAGAAGACGAGCGTCCGGCCACCGTCCTCCTCCTGCCAGCCGGCCGGCTGGAGGGCGAGGATCGCCGCGACGGCGGCCGGGTGGTTGTAGTCGAGCTCCTGGCCGTCCGGAGTCGGTACGTAGGCCGCAGCGCCGGACCAGTCGTCGAACGCCTGGGGACGGACGGACGCGGCGCCGGCGCCGGCCGCGTCCGGCGGCCACTCCGCCACGGGCCGCGCCCCCGTCGGCAGTTCCAGCCGCAGGGCGTAGCGCGTGTACTGGGGGCGCTTCACTGCCGGAAGACGGCGCGGACCTTGTCGAGGAAGCTCTGGTCGGCCTCGTAAGTCGACTCGCCGCTCTGCTCCGCGAACTGCTCGAGCAGCTCCCGCTGCTCGTCGGTGAGCTTGCGCGGGACGAGGACGTTGACGACGACCTTGAGGTCGCCACGGCCGTAGCCCTGGAGGACCGGCACGCCGCGGCTGCGGAAGGTCTTGACCTCGTTGGGCTGCGTGCCGGGCTTGAGCTGCATCTCGATGTCGCCGTCGAGCGCCGGGACGTAGGCGGTGGTGCCGAGCGCCGCCTCGACCATGGTGACGTCGAGGCGGTAGATCAGGTCGTCGCCGTCGCGCATGAAGTCCTCGTGCGGCTCGACGGCGATGGAGACGTAGAGGTCGCCGGGCCTGCCGCCGCGGGCGCCGGCGCCACCCTCGCCCGCCAGGCGCAGGCGCTGCCCGTCGGAGATGCCCGCGGGCACCTCGACGGGCACGGTACGCGTCTGGCGCTGGCGGCCCGTGCCCAGGCACGTCTCGCACGGTTCCTTGACGATGGTGCCCTGGCCGCGGCAGACGTTGCAGGTGCTGGTGCGGATGAACTGGCCGAAGCCCCCGAGGCTGGAGACCTCGCGCATGCGACCGCTGCCGTGACACTGCGGGCACTGCTCGCGGCCGGTGCCGGCCTTGGCTCCGCTGCCGGCGCAGGTCTCGCACACCACGTCGGCGGTGACCTCCATGTCCTTGGTCACGCCGAACACCGACTCGGCGAAGGTGAGGCCGAGCTTCGCCTCGACGTCATCGCCGCGCGGCGCGGGCGAGCTGCCGTTCGCCGCGCCCCACATCCCGCCGGCGTCACGCAGCACCGAGTCGAACATGCCGCCGCCGAAGAAGATGTTGAAGAGGTCGCCGAAGCCGACGTGCTCGAAGTCGGTCATCTGCCGGCCGCGCAGGCCGTCGAAGCCGTAGTGGTCGTAGGCGGCGCGCGTGTCGGCGTCGCTGAGGACTTCGTAGGCCTCCGCCGCTTCCTTGAAGCGCGCCTCGGCCTCCGGGTCCTCCGTGTTCACGTCGGGGTGGAACTCCCGGGCGAGCTTGCGGAAGGCCTTCTTGATGTCGCCGGCGTCGGCGTCACGCCGCACGCCGAGCACGTCGTAGTAGTCACGCTTCACAGGTCGCCCCAGTCGGAGGTGGTCACCAGATGTCTTCGAGGTACGTGCTGAGACCGTCGGCCGTGGCCCGCACGGTCGCGATCACATGCTGATAGTCCATGCGGGTCGGGCCGATCACGCTGACCGTGCCCAGGCTGCGGTTGGCGACGCCGTAGTTGGCGGCCACCAGCGAACACTCGCGCAGCGACGGCGAGGCCATCTCGTGGCCGATGCGCAGGTAGATGCCGTCTTCGCGAAGCGCGCCGGCCAGCAACTCGAGCAGGTTGTAGCGCTCCTCGAGCATCTGCAGCACCTCGTTGAGGTGGCCGGCGCCGGCCCGCGTGAGGTTGTCGAGCAGGCGCGACGTGCCGCCGAGGTGCAGGCCCTCGATGTCACCCGGTCCGGGCGTCTCGAAGGCCGACCGCAGCGTGTCGAGGAACTTGCGCTCCTTGAGGCGAAGGTCCAGGCTCTCGAACACGGCGGCTACCCGGCGCGTGCCCAGCTGGGAGCCGACGAGGCGCTCGTTGAGGTACACGCGGGCGAACTCCGCGAGGCCCTCGTCGACGGGGTCGACGTACGAGAACACGCGCTTGGTGACCTGCCCGGACGTCGTGATGAGCACCACCATGACGAGGCGCGGCTGCAGCGAGAGGATCTCGATGTGGCGCAGCACCGATGTGCTGACGGCCGGCGCCGAGACCACGGCCAGCAGTTCCGTGACGCGAGACAGCGCCTCGGCGGTCTCGCGGAGCGCGTCGTCGATCTCACTCGCGGCGCGGTCTCGCTCCAGCAGGAGAGCGGGCGGCGCCGTCTCGCGGCGCTCCGAGACCACGGCGTCGACGTAGTGGCGGTAGCCGTCGTCGGTGGGCACCCTGCCCGGCGGAGGTGTGCGGGTGCGCCAGCATGCCCATGTCCTCGAGGTCGGCGAGGTCGTTGCGGATGGTGGATGCGGCCGCGCCGAAGTCGTAGCGCTCGCTCAGGTGCTTGGAGCCGACCGGAGCGCCGAGCGCTATGTACTCCTCGATGACGGTCCGCAGGACCTGCTCTTGGCGAGCCGTGAGCGGCAATCTACTCCCTTAAATGCGTAGAGCGAAACAGGCGCACGCACACCTCGTCGGCCACGTGCCTCCCCTTTCGCGTCACGCGGATTGTACCACTGTGCAGGGAAACCAATCCAGCCGCCGCGAGGCCGGCGGCGACGCCCGGGTCGATGACGGCGGCCACCTCGGCGAGCGGCACGCGCTCGCCGCAGCGGGACGCCAGCAGGAAGCGCTCGCGGGCGCGGGTGCCGGCGTCCAGCGCCTCGAAGGCGCGCGGCGGCGGCTCGCCGGCCGCCAGGGCCGCCGCCCAGGCGTCCGGGCCGGGCGCGTTCGTCCAGCGCCGGGCGCCGACGGTGCTCACGGCGCCCGGTCCGAGGCCGAGATAGGGCCGGGCGCGCCAGTACGCCACGTTGTGGCGCGCCCGCCGCCCCGGCCGGGCGAAGTTGCTGACCTCGTACCAGTCGTAGCCGGCGCGGGAGAGCTCCCGCACGATGCGCCGGTAGCCCGCCGCGCGCACGTCGTCCATGGGGTCGGCGGGCATGGCGGAGGGATCGAGCGCGCCGGCCGGCGAGCCCTCCGCGCCTTCCCCGACCGGTCGGACGGCGAGCCGCGCCGCGAGCGCCGTGCCCTCGACCACGTCCAGCTCGTACCACGAGACGTGGTCGGGACGCAGCGCGAGCACCTCGGCGATGTCGGCGGCGAGCAGTTCCGGGGTCTGGCCGGGGATGCCGTGGATCAGGTCGAGTCCGGCGCCGGAGACGCCGGCGCGCCGGAGACGACGGAAGGCCGCGGCCGGGTCCGCCTGCGCGGTGCGGCCGAGCACGGCGCGCAGCTGCGGCGAGAAGCTCTGCGCGCCGAGCGAGACGCGGACGCCGGGCCGGACCCCGCCGCTCCCGCCGCGGGCGCCGAGCCGCGCCGACGCCGCCCACGCGGCGTACTCGTCGTCGGCGTCCTCCGGGTTGGTCTCGACCGTGACCTCCGCGTGCGGCGTGAGGTGCGGCCGGAAGAGCTCGAGCACCCGCTCGAGCCGCTCCGGCCGCAGCAGACTCGGGGTGCCGCCGCCGAGGTAGAGCGTGTGGAGGCGGCCGACGTCGTGCGCCGCCCGCTCCCGCTCCCACTCGGCGGCGAGCGCGTCCACGTAGGCGTCGAGCCGGCGGGCGGCCTCCGCCCCGGCCCGCCCGTCACCACCCGGGACGGGCACCGAGGCGAAGTCGCAGTAGTCGCACTTCGCGCGGCAGAAGGGGACGTGCACGTAGACGTGCCGCACGGGGCCCTCGAACGGGGCGCGGGGCGCCGCGTCGCCCACGCCCGAGCCCGCGGCCAGGCTCACGACGTCGGCACCCAGAAGAAGAGGCTGCCGTCGCGCTCCTCGGCCAGCACGCCGCCGTTCCCCTCGATGACCCGGCGGGAGGCGGCGTTGACGACGTCGCAGTCGACGCGGGCCGGGTCGATGCCGAGAGCGGCGGCGAGCGGCAGCGCCGCGGCCAGCATGGCCGTGGCGTGGCCTCGCCGTCGCGCGCCGGGACGCACCTCGAAGCCGATGTTGCCGCCGAAGTACAGCAGGTGCGGCGTCAGCCGGTGCCGGATCGAGAGCCGGCCGAGGTACTCGTCGCCGGCCACCCACCACAGCACGGTCTGCGGCACGTAGCCGTCGGCCCACTCCCCGGGCAGGGGCGTGCCGTACAGGTGGGACAGGTAGAAGTCGGGCTCGCCGGGCCGCTCCACGCCGGCGTTGACGGCGGCGCAGTAGCGGGCGAACTCGTCGCGGTCCTCGAAGACGTCCTCGTCGAGCCAGTCGTGCCGGCCCTCGTCGTGGTACTCGCGGAGGGCCTCCAGCCAGGAGGCGTGGAAGCGCACGTCCGGAGCCTCGAAGTGCGGCGCAGCGCCGCCGGCCATCAGCGGTCCTTGTCGCCCGGCTCGAGCTCGAGCACGGCGAGGAAGGCCTCCTGCGGCACCTCGACCACGCCGAGCTGCTTCATCCGCTTCTTGCCTTCCTTCTGCTTCTCGAGCAGCTTGCGCTTGCGGCTGATGTCGCCGCCGTAGCACTTGGCGGTGACGTCCTTGCGTACGGCCTTGACCGTCTCGCGCGCGACCACCTTGTTGCCGATCGCCGCCTGCACGGGCACCTCGAACAGCTGGCGCGGGATCTTCTGGCGCAGCTTGGTGACCAGCGCCTTGCCGCGCAGGTGCGCGCGCTCGCGCGGCGTGATGAGCGAGAGCGCATCGACGGGCTCGCCGGCGAGCAGGATGTCGAGCTTCACCAGATCGCTCTGCCGGTAGCCGGAGTACTCGTAGTCGAGCGAGGCGTAGCCGCGCGTGCGCGTCTTGAGCTGGTCGAAGAAGTCGAGCACGATCTCGCCCAGCGGCAGCTTGTAGTGCATCTCCACGCGCTCCGGCGAGAGGTACTTCATGTCGACGAAGTCGGCGCGCCGCCCCTGGCACAGCTCCATGATGGTGCCGACGAACTGCGCGGGCACGAGGATGCTGGCGGCGACGTACGGCTCCTCGATGCGGTCGATGACCGTCACGTCGGGCATCTGGGCGGGGTTGCGGACCACGGTCATCGTGCCGTTGGTGCGATACGCGTGGTACTCGACGTTGGGCATCGTGGTGATGAGCTCGAGGCCGTACTCGCGCTCGAGACGCTCGCGCACGATGTCCATGTGGAGGAGACCGAGGAAGCCGCAGCGGAAGCCGAAGCCGAGGGCGACCGAGCTCTCGGGCTCGTAGGTGAGCGCGGCGTCGTTCAGCTTGAGCTTCTCGAGCGCGTCGCGCAGCTCCTCGAACTTGTCGCCTTCGGTCGGGAACAGGCCGGTGAACACCATCGGCTGCACGACCTTGTAGCCCGGCAGGGCTTCGCCGGCCGGGCGCTTCTTGTCCGTGATCGTGTCGCCCACGCGCACCTGCGCCACGTCCTTGACGCCGGTGATGATGTAGCCGACCTCCCCGGTCTCGAGCCGGTCGGTCGGCTTCATCTCGGGCCCGAAGTAGCCGAGCTCCTCGATCTCCGCGTCCTGGTCGGTGCGCATGAGGCTGACGAGCTGGCGCTTGGAGAAGCCGCCGTCGATGACGCGCACGTAGGCGATCACGCCGCGGTACTGGTCGTACTCGCTGTCGAAGATGAGCGCGCGAGGCGGCGCGTCGACGTCTCCCTCGGGCGGCGGCGTCCTCGTCACGATCGCGTCGAGGATGGCGTCCACCCCCTCCCCGGTCTTCGCCGACACGGAGAGGATCTCTTCGTGTGTCGCACCCGTGAGCTCGTGCAGTTCCATCTCGGCCTCGGGCACGTTGCTGGCCGGCAGGTCGATCTTGTTGAGCACCGGGATGATCTCGAGGTCGTTGTCGATGGCCAGATACGCGTTGGCGACGGTCTGGGCCTCGACGCCCTGGGTCGAGTCCACGAGCAGCACGGCGCCTTCGCAGGCGGCGAGGCTGCGCGAGACCTCATAGGTGAAGTCGACGTGGCCGGGCGTGTCGATGAGGTTGAGCTGGTAGGTCTGGCCGTCGTGCGCCTTGTAGGCGATGCGCACCGCCTGGCTCTTGATGGTGATGCCGCGCTCGCGCTCGAGGTCCATCTTGTCGAGCAGTTGCTCCTTCATGTCGCGCGCGGCGACCGTCCCCGTGGATTCGAGGATGCGGTCGGCCAGGGTCGACTTGCCGTGGTCGATGTGCGCGATGATGCTGAAGTTGCGGATGTGGTCGAGCGAAGTCACGACCGCCAATGATACAGGCTCCGGGCGAGGCGGTCGCCCGGCGCGTCAGTCCGCCGCGGCGGGCGGCTCGGACGCCGCGCCGGAACCGCCGCGGCGCCGCACCAGCTGGCGCACGATGGAGAGCTCGTCGAGCTTGAGCAGCTTGGCCAGCCCGAGGTAGACGAGGCCGCCGGCGCCCACCGCGACGACGACCGCGATCAGCAGCCGCAGGAACCCGCCCTCCGCGAAGCCGCGCAAAGCGTACCAGAGGCCGGCGGAGACGGCCGTGAGCGCCAGGGCGCAGAGGATGGCGCCGGCGGCCGACCGGCCGATCCGGCGCCCGTCGATGCGGCCGATGAGCCGGCGCAGCAGCCACACGAGCACGATGAGGTTGAACGCGGACACGATCGACGTCGACAACGTGATCCCGGCGACGCCCAGCGGTCCCAGCAGGATCCAGTCCAGCACCGCGTTCAGGCCCAGGTTCACGAGCCCGACGTACAGCGGCAGCCACGGCCTCTGCATGCTCTGGAAGCTGCGGTTGAACATGATGTTGACGTTGGCGAACGTCAGCCCGAGCGTGAAGGCGGCGAGCGCCAGTGAGACCTCGTGCGTCGCCGTCGCCGTGAACGTGCCGCGCTGGTACACGAGGCGCACGATCGGCGCCGCCAGCACCGTGAACCAGGCGAGGAACGGCAGCGAGACGAAGATCATCTGGCGTACGCCCATCGAGATCGTGTCGCGGAAGCGGTCCATGTCCTTCTGCGCGGCGAACCGCGACAGCGACGGGAACAGGATCGTGCCGATCGTCACCGCGAAGATCCCCTGCGGCAACTGGTAGAGGCGGAACGAGTAGCCGATCTCCGCCGCCGCGTGGTCGCTCACGTACTGCGCGAAGTAGGTGTCGATCAGCGCGTTGAAGTTGAGGATGCCGAGCGTGATGGTGATCGGCACCATGAGCGCCAGCACGCGGCGCAGGTACGGGTCGCCGAAGTGGAAGTTGAGGGTCAGGGGCTCGCCGGTCGCGCGCATGGCGAGCCCCAGCAGGACCAACTCGACGACCGTGCCCACGAGCGTGCCCCAGGCCAGCGCGTACACGCCCCACTCCTCGTGCCAGACGGCCATGAAGGCGATGATCACGAGGTTCCAGACGATGCTGACGACGGCCGGCATGGTGAAGCGCTCGTGCGCGTAGAGCACGCCGGTCAGGACGCCGGCGAGCGCGAGGACGAGCACCGTCGGCACGAGGATCTGCAGGTAGTGCGCCGCGAGGGTGGCCATCTCGCTGGTGCCGGTGAGCTCGGGATAGATCGCCTTGACGACCGGCGTCGCCGCGAGGATGAGCACCACGCAGACCGCGCCGACCACGGCGAGCATGAAGCCGAGCAGGGTGCCGGTCAGCTTTCGCGCGCGCTCGACGTCCCCGGCGGCGAGCAGCGCCGTGAGCACCGGCACGAACGCGGCGCTGATGGCGGCGTCGGCGAACAGCTGCCGGATCAGGTTCGGCACCACCGAGACGGACACGAAGGTGTTGTAGTCGGCGGTCACGCCGTAGACGCCGGCGGTGAGGACCTCGCGGCCGAGCCCGACGACGCGGGAGATGGCGGTCGCCGAGGCGACGATCACCGCCGCCCAGGCGAGCTTGCGTCTGCGCTCGCTCATGACCTCCACTCTTCGCCGCGGAGCCGGGAAGTACTGCCCGGACCGGACGGCTCGGCCGCCTGGCAAGCCGGGCAGAGAGCCCGGCGGGCCGGACTGCCATCCGGCCGGCGCAGAGTGTAGCAGAGGGCGGCCCCGCCTCCCGGCCCGGCCGCCCTTACCGCATGTACGGTCGCGGTCGCCCCCACTACCGCGCGGCCCGCCCCAAGCGACCGGCCGTTCAGGCTGCGTCCATGGGTCCGACGGTGATGGCCACTCCTCCTCGCTTGTGGCCCAGCCCGACGTATCGATGGGCTTCGGCCATCTCCTCCAGGGGATAGCGCCTGTCCACGACCGGCCTGATCTGACCGGCCTCGACCAGCTCCTTCATGACCGCCAGTCTCCCCGAGTCCAGCAACAGGTTGCCGTCGTCGATCGACGCGTACCGGTCCTTGCCGGCGACGCTCGCCCTGCAGGATTCCTTCAGCCTGGACGTCTTGGCCTTCCCGACGGCGTCGAGCACGAAGTCGTACTTGTCGCCGGGCGCGAGCGCGTCGACCCGGGTGTAGTCGATGACGGCGTCTGCACCGAGGGACTGCACCAGCTCCACGTTGGCGGTACTGCAGACCCCGGTGACTTCCGCACCCAGATACTTCGCATACTGCACCGCCGTGGTGCCTGAAGTCCCCGATGCGCCGTAGACGAGCACTCTCTGGCCGGGCTGGATGTCGCCCTTCTCCATGAACTGCAGGGCCAGGAGGCCACCGTAGGCCGCCACGGTCGACTCCTCGTAGGTCAGGTTCGCCGGCTTCAGCGCCAGGCACCCACGCGTCGAGTCTGTCTCCTTCATGCACTTGTACTCGGCATAGGCGCCGAGCCCGAAGCCGGTGAGACCGTAGACCTGGTCGCCGGGCTCGAATCTCCTCGTGTCTCGGCCTGCCGCCACGATCTCGCCCGCCAGCACCAGGCCGATGATCGGCCGGCGCGGCCTCGTGATGCCCATCATCAGGCGCATGGGGATGCGGAACCGCAGCGGTACGTCGGAACTGCGGATGAAGATGTCGCTCGCCGTCACCGCGGTCGCCATGATCCGGACGCAGACCTCGTCGTCCTTCGGACTGGGCCGTTCCACGTCTCGCAGCTCGAGGACGTCCGGTCCTCCGTATCTTGGGCAGACGATCGCTCTCATGGGGCTCCTCCAGCATCGCTCGATGAGGCGAGGCTACCGGGAAGAGCGCGCGGCGGGAATCTCCCGGTGGAGGTGGATGCGGTCGTCCGGCAGAGGGATTTCGACGGCATGTTCTCTCTCCGCGGAGGTAGGAGGAGCGCCTCCCGTCCCGGTCGGCGTTTGACCTCTCGCGGGCATGCTCGTAGCCTCGGTGCTCAGACCACCATCAGATGCGCGTTCCGAGGAGTGAAGCAGCGTCTCCGCATCCACGCCCAACGACGCGGGAGAGGCTCCGCAGAAGGACGACGACCGCCGCGCTGACGCGCGCGTCCCGTGAGGCGAGGGCGGCGCGCGTCCGCCGCCAGCGACTGCTGGTCCTGCTTGCCGCCGCCGGCGTCCTGGTCGTCGTGCTCGTCCTGCTGTTCACCGTCGGGCCGTTCGGCTCGCACCTCGACCGCCCCGGCGACCCGCCCCTCGGCTACCTGCGCGAGCCCCTCGGCGGCCGCCAGTACAAGGTGACCGCCTGGACGCTCGGCGACGCTGCCTCCCTCAAGGCGGCGACCGCCGCGGACGCCGTCGACGAGGTCGACTTCGACTGGTACCACACGCAGGCGGACGGCAGTGTGACCGCCCAGGACGAGGACCCGGACCTGGTGGGGGCCGCCCGCGGCTACGACCTCAACCTGTTCGCCACGGTCACCAACTCGACCAGCTCGGGCAACGCGTTCAGCCGGGATCTCGCGGCGGGGGTGCTGGCTTCGCCCGACCGCCGCCGCCGCTTCATCGACGACCTGGTCACCCTGGTCACGGACATGGGCTACGACGGCGTCGATCTGGACTGGGAGGACCTCAGACCGGCCGACCGCGACCGCTTCTCGGCGCTCGTGGAGGACCTCGCCGACGCCCTGCACGCCGAGGGCCGCTTCCTCTCCATCGCCGTGATGCCCAAGACGTCCGAGCCCGGCGAGTGGGACAACCAGAAGTACGCCGACTGGAGCCGCATCGGCAAGGCCGTGGACGAGTTCAAGATCATGACCTACAGCTACAGCGGCCCCTGGGGCGACCCCGGTCCGCAGGCGCCGCGGAGTGGGTCGACCGCGTGCTCACGTTCGCCGAGCGCAAGGTGCCGCCGGGCAAGGTCTTCCTCGGCCTGCCGTTCTACGGGTTCGACTGGCACGGCGGCTCGGTCGCCACCGTCTCCGCGCACCGCGGCGCGACGCTGGCCGCAGACCCACGACGCCACCGTGACCCGCGACCCCTCCTCGCAGGAGGCCACGATGACGTTCACCGACGGCGGCGAGACGCACACGGTGTACTTCCAGGACGAGAAGGCCGTCGCCGCCAAGCTCGCGGCGCTGCGCGCCGACCACCCCAGGATCGCCGGCATCAGCATCTGGGTGATGGGCCAGGAGGCCTCCGGCTTCTGGCCGCTCATCACGCGCAAGCTGCGCTGAAGCCGCGGTTCGATGCCGCCCGCGGCCCTGCCGGTCTGAACGGCCACCGTCCGCGCTTCACGACGACTCTCGTCCCGGAGATGGTAGTCTCGCCGGTGTCGGCACGGGAGGGCTCGCACGTGTTCGGATTCCACAAAGCGCCGCTTCTGGCGCACCTCACGACCCGGCGAGAGGCCGGCGCGATCATCCTGACCTGGGACGCCCGGGGCGGCCGCGCGCTGCTCTGGCGCGTGCTCCGCTCCGAGCACGGCTTCGCGGAGAGCGCCTTCGACCACACCGTCGTCGGCAGCGGCCAGGCCCTGCTGGCGGAGAGCGTGCGGACAGGCGCGAGGGACGAAGCCACCGACCCCGCCGCGACGTACCACTACACGGTGTTCGCCGAGGACGAGCGCGGCGAGTGGCTCCGGCTGGCCAAGGTCAGGCTCGCCGTGGACGACCGCCACCTTGGGGCCCGCGCCGAGGGTGACTTCGAGGCCGGCGGGTCGCCGCCGGGATCGCAGAACCCGCACGCGCTGGACATCGACATCGCGCGGTCCCACGGAACGCCGCACTGAGCCGCGGCCATCGTTTGCCCGGCCTCGCGTGCCCGTGATAGCATTTCGCGTCCGGACGCAGCCCCACTGCACCTGGAACCAGTCACGAATCTAGCCTGATCGAAGGGATCACGTGGCCAACATCAAGCAGCAGAAGAAGCGTATCCGCCTGGCCGCCAAGCAGCGGCTTCGCAACCGGCACGCCAAGTCGACCCTCAAGACGCTGTTCAAGCAGCTCGAGGACGAAGTCGCCGAGGGCCAGACCGAGGAGGCGCAGAAGACCGCGACCTTCCTGACCTCGCGCATCGACAAGGCCGCCGCCAAGGGGATCCTTCACAAGAACAACGCCGCTCACAAGAAGAGCCGCGTCCAGCACACGCTGACGCAGCTCCCTTCCTGACGAGCGCGTAACGTCTGACGACGAAGCGGGCGGGCCGCATGCGGCCCGCCCGCTTCGTCGTTCCCATGTTCGGACGCCGGCGGCGCGCAGCGCCCGCGCCGGCGTCCTCCCCGCTTCACGCGGCGGCGGCCTCTAGGCCTGCCAGACGTCGACTTGAGGCTCCAGCGAAGCTGCCTCCGGAAGATCCGGGTAGCGCCGCGGGCCGAGGACGAACACCACCAGTGAGGCGACCGTCGCGCACAGGATCACCAGCGTCATCGAGACGGCGCTCGTGCCGCCGATCCCCACCAGCGGGGTCGCCAGCGCGCCGAGCACGATGCCGGTCGCCCCGAACACCGCCGCCGCCGACCCGGCGATCTCGGGATGCAGCGACAGCGCCAGGGCGATGGCGTTGGGCATCGACGCCGCCATGCCCGACACGAGCACGAACAGGGGCACCGCCAGCGCCACCACGTTCAGCGGCTGCGTGAACGACGCGGCGACCGCGACGACCGCGGCACCGGCGGAGACGACCAGGTCCGCGAACAGCAGCTGCCTCGGCGAGAAACGACCCAGGAGCCGGTGGTTGACCTGGGTCGACGCGAGCATGCCGGCGGCGTTGATGGTGAAGAAGATGCTGAACGCGGTCGGGGTCAGGCCTCCCACATCCTGGAACACGAGGGAGACGCCGGTGAGGTAGCCGAAGAAGGCCGCCGAGGCGAACGCGGCGGTCAGCAGCAGACCGACGTAGTGCCGATCGCGGAAGAGTCGCGCGGCCGTGTGCAGCGTGCTGGACACCCCGCTCGGGATCCTCCGCTCGCGCGGCAGGCTCTCGCCGACGAAGCGGAGCGCCGTCACGAACACGGCCACGCCCAGCACGGCCAGCACGACGAAGATCCCGCGCCAGGACACGACGCGCAGCATCTGGGCGCCGATGGGCGGAGCCAGGATCGGCGCCAGGTAGCTCACGAGCGCGAGCCGCGACATCAGGCGAGCGGCCTTCGCGCCGCGGGCGTAGTCGGTGATGACCGCCTGCCCGATGGAGAAGCCCCCGGCGCTCGCCATGCCCAGCAGCGCGCGCATGGCGATGAGCACGCCCACCGTGGGCGCGAGCGCACAGCCAACGGCCGCGAGCACGTACAGGGCGAGTCCGACGAGCAGCGGCGTGCGCCGTCCGAAGCTGTCACTGAGAGAGCCCAGGAACACCGTGCCCACGCCCATGCCGACGAGGAACGCCGTCATGGTGAGCGCGACGCCGGCGGTCGACGTGCCGAGGTCCCTCGCGACGGTCGGGAGAGCCGGCATGTACAGGTCCATCGCCGCCGGGCCCAGGGTGGCGACCCCACCGAGGACGGCGATGACGACGCCGACGCGATAGCGCGAGGATGCGGCGGCGGGAGCCGAGGAGTCGGTCACGCCAGCAGCCGCGCCAGCGCCAGCTCCACCACCAGCCGGTCGCCGTCGTTGACGCCGCCGGACGACTCCAGCGTGACCGGCGCGCGGCCGCGCAGGCCGGCCTCGGCCTCGGCGAGCGCCCGGTAGGCGCGGCCGATCCGGCGCCGGTCGAAGTGCTCGCGCTGCTGCAGCAGCTTCTTGGCCGTGAACGGGTGTACCTTGAGCTGCTTCGCGGCCGTCGTCTGGTCGGCGTGCGGCAGTTGCGACGCGGCATCGAGCTGCTCGACGTGCCGCTTGAGGCTGTAGAGCACGCCGTTGGCGTCGTTCCTCGGGTTGCCGGACGCGTAGAGCGCCTCCAGCAACTCGAAGCTGTGCGCGCGGTCGCGGTGTCCCACCGCGTCCATGAGGTCGAAGATCACGGCGGCGTCGTCGGGGGTGCAGACGGCGTCGACGTCGGCCTCGGTCGGCTGCTGCCCATGGCAGTAGAGTGCGAGCTTCTCCACCTCGCGCTCCAGCCGCTCGGCGTGGCCGGGCTCGGCGCCGCAGCGGTCCAGCAGGTGCTTCGCGACGGTCGTGCTCATCGCCATGCGGTGAGCCTTCGCGCGCTCCTTGATCCACCCGGCCATCTCGTACTTCTTCGGCAGGTCGTAGGGGAGCACGCCGCCGAGCTTCTTGACCGCCTTGAAGAGGGCGTCTGAGGCGGCGAGGGTCTCCGCCTCGATCGCCACGCAGGTGTCCGGCATCGGGTCCTGGAGGTACGCCACGACCTGCTGGCGCGCCTTGACCTTCCACTTGTGGCCGTTGAGCACGAGCAGCAGGCGCGTCCCGAAGGTGAGCCCGGGGCTCTCGGCGGCCTCCAGGAGCGCCTCGACCTGGTCGTGCTCGGCGTCGAACACCACCACGTTGAGGTCGCTGCCGGCCTCGTCGATCACGCGCTGGCGCAGGCGTGCGACGGCGCGCCGGACCTTGGGTCGGTCCGTGCCGATGATGAGGTACGCGGGAAGCAGCGCGGGGGCGTCGGCCATCTTGTCCAAAGGATAGCACGCCGGTTTCGATCTCAGGCTCGGCCTCAGTCTCGACCCGCAGGCTCTCCGGCACTAGAATGCTCGCGGTCGTTGGCGAGCGAAGGAATCAGGTTGGCCGCGTTACTTGCAGCAGACGTCACACTCCCGCCGGGGGCTCTCATCGCGGTGATCGTCCTTGCCATCGTCGAGGTCGCGCTCGTCGGGTTCTGCATCATCGACATCGTGCGCCGCCCGGCGGTGCTGGGCGACCGCAAGTGGCTGTGGATCGTCCTGGTCGTCCTGTTCGCGCTGCCGGGGTCGATCATCTACCTGGCGATCGGGCGGGTGGCCGCGCCGGCCGCTGAGGCGCGGGACGACGCCGACGCCGACGCGCGGCCGCGGGCGGACACGGCGGCGGACGCGCTGTATGCGCCCGCGGCGGCGGCTCGGGCGGCGAGCACGGCCGCGGAGGCGGCGCAGCCTCCCGCCACGGCCGTCACCATCACGGGCCTCACCAAGGTCTACAGCAAGGCGCACGCGCTCGACGGCGTCGACCTCGTCGTGCCTGAGGGCTCCGTGTTCGGCTTCCTCGGCCCCAACGGCGCCGGCAAGACGACGACCCTGCGGATCCTCGCCGGCCTCGCCCGGCCGAGCTCGGGGTCCGCGACCGTCTTCGGGCACGACACCACGCGCGACGCCGACGCCGTGCACGCCATGATCGGCTACCTGCCGGACGTCCCCGGCTTCTACAAGTGGATGACGGCCACCGAGTACCTCGAGCTGTCGGCCAAGCTCTTCGGTCTGCCCGCCGCCGTGCGCCGCGAGCGCATCGAGACGCTGCTCGAGCTCGCCGGGCTGGACGGTGTCACCACCAAGGTCGGCGGCTACTCGCGCGGCATGAAGCAGCGCCTCGGCGTCGCCCAGGCGCTCATCAACTCGCCGCGCCTGCTGCTGCTCGACGAGCCGACCAGCGCGCTGGACCCCATCGGGCGCCGCGAAGTCCTGGAGATGATCGCGGCGCTCGCCGGCCGCACCACGGTGTTCTTCTCGACGCACATCCTGGCCGATGTCGAGCGTGTCTGCGACACGGTCGCGGTGCTGGCCCGCGGCCGGGTCGTCGAGCAGGCCGGCATCGACGAGCTCAAGGCACGCCACGGCGGCGCCCACCGCGTGGTCATCGAGGTGGACGACACGCGGCGCCTGCAGGAGGCGCTGGCCGCTGAGGCCTGGGCGGCAGCGGTCAGCCGCGACGGACGCGAGCTCCTCGTGGAGGTCGTCGACCTCGAAGCCGCCTACCGCCAGGTGCCGGCGCTGGTGGCCCGCCTCGGGCTCGCCCTGCGCCGGTTCGAGGCGGACGAAGTCTCCCTCGAGGACGTCTTCGTCGACCTGGTGGAAGGGGCGAAGCCGTGAGCGGCCTCAGCATGCACGGCTTCGGCGCGTTCACCGCCAAGGAGATGCTCGAGACGCGCAAGACATGGCGGCTGTGGGTGCTGCCCGGGGTGCTCGTGTTCCTCGGCCTCACCACGCCGATCATGGCGGCGGTCACGCCGGCGATCCTCAAGGCCACCGCCCAGCGCCAGCCCGGCGTCGTCATCCACTTCCCGGCGCCGACATCCGCGGACGCCTACCTGCAGTTCATGGGCAACCTCGCGCAGCTCGCGCTGCTGGTGGTCATCATCACCGGCGCGGCGGCGGTGGCCGGCGAGCGGCGCGCGGGCACCGCCGTCCTCGTGCTCACCAAGCCGCTCTCGCGCGCCGCCTTCGTGTGGGCCAAGGTGGTAGCCAACCTCGCGATCCTGGTCATCGCGACCGCGCTCGGCGCGGCGCTGTGCGTCGCCGTGACCATCGTGCTCTTCGACAGCGCACACATCACCGCGTTCCTCGAGTCGGTGGCGCTGTGGCTCGCGCTGGCGGCGATGTTCGTGTGCCTCATGGTGTTCCTCTCGGCGGCGCTGGACCGCCAGGCCGCGGCCGCAGGCGCCGGCCTGGCGGTCTACGCGGCGATCTTCGCCATGACCGGCTTTCCTGTGCTCCGGGACCGCAGCCCCGCGGGCCTCCTTGCCGCCAACGACGCTGTGCTGAAGGGCCGCGATGCGACGCTGGCGCAGCCGCTCGTCGCGACGCTCGTGCTGGCCGTGGTGTTCCTCATCGCCGCGGCCTGGGCGTTCCGCCGCAAGGAGCTGTAGCGCCGCGACGAGTTCGGGGGATACGGGACCCGATCGGGATGCGGCGATGAAGAGCAGGCGGTGACCGCTGGGGCGAGGGCGACGAGCGCTCAACCGCCGCCGCCACGAGCCCGCGCTCCTCCGCCCAGACCGCGATGTCGCCCTTCTGGTCGGTGCGCGCGCACGGGATCCCGGCGGCGGCCAGCAGGTCGAGCATCTCCGGCGTGGGATGACCATAGGTGTTCGTCCCGACGGAGATGACGCCCAGCCGCGGGTGCAGCTCCGCGAGCAGGCGTTCGTCGAGGCCGCCCCTGCTCCCGTGGTGCGGGAGTTCCACGACGTCGCACGGCGGCAGGTCGAGGGCGGCAAGGACGTCACCCTCGGCGTCGCCGGGGACCAGCACGTCGTGGCCGGCCAGCTCGACGAGCGCCACCAGGGCACAGTCGTTCTCACTCTGGTTGCCCTCCTCGCCCGCGGGCGGCCTGGTCGGCAGCAGCCGCAGCGACCAGCCCGAGCCGGCGACCGACTGCGCCGCGGTCACCCGCCGCACGTCCGTGCCCGAAGCCGTCAGGCTGCGCGCCAGATCGTCGAGCGCCTGCGAACGTACCGGCGGGTCCGGCAGAGTCGCCGCCGTGATCGGCACCCGTCCCACCACATCTTCGAGCCCGGCAACGTGGTCGGCATGCCCATGGGAGAGCACGAGCAGGTCGATGCGCTGTACGCCGCGCCGGCGCAGGGCGGCGCCGAGCGGCTGGGGCCCGGCGTCGATGAGCACCGTCGGGCCGCCGGGCACCTGGAGGAGCGTGGCCGCTCCCTCGCCGACGTCCAGGAACGTGAGCGTCGGCTTGTCCGGCGGCCGCACCGGCGCGGGCGCCAGCAGCAGCGCCGCCGTGACGAGCGCCGCCGCGGCCGCGGCGAACGCCGGCCAGCGGCGGCGCTCGCGGACGTAGCCCAGCAGGCCGCCCCCGGCCCGTGCCGCGAGCAGCGCGACCACGGCGAGGCCGGCCAGCAGGCCGAGCAGCAGCAGGAGCCGCACCGTCACGCCCTGGTACTCGTACATCGCGCCCGGCAGCCGGGCGAAGAATCCCGACACGGCGAGCAGGAACCCTGTGAACAGTCCGGCGACGACGTTGAGCGGCGCGGACAGCCACTCGGTGACGAACCCGAGCAGCAGCGACAGCATCCCCAGGAACATGATCGGGCCGAGGACGAACCCGCCGGCCACGTTGGCCGGTACGCTCACCAGCGATGCCGAGCCGAAGGTGAGCACGGAGATCGGCGCCGTCGAGATGCTCGCGGCAGTCGTCACCCCGACCTGCTCCGGCAGCGGCCCCGGGAGGAACGACACGGCGCGCGTGAGCGGTCGTGCGAGCACGAGCAGGCCGACGACGGCGCCGAACGACAGCTGGAAGCTGACGTCGAACAGGTTGTTGGGATTCACGGTGAGCAGCCAGGCCGCCGGCGCGAGCCAGAGCAGCCAGCCGTCGCTCGGCCGCGACGCCAGGATCGCCAGCAGGCCGACGATACCCGCCACCCCGGCGCGGACGATGGACGGCGACGCGCCGGTGAGCAGCACGTACGTCGCGACCACAGGCAGAAGCAGCGCGGTGCGCGCCAGGCGATGGATGCCGAGCAGCGCGAAGGCGAACGACCACATCGTGCACAGCAGGACCACGTTCTCGCCGGACACGGCCATGATGTGCAGCAGCCCGCTCCTGCGGAAGTCCTCCACCAGCGCGGGGTCGACGCCCTCGTCGTCGCCGAGCACCATGCCCTGCAGCACCTCGGCGACCGGCGAGTGCACGCCGGCGACGAGATGGGCGCGCGCCGCCAGACGGAGCCGGTCGACGAGCCCCTGCAGGCCGCCCCGCCGTCCGGTGATCGTCAGGGCCGAGAACTCGGCGTCGAGCAGGACGTGCTCGCCGCGGCGGCGCAGGTAGCGGCCGTAGTCGAAGGCGCCGGGCTTGGGATCGGGCAGCGGCTGGATGCTCACCGACGGCAGGCGCACCACGGCGCCCTCGGTGAGCGGTCCGACTGGGTCGTACGCGAGCGCCTGTCCCTCCTCGAGCCGCAGGCGAAGGTGCGCCGGCTCGCGAAGCTCCCGGCCCGCCGCGTCCATGACCCGCACGGCCAGCGTGACCTGGTCGTCCTTGATCGCCGGCAGGTCGGTGACGACGGCGGTGACCGGGACGTGATGCCCGATGTACGCGGCCAGCGTCGAGCGGCCGACGGCGTCGAGCCGGGCCGCACCGGCCAGCGCGCCCGTGCAGAGGAACAGAGCCACGAGGCCTGCGGCGACCACCATGCCGGCCCGGTCGGCGAGCGCCGGCAGCCGCCGTCCGGCCAGGAGCAGCGCGACGGCGGCCGCCGCCACCGCTGCAAGGACCGCGAGCGGCGGCCGCCAGGCGAGCACCAGGCACAGTCCGGCGCAGTAGCCGCCGAGCAGCAGGTGAGGGGGCGCCGGCAGCCGCATGACGCCGCCTCAGACGGTGATCTGGTCCTGCATGGCGGCGAACTTGGCGTCGCCGATCCCGGGGACTTCCTTGATCTCGTCGATGCTCTTGAACCCGCCGTTCTCGGTGCGATAGTCGATGATCTTCTGCGCGGTGGAGGGCCCCACGCCGTCGAGCGCGTCGAGCTCCTCCAGCGATGCCGTGTTGATGTTGATGAGGGCGCCCGGTGTGGTCCCGCCGGCCGCGGAGACCCCGAGAGCACCGGCGGAGGAGCCGGACGACGCCGGCGCGGAGGCGACCGCCGGTGCGCCACGCTCGGGCACGAGGATCTGCTGGCCGTCCGCGACGGGCGCCGCCAGGTTCACAGCGGCCAGCTCGGCCTTCGCCGTCGGACCACCGGCGAGTTCCAGCGCGTCGGTGACCCGCGCGCCGGCGGGGAGCCTCACCACGCCCGGCGTGCGCACCGCGCCGCACACGTAGACCATGACGTCCGGAGTCGGCGACGCAGCCGGGCTGGCGTCCAGCGCCGCGGCCGCCGGCGATGCCACGACCGGCGCCAGGACGACGGCCTGCGCCTCGGACGGGCCGGCCTGCTTGGGCAGGACGACGTAGCGCACGCCGACCGCGACGACCACGGCGGCGACGGCGACGTAGGCGATGATCTGGCGTCGCGAGAGCTGCACGGCCTACCTCCGGCGCCGCGTTCGCTGAAGAGGTGTGACGGGCGCCGGGGGCGCGTCCGGCGCCCGTCGCGACAGAGGCTACGGCACGAGCCGGCGCCCGGCATCGCCCCCGCAGGGGCGATTTCACAGGGTGACCGGCGCTGCGGTATCGTCGTGGCAGATCCCGGCGACCTGGACGCGAGGAGACGGCATGGCGACCAAAGCGATGTTCACCGACGAAGAATGGCACACGCTCCAGTGGGCCGTGACCGACACCATGGCGTACCTGTCGATGGCCGACAAGGGCTTCTGGGACACCTTCAAGGAGGCCACCGCGGCGGCCAAGTTCATGGCGGCGGCCAAGTCGAGCACCGACAGCCCGCTCGTCCACGACCTCGCCGGGGACATCAAGATGGGGCACGACAAGGCGGTCACGCACGACATGGCCGACATGGCGGGAGAAGTCGCGGCGCGCGTCCGTGAAGCGGCCGGCATCGTCGCCGCCAAGGCGCCCGACGACCTGGCCGCCTTCAAGGCCTTCATCATCGGCGTGGCGCGGACGACCGCCGAGGCCGCCAAGGGCGTCGACGAGCACGAGGCCGCGGCCATCAAGAACCTCGAGGCCGCGCTGGGCTAGGAAGACGGTCGAGCGGGCGGGCCGGCCGCCGAAGCGGCGCCGGCCTAGCGCACCACGAAGTTGACGAGCTTGCCCGGGACGAAGATCTCCTTGACGACCTGCTTGTCCTCCAGGAAGCGCGCGGCGTTCTCCGCCGCGCGCGCCATGGCGAGCACGTCGTCCTTCTCGGCGTCCACGGGCACTTCGAGACGGTCGCGCAGCTTGCCGTTCACCTGGACGACGACGGTCACGACCTCGTCGGCGGCGAGCTCGTCGTCCCAGGCGGGCCACGGCGCGTCCAGCACGTTCTCGCCGTGGCCGAGCAGCACCCAGACCTCTGCGGCGAGGTGGGGCGCCATCGGCGCCACGAGCTGCGTGATCGCGGTGACGACCTCGCGCCACTGAGCCAGCGTCAGCGACCCGCGGGCGCCGGTCCACACGTCGAGGACCTCGTTCTGCAGCTCCATGAGCGCCGACACCGCGGTGTTGAAGCGGAACGTGTCCATGTCGCGGGTGACCTTGCGGATCGTCTTGTTGAGCGCGCGCAGGACCTGGCGGCCCTTCTCGGCCTCGGCCTCATCGGCCGCCACCCCGCTCCCCTGCGCCTCGACGACCTCGTTCACGAGGTTCCAGAAGCGCCCGAGGAAGCGGTAGGTGCCCTGCACTCCCCGGTCGCTCCAGGCGACGCTCTGCTCGAACGGGGCGATGAACAGCTCGTACACGCGCAGCGCGTCGGCGCCGTACTTCTCGACCACGCTGTCCGGCGTGATGACGTTGCCCTTGCTCTTGCTCATCTTCTGGCCGTCCTCGGCCTGGATCATCCCCTGGTTGCGCAGGCGCGCGTAGGGCTCGCCGAAGCTCACGTAGCCGGCGTCCTGCGCGACCTTGCAGAAGAAGCGCGCGTAGAGCAGGTGCATGACCGCGTGCTCGGCGCCGCCCACGTACAGGTCGACCGGCAGCCAGTACTCGGTCTTGTCGTGGTCGAACGGCGCCGTCTCGTCATGGGGTGACGCGAAGCGGAAGTGATACCAGCTGGAGCAGGCGAAGGTGTCCATGGTGTCGGTCTCGCGGTGCGCCGGCCCGCCGCACTCGGGGCAGGTCGTGTGCACCCAGTCCTCGACGCGGGCGAGCGGCGAGCGGCCGTCGTCCGTGGGGTGGAAGTCCTCGAGGTCGGGCAGCAGCACCGGCAGCTGGTCCTTGGGCACCGGCACCGTGCCGCACTTCTCGCAGTGGACGATGGGGATCGGCGCGCCCCAGTAGCGCTGGCGGCTGATCAGCCAGTCCCTGAGCTTGAAGTTGACCTTCTTGCGCGCCGCGCCGCGCTCGCCGAGCCACTCGACGATGGCCTCGAACGCCGCGCCGGGCGCGGCCATGCCGTCGAACCGCCCGGAGTTCACCATGACGCCGTCGCCGGTGTACGGCCTCCTCGAGCGTGCCCTGCGGCCCGCTCTTCGGCGCGATCACCTCGACGATCGGGATCTCGAACAGGGTGGCGAACTGGAAGTCGCGCTCGTCGTGCGCCGGCACCGCCATGATGGCGCCGGTGCCGTAGCCCATGAGCACGTAGTCGCTGATCCAGATGGGGACCGGCGCGTCGTTCACCGGGTTCACCGCGTAGGCGCCGGTGAAGACGCCGGTCTTCTCCTTGTCCGTGCTCAGCCGCTCGATCTCGCTCTGGCGGCGCGCCACGTCCTGGTAGGCGACGACGGCGTCGCGCTGCTCGGGCACGGTCAGCTGGTCGACCAGCGGGTGCTCCGGCGCCAGCACCATGTAGGTGGCGCCGAAGAGCGTGTCGGGCCGCGTCGTGAACACCGTGATCGTCTCGTCGCGGCCGGCGACGCCGAAGTCCACCTCGGCGCCCTCGCTGCGCCCGATCCAGTTGGTCTGCATGAGCTTGATCTGCTCGGGCCAGTCGATCGTCCCCAGGTCGTCCAGCAGGCGCTGCGCGTAGTCGGTGATGCGGAAGTACCACTGCCTGAGGTCCTTCTTGGTCACCAGGCTGCCGCAGCGCCAGCAGCGGCCGTTCTCGACCTGCTCGTTGGCGAGGATCGTCTTGCAGCTCGGGCACCACCACTGCTGCCCGGTCGCCTGGTAGGCCAGACCGCGCTCGTAGAGCAGCAGGAAGAACCACTGCGTCCAGCGGTAGTAGTCGGGGAAGCAGCTGGTGACCTCGCGCGACCAGTCGAACGACAGGCCGATGAGGTCCATCTGGCGGTGGTAGTTGGCGATGTTGCGCTCGGTCGTCACGCGCGGGTGGACGCCCATCTTGATGGCGTAGTTCTCCGCCGGCAGGCCGAACGCGTCCCAGCCCATGGGATGCAGGACGTTGTAGCCCTGCATGCGCTTGAAGCGCGAGACCGCGTCGGTGGGGACGTAGTTGCGGCAGTGGCCGACGCTCAGCCCGTCGCCGGAGGGATACGGGAAGAAGTCGAGGGCGTAGAACTTGGGCTTGTCGCTCTCGTCGGGCGCGCGATAGGCGTCGCGCTCCTTCCAGAGGCGCTGCCACTTCTCCTCGATGGCGTGCGGGTCGTAACGTCGGTCCACGTCGGTCCTCTCTCGCGGGTCTGCGCGGGACTCTGATTCTACATGAGGCGCGCCGGAGGCTGCGCCTCGACCGACGGAGGGCGGCGCCACCGGGCTCCGCCGCGTCACTGTCCGAACGGCGTGTAGGTGACGACGGTGCGGCCGCCGCCGGCGTAGCTCACCGTCGTCACGCCGACCAGATGCGGCGAAGCCGTACGCGAGAAGTCGATGAGCTGGTACGTGTAGACGTCGCGCGAGCTCGCCGGCGGCTCGAGGCCGGCCGGCGGAGACGGCGACGGCGACGACGCGCCGATCGCCTCGTAGCCCGATGCGCCGGCGGTCCCGGCGTCCACCTGCACCACCCCGTCGTCGCTGCTCACGCCGGCGACGTGATCGTTGCCGTAGGCGACCACCAGAGCCGCCCCGGCCGCCTGCGCGGAGGCGATGGTGTCGGCGGCCTGGCGGACGTCGTGCACGAGCACCACCTGCGGTCGCGGATGCTGCAGGCGCCACAGGGCGTCGAGCCGGATACCCGCGGCCGTGAGCTCGGCCACGTCCGAGGCCACCTGGGGCTGGGCGGCCACCGGGTCGGACGCGCCCAGGACCGTGACGCCGGCGACGGAGACCGTCGTGTCATTGAGGATGTGGAAGCCGGCGCGGCGAAAGACGCGGAGCGCCGGCGCGTCCTCGTGGTTGCCGCCGACGAAGAGCACCGGCCACGGCCGAGGGCCGAACACGCGCAGGAAGAGCTGCGCCTCCTGCGCCGATCCCCGGTCGGTGACGTCGCCGGCGAGGAGCACGGCGTCCACCGGCTCCCCCCCGCCGGCGGCGAGCCGCGCCGCGGCGCGCGCGCCGAAGACGTTGTCGTGGATGTCGCTGGCGAGCAGCAGGCGCACGACGCCGGCGCGCGCCGTTCGCCGCGGCTCGTTGGTCAGCTGCGTCGCCACGGACTCGAGACCGTCCAAGAAGTCCTGGAGGCGGCTCAGGCGGTCGCTCTGATCGCCGCCGGTGCTGAGCGCCCGCAGCAGCGGGAGGACCGACGGCACCTTCGAGGCCAGCCCCGAGTAGCGCACGGCCGGCGAGCGGTCCAGGGTCGCGAAGCTCGCGAGCACGAGCGCGCCGCCGAGAAGCAACGCCGCGGCGGCGCCCCCGGCGATGCCCCAGAGTCGCCGCCGCCTCGTCTGGTGGCCCGCCACCAGCAGCCCGGCGGCGGCGCCCACCAGCAGCAGCCACGGCACGCGGCTGAGCAGGTAGCGGCTGAAGGCCTCGCGTGCGCCGCCCTCCAGCCGCGGCACATCGTCCCCTGAGGCGCCTCCCAGCAACGCCGCCGTCTGGGACGGCAGCCGGTAGTCCATGACGACGTCGACGGGGGTGTGGTGCGTGCGCAGGCTCAGCTCTCCCGCCGGACCCAGCGGCAGGATGAGGTGTCCGCCCGGCCAAGCCGGGCGCACCCGGAACGACACCGACCCCGCCGGGACGCGGTAGTCGACGGCGGCCTGCAGCTCCAGCAGTCCGCCCGCCACCACAAGGACCAGGGCGATCCGGACCAGCAGGCCGGGCCACCCGGCCCGGCGCCCACGCGCGCCGCCGGCCGTCGTGCGGACGTCCTCCGCATCCTCTGTCATCAGGCGAACTTTCTCCTCCGTTCGGAAGCCCTGACCGAGACTTACCCGGTAGAGCGGCGCCAGGTTGCCGGAGGGAACGGGTATGCTACACTTTCGAGCGTGCCGGCTCGGCCGGCGCCCCTTCGGTGGGGGTATAGCTCAGCTGGGAGAGCGTCTGGCTGGCAGCCAGAAGGTCAGCGGTTCGAGCCCGCTTACCTCCACCACTTTCCCCTCTTCGTTTGTCCCCTTCTGCGACTCCTCGTAGCGGCGCTTCACTCAGCACGCGGCGCTCGCGCCAGTACCTGCCCGGGACACCTGCCGCCGCCGCCGGAAGCGTGTTTTCCGTCTCCACGCCGGGAACGGTCGTCAGTGACGCCGCCGGGCGTTCGCTGGCGCGAACGTCTCGGTGGATGCCGGCCATCCACCCTAGAGGTGCCGCCACGTGCCACGAGTTGGGAGAGGATGCCGCGCCTCGCGAGCATCGCCGGCGCGAGCTCCTGGACCAGCGGCGCCGTCTGTCCAAGAGAGCCGACCGGGCGACACTCGAGACTGACGGCAGGCCCCGGAAGCGACCACCAAGGCCCCGGAGGAGAAGCTGCCGGTCTGAAGCGAGCTGACGCGTCGGCCGCGCTTTCATCGGCGGGCCGCCGCGTTCCAGGCACGTCGAGGGCGGGCGAACCCTCTTGGGGCTCGTCCCGCCCTTGTCGCCCGTGGCTCAGGGCGCCGGACCTGATCGGCACGGCCGCGATGGCCCAGTAGGAATGCGCTGCCTGCCGTCCAGCTCATCGTGACCGAGCCGGCGCTGGCCTCTTCGGTGCTCGCCGCGGCCCGGGTGTTGGACGACGAAGGCGTTCCAGAGCTCCGGTCTGTCCGCCTCCGGCGGTCAGCGTCTGCGTGCTGCCGGAGCCGCCCTGGAACACGTTGTCGAACACGAGCTCGTTGCCGCTGAGCCCGGTCAGGGTGACTGCTTGGATTCGTCGCTGCTCGTCGACGCCTGCCCCGTTCGGAGTGCCGAGCGGAGTGGTCTGGTCGACGCCGGCGAAGTTCGCGGCGCCGGCGACGATGCCGTTGCTGACCGCGCCGCTGAACGTCACGACCACCTGGCCGCTCGCGCCGCTCGTCGGATTGACGCAGCGCGTAGATGGCGGAGTAGCGCGGCTCGAGGTTGTGGTCCCGGCCTTCTGGGTGATCACCTGGCAGTCATGGCGCTGCCGCCGAACGTCACCGAGGAGATGCTGCGGTTCGGCGGAGCCGCAGTTCCAGGAGACGCCGACCAGCAGCAACCTGTCGGATGCCGGTGCCGGCGGTGTGCGTGAAGCTGACGCTGGTGGCGTTGGCGGCCCCGGTGCCGCTGGAGAAGGCGCCGTCCACGACGTGGCCTCGGCACGTACTCCTCGAAGGTGGCCGTGACCGTCTTGTCGCCGTTCATGGTCACCGTCGCCGGGTCGTCGCTGCCGCTCAGGTCGCCGCTCCAGCCGGTGAACGTCCAGCCGGCGTCGGCCGTCGCGGTCAGCTCGACCGTCTCGCCGTAGTGGTAGGTCGTCTGGTCGGGATTCTTGGCGACCGCTGCCGTCGCCGGCCGTGTTGACGGTGAGCGTGTACTCGTCCTGGGTGAAGTTGGCCGTGACCGTCTTGTCCGCGTCCATGGTCACGGTGGTCGAGGCAGCGCGTTCGGATCGGCCACCCCGTCGCCGGTCCAGCCGGTGAACGTCCAGCCGAGCTCCGGCGTGGCCGTGATGGCCACCTCCGTGCCCTCGGCGTAGGGGTGCGTCCCGGTCGGACTCGACGGTGCCGCCGCCGCCCGCGCCCACCTCCATGGTGAGGTCGTGAGTGGGGCCCGGATATGCCGGGTTGATCGGCACGGCCGCGATGGCCCAGTAGGAGGCGCTGGCCGCCGTCCAGCTCATGGTGACCGAGTCGCTGATGGCTTGCTTCGTGCTCGCCGCGGCGCGGGTGTTGGAGATCCGATCCGTTCCACTGCTCGGCCTGCCCGCCGGCGGCGGTCAGCGTCTGCGATTCGTTGCAGGCGCCCTGGAACGACGTTGTCGAACACCAGCTCCGTGCCGCTGAGCCCCGTCAGGGTGACGTGCGGGGCTGTGTCAGTTGTTGGTGTCATCGTAAGAACCGTTCGGCGTACCGAGCGGAGTGGTCTGGTCGACGCCGGCGAAGTTGACGGCGCCGGCGACGATGCCGTTGGTGACCGCACCGTTGAAGGTGATCGCCACCGTTCCCGTGACGCCGCTCGGCGGATTGAGGAGTGCATAGATGGCGGAGTAGCGCAGCTGCGTTCCCGCCTGCTGCGTGAACGCAGGCGTCATCGCGGCACCGTTGAACGTCACCGAGGTGATAGTGCGGCCGGCGGTGGAGCCGGCGTTCCAGGACACGCCCACCAGCAGCAGGCGGTCGGAGCCGGTGCCGGCGGTGTGCGTGAAGCTCACGCTGGTGGCGTTCGCGGCGCCGGTAGCGCTGGACGAGGCGCCGTCGACGACGAGCGGCGTTGCCACTTCCGTGAAGGTGGCCGCGATGGTCGATGTCGCCGTGCACGGTCACGGTCGCCGGGTCGTCGCTGCCGCTCAGGTCGCCGCTCCAGCCGGAGAACGTCCAGCCGGCGGCGGCCGTCGGGGTCAGCTCGACCATGTCGCCGTCGTGGTAGGTGGCCTGGTCGGGAGCCTTGGCGACGCTCGCCGTTGCCGACCGGGGTGACGGTGAGCGTGTACTCGTCCTGGGTGAAGGTGGCCGTGACCGCCATGTCGCCGTTCATGGTCACGGTCGCCGGGTCGTCGCTGCCGCTCAGGTCACCGCTCCAACCGGAGAACGTCCAGCCGGCGGCGGCCGTCGGGGTCAGCTCGACCGTGTCGCCGTCGTGGTAGGTGGCCTGGTCGGGATCCTTGGCGACGCTCCCGCTCCCGACCGGGGTGACGGTGAGCGTGTACTCGGCCGCGGGCGCGGTCACGTCGACCGTGCCCGGGCGAGTAGCCGTAGATGCCCCAGGGGTCGCCGCTGGTGGCGCGGTAGTAGACGAAGACGCGGTAGCCGCTGTCGACGGGCACGTTCAGGTCGACGCTGTCGGCGTAGCTGGCGGTGCCGTCGGCGGCGACGATCTTGCCCACGTACCAGCCGTTGGCCGGGGCTGACCACCCAGATGCTGAACTGGCCGCTGGCGACCGGCGGCGTTGGTCGTCCAGGTCGACCGGCAGGGGGCTGCCCTGGGCCTGGCTGCTGGTGCCCGTGGGGGCGGTGACGCTGATGGCGCTGAAGGCGGCGGCGGTCACGTCGACCGTGCCCGGGGAGTAGCCGTAGATGCCCCAGGGGTCGCCGCTGGTGGCGCGGTAGTAGACGAAGACGCGGTAGCCGCGTGTCGACGGGCACGTTCAGGTCGACGCTGTCGGCGTAGCTGGCGGTGCCGTCGGCGGCGACGATCTTGCCCACGTACCAGCCGTTGGCCGGGGCTGACCACCCAGATGCTGAACTGGCCGGTGGCGACGGCGGCGTTGGTCGTCCAGGTCGACGCGGCAGGGTGCTGCCCTGGGCGTGGCTGCTGGTGCCCGTGGGGGCGGTGACGGTGATGGCGCTGAAGGCGGCGGCGGTCACGTCGACCGTGCCCGGGCGAGTAGCCGTAGATGCCCCAGGGGTCGCCGCTGGTGGCGCGGTAGTAGACGAAGACGCGGTAGCCGGTGTCGACGGGCACGTTCAGGTCGACGCTGTCGGCGTAGCTGGCGGTGCCGTCGGCGGCGACGATCTTGCCCACGTACCAGCCGTTGGCCGGGGCTGACCACCCAGATGCTGAACTGGCCGCTGGCGACGGCGGCGTTGGTCGTCCAGGTCGACCGGCAGGGCGCTGCCCTGGGCGTGGCTGCTGGTGCCCGTGGGGGCGGTGACGGTGATGGCGCTGAAGGCGGCGGCGGTCACGTCGACCGTGCCCGGGGAGTAGCCGTAGATGCCCCAGGGGTCGCCGCTGGTGGCGCGGTAGTAGACGAAGACGCGGTAGCCGCGTGTCGACGGGCACGTTCAGGTCGACGCGTGTCGGCGTAGCTGGCGGTGCCGTCGGCGGCGACGATCTTGCCCACGTACCAGCCGTTGCCGGGGCTGACCACCCAGAGGCTGAACTGGCCGGTGGCGACCGGCGGCGTTGGTCGTCCAGGTCGACCGGCAGGGCGCTGCCCTGGGCCTGGCTGCTGCGTGCCCGTGGGGGCGGTGACGGTGATGGCGCTGAAGGCCGGCGGTCACGTCGACCGTGCCCGGGGCAGTAGCCGTAGATGCCCCAGGGGTCGCCGCTGGTGGCGCGGTAGTAGACGTAGATGCGGTAGCCGGTGTCGACGGGCACGTTCAGGTCGACGCTGTCGGCGTAGCTGGCGGCGCCGTCGGCGGCGACGATCTTGCCCACGTACCAGCCGTTGGCCGGGGCTGACCACCCAGATGCTGAACTGGCCGGTGGCGACGGCGGCGTTGGTCGTCCAGGTCGACCGGCAGGGCTGAGCCCTGGGCGTGGCTGCTCGTGCCCGTGGGGGCGGTGACGCTGATGGCGCTGAAGGCCGGCCCGGTCGGTGCCGGGTTGATCGGCACGGCCGCGATGGCCCAAGTAGGCGGCACTACGCCGCCGTCCAGCTCATGGTGACCGAGCTGCCGGTGGCCTGCTCGGTGCTGGCCGCGGCGCGGGTGTTGCCGGTCGAGAGCGCGTTCCAGCGCTGAGTCTGTCCGGCGCCGGCGGTGAGTGTCTGCGAGGAGTCGGCGGCGCCCTGGAACACGTTGTCGAACACCAGCTCGTCGCCGTTGAGTCCGGTCAAAGTCACGGTCGGGGCCGTGCCGTTGCTGCCCGACGCCGGCGCCGCCGGGAGTGCCAAGCGGAGTCGTCTGGTCGACCCCGGCGAAGTTGGCGGCTCCGGCCACGATGCCGCTGCTCACCGAGCCGCTGAAGGTGACGGTGACGGTACCGGTGACGCCCTTCGGCGGGTCGAGCAGCTTGTAGATGGCGGAGTAGCGCAGCTGGGTCCCGAAAGGCCTGCTGCGTCTTCACCAGCGTTCAGTGCGCATGGCGCTGCCACCGGAGCGGCGTGAAGGTCACCGAGGAGATGGTGCGGTCGGTGGTGTCACAGTTCCAGGACACGCCGACCAGCATCAGTCGGTTCGTTCCGGTGCCGGTGGTGTGCGGGATGCTGATGCTGCTCACGTCATCGGCAGAGTTGCTCGAGACGGCGCCGTCCAGCTTGACGGCTCCCTCGGGGACCATGTTGTAGGAGTAGGCGGCTGTGGTCGTCTGGTTGTACCTGACGAACTCCACGGTGGCCTCGTCCGGGCCGACCGTGACGCGCAGGTGGCCGGGGCCCTGGCGTCGAGTCGGCGTAGACGGTGCGCCCGGTGCTTGTGTGCCCGGCGCTGTCACGGACCGTGTACGTGTTGCCCGTGGTGTAGTTGCCGAACCCGCCGGTGAAGCTGGCGGACGGACACGCCTGGTAGACCATGTCGTTCGCAGTCTCGTAGGCCATCTGGTGGTCGTGGCCGTGGAAGAACGCGGTGACGCCGTTCGCCTCCATCATCTCCCTGATGGGCTGGTTTCCCCAGACGGAGGTGTCTCTGTTGTCGCTCCATGCGTAGGTGGTGCCGTTGGTGTCGTAGCCGCCCCACTCGACGAAGTTGGCGGAGTCCACACCACCGTGTCCGTAGTTGACCTGGTTGACGGGCGACGTCATGCCGTTGCCGCCGACGATCTGGTGCGAGAAGACGAACTTGTACTTGGCGTTGCTGTTCGCGAGGGTCGACTTGAGCCAGTTGAACTGGTCGGCGCCCAGGGTCCAGTCCCAACGTCGCCGGAGCCCGTTGCGTCTGTCTCCCCGCCGCCCGCACTGGTGGTGTACGGCTTGGTCGTCGTCGTCCAGTAGGGACTGATCACGACGAAGAGCGCGTCGCCCCAGGTCCAGGAGTAGTAGTCCTGCACGAGTTGGTCGCCGCTCAAGTCGGGCATTGTGCGTGAGTCGCCGCTGTAGAAGCTGTTGGGACTCGGGTTCAGGATAGAACTTCTTCTCGGCGTTCTTGCCCATGATCGGCAGGCTGTTCGCCAGGGTGCCCTGCAGGTGCCAAGCCTCCTGCTCCTCATGGTTTCCCGCTACCAGGAAGATAGGGGACGATGCGCTCACCGTGTTGAAATAGGGCAGCGTGTCCTTGTACTTCTGCTCTGCTGCGGCCGTGTTCCCCAACGGGACGCTGGTGCTGCCGTCGTCCATCGCCACGGTGTCGCCCAGGTCGACGAGGAAGTCGGGCTGGTCGAAGGCGACGCCGTTGAGGGTGCTCTGCCAGTTGGACGCGGTGCCCAGCTGGATCCCGATGTGGGAGTCGGTGGTGATGTCGAAGGTGAACGTGCTGCCCTTGGCCCGCTGCGTCCAGAAGGAGTGCTCGGCCCGCGTGACCCAGGTAGCATCGCCGCCCGGAGGGGTTCCCCCGGCAGGGCTGTGCGTGATCTCGAGCCGGGGCCGATAGGTGGTGCCCATCTCAGAAGCGTAGAGCTCGAGGTCCTCGTCGTTGGGTGAAGGCGCCGTACCCGCCGTCGTGTGGCTGGAGCAGAGGAGCATGCGCGTCGAGCCGGTCCTGTTGATGGCGGCAGAGAAGGCCGACTCGCTGGTCAGCCGCTTCTCCCCAGTTCCGATCGCGGAGGTGTTGATGTACGCGAGACGAGTGTGCGATGACAGGTCCGCTCCGGGCACGAAGTCGGCCGTCCCCAACGTCGCCCCAAAGTCGTACAGCCGAGCTTCAAGGTCGAAGTCCTGGCTCGAGTCGTCGTACCTGACGTTCAGGTACAGGGAGGCAGAGTCGACGCTGTCCGTGTCGGGCAGGGACGAGGTATCGAAGCCCAAGTAGCCGAGGTCGACGGAATAGCCGAGTGACTGGCCGACCCAGAAGCTCGTTCCTCCGGAATACAGAGCCAGCGCTCCGCCTGACCGGGCCGTGAGGTACGTCGCGTTCGACGAGTCGACGCAGCCATCGCTGGACTCGGCGTAGAACGTGTCGGTCGTGGTGCTCCTGGGAGTCGCTGCGTACTTCATCCGGTAGTAGTAGTGTGGAGTTCGCCGTGAGGCCGCCGATGACCACCGTGGTCTTCGGCTGACCGGCGGCGGCCGCGTCTCGTGTGCCGTCTCGCTCCGAGTAGACCCCCGGGCTCGTGCCGTACTCGTAGTAGAGCGAGATGTTCTCGTCAGGCACCACCTTGATCGACATCGTCGTGTCGGTCGGCCGGCCGAGGAGCTCCTTCCCGGTGAAGGAGATCGGAGTGCCGCTCGGTTCGGCCGCCGTCCCGGTGACCGCCACATTCCTCGTGGTCGCCCCGTCGCTCGAATGGACGATGTTGCCGCTCGACGTACCCTCGGTCGCCCGGTTGAAGCGCACGTAGATGGGCGTCGAGGCGACGCTTCCGCCGCTTTGCATCCAGCTGTCAGTGACGAAGTCCAGCCGCCGTTGCTCGCGAGCGAGATCTGGAAGTCGGCAGGTGCCGTGATCAGGATGTCGTCCGTCAGGTTGCTGCCGGAGACGGTGTAGCTCTGCTGGGCGGAAGGCGTCCCGGGCTGGCTGGAGAAGGCCGACAGCGAACCCGTCACGCTGATGTTCGGCGTCGTCGGAGGGCTCGCTGGGCTCGATCGTCGTAGGAGTAGCGTCCACCGAGCCGGCGGTCGATTGGGGATGTAGTCGACGGTCGCGTGGTCCGACCCGACCGATGATCCGCAGGTGCCCGTTGCTGCTGACCTCGTCGCTGAGTCGTCTCGTAGGTCGCCGTGCATCGCCCTTCGGTCGTAGATCCCGCCGAAGACGGCTCATGCCGCCGGCGGAAGGGACTTCCTGGTAGACGACTGCCTGCTGTCCGGGCGCCTCTCATACACGTACTCGTGGTCGTGGCCGTGGAAGTAGGCGCTGACCCCGTTCTCCTCGAAGAGCTGCTGGATCGTCTTGTCCCACGCCGGGACGATGCGTCGGCGAACCCCTCGGTGCCGTCGGCGTTCTTGCCGCCCCACTCGAAGTAGCCGGCGGCCTCTGCCCCGCCGCGCACGTAGCCCGCCCCGGCCCCGGAGATCGTCCGGTTCGGGATCCCGCCGAGCATCTGGTGCGAGAAGACGAACTTGTACTTGGCGTCGCTGTTCTCGAGGGTCTGCTTGAGCCAGTCGTACTGCTGCTGTCCCAGCGTCCAGCTCCACTGGTCACCCGTCATCGAGTCGTCGTTCTTCTCCCCGGCGGTAGGTGCGTAAGGAAGGTTCATCGTGTACTGGAACGGGTCGATGACCACGAAGAGCGCGTCGCCCCACGTCCAGGCGTAGTAGTCCTCGCGAAGCTGGTCGCCGTAGGTCCCCGCGTCGAGTGCCGCCAGCGGATCGGTGTTGCCGCTGTAGAACCCGTCGTTGGTCGGGAGTCGGGTAGTAGAGCTTGCGCGCGCTGGATGCTCGCGACGCGCGGTGCTGTACGGCGTGTCGTCGAGGTTCCAGCCCTCTTCGTCCTCGTGGTTGCCGGAGGTCAGGAAGAGCGGGATCGAGGAGCCGATCTTGTCGAAGTAGGCCGGATCCCGGTAGGCTCAGGTAGTCGTTGTTGGCCGCCGCTCTGGCTTGAAGTGCCGTCGATCATGAACGTGTCGCCCAGATCGATGTCGAAATCCGGGCTGTCTCGTTCAGGATGTTGGTCATCACGTTCGACAGGTTCGTGCCCAACGTCGCGTGTGCATCCGGACGTGACCGTGAACGAGAAGGACTCGCCCGCCGCCCTCTGCGTGCGGAAGGTGTGCTCGGGACCGCGTCTCGAAGTCCCCGTCCGTGATGCTTCCGTCGGCGTCATACACCATGCGGTAGTAGTAGAGCGTGTCGGGACTCAGACCCGTGATCGTGACTTCGCTCGGCTGGCCGCCGGTCGCCGTTATGTGGCTGATGTCTGCTGGGTGTATGAGCCGGAAGTGGTCCCGTACTCGTAGCGGTACTGGATGGTGGACGCCGGAACGATATTGATAGTAACGGCGGTGGCGGTCGGCTTCCCAATGAGTTCCTCGGCGGTGAACGTGCTCGTTTGGGCGTAGGCGCTGACCGCAAGCGCGACCAGGAAGATCAGCGACGCCAGCAGCAGCAGCAGTGCCGGCTTTCGTGCCGCCCTCCGCGGAATGACACGCGTCACTGCCCGCAGCGTGCTTCGAGACTGCGTCTTCATGTTCCCCTCCCTCGGTCAGCTGGGCCCCTCCCAGCCGTCCACACACACCAACAAAGGCGGCCGTAACCGCCGTTCCCGGCAGCCCGACCGCCTTGGCATGAGACCGAAGGCCGATGGCTTTGCGTCCCCGCCTTTCGACGGGTTTGCCACATCAGGAAATGAATCCCGCCCGAAATCCATAACATTGCCGCGTCCGGAAGAGCAATGGCTCAGCGTCGACTGCCACTACTTCTTGCGTAATCTGATCTTGGCGACTCCTCGGGGCATGATGAATCGCTTACACATCGTTCACATCCTGCTACTCCGGGGCAATCTATGTGGCTCGAAGTCCGGAGGAAGAGGCGGCCGAGAGCCTCCAATCGATGCGCGCCCGGACGTCGCGTGGGTCCAGCAAGAGGACTACGACATCACGACGCGGCGCCGGTCGCGGCGCCGGGCTCTCGCCTGCGCCTCCGCATCGCGAGCAGCCGCGGGCCGCCTCGGGTACACTCGCGCCGTGATCAGGCAGGTACACCCGCTCGCGCTCTCCGTCCTCGTCTTCCTGGCCGGCATCGGCTCCATGGCGACGGAGATCTGCGCCTCGCGCCTGCTGGCCCCCTACTACGGCTCGTCGACCGTCGTCTGGGCCAACATCATCGGCCTGATCCTCGCCTCGCTCTCTGTGGGCTACTGGCTCGGCGGCCGCCTGGCGGACCGGCGCCCCTCACCGCAACTGCTGGCGACCATCGTGCTGGTGGCCGCCGCGTGGGTGGCCGCGATCCCCTTCGTGGCGCGGCCGTTCCTCGACCTCTCGATCAAGGGCATCGAGACGATCTCCACGGGCGCGGTCGTCGGCTCCTTCGCCGCGTCGCTGGCGCTCTTCGCGCCGCCCGTCGTCCTGCTCGGGATGGTGACGCCGTTCGCCATCCGGCTGGCGGCGACGGGAGTCGAGGATGCCGGCCGCGTCGCCGGCCGCATCTTCGCGCTCTCGACGGCCGGCAGCATCATCGGCACCTTCGTGCCGGCCCTCATCACGATCCCGCTGATCGGCACGCAGCGGACGCTGATCGGCGCGGCGCTCATCATCGCCGTCTCGGCGGTGCCGCTGCTGGTGGGGCGCAGGCTCGCGGCAGGGCTGGTGCTCGCCGGCGTGCTCGCCGCCCTGCTGGCGCTGCCGCCGGCGGTCGTCAAGGCGCAGCCGGGCCTGCTCCACGAAGAGGAGTCGCGCTACCAGTTCATCCAGGTGGTGCAGTCCGGTCCCGAGCGGCTGCTGTTTCTCAACGAGGGCTACGCCGTCCACTCCGTGTGGCGCCCGGACACCGTGCTCACCGGCGGCGAGTGGGACATGTTCCTCACGGCCCCGCCGCTCCTCGGGCGCACAGCGACCCGGGTGGCGACGCTCGGCAACGCGGCCGGCACGACGGCACGCGCCTACGGCGTCTACTACCCGCAGGCCCGGATCGACGGCGTCGAGCTCGATCCCGCCGTCACCGCCGTCGGCCGGCGCTGGTTCGGCCTCGACGACAACCCCAACCTGACGGTCCACACGGCCGACGCGCGTCCGTACCTCGCGTCCACGAACGCGCGCTACGACCTCATCCTGGTGGACGCCTATCGCCAGCCGTACGTGCCGTTCTACCTGGCGACGCGCGAGTTCTTCCGGCTCTGCCGGCAGCGGCTCGCGCCGGGCGGCATCATCGCCCTCAACGTGTCGACGGTGCCCGGAGACCACCGGCTGGCGGACGCCATCGCCGGTACCCTGCGCACCGAGTTCCCCCAGGTCGTCACCTGGCAGGCGCTGCGCTTCAACCAGTTCGTCGTGGGCCTCACGAGGCCGCTCCCCCGGGCGGTCATGACCGCCCGCCTGGCGGCGGCCCCTCAGCGATCTCCTCCCCGACACGCGCCTGTTCGCCCGCGACCTGCAGGAGGCCGCGCCGGCCGGGCAGCCGTGGACCGACGACCGCTGCCCCGTCGAGTGGGTCACGGATCGCATGATCGCGGCCTACGCGCTGCGCGGCCAGGCGACCGCGGAGGACCTCCTCCCTACCGCGCCCACCGGTCCCTGAGTCAGCCCGCGGGCAGGTTCCGCCGCGGCGCCTCCGGGTTTAGCAGCACCCCCTCCCGGAAAGTAATCGTGCACATGCAGTCGGGGCCTTGAGGCTGCGCACTGTCACCCGCCGGTCAGGAGGCGCGTATGGAGGACAAGCCGCAGTTCCGCGTCGACTACGAGGCGACCACCGACGAAATCGGAGTCGTGATCCTCGAGGGCGAGATAGACATCTACTCCGCGCCGGAGTTCAAAGAGGTGCTGGTCAACGGCATCGAGGGAGGCGCGAAGCGGGTGATCGTCGATTTGTCGGGCGTCACCTTCATCGACTCCACTGCGCTCGGGGTGCTCGTGAGCGGGGCGAAACGCGTGCGGCCCCGCAACGGCAATCTCGACATCGTCTGCACCGACGAGAACATCATCAGGATCTTCGAGATCACCGGCCTCGATCGCATCTTCGGGATCTTCCCCAGCCGGGTCGAGGCTCTCAAGGCGGCATCCGACTGAGCGGCACGGACGCCGAAAGACCACCAGAAGACGGCCGCCGGTGGGTCACGCGGCGGCTGCCGGGGGCAAAGAGATGGAGTTCCGCAGCACGAGAGCGCTTCGAGGCAGCAGACTCCACGACGTGGCCGACGTCATGCTGAAGACAAAGACATATGGAGCGGGGCGGATCTGTATGGTGGACGGTTGCGGCACTCGGCTGTCCGCGTACAACCCATCGAGCGTGTGCGCCTTGCACGGCGGCGCGTGGCAGGACGACTACCACCGCACCACGCGCAAAGCGACGCAGCGTGAGGAGATCACGCGCCACTGCGCGTTCGAGCAGTGTGGCCGCGAGTTCACCACGACCAACCCCGCCAAGAAGTACTGCAGCGACGCCTGCCGCATGAGGGCCTTCCAGGCCCGCGTCATGGAGTCCCGGCACGGGGACGACGAGGTCGTCTCCGTGCGGCGCGCAAGCTGACGCGCAGAGGACAACGCCGCCGATCCCCCGCCGGCTCCGCCGGCGGCCTTTGCGGCGCGGCGTCCCGGGGCGACTCCGCCCTACAGCCCCGCCGCCCTGAACGCCGGCGGGATCACCGCGCCGCGTCCGCTGAGCAGACTGTCCACGGCCGCCTCCATGGTGTCGAACACGGGCACCACGTTGTGCAGGCCCACGATGGCGAACACGCGCCGGACCTGCCCACAGGGACGCACCAGCAGCAGTTCGCGCCGCTTCGCGCGCTGCGCCGCCGAGAGGCGCACCAGGAACCCGATGAAGCTCGAGTCGATGAACGTCGTCTGCGCCAGGTCGATCACGAGGTTGTCCTGGTGATAGAGGGGGCCGAGCGCGCGCCGCAGGAAGCGGTCGATCTCGGGCACCGTTTCCAGGTCGAACTCGCCCTCCAGCTCTACGACGGGAGGCCGGCCGTCCGTACTGCCCGACGCCACGCGCAGCCTCGCCTTGGCGGCGCCCGCCTCTCGCAGCTGGATCTGACGAGTCCCCACGGCGCTCCCTTCCCCTGACGAGACGGCAGCCGGCGCGAGCACGGCCGCCGGTCCCGCTGTGCTGTGGACGAACACGCCCCGAGCGAGGCGCGCCAGCGACGCTAGGCCAGCCGGAGGCCGAAGTAAAGGGCGCGCGTGGAAGGTTCGGGAGGTTCCCGGGTCAGTCTCTCTGCGAACCTGAACGCTGCGCCCGCACCCTCGAGCAGACGTCGAGACAGGCTGAGCCGGCGCTGGAGGGTGGTAGATGGGTCCGCGCGCGCGACGCGTCAGGCCTGGCTGCGAGCCGCGGCCTTGAGCTTCTTGTACTGCGGCTCGCGCTCCTTGAGGAGCGTCAGGATCGGGCTCGCGACGAAGATCGACGAGTAGGCGCCGGAGAGGATGCCGACCAGCAACGCGAAGGCGAAGTCCGCCAGCGTGCCGCCGCCGAAGAGGAGCAGGCACACGACCGGCAGCAGGGTGATCAAGGAAGTGTTGATGGACCGCGTGAGCGTCTCCCAGATCGACAGGTTGACCATGTCGGCGTACGGGATGCGGTTGAAGCGCGGCTCGTTCTCCCGGATGCGGTCGTAGATGATCACGGTGTCGTAGAGCGAGTAGCCGAGGATCGTGAGCACGGCGGCGATGGTCGCCGTCGTCACCTCCCGGCCGGTGATCGAGTAGACACCGACGACGATGAGGAGGTCGTGGATCTCGGCCGAGATGGCGCCGATGGCGAACTTCCACTGGAAGCGGAACGTGACGTAGATGAGGATGAGGAGCAGCGACAGCGCGACCGCCTTGAGCGACGAGCTGATGACCTGCTTGCCGAACGAGGCGCTCACCGTCTCGAGGCTCCACACCTCTTTGCCGCCGACCAGCGCCACCTTGAACTTGTCGTTCAGGGCCGTCTTGAGCGCCGTCTGCTCCGCGGTGCTCAGAACCCGGGTCTGGATCTGGAAGCCCGACTGGCCGGAGTTGGCGATGTTGGCGGTCTGCTGGATCTGCGCGTCGGGATAGCCGGCCTGCGGAGACGACCTGGCGCACCTGCGCGAGCGTCGGCGACTGCTCGAGGGCCGTGGAGATGCGCGTGCCCTCGCTGAACTCGAGCCCGTAGTTGAGGCCGTTCACCGGGTTGCCGCCACCCTTCGCGAACAGGCTGATGAGGCCGGCGGCGATGATGATGCCGGAGATGGCGAACCACCAGTACCTGTGGCCCATGTAGTCGAACGAGTAGATGCGGCGGAAGAAGTTCACGTGCTATCTCCGCTTCTTGCGCTTGCGGTTGGTCGAGGGACGGCGGCCACCCTTGCCGGACGTCGATGGCCCGCCGGCCGTGGCGGGTTCGGAGGCCGGCGCCGGAGCTGCGCCGCCCGACTCCGCCGCCGCGCCGCGACGCTTGCGGGACGCGGTGGCGCGGGTGTCGCCCATGACGGCCGTCTCGATGTCGACCTGGCCCGCCTTGACGCCCATGAAGGACGGCTTGTTGAAGAAGGCGAACCCGGCGAGCACCCCCAGCATGGCCCGCGTGAACAGCACGGCGGTGAGCATGCTCACGAGCACGCCGATGATGAGCGTGAACGCGAAGCCCTTGGGGCCGGCGGTCGCGAACAGGAAGAGCACCAGCGCGGTGAGGACGATGAGAACGTTGGCGTCCAGGATGGTACGGAAACCGCGCGCGTAGCCGGAGTTGACCGCGGAGCGCACGGTCTTGCCGCGGCGCACCTCTTCCTTGATGCGTTCGAAGATGACCACGTTGGCGTCGGCGGCCACGCCGATGGTCAGGATCATGCCGGCGATGCCCGGGAGCGTGAGCGTCACGGGGATGAGGTTGAAGAGACCCCACAGGAGGATCGCGTAGACGATGAGGGCGAGGTCGGCGACCAGCCCGAGGAAGCGGTAGTACAGGAGCATGTAGAGCAGCACGATGCCCAGGCCGATGAGGCCGGCGATGAGGCCCTGGTTGAGCGAGTCCTTGCCGAGCGTCGCCGAGACCTCCTGCTGGTACGCGGTCTCGAGCTTGACCGGCAGGGCGCCGGTGTTGAGCACGAAGGCGAGGTCCTTCGCCTCCTGGGTGGTCATGCTGCCGCCGCTGATCTCGGCGCCGCCGCTGATGCCGTCCCGCAACGTGGGGTCGGTGTAGTCGATCATCGGGTCCGACTCCATCACGTTGTCGAGCACGATGGCGAACGTCTGCGGCGTCTGCTTGAGCAGGCCGGTGCGATACAGCTCGCGCGTGATGTCCTGGAACTGCTTGCTGCCGTCGGCGGTGAAGTCGATGAGCACGTTGGGCTTGCCGTTCTGGTTGTTGAAGCCGGCGCGCGCGCTCTTGACCGCGGCGCCCGTCATGGCCGGCGGAAGCTTGTACACGTACCACTGCTCGGGGACGTTGTTGACCGTGTCCGCCGGGCTCTGCACGAGCGCGTAGTCCTGGCTCGTGCCCTCGGTGCGCAGCTGGTCGATCTCCGCCTTGGAGACGCCCTGGCTGCTCAGTTCCTTGAGCGCCGCCTCTTTGGAGGAGACGGGACCCACCGGCCGTGAGGCGGAGTCGTCCTTGAAGAATTGCAGCTGGGCGGTCTTGCCGATGACGGCGAGGGCCTGCTCGGCGTTCGTGATGCCGGGCAGGGCCACCGAGATCTGGTCGCTGCCCTGCTTCTGGATCTGCGACTCGGTGACGCCGAGGCCGTTGACGCGGCGGTCGAGGATGCCGACCGTCTGGTCCAGCTGCGCCTGCGTCGGCGCGCTGCCGTCCGCCGTCCTGGCGGTGTAGACGACCTGCAGTCCGCCCTGGAGATCGAGCCCGAGGCGGGTCTTCACGCCCGGCGGGATGATCCAGTACACGGACACGCCGACCAGCACGGCCATCATCAGCAGGATGACCCAGTTCCTCTTTTGGAGGACGGCCCAGACCGCGACGGCGATCGCCACGACCCAGATGACTATGGTGATGGTCTGTGTCAAGACTGCTTCAGGACCTCACGTCGAATGGCAACGGCGGTAGAGCGTACCGGACGCACGTGCGCGCCGCAACTTGCCCGTGCGCAGGGTGACGCCGGATATCGCGCCCGGGTTCAGTGGTCGCGCAGGAAGCTCGGGATGTCGAGGACGTCGTCGTTCACGTCGAAGGAGGGCTTGGACTCCTCGGCGAACAGCGGCGTGCCCTTCGGCTCCCGCTCGACGGTCTCACGCTGGGCCGGCTGCTCGCCGGGCACCGGCCGGTCGAACCCGGTGGCGATCACGGTCACGCGCACCTCATCGCCCAGCGACGGGTCGATGACGGCGCCGAAGATGATGTTGCAGTCGGCGTCGGCGGCGCTGCTGATGATCTCCGCCGCCTCGTTGATCTCGAAGAGCCCGAGGTCGTTGCCGCCCGTGATGTTGAGCAGGATGCCGCGGGCTCCCTCGACGCTGGCCTCGAGGAGCGGCGAGCTGACCGCCGCGCGCGCAGCCTCGACGGCGCGGTTCTCGCCGCCGGCCACGCCGATGCCCATGAGCGCCGAACCGGCGTCCTTCATGATCGTGCGCACGTCGGCGAAGTCCAGGTTGATGAGGCCGGGCACGGTGATGAGGTCGGTGATGCCCTGCACGCCCTGGCGCAGCACGTCGTCGGCGACCTTGAAGGCCTCGATGACGGAGGTGCGCCGTTCGACCACCTGCAGCAGCCGGTCGTTCGGGATGACGATCAGCGTGTCGACCTTCTCGCGGAGACTCTGGATGCCGTCGGAGGCCTGGCGGGCGCGGCGCTTGCCCTCGAAGGCGAACGGCCGGGTGACGACACCGACGGTGAGCGCCGAGAGCTCCTTGGCGAGCTCGGCGATGACGGGGGCGGCCCCCGTGCCGGTGCCGCCGCCCTTGCCGGCGGTGACGAAGATCATGTCCGCGCCCTTGAGCGCGTCGCGCAGCTCGTCCTTGCTCTCCATCGCGGCCTGGTAGCCGATGGTCGGGTTCGCGCCGGCGCCGAGGCCGCGCGTGATCTTGCTGCCGATGTGGATCTTGACGTCGGCGTCGCACATCTGCAGCGCCTGAGCGTCGGTGTTGACGGCGATGAACTCGACGCCGCGGAGCCCTGCGTCGACCATGCGGTTGACGGCATTGGTGCCGCCGCCGCCCACTCCCACGACCTTGATGACGGCGAGATAGTTCGCTGACGCGTCGATCATCGTGCTGACCCTCCTGTCGTGGTCGAGACTCGCCGTCGAGACCCTTGGCGAACCCTCAAGCCCCGCTTGAGTGTTGCTGGTTCAGTCTGCGAAACTGCCAAAGAACAACCTTCTTTGCAGCGATTCTTGGAAAACGAGAACGGCCGGGTAGACCTGGTGACCCGACCGTCGATTTACCATACCCACGCCCCTTGGGGGTGTCAAACAGCGGCCGGACCGGGCCCGGCCGCCGGCGTCGGCTCGACCACTGGTTGAGCCGGCTCTCGACCATCACTGGAGGACCGTCCTGGGGAGCACCGGCTTGGCCAGGGTCCGGTCGGGAATCGATACGTCGAGTTCGGTGCAGGTCTTGCCGGCGTCCGCGTAGGCGGCCAGCACGGTGCGGAGGGCGACGGTCTTGGCGAGAGTGCGCGACGAATCGCCCCACGCGGTGACGGGGCCGTCGGCGAAGCGCAGGGTGAGCTGGCCGCCGTCGTCCTGCACCGCGGCGAGCTTGCGCCGCAGGGATCCGGGCAGCGCCGTGATCACGCGCAGCATCTCGGCGGTCGCCTTGTCGCCGAGGACGGCGCCCTCGCGGACGCGGCCGGAGAACGGCGATGCGAGGCAGCGACAGCGGCGCCTGCTCCGGGCCGGCGACGAGGCGCCCGGTCTGGGCGCCGGAGTCTTGGGCCTGACCAGTGGCGGAACCGGCCGCCGCGGTCGCGTCCGGGGCCGGCGTCTCCCCCGCCGCACCGGCCGCAGCCGACGGCGACGGCGTGGTCGAGGCGCCGGCGGCTCGGTCTTCTTGGACGCGGAGAGCTGGGCGGCGGCATCCGCCGCGGTGCAGATGACGTAGCCGCTCTCGTCGATGACGTACCAGCGCCCTCCGGCCAGGGCGTAGGCCGCCGGGGCGTACTCGGTGATGGTCACGGAGAGGGTGTCGGGAAAGTCGCGGTCGACGGTCGCGCCGGAGACGAAGCGCAGCGGCTCGAGCGTCTTGCGCACGTCGCCGCCGGTCACCGTGAACAGGTTGCGGCCGCGGTAGTCGTGGTTGAGCAGACGCAGCGCGCGCTTGTCGGGGACAAGGTGGGTTCCCGCGACGCGCACAGTCGCGATGTCGAAGGACGAGGAACTGCGGCCCCACGCGTAGACGACCGTGGGCACCCCGAGGATGGCCAGGGTGAGCAGCACGGTGGGTAGCAAGCGGAATCGCGGGCGGCTCGCCCGGCGTGCCCTCGTCATGGCGCCGGCCCTCGGTCGGGGGTTGCGAAGTACCCCTGACTATTCGGCGCCGGCCGCCTCTTCCCCTTGCCCGGCGAGCGTGGCAAGGAGTTGTTCGCCGGCATGGAAGACGTCGCCGGCGCCCAGGGTGAGGACGAGGTCGCCGGGGCGCACGCGCGGCGCCAGACGGGCCACGACGTCGCCCAGACGCGGCAGGAACGACACCGGACCGCCGGGACGTTCCGCGAGGTACGCGTCGACGATGAGCTTGCCGCTCACGCCCGGCTCGGGCTCTTCGCGGGCCGGGAAGATCTCGGTGACGATCGCCTCGTCGGCGAGCGTGAGCGCACGGCCGAACTCGCGCTGCAGGTAGCGGGTGCGCGAGAAGAGGTGCGGCTGGAAGACGGCGATCACGCGCTCGTGGCCGCCCTTCATGGCGGCCGTCAGCGTCGCGGCGATCTCCGTGGGGTGGTGCGCGTAGTCGTCGACGACGAGGACGCCGTCGTGCTCGCCGATGTACTGGAAGCGGCGGGCGGCGCCGCTGAACGTGAGGAGGTGCGGCGCCGCTTCTTCGGGGGTCACGCCGGCGTGCCGCAGCACCGCCAGGGCGGTGAGCGCGTTGAGGACGTTGTGCTCCCCCGGGACCTTCAGCTCCACGCGAGCCAGGGACTCGCCGGCCGGGTCGCGGACGATGAAGACGCTCCCGCGATCGTCGACGTGCTCCACCTCGGCGCGCAGGTCGCCGGCCCCGATGCCCACGACCACCACGCGCGCGGGCGTGTACGCGGCCAGTTCTTCCCCGCCGCTGCCGGCCACGAGCACGAGCAGGCCGTCCTCGGGCAGGAGGGCGACGAACCGGCGGAACACGTCGTAGACGTCGTCCAGACAGCCGTAGTTGGCGTGGTGATCGAGTTCGACGTTGGCGACGATCGCGACCTCGGGACGCAGGAACAGCAGGCTGCCGTCGCTCTCGTCGGCCTCGGCGACGAGCCACTCGCCCTGACCCACGCCGGCGTTGGAGCCGATGTCGTTGAGCTCGCCGCCCACGAGGAAGGTGGGATCCATCCCCGCCTTGTGCAGCACGTGGGAGATCATCGAGGAGGTCGTGGTCTTGCCGTGTGTGCCGGCCACGGCGATGCCACGACGCAGTTCCATGACGCGCGCGAGCATCTCGGCGCGCCGCAACACGGGCAGTCCGGCGGCGCGCGCGGCGCGCAGTTCGGGGTTGCCGTCGCCGATCGCCGACGATGTGACGACGAGCGCGGCGTCGGCGAGGTTGGCGGCGTCGTGGCCGACGGTCACCGGCACGCCGGCCGCGGTCAGCAGACGCGTGTAGCGCGAGGCCTTGAGGTCCGAGCCGCGCACGTCGACGCCCAGCTCGGCCAGCACCGCGGCGATGCCGCTCATGCCGGCGCCTCCGATACCGATGAAGTGGACCGGCTGCGGAAAGTCCCTCACCGCGTCGTCGCTCATCGCGCCCTCACCTTCGCCGTCTTCTCGTCAGGATGTCCTCGACCTGGTCGGCCACGCGCTGCGCGGCGTCCGGCCTGCCCAGCGCGGCGCTCGCCGCCGCCATCGCCGCAAGGCGCTCAGGGTCGCCGAGCAGCTCGCCGGTCAGCCGGCCGAGCAGAGCGCCGTCGAGCTCCGTGTCGTCCACCAGGAGCGCCGCGCCGCCGGCGACCATCTCCTGCGCGTTCTTGCGCTGGTGGTCGGCGGTGGCATACGGGTACGGCACCAGGATCGCTGGCTTGCCGAGGGCGGCGAGCTCGGCGACGGATCCGCCCGAGCGCGCCACGACCAGGTCGGCCGCCGCCATGGCGGCGGCCAGGCGGTCAGTGTAGGGCACCAGGCGGTAGCGCTCAAACCGCTCCCCGCGTTCCTCCAGTTCCTTGCGCACCTGGTCGGCGTTGCGAGGCCCGCACACGTGCACGAGCTGGAACGCCAGGTCCTTGCCGCCGAACGCGTCGATGCAGGCGCGGTTGATGCTCTGCGCGCCCTGGCTGCCGCCGAACGCCAGGACGACCGGCAGGTCGGCGCGCAGCTCGAAGGCCTCGCGGCCCTCCTCCGGCGTCGCCTCCAGCTGTCCCGGGCTCAGCGGCCGCCCCGTGACGACGTAGCGGGGCGGCTCCAGCCCCTCGATCGGGAAGCTCAGGCAGAAGCGCTTGACGAACGGCCGCAGGAGCCGGTTGGCGACGCCGAGATGGGCGTCTGCCTCGAGCGCGAGCCCGGGGACGCCGCTCGCGGCGGCCACGGCCACGACGGGCCCGCTGGCGAAGCCGCCGCCGCCGACGGCCACGTCCGGGCGCGTCTCCCTGAGGATGCGCCGGACGTGCGGCACGGCGGCGCCCAGCAGCTTGAAGGTGCGCGCGTAGGCACGGACGTCGACGCGCCGCTCGAACCCTTTGAGCTCGAGCGCGTAGGTCGTGTACTGGTCGCGGACGCGCTCGACCTGGGACGGCGTCGTCACGAGGACGACGCGCGCGCCCCGAGCCTGCGCCTCAGCCGCGACGGCGAGCGCCGGCTGCAGGTGACCGCCGGTCCCCCCCGCCGCCAGCAGCACGGTCGCGCCGCTGAGCGCTGACGGCAATGTGACTCCTTCGATTGGTGGCGATGTTGAACATGATCCCGAGGCCGGCCAGCACGACGAGCATGCTGGTGCCGCCCAGGGACACAAGGGGCAGCGGCACTCCGGTGAGCGGCAGCAGGCCGAGGGCGGCGCCCACGTTGATGCAGGCCTGCCCGACGATGATCGCGGTGATGCCCGTCGCCAGCAGCTTGCCGAACAGGTCCTTGCAGTTCAGGGCGATGCGGAAGCACGCCCACGCCAGGGCCGCGTACAGGGCCAGCAAGACCAGCAGGCCGATGAGCCCGAGCTCTTCGCCGATGATGCCGGTGATCATGTCCGTGGTCTGCTCCGGCAGGAACCCGAACTTCTGCACGGAGTTGCCGAGGCCGACACCGAACAGGCGTCCGGAGGCGATGGAGATCAGCGACTGCGTCGCCTGGTAGCCGCTGCCCTGCTGGTCCTTCCAGGGGTCGAAGAACGTGACCAGGCGCTCCAGCCGGTACGGCTCGACCGCGATGAGGGCGAGGACGGCGAAGACGCCGGCGGCGGCGAGACCGAACAGATAGCGCAGCGGCGCGCCGCCGGCCACGAGCACGGCCACGACGGCCGTCACCAGCACGAGCGTCGTCCCGAGGTCGGGCTCGAGCATGATGAGCGCCGCCGCCGGGACGATGCCGAGTCCGGCAAGCCGCAGGAAGCCCTTGAGCGTCAGGACCTCGCGCGGCCGTTTCACGATGAGCGCCGCCACGAGCACGACGGCGGCGAGCTTGGCGAACTCACTGGGCTGCAAGCCCTGACCGCCGAGGAAGATCCAGCGGCGGGCGCCGTTGATCGGCGACGCCGACGCCCGGGACGAGCACGAGGGCCAGGCCGGCGAGGGCGAGCCCCGCGAGCGGGACGGCGGCCTTGCGGAACCAGGCGTAGTCCACGCGCGAGAGCACGTACATGGCGCCGACCCCGAGGCAGACCCAGACGACCTGGCGGCCGAAGAAGTAGAAGCTGCTGCCGTGCTCGAAGTAGGCCTGGGCGGACGAGGCGCTGTACGCCATGACGAGGCCGTAGACGACGAGCAGGAAGGTGACGAGCATGAGCGCGCGGCGCTCGGCGACGCCGGGCCCGAGGACGGTCGCCGGTCGGTCTGGCCACGCGCCCGGACTCCGCGCGTCGGCGCGGCTGCTCTTCGCGTTCCCGCGCGCGCCGCTCCGTGTCGCCGCCGGCGGGAGCGCGCCGTTCGCTCGAGCGGCGATCCGTCGACCGCCGCTCGCGAGCACGGGCGTTGCCGGCGGCGCTCCGCCGCTCCGTCGCCCGGCGGTCGGCCCCCGAACGGGCGCGCCGCGGTGCGTCCTCGACCCAGTCGAGGTGGTCAAGATCGACGTGTTCGGCCCCGCGCCCGGACGACCTCACGTGGCCTCAGCTCCTTGCTTTCAGCTCGCGAACCAGCTTCAGGAACTCTTCGCCGCGCTCCTCATAGTCCCTGTACTGGTCCCAGCTCGCGCAGGCGGGACTGAGCAGGACGACATCACCGGCCGAGGCCGCCGCGGAGGCAGCCGCGACGGCGGTCTCCAGGTCGCCGCAGCGCACCCAGTGCGTGGCGCGCGACCCGACCTCGGCGGCCCGGGCGGCGAAGGCCGCCTCGAGCTGCGGAGCAGTCGCGCCGATGAGCAGCACCTGGTGCACCCTGCCCTCGGCTCCGGCGGCGAGCTCTCCGTACTCGGCGCCCTTGTCGTAGCCGCCGAGGATGAGGTACACGCCGCCCGAGTAGGCGGTGAGCGCCTTGAGCGTCGCGTCGACGTTGGTCGCCTTGGAGTCGTTGACGTAGGTGACACCGTCCACGACGCCGGCGACCTGGAGCCGGTGCGGCACGCCCTCGAAGTCGCGCAGGGTGGCCGCCGCGGCCCACATCGGGGCGCCGGCGGCGCAGGCCGCGGCAGCTGCGGCGAGCGAGTTCAGGAGGTTGTGGTCGCCGCGCAGCGCGAGCTCGTCCCGGCGGCAGAGCCGCCGGAGCTCGCCGTGGATGCTCAGCCAGAGCACGTCGTCGGAGCCCACGCCGGCGACGAGCTTCTCCCCGTCCGGTCCTTCGGTCCGGCCCGGCCTGGCCGAGAACCAGCCGCGGCGGGCGCGCCCGCCGAGGCGGCCGGCGGCGAGCTCGGCGAGGATCCCGTCGTCGTCGGCGCACAGCAGCGCGACGTCGTCAGGCTCCTGGTTCTCGAAGATGCGCAGCTTGGCGTCCACGTAGGCGCGGTAGGTGCCGTGCCGGTCGAGGTGGTCCTCGGTGAGGTTCAGGAGGACGGCCACAGCCGGCCGGAAGCGCTCGATGTGCTCGAGCTGGAAGCTGGAGAGCTCGGCCACGACCGTCGCCGTGGGGTCGACCTCACCCGGCATCGCGGCGAGGGCGTAGCCGATGTTGCCGCCCACGGCGACCGGCAGCCGCGAGTCGCGCAGGATCGCGCCGGTCAGCTCGGTGGTCGTCGTCTTGCCGTTCGTGCCGGTGATCCCGACGACGGGGTTGAGCAGGAAGCGGCTGGCGAACTCGACCTCGCTCCACAGGGCGACGCCGCGGCGCACGGCCTCCTGCACCGCCGCGCTCTCGTCCGGGACGCCGGGGCTCTTGACCAGCAGCCCGGCGTCCTCCGGGAGCAGGGCCGCCGGACCGGTCAGGACCTCGACGCCGGCGGCCTCGAGTACGGCGACCGTGTCGTCGGCCGGCGGCGTGCCCTCGTCGAGGGCGACGACCCGCGCCGCCGGCAGTTCCCGCCGCGCCAGCAGCGCCGCGGGCCTGCCGCTGCGGCGCAGGCCGAGCACGGCGAGGCAGCGCACGTCGGCGAGCTCCATCGTCGTCCCTCCCTCAGAAGGTCGCGTAGTACGCCGCGAATCCGGCGCCGGCGAAGATGGCGGCGATGATCCAGAAGCGCACGATGATCTTGGTCTCGGACCAGGCCTTGAGCTCGAAGTGGTGATGCAGCGGCGCCATGAGCAGCACGCGGCGGTGGAAGAGCTTGAACGAGATGACCTGCGCGGCCACGGAGCCGGCCTCGATCACGAACAGGCCGCCGATGATGACGAGCACCAGCTCCGTGCGCGTCATGACGGCCATGCCGGCGATCGCGCCGCCGAGGCCGAGCGAGCCGGTGTCCCCCATGAACACGTCGGCGGGGAAGGCGTTGTACCAGAGGAACCCGAGCGCCGCGCCTCCGACGCAGCCGGCGATGACCATGAGGTCGGTGATGCCCGGGTCGCTCGTGTTGCGCCCGATGATGAAGGCGATGCCGGCGAGGGCGACCAGCACGATCGCCGAGGCGCCGGCGGCCAGGCCGTCCAGCCCGTCCGTGAGGTTCACGGCGTTGGAGAAGCCGGCGAGCGTGAGGAAGATGAGCGCGTAGAAGCCGATGGTGCCGAGCTCGAGCTTGAACGAGGTGAACGGCACGTCCACGGCGGTCGTGACGCCGACGAAGTGCAGCGCCACGAACCCGATGAACAGCGAGAGCAGCAACTGCAGCAGGAGCTTGTAGCGCGCGGAGAGGCCCAGCGAGCGCTTGCGCACGATCTTGATCCAGTCGTCGGTGAAGCCGATCATCGCGTTCCCGATCGCGGCGATGAACACGGTCAGCGAGGCCACCGAGAAGCGGCTGAACACCAGGTACGGGATGAGGACGGCGAACCAGATGAGCACGCCGCCCATCGTCGGCGTGCCTTCTTTGGTCTTGTGGCCCTCGGGCCCCTCCTCACGGATGTTCTGGCCGAACTCGTTGACGCGCAGCCAGCGGATGAACGCCGGCCCGATGACGAGGACCAGCACCATGGCGAGCACGCTGGCGCCCATGGCCCTAAGCACGAGGCGCTCCTTCTGCGGCCAGCGCCTCGGCCACGCGCTCCATGCGCATGAGGCGTGAGGCCTTGACCAGGACGGCGCTGCCGGCCGGAGCCACGTCGGGCAGCGCCGCAAGACACTCGTCGACGGTCGCGAACCAGCGCTCGCCGGGCGCGCCGGTGAGGTAGTCGCGCGCGAGGTCGCCGACGGCGACCAGGCGGACGCCGCGGGCGGCGCAGTGCTCGCCGACGGCGCGGTGATACGTCCCGGCGCCGGCGCCCAGCTCGTACATGTCGCCCAGCACCGCCACCATGGGGCGCCCGTCGGCGATGGCGGCAAGGTGGTCCACGGCGGCCTTCATGGCGACCGGGTTGGCGTTGTAGGCGTCGTTGAGCAGCAGGCCGCCGCCCGGCAGAGCCGAGAGGGCGCCGCGCAGGTCGCTGAACGCCACCTGCGCGGCGCCCTCCGCGGCCTCGTCGAGGCGGAACCCGAGCTCGACGAACGCGGCCACGGCGGCCAGCGCGTCGAGCAGGTAGTGCCCGCCGGTGAAGCTGAAGTCCAGGCGGGCACGGTGACCGAACGCGTCGAGCAGCGCGTGCGTACTCTCGCCGCGACGCTCCTCGGCGACCACGTGCACGTCGGCGTCCTCGGTCCCGAAGGTCACGACCCGGCCCCGATGCCGGCGCACGTGCCGCCCGAGCAGCGGCTCGTCCGCCGGCACGACGGCCGTGCCGTCGGTGAGCTCTTCGATCAGCTCCGCCTTGGCGGAGGCGACGTCCTCGATGGTGCCGACCAGCTCGAGGTGCACCGGCGCGATGTTGGTGATGACGCCCACGTCCGGCAGCGCCACGCGCGCGAGCTCGCGGATCTGGCCCGCGCCGCGCATCGCCATCTCCACGACGGCGACCTCGGTGCCCGGCTCGATCTCGAGCAGGGTGAGCGGTACGCCGATCTCGTTGTTGAGGTTCGCCGCGGTGGCGACGGTGCGCGCGACCGGCCGCAGCAGCGCGGCGAGGATGTCCTTGGTCGACGTCTTGCCGGCGCTGCCGGTGATGGCGACCACCTTGACGCCGGAACGGCGGCGCACGGTGGTCGCGAGGTCCTGCAGCGCCCGCAGGCCGTCGTCGACGACGATGCGCGCCGCGTCCGGCGGCAGCGCCGCCGCGGTCTCGGCGCGCACCACGGCCGCCGTCGCGCCTGCGGCGAGGGCGGCGGCCGCGTACTCGTCGCCGTCGAAGTTCTCGCCCCTGAGCGCGACGAACAGGTCGCCGGGCCGGACGGCGCGACTGTCGGTGCAGACGCGCCGCACCTCGAGGTTGTGATCGGGGACCTCCAGGCGGCCGCCGCAGGCGGCCGCGACCTCAGCCGAGCGTCAGCGGCAGCATCGGCTCACCAGTCCCCGGCGAGGTTCGCCAGCTCTTCCTCGGCGACCTTGCGGTCGTCGAAGGGGATCTTCTGGTCGCCGATGAGCTGCCCCTGCTCGTGCCCCTTGCCGGCGATCACCACGGTGTCGCCCGGCCGGGCCTCGTTGAGGGCGATGCGGATGGCGGCGCGGCGGTCCGGCTCGATGACGACCCGGGACGCGAGCTCCTGCGGCACGCCCGCGGCGATCTCGTCGATGATCGCCAGCGGCTCTTCTGTGCGCGGGTTGTCCGAGGTGATGACCGAGCGGTCCGCGAGCCGGGCGCCGATGCCGCCCATGAGCGGCCGCTTGCCGCGGTCGCGGTCGCCGCCGCAGCCGAACACCACGAGCACGCGGCCCTCGGTCACGGCGCGGGCGGCCTCGAGCGCGTTCTCCAGAGAATCGGGCGTGTGCGAGTAGTCGACGACGACGCTGAACGGCTGGCCGGCGCGCACCGCCTGGAAGCGGCCGGGAACGCCCTCGGTGACGGCGAGGCCGCGCAGGACGGCCGCGACGGGCAGACCGAGGGCAAGACCGGCCGCCGCGGCGGCGACGGCGTTCTCCACGTTGAAGCGCGCGGCAAGGCGCAGCGTCACCCGCTCGTCGAGCCCGAGGCGCGGGCAGACGAGCGTGAAGGCCGAGGCATCGGCGCGCAGGTCGAGGTCGCGCGCGACGACCGCGGCGCCCGACGGCCCGTCGTCGTCGACCGCGCAGGTCCACAGGTCGTCGCCGTAGTGGGGCGCGCACTCTCGCGCGAGGCGCGCGCCGAACTCGTCGCCCACGTTGACGATGGCGACGGCCGAACCGTTGCGCGCCTCGTCGGGCAGGAACAGCCGGCGCTTGGCGCCGAAGTAGTCCTCGAGATCCTTGTGGTAGTCCAGGTGGTCGCGCGTCAGGTTGCTGAAGACGACGGCGTCGAACTCGATGCCCGCGGCCCTGTCCTGAGAGAGGGCGTGCGAGCTGACCTCGAAGGCGCACGCCTCGTCCCCGGCGGCGCGCATCTCGGCGAACATGCGCTGCAGGTCGAGCGACTCCGCCGTCGTGAGCTTGACCGGGTGATCCACCCCGCCGATGCGGTTGACGACGGTGCCGAGAAGCCCTGCCGGCTGCCCCGCCGCGGCGAAGAGGCCGGCGACGAGGTGAGCCGTGGTCGTCTTGCCGTTGGTGCCGGTGACGCCGACGACGCGGAGGTCGCGCGAGGGGTCGCCGTACCAGCGCGACGCCATGAGCGCCATGGCGCGGCGCACGGAGGGGACGATGACCTGCGCCGCCGAGACGCCGGTGTCGCGCTCGCAGACGAGCGCCGCGGCGCCGGCCTCGACGGCGGCGGCGGCGAACTTGTGGCCGTCGAACGAGAGTCCGGGGACGCAAAAGAAAAGCGTGCCGTCGGTGACGTCACGCGTGTGGTAGGCGAGGCCCCGGATCTCGGTGCCGGGGTCGCCGCGCACCGTTGCGCCCGAGACCCCTTTGACCAGCTCGCTCAGCTTCATCGCGGCGGATTCTACCAGACCCGCGGGGCCGTTGAAGAGCGGTGCACCTCCGGCGCCCCGCTCGACAGTTCGCCTGCGGCCGCTGTTCACGGCGCGATCTCCAGTCGCTGGAGGGAGTACTGCATGATCTCCTTGACCGCCGGCGCAGCGGCGTCCCCGCCGAACTCCGGCGTCGCACTCCACGGCGCACCAGGACGACGAGCCGAGGGTGATCGGCCGGCACCATGCCGATGAACGACGCGACGTAGATGCCCTTGGCGTAGCCGCCGGGCACCGGCATCTCGGCGGTGCCCGTCTTGCCGGCGACGTCGTACCCCGGGATCTGGGCCGTCGTGCCCGTGCCCTCGTCCACGGCCAGTTGCAGCATGCTGCGCACCTGCGCGCGCGACCTTGGCCGAGATGACGCGGTGGCGTCGACCCCCGTGGTCTCAACGACTGTGGTCGCCGACCTGCTCGACGAGCCGCGGCCGCACCTGCACCAGCCGTTGTTGGCGACGGCGGAGAAGGCAGAGGCCATCTGCAGGGCGGTCACCGCGATGCCCTGCCCCATGGGGATGTTGCCGATGGAGGATCCCGACCACTGGTCGACCGGAGCGACGATGCCGCCGGACTCGACCGGGAACTCGATGCCGGTCGGCTTGCCGAATCCGTAGGCCTTGATCCACTTGTACATGCCCGTCTTCGCCCATGCTCTGGCCGATCTTGACCGCGCCGACGTTGCTCGACCACTGGATGATCTCGCGCACCGAGTAGTTCTCGACCCCGTGGAGATGCGAGTCGTGGACCTCGCGGTCGGCGACGTGGATGCTGTACGGCACGTTGAACTGTGTGCCCGGCTTCACCGTGCCGTCCGCCAGAGCGCCCGAGATCGTGACGAGCTTGAAGATCGAGCCAGGCTCGTAGGAGACCTCCACGGCGCGGTTCTTGTCGGCCTCCGGATCCTTGCCGAAGCCATGGAACCCCTCGCGCGTCACACTGGCCATGGCCAGGACCTCGCCGGTGCGCGGGTCCATCACGATGCCGGTGGCGGACTTGGCCGCCCGTGTCGCGCACCGTCTTCTTCAGGACGTCCTCGGCGTAGTACTGGATGTCGCTGTCGAGCGTGAGGCGCACGTCCTGGCCGGAGAGAGGCTCCTGCTGGGCGATCGTCTTGAGGGTGTGGCCGGCGGGGTCGCGCACGATCGTCTCGCTGCCGGCCTTGCCCGAGAGTTCCTTGTCGTAGAACATCTCCATCCCGGCGAGGCCGGTGTTCTCCGTGCCGGCGAAGCCGAGGACCTGCGCCGCCGTGGCCTTGAGCGGATACATCCGCTTCTCCTCGGCGTAGCTGCCCACGCCCGGCAGGTCCAGCGCCAGGGCGGCCTTGGCGTACTCCGGATCGACCTTGCGCGCCACGTAGGCGAACCACTTCTTCTGCTTGCTGCCCGGCTCACCAGCGTCTTCTCCAGGGCGCGGCGGTCGCGGCGGCGGTTGATCTGGAGCGCGTCGCAGAGCTCGTCCGCCGCCGCCTTCGGGTCCTTCAACAGGTGCGGATCCGCGAACACGGTCTGCTGCGGCTTGCCCACCGCCAGCTCGACGCCGTTGCGGTCGAGGATCGAGCCGCGATGCGCCGGCAGGACGACGTCGGCCGTCTGCTGGGCCTGGGCGATCTGGGTGAGGTGCCTGGATGACGAGGCAAGCGCCACGGCCTTCCCGCCGACGAGCACGAGGAAGACGATGAAGACGAAGCGGAGGAGCCGGATGCGGCCGTCCACGCCGTGCCGTGCGGCTTTGGGGCTCCCGAAGAGGCCGCCGCCGCGCCGGCCGGCCGGGCGACGACGTCCTGTCGAGGGAGCCGCCATCAGCGGTTCGCCGCGACCTCGGCGATGCGGCCGCCGCTTGCAGCGCCTTCAGGGTACGCGACGTGCCGCAGGTCGGCGTCCACGAGGCCGAGCTCAGCCTCGGCGTATGTTGCGGATGCGCACCGGCGAGCCCAGCTGCGCGACCTTCTCCTGCAACTGCGCGTTCTGGTCGCTCACGCGCCGCTCCTCGCGGACGATGGCTTCGGTCTGCAGGGTCTTCTGCACGACCGCGAAGCTCAGCGCCACGCGGCCCACGGCGAGCACGGTGAGGCAGCCGACGAAGACGACGAACGTGCGCATGAAGCGAGAGCGCTGCGCCGCCTTGCGCCGCGTGTGCGGCGCGCGGTACGCGTAGGCCGGCGCCTGCGTCCGCGCGTCCTGCTCCCTGGTCGGGGCGGGCGCGCGGCGCGCGTGCTGGGCGGCGGTGGCCATTCTCCTTAGTCCTCCAGCCTCACGGCGACGCGGAGTTTGGCGGACTTGCTGCGCGGGTTGCTCTCGGCCTCGGCCGCGCGCGGCGTGACCGGCTTGCGCGTGAGCACGCGCATGGTCGGCTCGTGTCCGCAGACGCACTGCGGCAGGCCGGGCGGGCAGATGCAGCCTGCCGCGTAGCCCTTGAAGAACTCCTTGACCATCCGGTCCTCGAGCGAGTGGAAGCTGATCGCCGCGAGCCGCCCGCCCGGGCGAAGCACGCGGTAGGCCTCCTCGAGGCCGCGGGCCAGCGAGCCGAGCTCGTCGTTGACGACGATGCGCAGCGCCTGGAAGACGCGGCGTGCAGGGTTGCCGGCGGCGAAGCGGGCCGGCGTCGGGATGTTGCGCTTGATGACCTCCACGAGCTCGCAGGTCATCGTGAACGGTGTCTTCTTGCGCGCGATCACGATGCCGCGCGCGATCGACTTGGCGTACCGCTCCTCGCCGTACCGGCGGAAGATGTCGGTGAGCTCGGCCTCAGGCAGCGTGTTCACCAGGTCGGCGGCCGTGACCTCGAGCTCGGGGTCCATGCGCATGTCGAGCGGGGCGTCGTAGGCGTAGCTGAAGCCCCGCTCACGCCGGTCGAGCTGCATGGACGAGACGCCGAGGTCCATGTAGACGATGTCGACGGACGCCGTCTCGCGCTCCGCGAGCACCTCGGCGAAGTTGCCGTGGTAGAGCTCGCAGGCGCAGGGCGCGGCCTGGGCGACGTCGCGGAAGTACTCGGCGACGCTCGGGTCGCGGTCGACGGCGATCAGGCGCCCTCTGGCGCCGAGCGCGGCGGCTACGGCCTCGGCGTGGCCGCCGGCGCCGAAGGTGCAGTCGATGGCCGTCTCACCCTTGGCCGGCCGCAGCAGCTCGAGCAGTTCGTCGAGAAGGACCGGGGTGTGTGCGAGGGCCATCTCGTACTCACGAAGTTGAATGCTCGTCTGCGGAAGCATCGGCCTCCTCCTCAAGGTGGGCCCGGTAGTCGGTCCAGGCGGCGCGGTCCCAGATCTCCACATGGTCGGCCACGCCGATGACCGTTACTTCTTTGCTGATGCCGGCGTACTCGAGGTGCCGGGCCGGAAGCGTCACACGCCCCTGCCCGTCGAGCTCCGGGAAGAACACCGCGGTGGCCGCCAGCCGGCGCTTGACGTCGCGCCGGGCGACCGTCCCTGCCGTCGTGACGTCCACGTCCTCCTCCAGGCGGCGCTGGAACTCCTCGGGGCTGTAGCCGCCGAGGCAGCGTTCGTTCTCCTGGGTGACGTAGATGCCCTCCGGTGAAGGCCGGGCGCAGGCGGGCGGGACGGCGATGCGGTTCTTCGCATCGAGCGTGAACTTCAAACTCCCCCACCAAGAGCGGTCGCTGCATGTGCGCCACTGTACCCCACTTCTCCCCATTGCGCAACACTTTCGGTGCCTTCTTCCCCACTTCGTGGGGAACGACACCACTCGCGCCGTCGCCGCCCCACCGTCAGGCACGACGACGGGCCTGGACAAGGCCACGGAAGGGGTCGGAAGACGAGGCAGGTCCGAAGCCGGCGCGGAGACGCGGGCCGCGTGACGACGAGGGGTGGGGACGAGTGGGTGGAGCGGAGTCGCCGGCCGGCGTGCGGACGCCGGCGCCCTCAGACTACTGTCTTGGGACGATGATCTTCTGGCCGACGATCACGGTGCTGCTGCCGGCCAGGTCGGGGTTCAGCGTCGTGGAGCTCGGAGGTCGTGGTGTTGAAGCGGGCGGCGATGGTCGAGAGCGAATCGCCGGTCTTGACCACGTACTTCTTGGTGACCGTGGTGGAGCCGCCCGGCCTTGGTGGCCGTGGCGGTCGGGGTCGCCGTCGGCTCGTCGGAGCTCATCACACCCGACTGGACGACGATGCCGATGAGCGCGATCACCGCGATGAGGAACACCACCGGGAAGGCGATGCGCGCCACGATGCGCGTGGGACTGGGGCCGGCCGCCGGACGCGTGCGGGAGCGCGGCGCGCGCTCGGGCGAGCCCGATGGGACGCTGCGGGCGGTTGGTCGGCGGCGCGCTGAACGAGTCGACCACGGGAGCCCGGCGGCAGCGGAGCCGCGTCGAGCGGGTCGCCGGACGCCTTGGCCGAACCCATCGACTCGAGCCGCCGCAGGGCGTCGTCGGGATCCTCGACGCCGCCGGCGCCGGCCGGCGGCGCGCCGGCCGGAGACGCGGCGCGAGGACGGCGAGTCCTCTTCTTTGGTGTCTCGTCGGTCACAGGCTGTCCTGGAGGTCGCTGCGCATAGATTCGGCGGCCGCGGCCGCAGCCCTTCGATAGTCGCCGCCGGCGTCTTGCCAGGCGAAGATGATCGAGCGCGAGGCGTTGACGACGAAGCCGGCCGCGTCGCCGGCGGCGATGCCGGCGAGGGCCTCTGCCCCGGCGCCCTGGGCGCCGTACCCCGGCACCAGCAGGAACGCGTTCGGCAGCGCCTCGCGGACCTGGCGGAGCTGCGCCGGCGCGGTGGCGCCGGCGACGGCGCCCACGTCGCTGTAGCCGGCCTCGCCCACGTGCGCCGCGCCCAGCTCGGCCACGAGGCGGGCGACGCGCAGGAACAGCGGCTGCCCGTCCACCTCGACCTCCTGCAGAAGGGACGCGCCGGGATTGCTCGTGCGCGTGAGGATGAAGACTCCGTGGCCGGTGGCGCAGTGCTCCACCAGCGGCGCGAGCGAGTCGTCGCCGAGGTAGGGGCTCGCCGTGATGGCGTCCGCGCCGATGCCGGCGGCCGGGCCGGCGAAGCCGGCCGCGCCGCCGAACGCGGCGCGCCCGTAGGCGGCGCCGGTCGAGGCGATGTCGCCGCGCTTGACGTCGAGGATCACCGGCAGGTCGTACTCGTGGGCGCACTTGATGACGGCGCCGAGCGCGCGCCAGCCGGCGGCGCCGTACTGCTCGAAGAAGGCCGCCTGAGGCTTGACGCAGGCGGCGACGTCGGCGACCGCGTCGATGATGGCGGTGCAGAACTCCTGGAAGCACGCGGCGACGGCCGCCTCCTCCCCGAGCTCGGCCGCCTGCGGCCGGTACTTCTCGATGAGCTCGCGCGGCATGCGCTCGAGCGCCGGGTCCAGGCCGACGCACACGACGCTGCGTCGCGCGCGGATGGCCGTAGCCAGTCTGTCGGAGAAGTGCTGCACGGGGCGCCCCTTGCGATTGTGCGCGCTCATCGTATCGCACGGAGCCCGGCGCCGACAGCGCCCGGGACGTGGGTCGGTCAGATGCGGTCCTCGGGCGCCGCCGCGCCGTCCTGCTCCCCGGCGCCGTCCAGGACGTCGCCGGTGCGCGCGGCTCGTCGTCGCCGTCGAACTCCTCGACGACGTCGGACTGGTGGCGCGTCTGGAACTGGCGCACGTTGCGCCTGATGGTGGCGATCTTGGCGCGCACGTAGTCGGTGGCCTCGTCGTCGCTCTCGCCCGGCTCGGGCGTGGCCTCCGACTCGGCCTGCATCTCGCGCAGGACCCCCATCAACTCGCCGTCGTCCATGCGCGACAGCGTGTTGAGGTCCCACTTCATCGCCTTGCTGGACGTCTGGTGCACGGCGTCCAGCTTGGCGCGCACCACCGGGTTGAACACGGCGCCGGGATCGACCTGCGCCGTGATCTCGTCCACGTCGCGGATCATGTCCTCGATGGTCGCGCCGGGCTTGGGGATGATCTTGATGCGGCCGTCGTCGTCCTCCACCACCCGGTCGATGGAGAGGTACGCCTTGAGGAACCCCTCGGTGAACGCCACCGGCACGGTGACCGCGTAGGCGATGACCTGCAGCACCTCGGCGGCGAACTGGGTGAACGTGCCCGTGTGCAGGTAGCTGTCCTCGATCAGGCCGAGCAGCATCGACTTGAGGTAGGGATCCACGCGAACGTCGCGGGGCTTTCCCCCAGGCAGGGACGGGCTGGTGGTGTCGGGTGCGTCACTCATCTCTCTCATCGGGGGTATCGGCACCGCGCGGGGGAACTTGACGGCACGGGCAGTGGTGAGCTTCGCTGCGGACCGCAGCGGGTACGCTGTCGGCGAGCGAGTCTTGGGGAGCCGTGGAAGCAGGAACGCCGATCATCAGTGGGCACGAGGCGCTGGACGCGTTCTTGAGCGCCGCCGCCGGGGCTCCGGCTGCGGCGGCGCTGCTCTGCGACATCGACGGGACCATCTCCCCCATCGCGCCCACACCCGCGGAGGCGCACGTGCCCGACGCGTTCCGCGACGCTGCTCACGGCGCTCGTCGGGCGCATCGGGCTGGTGGCGTTCGTGACCGGACGCGCGCTCGAGGACGGCCGCCGCATGATCCCGCTCGACGGCGCGGCCTACGTCGGCACGCACGGGCTGGAGACGATGGCCGCCGACGGCTCCCGCTGGGTGGAGCCGCAGGCGGAGCGGTACGTCGCCGGCATCCGCGAGGTCGCCGAGGCGGCCGCCAGGGACCTGGACTGCGAGGCGCTCGGCGTCGTGATCGAGGACAAGCGGACCGTGCTCGCCATCCACTACCGGCTGGCCGAGGACGCCGCCGCGACGCGGCACCAGATCCTCGCACGGGTGATCGAGCCGGCGAGGGAGCGCGGCCTCGCCATCGCCACCGGCCACTTCGCCTTCGAGGTGCGCCCGCCGCTGTCGTTCAACAAGGGGACCGCCGTGCGCCGCCTGCTGACGGCCGGAGACTACTTCGCGGCGATGGGCTGCGGCGACGACCTCACGGACATCACCGCGTTCGCCGCCATCCGCGAATGGGGCGAGCGCGACGCGCGCCGCAAGGCGCTCGCGGTCGCGGCGGTCACAGGCGAGACGCCGCAGCCGGTGACCGAGGCGGCCGACGTGCTCGTGCGCGCCACGCCCGGCGTCCACGAGGTGCTCGCGCGCTTCGCGGCCGCCGTCGGCGCGGCCTGACGCTCCCGGAGGCCGCCGCGCAGACGGGCGGCGCCTCCCGACGCCGCCTCAGCGCCCGCCGAACTCCGGCGCCCGCTTCTCCAGGAACGCCGCCATACCCTCGGTCTGGTCCTCGGTCGCGAACGCGAGCGCGAACAGGTCGCGCTCGATCCCCTGGCCGGTGGCCAGGTCGGTGTCGGCGGCCGCGTTGACCGCCGCCTTGCAGTAGCGCATCGCCAGCGGGCTCTTGCCGGCCAGCTCCACGGCCAGCTTCATCGCCTGGGTCATGAGCTCGTCCTTGGGGAAGACGGCCTGGACGAGCCCGATCCGCAGCGCCTCGTCGGCGCGGATGATGCGACCGCTCAGCACCAGGTACTTGGCCCACCCCTCCCCCACGTTGCGCGGCAGGCGCTGGGTGCCGCCGAACCCGGGAGTGATGCCGAGGTTGATCTCCGGCTGGCCGAACTTCGCGTTCTCGCTCGCCAGGCGGATGTCGCAGGCGAGCGCGAGCTCGCAGCCGCCGCCGAGGGCGAAGCCGTTGACGGCGGCGACCCACGGCTGGGGCGCAGCCTCGATGCCGCTCATGACCGCCTGGCCGAGCGCGCCGAAGCGCCGCGCCTGCTCCGCGGTCAGCCCGCTCATCTCGGCGATGTCGGCGCCGGCGACGAACGACTTGTCGCCGCCGCCGGTGACCACCACGGCGCGGACCGACTCGTCCGGCGACAACTCGCGCACGGCGGCGAGCAGCGCCTCGTTGGTCTGCCGAATTCAGTGAATTGAGCGCCTCAGGGCGGTTGACGGTGACGACGGCGACGGCGCCCTCGCGAGTGACCTCGACGGCCATGGTGACCCTCCTCGACCATGGGTGGATTGGCTGCCTTCACTCTATCGCACCGTCGCCGGGCCTCTCCTTGTCCGCAGGCGCCCGGGAGGCGTCCGTGCCCGCCCTACTATTGTCATCCTGTACAGAGGAGTGGACCTGTGGTGAGCTACCGGCGGGCGATGTTCACGACCACCGGGGGCCACCGTGTCACACTCACGTTCCAGCGCTTCACCGGAGGGCGGCGCGCTCACCGGAGGCGGAAGCTGCGCCGCGCGACGGCCGCATGAGGGCGCCGGCCCGTGCGTGCCGTTCGCCGGACGCCGGCCCGGGAGGCGCGGCGACCGCGGCCCTCGCGGCGGCGCCCCACACGTGCTGGCGACGGCGATCGCGCTGGCGCTGGCCGTGACCGGCGCCGCGCTGCTCGCCGCCTGCGGCGGCTCGTCCGGCGGCGCCGCGCCACCGTCCGCCTCGCGCGCGACCACGGCTCCCGGCAGCGGGCCTCTCACGGGCTCACCCGAGCAGGCGGTGGCGGCGTACTGGGCGCTCGTGGACGCCGGCGACTACCAGGCGCTCAAGGCGGCCTGCTCGCCCGGCTCGGCGGCGGCGCTCACGGCCGCCACCGACGACATCGAGCGCGCCCGGCTGCTGCGCGTGGCGCGCGTGAGGCGCCAGCCCGGGGGCGCGCAGGTCCAGGCCGACGTGCGCATCGTCCCCGCCGGCCAGGCCACGCCGTGGGGCGCGCCGGGCACGCACACGCTGTTCGTCAACCTGGCGGAGGTGTCGGGCGGCGGATGGCTGGTGACCAGCTGGGGCACCAGCCCCTGACGGGGTGAGCTCTGCGGCCGCGGGCGACGCCGGCCGCTCGGGCGCCGCTAGCCGCGGAGCTTCTTGAGCGGCGCCACGCTGGCCATGAGCCGGCGCTCGGAGCCGTCGTTCTCGAAGCGGATGAGCACGATGCCGCCGCTCTGCATGCCCAGCACCGTGCCTTCGCCGAGCGTGGCGTGAAGGACGCGGTCGCCGGGGGCGAAGAACTGCTCCACGACCTCCTCGTCGAGCCCCTTCTTCTTCTCGAGGCCGGTGATGCGACGCCCGCTGCCGAGCGTCTGGTAGTCGCCGTCCTCCTCGTCGCCTCGCCGGCCGGCCGCCGCCCAGCCCCGCCGCCGCGCTCCACGAGTCGCCGCCCCAGCCACCTCCGCCGCCGCCGCCGGAGTCCCAACTGGTGGACCGGCCGCCGATCGTCTGGCGCTCCTTCAGGCCCTCCGGGATCTCGTCCAGGAAGCGTGACGGGATGTTGTACTGCGACGCGCCCCAGAGCGTCCTCGCGCGTGCGTGCACCAGGTAGAGCCTGTCCATCGCGCGCGTGATGCCGACGTACGCCAGCCGGCGCTCCTCCTCCACGTTCTGTTCGTCCAGCGAGCGCTGGTGCGGGAACACGCCCTCCTCCATCCCGGCGATGAAGACCACCGGGAACTCGAGACCCTTGGCGTTGTGCAGCGTCATGAGCGTGAGCAGTGAGCTGGTGTCGGCGAGGGCGTCGCTGTCGCTGTAGAGGGAGATCTCCTGGAGGAACCCGTCGAGACTGGGCTCCTCGGCGCGCTTGTCGTACTCGGCCGCCACGCCGATGAACTCCTCGACGTTCTCCAGCCGGCCCTCTGACTCCAGCGTCTTCTGCGCGGTGAGGGCCGCCTCGTAGCCGGACTCGTCGAGGACGCTGCGCACGACCTCGGCGACGGGCCGGCCGGCCTGCGTGGCCTGAAGGCCCTCCATGACCCGCGCGAAGGCCAGCAGGCCGTTGGTGGCGCCGGGCGACAGACCCGGCACCTCGTCGGCGCCGCGCAGCGCCGTCCAGAGATTCTCTCCCACGCTCGCGGCGTGCGCCTGCAGCCGCTGCATGCTGGTGGCGCCGATGCCTCGCTTGGGCGTGTTGACGATGCGCAGCAGCCGCTGCGAGTCGTCGGGGTTCACGAGGATCGTGAGGTAGGCGATGAGGTCGCGGATCTCGGCGCGCTCGTAGAACTTGGGCCCGCCGATGACCTGGTAGGCGATCGCGTAGCGCCCGAACTGCTCCTCGAGCACGCGGCTCTGGGCGTTGGTGCGGTAGAGCACGGCCACCTCGTCCGGCCGGTAGGCCCGCTCGGCCCCCTTGGCCTCCCCCTCGAGCAGCTTCTGCACCTCGCTGGCCACGAACTGGGCCTCGGCGCGCTCGTCGTTGACCTCCACGACCTGGACGAGCGCGCCCTCGCCCCTCGGGGTCCACAGGTTCTTGCCCTTGCGCTTGCGGTTGTTCGTGACCACGGCATTGGCCGCGTCGAGGATCTTCTGCGTGGAGCGGTAGTTCTGCTCCAGGCGGATGACCTCCGCATCGGGGTGGTCGCGCTCGAACTCGAGGATGTTGCGGATGTCCGCGCCGCGCCACGAGTAGATGCTCTGGTCGTCGTCGCCGACCACGGCCAGGTTGCCGTGCGCCCCCGCGAGCAGGTTGGCCAGGCGGTACTGGGCGTGGTTGGTGTCCTGGTACTCGTCCACGAGCACGAAGCGGAACGCCTGCTGGTAGTGCTCGAGCCGGTCGGGATAGCCCTCGAGCAGCTCGACCGTCTTCATGAGCAGGTCGTCGAAGTCCATCGCGTTCATCTCGGCGTGGCGCTTCTCGTAGAGCTCGTAGACGTCGGCGGCGATCTGCGCGAAGCGCCCGCCCTGCTCGCGGAACTGGGCGGGCCCGAGCAGCTGGTTCTTGGCGTCGCTGATCTGGCGGCTGATCGACTCCGGCGGGTACCGCTTGGGGTCGACGTTCAGCTCCTCCATGCAGCGCTTGATGAGCCGGCGACGGTCGTCTTCGTCGTGGATGGTGAACGTGCTCTTGTAGCCGATGCGCTGCGCCTCGCGGCGCAGGAGGCGCGCGCACATGCTGTGGAACGTGCTGATCCACATGGTGCGCGCGACGGGCCCCACGAGGTCGCCGATGCGCTCCTTCATCTCGCCGGCGGCCTTGTTGGTGAACGTGATGGCCACCACTTCGTCCGGGCGCACGTGCTGCACCTGGATGAGCCAGGCCACGCGGTGCGTGAGCACGCGTGTCTTGCCCGAGCCGGCGCCGGCCAGGATCAGCAGGGGGCCGTCGACATGCGTCACGGCCTTGCGCTGCTCCTCGTTGAGGCCGGCGAGCAGCGGGTGCTCGGCCTGGTCGCCGGTCCGTCCGCCCGAGGTCATCCGATACCCCCGCCGAGCACCAGGCTGATGACCAGGGCGATCACGCCGGCGAGGACGAGCTTGAGGCCGGAGACCCAGAGCCGATCGCGCGAGATGGAGCCGAGGAAGATGCCCAGGCCGAAGAGCTCGACGAGCCCCACGACGATGGCGAGGTAGTACGCCGTGTGGATCGAGATCACGGACGTGAACAGGAAGGGGATCATCGCGATCATCGCCGCCGCGAACGGCGAGGCGCCGTCGATGAGCGCGATGACGATGGTCGCGTACCGTGAGGCCGAGGCGATGTCGCTGTCCTGCAGGCTCGAGAGCGTCACTTCCTCGAGCTCGCGCATGGCGCGGTCGCGCTCGGCGCGCTCGACGAGGTACGACCCGTAGAACCCGGACACACCCATGCCGACGGCCGTCGTCAGCACGACGATGAAGATGGCCCGGGCGCTGTGGACACCGCCGAAGTACCCGCCGACCAGCACGCCGATGGTCGTGAGCACGCCGTCGAACGCGTTCATGGCGAAGTACCGGCGGGCGATCTCGCCGACTTCGGCGATCTCGTGGTAGTGACGCAGCGTCGCCAGTTGGCGCCGCACGCGCGTCCCGATGCTGGGACTGCCCGGAAGGCTCATCGGGTCACCGGATGTCCGCGCCGCCCGACACCCCCGCGTGGCGGCGCGCTCAATAGCTCTTCCGGGCATTAGTCAGCGCGTCGGCTCAGCGGAGCCAGGGCGCGCCCGCGTCCTGGGGAGTCTCGACCTCGTCGATGATCCGTTTGCCGGCCGAGACCTTGTCGATGGAGTGGATGCTGCCGCCGGCGTCCTGCACGACCTCGGCGACGTCCTGGAAGTCGACGTCGTCGCCCTCCAGGGTGATCTTGATGTTCTCGACCTTGTTGTCGATCTCGATCAGCGTGATATCGACCCCGTGGATGCCATCGAGGTCGCCGAGTTTGTCGGCGAGCACGAGCATCGTGGGCTGGTGGGGTTTGAGGACGTCGAGCACGAGACGCCGGACCTCGCTCATGTGGTGATCACGCTCCGTTCAAGGGTCGCCTGAGAGGGCAGCAATCGTAGCATACCCGCCTCCGGGCTCCGGTCACCCACGGGGATGACACCAGCCCGCACAGAACGGTTGGTGTTTACGCCGGCTCCGGGTAGGCACAACCCGTGCCGGCCGATGTCGGCGCACGGAGGAACGTCCGCGGAGGCCATGGAGGGCCGCCGCGGCGGGGCATCGGAGACGCCGAAGCGGCCGTGATGGTGCGCAGTCGTTCGATCTGGATCGCGTGCGTGACGGCTCGGCGTCCTGCTGGCGCTGCTCGCGGCCGGCAGGAGCGCACCCCGGCCGTTCTGCACACGCTCTCCATCACCAGCCTCTCACGCGTACGTTCCTGCACGTAGCCCGGAGATTCCCGGGCAGGTTGAGGGACCCTGCTCATGTGGGGCGGCCGCCGGAGGCCGATGACCTGAATGAGGGCGAGGTGGACCCTCGAAGGCCGGCGAGGAGGCAGGCGATGAGCGGCGTGGCAGGTGGCTACACGCTGGTGCTGGCGGAGGACGCGCACGACGGCGCCCCCGTGACCGACTACATCGTGACCGACGGCGGTGTGCTGTTCGCGACCGGCGACCACGGCGCCAACTGGCGCTGTCGCGGCCTCGTGGACGCAGAGCTCTTCCTGATCGATCTCGGATTCGCCGAGGCCTGGGAGCTGACCGCTGCCGACGCCGCGCCCCTGCCCGCCTCGAGGCGCCGGTTCCTCGCCGCCTGAGGCGGCGTCAGATCCCGGCGCCCTCGTCGAACCGCAGCAGTTCGGCGAGCATGGCCTGCGTCTCGCGCAGCGCCTCCTGACGCTTGCCGCTGCGCTCCGGGTGGATCTCGTCGAGTTCCTTCTCCATCTCCACGATCCGCGCGACCAGGCACTTGATCGCCTCCGCCACGGGGTCGGGAAGGTGCCGGTAGTCGATGTCGGGGATGCCGACCTTCTGACCCTGGAGAAGCACGGGCCGGCCGGGGTTGCCGACGACGGTCGAGTTCTTCGGCACGTTGCTCACGACGACGCTGCCGGCCCCGACCTTGGCGTTGTCGCCCACGGTGATGCCGCCCAGCACCTTGGCGCCGGCGCCGAACACCACGTTGTCGCCCACGGTGGGATGGCGCTTGCCGCTCTCCTTGCCGGTGCCGCCGAGCGTCACCCCCTGGTAGATGGTGACGTTGTCGCCGATCTCGGTGGTCTCGCCGATGACGACGCCCGCGCCGTGGTCGATGAACAGGCCGTGGCCGATCTTGGCGCCGGGGTGGATCTCGATGCCCGTGACGAAGCGGTTGAACTGGCTGACCCAGCGGGGCAGGAGCGGCACGCCGGCGCTGGTCGAGCCGGTGCGCCACGCGGTGCATCCACAGGGCGTGCAGGCCCGAGTACGACGTGAGGATCTCCACCTTGGAGGTCGCGGCGGGGTCGCGCTCCTGCACGGCCTGCACGTCGCCGGTGATCTCCGAGATGGCCGTGTGCACATCCTGGCTCACGGCCCCGACGACGCCGTTGACGGGACGACAGCCGCGAGCCCCTCGTCCCAGGAACCAGCACGCAGCGACGCTCATGCCCGTGAGGGCAAGCAGCTTGCGGATCACGGCCGTCACCTCCTCCTGTCGTTGTGCCGGGTGAGCCCTGCCCGAGGGCAGGCCCCGAGCCCGCGGTACGCTATCACGCTTCGTTCATGCTTCCCGTGCGGAAACCATCCACGTCGAGGGTCACGTAGGTGAACCCGGCGGCGTGGACTCTCAGCGAGAGCTCTTCTCTGCAGCGCGAAGGCCCGCTCGAGCTCGTCCGGCTCCACCTCGATCCTCGCCACGTCGCCGTGGTGACGGACGCGGCACTGGCGGAAGCCGAGCTCGCGCAGCGCCCTCTCGGCCTCCGCCACGGCGGCGAGCTTGTCCGGCGTGATCGGCTGGCCGTAGGGGACGCGCGACGCCAGGCAGGCCTGCTGCGGCGCGTCCCAGGTGGGCAGGCCGAGCGCTCGCGCCAGCCGCCGGACCTCGGCCTTGCCGATCCCGGCGGCCAGCAGCGGCTGGAGGACGCCGCGCTCCGCGGCGGCGCGCATGCCGGGCCGGTGGTCGCCGACGTCGTCGGCGTTGGCGCCGTCCACCAGCGCCGCGCCTTCGTGCAGCGCGGCGACCCCGGCCAGCGCGTCCAGGAGCCCGGTCTTGCAGTAGTAGCAGCGCTCGCGCGAGTTCTCGACGAACCGCGGGTCGTCGAACTCGCCGGTCGCGACGACCACGTGCTCGACGCCGAGGCTCGCGGCCGCCGCCGTGGCCGCCGCGAGCTCCTCGTCCAGATACGTCGCCGAGGTGGCCGTCACCGCCGTGACGTGGGCGGGCCCGAGCGCGCGCGCGGCGGCGGCGAGCACCAGACTCGAATCGGCGCCGCCGGAGAACGCGACCACGGCGTCCGAGACGCCGGCGAACTGCGCCTCCAGGCGCTCCAGGACGGCGTCGTCAGGCATCGAGATCGACCAGTTCGGTCACCGTCGGATGCTCGCCGCACACGGGACACGACGGGACGCGCGCCACCTCGACCTCGTTGAACGACATGAGGCCGCCGTCGTACTGCAGCAGCCGGTCGTAGAGCGGGCGCCCGGCGCCGGTGAGGACCTTGATCACCTCGAGCGCCTGGATGGACCCGATGAGGCCGGGGATCGGGCCGAGCACCCCGGCCTCCGAGCAGCTGATCACGCCCGCCGGCGGCGGAGGCTCCGGGAAGAGGCAGCGATAGCAGGCGGTCTCGCCGCCCCTGATGGTCATCGCGAGACCGGTCATGCGCAGCACGGCCCCGTCGACCAGCGTCTTGCCGCCCAGCACGCAGGCGTCGTTCAGCAGGTAGCGGGTCGGGAAGTTGTCCACCGCCGTGACGACCACGTCGTAGCGGTCGATCAGCGCGGGGGCGGACGCGGCGCACAGGCGCGCGGTGTGCGGCTCGAGCGTCACCTCGGGGTTGAGCGCCGCCAGCCGCTCGGCGGCCACCTCGGCCTTGGGACGGCCGATGTCGGCCGTGGTGAACAGGATCTGCCGCTGCAGGTTGGAGAGCTCGACCACGTCGTCGTCGACGATGCCGATGCGGCCGACGCCGGCGGCGGCGAGGTAGAAGAGCACCGGCGCGCCGAGCCCGCCGGCGCCGACGACCAGCGCCGAGCCGGCGCGCAGCGCGTCCTGGCCCCGCTCGCCGACCTCCTTGAGGACGAGCTGGCAGTCGTACCGCTGGCGCTCGTGACCGCTTATCCTCAAGCGTCAGGCTCCGGAAGGTCGGCGAAGAGCGGCGTGGAGAGGTACCTCTCCCCCGTGTCGCACAGGATGGTCACGATGACCTTGCCCTGCATCCCGTCGCGCCGGGCGAGCTCGCCGGCGGCCCAGACGTTGGCGCCGGCGGAGATGCCGACGAGCAGCCCTTCTTCGCGTGCCAGGGCGCGCGCGACCGCGAACGCGTCGTCACCGCGCACCGTCAGGATCTCGTCGTAGACGCCGGCGTCCAGCACCTTGGGGACGAACCCGGCCCCGATGCCCTGGATGCGGTGCGGACCGGCCGGGCGGCCGGAGAGGACCGGCGAGTCCGAGGGCTCCACGGCGACCACCCGCACGCCGGGTCGCCGCTCCTTGAGCACCTCGCCCACGCCGGTCAGCGTGCCGCCGGTACCCACGCCGGCGACGAACACGTCGACCTCGCCGCCGGTGTCCTCCCAGATCTCCTCGGCGGTGGTGAGCCGGTGCGCCTCGGGGTTCGCCGCGTTCTCGAACTGCTGCGGCACGAACGCGTCGTCCATGCCGGCCGCCAGTTCGACGGCGCGGCTGACGGCCCCGCTCATGCCCTCCGAGCCGGGCGTGAGGACGAGGCGCGCGCCGTAGGCCTTGAGCAGCGCGCGCCGCTCCACGCTCATCGTGTCCGGCATCGTGAGCACCATGTCGTAGCCACGCGCGGCGGCGACCATGGCGAGCGCGACGCCGGTGTTGCCGCTGGTGGGCTCGATGATCGTCGTGCGCCCCGGGGCGATGAGTCCGTCGCGCTCCGCGGCCAGGATCATCGAGAGGCCGATGCGGTCCTTGACGCTGCCGCCGGGGTTGAACGACTCGAGCTTGCCGAGGACCTCGGCGCCCGTCTCGTCGGAGATGCGGTTGAGCCTGATCAGCGGCGTGCGCCCGATGAGCTCGGTGATGCTGCCTGCCCTCTTCATGGTGTCTCCCGTCAGATGTGGTACATCGGCGCCGACTCGCGCAGCGCGTCCTCACGCCGCAGCAGGTCGCCGATGGTGGTGGCGGTCAGGACTTCCTCGAGCGCCTGCTGCGCCTCGATCCAGACGAAGGAGGCGCCGCAGCGGTCGACCTCGTCGCAGCGGCCCTGCGTGCACTCGGCCGGCGACGGGACGCCGTCGAGGACGGCCACGACGTCGAGCACGGTGATGTCGTCCGCCGGTCGCGCCAGCGAGTAGCCGCCGGACGCGCCGCGGCGGCTGCGCACGATGCCCCCGCGGCGGAGCGCCGCGAAGACCTGCTCCAGGAACTGGAGCGGCATGCCGCGGCGCTCGGCGATATCACCGAGCCGCACCGGCTTGTCCGGCTGCGTCTGTTCCACGCGGGCCAGCTCCGTGAGGGCCCGGACCGCGTACCTGCTCTTCATGGAGATGTTCACCTGCGTGGAGCTCCCTCGCGTCGCATACCCGATAAATCCAGTCAAGATTACGGAACCAAGGGGCCGGCGTCAACGCGGCCCGTCGACGATCGCGCCGCTCCTCTCCGTCTCACCGGTCGAGGCGTCCGTTCGCCCCCCGGCGGCGGCGGCGCACCCACACGCCGGCGAGCGCCGTCAGCGCCAGCGTGACCAGCGCCGCCCAGACGATGCGGTACACGACCACCCAGAAGATGCTCGCGCCGAGGGCGATGAAGATCAGCGAGTCCTCGACGATCGCGTGCACCATGCTCAGGAAGACGCTCATGATGAAGACCTGGCGGCGGCTGAGGTCGTGCCGGCGCACGTCGCGCACGATCACCCCGCCGCCGTAGGCGAGCCCGAAGAGGAAGCCGACGAGCGTCGGCGCGGCGGACCGCTCGTCGAGGCCGACGTGGCGCACGACCCTGGCCCACGCGCGCACGACGGCGCGGAAGGCGCGCGTGCCCTCGAACACCTCCAGCACCACCATGATCGGGATGACGATGAGGAACACGCGCAGCAGCAGGTCCAGCGACCCGGTCACGAAGGTGTGCAGGAACTCCGTCATGAGAAGAGTCCCATGAGCAGGTTGGCGACGATGGCGGCGGCCAGGCCGGCGACGATGCGCAAGGCCCCGAACGCGAACCCGTTCATGCCGGCTTTGTGGAGCACCGCTCCCTCCACCACGAGGTTGTGGCCGATGAGGACGGCGATGGCGAGCACCGTCACCTGCTGAGGCGTGAGGTCGAGCGCCTGCATCGAGCCCACCGCGGCGTAGATGTTGAGGACGTAGCCGACGACGAGCGGGACGGCGGCGTCTCCCGGCAGGCCGAGCGCCGTCATCAGGGGCCGCGCGAAGTCCGAGAGCCAGCCGATGACGCCGAGCTGCTGCAGCGCGAGCGTGACGCCGTACGCCGGGATCATGACCTTGGCGAGGTCCCAGAAGGTCTGGAGCCCGGCGATGACGCCGAGGCGCAGGTCGCGGCGCACGGTCGGCCAGAAGCCCGCCGGCGGCTGCGGCAGCGGAGCGCCGGGCAGGTTGTCGTCGGGTCCGGACATGCGCCGGGATTCTCGCACGGCCACGGCCCCGCGGCCACGGGCAACGTCACCGCGGACGCGGGTGCGCGTGCGCACAGCCGTCGCGGGCGGGCTCGCCCTGCGCAACGTCACCGCGAGGAGGCCGGCGTCACCCTTGAGGCTCACGGGGCCGGCGGCGGACGATGTCGGCATGCCGCATGCCCGCACAACCGCGCTCGTCCTCGGCGTCCTGGCCGCCGCCGTCTGCGGCGCGGGCTGCGGCGACCACCACCCGGAAGCGCCGGTGGTCGTGCCGGCCGACGTGCACCTTGCCGCGGCGGCGAGCGGCGGCGCCGGCCGCCGCGGCCGCCGCGGCCACCTGGCCCGGCGCCACGGTCTCGCCGGACGCCGACCGGCTGGAGGCGGCGCGCACCGTGGCGCTGTACTGCCGGCTGATCGAGGCCGGCCAGTTCGCGCGCGCCGGCGAGCTGTGCGCCCACCGGCGACTCTGGTCGCGGCGCGCCCTCGGCGCGCTCATCCGGTTCCACTTCCGCTCCGCCCGCGTCTACGCGGCGCCTGACGCGCGCACGCTGGTGCTCAAGGCGCGCGTGCGCGTGCACGCCAGGCGAGGTCGTCCGCTGCCGGACGGCCTCGCCGTCCTGTTCTTCACCCTGGGGAGGGTCGGCGACACCGTGGGGGGATGGCTGATCACAGCCGTCTCCACCAGCCCGTAACCCTCCCGAAAGGGGTCAGTATGAGCAGACGGCACTGGGCGCACATCGTGGCGGCCGCGGTGGTCGCGGCCGCGTTCGCGGCGGCGGCGCCGGCGGCGGCAAGCACGGCTGCCGGCACCGTGCCCGGCGCGGCCGGCAAGGCAGTCGGCAGCCGGCCCTTCCGCCTCCGCGACCGCGTACCTGCAGGCGAGGGCGGCGGCGCTCACCGCGGCCGACCCCGCCGCGACTCTGGCGCCCTGGGTCGTCGCCGGCAGCGGCCTGGCGCGCACCGAGGCCAAGGTCGCCGCAGGGAACGGCCCTGCGCGGTGCGGCCTTCGGGCGCAGCGTGCAGTCGGCGGCGTGCCAGGTCACCGTCCTCGACAGCCAGCCGGCCGACGACGGGGTCACGGCGGTGGTCGCCGCGCACGCCATCACGACGCTGACGTGGCGGGCCGCGAACGGCAAGACGGATGTCGAGGCCAGCGGCGTCGACCACACCATGACGCTGCTGCGCAGCGGCGACGCCTGGGTGGTCACCGCCGACGTCTACACCGACGTCCTCAAGCCGGCCTGCCTCGAGGCGGCCGGCGCCTCACGCGCCCGCGTGCGGGCGGCGGCGCGCGCCGTCGAGCATGCGGCCGCGCCGCTGCGCCTGCCGCGGGCCTCGGCGCCTCGCTCGGCCGGGCCCGCGCGCCGGTACAGCGCCATCCTCGTGTACGACCGGGCCGGCGCCCAGAGCTACGCGGACACCTATGCCCTGGCCTACAACCCGACCTTCGTCCGCTTCAGCGGCGCCGACTGCGCCAACTTCGCCTCGCAGTGCGCCCGCGCCGGCGACATGCCCCAGGCATCCGGCGCGGTCACCAGCGGCTGGTGGTACGACAAGCACGGCTCCTCGTCACCGTCCGACGACACCTACAGCCTGAGCTGGATCAACGTCACCCGGCAGATCGGCTACTGGAACACGCGCCGGACCGACTGGGAGACGTCCGCCGGCAGGCTCAGCCGCGGCGACTTCATCTACTACGACTGGACCGGCGACGGCGTGTGGGACCACGTGGCCGTCGTCGCCGGCACGAACAGCAGCGGGCAGAAGATGATCGACGCGCACACCACCGACCACTACCACGTCTACTGGAAGCTGGGCTACAGCGGGACGAAGTACCGCTACGCCAAGGTGCGCGCGCAGTGGGTCGTCGTGTGACCCTCAGCGCGCTCCCGGGACGATGTCGTGCGCCGCGAGGTCCTCGGCAGTGTCGCGGCGCCTGACCTGCACCAGCTCGCCGACGGCCGTCACCGCGAAGGCGGCGGCCGTCGGCCGGGCGTTGTACGGGTTCATCATCTCGAGCGCGTAGGCGCCGGCGTCCAGGAAGGCGACGACGTCGCCCACGGTGGTCGCCGAAGGGAACCAGCGGTACGGCGAGTCCGCGTCACCGGCGAACACGTCACCGCCGTCGCAGAGCGGGCCGGCGAGGCGGAACTCCGCGTCCGCCTCCTCGCCGGCGCGGGACGCCACGATAGTGCGGTAGTACCAGTGATAGTTGGTGTGCTCGAGGAGCGTGTTGAAGCCGGCGTCCACGGTCAGCCAGCGCTCGTCGCCGATGCGCCGCCCGGCGGCGTCGCGACGGCCCTTGGTCTTCTCGTTCTCGATGCGCGCGACCAGCACCGCCGTGGTGGCGGCGATGGAGCGGCCGGGCTCGAGGAAGAGCTCGAGGTCCGGCCGCCGCGCCGCGAGCTCGCCGCCGACGACCGCGGCGTAGTCGGCGGCGCCCAGCAGCGAACAGAAGTAGTCGCTCGGATGACACGTCACCGGCGCCTCGCGGTACTGCACGGCGAACCCGCCGCCGGCGTTCAGGAACTGCAGCCGCACGCCGGCGGCGGCCTCCACCTCGGCGACGATGTCGAGCGCGGCGGCGACCGCCTGCCGGTACGGCTCGACGCTCGTGATCTGCGAGCCGATGTGCAGGTGCATGCCCGCCGGCTCCAGGTTCGGGTGCCCGGCCGCCAGCCGGAACGCGGCGACGGCGTCGTCGCGGTCGATGCCGGCCTTGCCGCCGTGCGCGGTCTCGAGGCCGGGGTGCGTGAGCGTGGGCACGTGCACGTCGATGCGCGGGGCCACGGCCGCCACTTTGCCCATCGCGGCCGCGACCTCCCCGATGCGGTGCAGTTCATGGAGGGAGTCGACCATGAAGGCGCGCACGCCGCAGGCGAGTGCGCGCTCGATCTCGGCCTTGGTCTTGGCGACGCCGTTGAAGACGATCTGCCGCGGCTCGAACCCCGCCGCCAAGCGCCTTGTCCAGCTCGCCGCCGGCGTTGACCTCGACGTTCGCGCCGGCGTCCCGCACCACGCCCAGGAACCACAGGTTGGAGCAGGCCTTGCTCGCGTAGAAGACCTCGGTGGGCGGATGCACGCGGCGGAACGCGCCCATCACGGCCTCGACGTTGGCCCGCACGCGGCGCTCGCTGAACACGAAGAAGGGCGTCTCGCGAGTGTCCGCCAGATCGACGAGATCCGCGCCGTCGAAGCACAGGTGTCCGTCGCAGACGGTGTACAGCGGATCGGCAGCCGGCATGCGCTCCTCCTGCTTGTCGAGTGGGCGGTCAGCGAAGTATACTGCGCGCGCTTTGTCCCACCGGCTACGGGAGACACGGACCGAGTGGTAGACGCAAGCCCTCACGATCGTCGCCGCACCGCCTTCACCGGCGGCAAAGTGCACGACTTCTAATACCCTCCTCCTCTGACGCGCCACCGTCGCGCCCGCTCACTCGCGAGCGGCGCCGGCCGGCGGACACGGCGTCCTCTGCCCGCAGGCGGTCTCCGCCCGCTCCGGCTCGCGCTCCGTGGCTGCGGCACACGCCCGCATCCCGGCTGCGCGCAGCCGCAGTCGCCGGAGACCGTTCACGACCAGACGAAGTGGAGAAGGCTTGACGCTCCCCCGGCTCACCATCGATCTCGACGCCGTCGCCGGCGCCACTCGCCGTCTCGCCGCGGACCTCGACGCCCGCGGCCTGACGCTCGTGGGCGTCACCAAGTGCGTGGACGGCGAGCCGGCGGTCGGGCGGACGTTGCTCGAGGCCGGCTGTGCCGGCCTCGCCGACAGCCGCCTGCCCTCGCTGGTCCGGCTCGCCGGACAGGCGCTGGGGCCGCTCACGCTCATCCGGGCGCCCCAGCGGGATGAGCTCGAGACGGCGGCCCAAGTGGCCGACCGGGTGCTGCTCAGCGACCCGGGCGCCGCCCGCGTGCTCGGAGAGCACGTCCCCGGCGCCCCCGTGCAGCTACTGCTCACCGTCGACCTCGGGGACCGCCGCGAAGGCGTCCTTCCGGACGCCGCCCCGGCGGTCGCCGCCCAGCTCGCCGGCCTGCCCGGCGTCGAACTGGCCGGCGTGGCCGTCAACTTCGCCTGCCTGTCCGGCCAGCTGCCGTCGCAGGAGCTGTTCCTGCAAGCCGAGGACGTGCTCGCGGAGATCGCCGGCCTGTGCGCCGGTGAGCCGGTGCTCAGCCTCGGCGGCACCTGCGTCGTCCAGCACCTGGACGGCTACCGTGCCGCGCTTCGCGACCGAGGTGCGCTCCGGCGGCGGCCCCATCTACGGCCACGACTTCGTCAGCGGTTGCGGCATCACCGGGCTCGGCGCGACCGACCCCGTGCTCACCGCGGCAGTGCTCGAGTGCTACCGCAAGCCGCCGGCGCCGGAGGGCCCCGGCGGCCTCGACGCCTTCGGACACGTGCCGGAGGTCGACCTGCCGGTCGAGGACGCGTGGTACGCCATGCTCGCCCTCGGACGCCGGGACATGGAACCGGGCGGTCTCCGCCCGCTCCTCCCCGGCGCCTACCTCGCCGGCGCCACGAGCGACGTCTGCATCCTGATCACGCCGGAGCCCCTGAGCCCCGGCGACGAAGTGCGCTTCGCCGTGGACTACGACGCGCTGGTGCGCGCCGTGACGTCGCCGTTCGTCGCCCTCGAGTTCGCGGGCGACGGCCAGCCGGCGACGACGCACCGACCACGACATCCCCAAGGGGGTTTCATGACCACGCACGCCGACGGACGCTACGTCGGGAAGCGGCGGCCGCTGCAGATCCTCAGCCCGGCCGAGGTGGAGCGCATCCACGAGGCCGCCCTGGACGTGCTCGCCGAGACCGGCGTCATGTTCCACTCGGACCGGGCGCTCGACGTGCTCGAGGCCCACGGCGCCATCGTGGACCGTGAGACGACCGTCGCGCGCATCCCCGCCGGCGCGGTCGAGGAGGCGCTCGCGACCCTCCCCGGCGCCTTCACCCTCGGCGGCCGCGAGCACGAGTTCGACCTCCCTATCGACGGCGAGCACGCCTACCTGACCTCCGACGGCTGCGCGACGATGGTGCGCGAAGCCGACGGCACCGTGCGTCAGAGCGTCAAGCAGGACGTCTACGACGCCGCGCGCGTCGTCGAGGGCCTTGACAACCTCTCCGCCACGTCGGCCCTGGTGTCCGCCCAGGACACGCCCGAGGAGAGCCGCGTCCTGCACGAGTTCGACGCCTGCATGCGCGCCTCGCGCAAGCACAGCATCGTCGTGAGCATCAAGGACGCGTCCGAGGCGCGGCCGCTGATCCGCATGGCCGAGGCCGTGGCGGGCGGGGCAGCCGAGCTCAAGGCGCGTCCCGACCTTCTCGGTCATCCTCTGCACCGTGAGCCCGCTGCACATGGAGCGGTTCGGGATGGAACTCGCCCTCGAGCTCGGCGACGCCGGCATCCCGATGATGCTCTATCCGATGCCGATCCTCGGCGCGACCAGCCCGGTCACGCCGGCCGGCACGGCCGTCGTCGGCGCCGCGGAGATCCTCGCCGCGGTCACCGCCATCCAGCTGTCGTCCCCGGGCGCCAGGCTGGTGCACGCCGGCGGGCCGACCGCCCTCTTCATGCGCACCGGCTCGTACTTCGCCAACGTCCCGGAGGCCCTGCTCCTGCGCGCCGTGCAGGGCCAGATGGCGCGCCGCTGGGGCCTCCCGGCCGGTCTGGGCTGGGGCGGCACCAAGGCCAAGCGGCCCGACGCGCAGGCCGCCTACGAGAACACCCTCGGCCTCATGCTCGAGATGGCGGCCGGCGCGGACTTCTGCTTCGGCGCCGGCCTCCTCGACAGCGTCTCGCAGATGTCGCTCGAGGAGCTCGTGATCGCCGATGAGGTGTTCGGCATGGTCACGCGCCTCGTGCGCGGCGTCACCGTCGACCGCGAGACGCTCGCCGTGGACCTCATCAAGAAGATGGGCTTCGACGGCAACTACCTCTTCGACAACCACACCCGCGCGCACGTGCGCGAGCTGTGGCAGGCCAAGCTGGGCGAGACCGGCACGGTCGAGAGCTGGAAGAACGCGGGCAGCCCGCGTCTGGAAGACAAGGCGCGGGCCGTCGCCGACGGCATCCTCGCCACCCCCGCGCCCGAGTTCCCCGCGGAGCTCGGGCGCGAGTTCGACGCCATCATCGCCGCGGTCGAGTCCGGCCGCTTCTGAGAGGAGCCCCATGGCTTACGCAGACAAGTGCTACGTCGGCAAGCGCGTGAAGCTCGACCTGCTCTCGCAGGACGACGTGAGGCAGATCCACGAGGCGACGCTCGACGTGATCGAGAACTGCGGCATCAAGTTCCACTCGCAGAACGCCCTCGACATCCTCGAGGCGCACGGCGCCAGCGTCGACCGCGAGACGACCGTGGCCAAGATCCCGGCCGAGGTCGTCGAGCGGGCCATGAGCACGGCGCCGCACGAGTACACCCTCGGCGCCCGCAACCCCGAGTACGACCTGCCGCTCGACGGCGAGCACGTCTACATCAGCTCCGACGGCTGCGGCGTGTTCTACCGCGATCCCGTCACCGGTGACGTGCGCTCCTCACGCAAGGAGGACCTCGCCAACTGCGCCAAGGTCGTGCAGGCGCTCGACAACGTGAGCGCCACGAGCGCCGTCGTCAGCGCCCAGGACTGCCCGCCTGAGACCCGCGTGCTGCACGAGTTCGACGCCTGCGTGCGGAGCAGCGAGAAGCACAGCATCGTCGTCTCCATCAAGGAGGACTGGGAGGCCCGCAGCCTCATCAAGATGGCCGAGGCGATGGCCGGCGGCAAGGAAGAGCTCAAGAAGCGGCCGATGTTCACGACCATCATCTGCACCGTGAGCCCGCTGCACCAGGAGCGCTACGGCATGGACCTCGCGCTCACGCTCGCCGAGGCCGGCATCCCCGTGAGCTTCTACCCCATGCCGATCCTCGGCGCCACGGGCCCCATCACCATCGCCGGCTCGGCCGTCGTCAACAACGCCGAGTTCCTGAGCGGCGCCGTGCTCGTCCAGCTCGCCCACCCCGGCGCCCCCGTGATGCACGGCGGCGGCCCGACGGCGATGTACATGAACTCCGGCGCCTACGCGAGCAACTCCCCTGAGGCCATGCTCCTGCGCAGCTGCCAGGGCCACATGGCCGACTTCTACGGCGTGCCGGCCTGGTACGGCGCCGGCGCCACCACCGCCAAGGAGCCGGGCATCCAGAGCGCCTACGAGAACGCCCTGGCCATGTTCATGGCGTACGCCAACGGCGCCGACGTGACCTTCGGCACCGGCCTCCTCGACGGCTCGCGCATCCTGTGCCTCGAGAACATGGTCGTCGACGACGAGATCATCGGCATGGTCAAGCGCATCCTCACCGGCATCGAGGTGAGCGAGGAGACGCTGGCCGTGGACCTCATCAAGAAGATGGGCTTCAACGGCAACTACCTCTTCGACAATCACACCCGCGCGCACGTGCGCGAGCTGTGGTCGGCAAAGCTCGGCGAGACCGGCAACTACGAGGGCTGGAAGAACGCCGGTGCGAAGAGCACGACCGAGAAGGCGCAGGAGAAGGTCGCGGAGATCCTCGCCGCGCCGGCCGCCGAGTTCCCGGCCGACCTCGGCGCCGAGTTCGACGCGATCATCGCCGCCGCGGCCAGGGAGGCGGCGGCCGTCTGACCCTTGCCGGGTGACGGGACCGGGGCGGCGCGCAAGGTCCCCGCGACCCGCGTCCTGCGGTAGCATGAGACGCTGGCGCCCGTGCGTGGCGCCGGCGTCTCGCCGTCTAGCATCGGAGTCGCGCGTGAGCCCCAAGAAGGTCCGTGAGAAGGGTCAGAGCAAGGACACCGACAAGCTGATCCGGCGGCTCTCGCTGGTCGCCCTGCTGCTGTCCCGCAACGGCCAGCCCGTCGGCGTCGCCGAGATCCGCGGCCGGGTCGAGGGCTACCCGACGATGACGGACGAGGCCTTCAAGCGGCGCTTCTACGAGGACCGCGACGAGCTGCGGCGGCTGGGCATCGAGATCCGCACGGACGAGGACCCCCTCTCCGAGACCTCGTCCGAGCTCTACAGCCTGCCGGCGGACGCCTACTACCTCGAGCCGGTCGCGCTGGACGGCGACGAGGTGGCGGCCCTGGCCGCCTGCCTCGCCGTCCTCGAGGACCGGTTCGCCTACTCCCAGCCCCTGCGGCTGGCGCTCCTCAGCCTGGCGCAGGGCCGCCCCGAGCTCCTCACCGAGGCGGAGGCGCCGCCGCTCACCGTCGTCGCCGAGTCCCGGGAGCCGACCGCCGCCCTTCCCAAGCTGCAGGCGGCGATCGCCGAACGCAAGACGGTCGAGTTCGAGTACTACGCCATCACCCGGGACGAGACCATCGCAGCGTGTCGTCGACCCCTACGGCCTGCAGCTCGTGGCTGGCGAGTGGTACCTCATCGGCTGGTGCCACCTGCGTGAGGACCGGCGCACGTTCCGGCTCTCGCGCGTGCGCTCCGGGGTCAAGTACCACACGCGCCGGCCGCACGACTTCGCGCCTCCCGACGACTTCGACCTCGACGCCTATCAGGACCGGCCGGCGTGGCAGCTGGCCGAGCCCCGGGCGACGGCGCGCGTGCGCATCTCCCCCGCCATGGCGTGGTGGGTCGAGGCGCACTGGGCGCACTGCGGCACCGTGGAGCGCTTGGACGACGGCGCCATCGTGTACGAGACCCCGTACGCCGACGCGCGCCCGCTGCTCAGCTGGGTGCTCGGGCTCGCCGACGAGGCGGAGTTGCTGGAGCCTCCGGACCTGCGCGAGCAGCTGCGCGCGCAGCTGGACGCGCTCCTGGGACTGCTCGACGAGCCGGCTCCGGAGCGCACGGCGCGGACCGTGAGGCCCCCCGACGGCGCGGCCGCGCCGTCGCAAGGCCGACGACGACCTGCGCGTCGAGGTCGACCGCTTCACCCGCCTCACCGCGCTGGCGAGCTACCTCATGCAGCGCTGCCACGACGACGAGGCGGTCCTCGAGGTCGCCGAGGTGCGCGCCGACCTCGGCGTCTCGGCCAAGGAGCTGCGCGAGGACGTCGGCCTGCTCAACCTCGTGAACTTCGGCGGCGACGGCCTGCTGCTCTGGGCCGAGTTCGAGGGCCGCGGCAAGCTGAGCGTCTCCTGCGAGTCGGCGGGACCGACGCTGGCGCGTCCCGCCCGCCTCTCCCCGCTGCAGGCCGACACGCTGCTGCTGGCGACCGAGCTGGTCGGCAACCACCTGCCGACCGCTTCGGGCGCGGCTCTCAAGCGCGCCGCGGCCAAGATCCGCGCCGCCCGCGGCGGCGCTCCGGCACTCGCCGGGAGCGACCTCCTGCTCCCCGCCGACCAGATCCTCAGGGACGTGAACCGCGCGATCGTGGAGCGGCGGCTGCTCGCCATCCAGTACTGGACCGAGGGCACCGACCGGATGACCGACCGCGTCGTCGAGCCGTACCTGCTCGTCCACAGCCGCGGCGAGTGGTACTACGTGTGCTGGTGCCGCACGGCCGGCGGGACGCGCGTGTTCCGCGTGGCGACGACGAAGAGCGCGCGGCTCCTGGACGAGACCTTCGAGCCGCGCGCCGACGTCGAGCTCGACCTGTACCGGCGCGAGGGCATCCCGGCCTCCGGCGCCTACGCGCCCAAGGCCGCCGCCGTGTGGTACAGCCCGGTCGTGGCCCGCTGGATCGCCGAGCGCCAGCCGGTGGAGCCGCTGCCCGACGGCGGCTGCGTCGCGAGCCAGCCCTACGTCGACGTGCGCTGGCTTGCCTCTCACCTGCTGCGCTTCGCCGACCAGGCACGCCCGCTCGAGCCGCCGGAGGCGGTGGAGGGCGTGCGCGACGTGGTGCGCCGCCTGCGGGAGTCCTACGAGTGACCGTCACGCTCGCCGCCGACCCCGTCGCCTACGCTGCCTATGTCGCCGCCTGGGCGTTCTTCGCCTACGGCCCGCAGCTCATCATCTGCATGCTCTTCGCCTGGTCCGCCTGCCGCCGCACGCACGGCGACCTGCTCGACTGGCTGACCCTCGGCTTTCTCTGGTCGCTGCTGCCGTTCATCGGCGTGATCGCCATGTGGTGGACCTGGCGCCGGGCCTCGCGCGACGCGGCCGGCGCTCCCTCGCCGTCGTGAGCGCGCCCGCCTGGGTGTGGTGCGGGGCGCGGCGCCTGCCCGTGCCCCGTGCCGACGGCTTCGAGCCGCCGGCCGAGCTGGCACGCGTCGCGCTCCTCGACGACGCCATCCGCGAGGCGGTGGACACGCCGCTGGCAGGCGCCGCGCCTGCGTGAGCTGGCGCGCGGCGCCCGCTCTGTGGTCATCACCATCCCGGACGCCTCCCGTCCCTGCCCGAGCGAGCCGGTGCTGGAGGCTCTGCTGGACGAGCTCGCCGCGGCCGGCGTGTCCGATGACGCCGTCACCGTCGCCATCGGCTGCGGCCTGCACGCGACGACGAACGACGACGAGCGGGCGCGTCTCGCCGGCGCTGCGGTCGCCGCGCGGATCGAGATCGTCGACGCACAGGGCATCGAGTCCGAGTGCGCGGACCTGGGCACGACGTCGCTCGGCGCGCCGGTGCGGATCTCCCGGCGCGTGGCCGAGGCCGGCCTCGTCGATCACCGTCGGCGTCGTCGAGCCTCACCTCTACGCCGGGTTCTCGGGCGGCGTGAAGGGCGTCTCCATCGGCTGCGCGGGCCGCGAGACCATCGCGTGGACGCACCGCCCGGCGTTCATCTCGGAGCCGGGCGTCACGGTGGCTCGTCTGCAGGAGAACCCCTTCCAGACGACCCTCCGCGAGATCGCCGCGCGCACGCCGCTCGCGTGGGGCGTCAACCTGGTGATGACGGAGGGCGGCGTGGCCGCCGTCCGCGCCGGCGACCCTGCCGCCGTGCAGGAGGCGCTGGCGCGCGAGGCGGCGCCGGCGTGGCTGCGCACCGCCGGCCGGCTTCACGACGTCGTCGTCGCCGGCGTGCACGCGCCCAAGAGCGACAGCCTCTACCAGGCGAGCCGGGCGGCGACCTACCTCGGGCTCGCCGCCCGCCCGGCGCTCGCCGACGGCGGGCTCATCGTGCTCTGCGCCGACCTGCCGCTGGGCGCCGGCGACGGGCCCGGCGAGCGCAACTTCCTCGACGTCCTCGCCGGCGCCGCTTCGCCGGCGGAACTGCTGACCCGGGGCCTGCGCGAGCCTCTCGGACCGGGCGGCCAGCGCTCGTTCGTCGTCGCCCGCGTGCTCGAGCGCTACCGCCTCGCCGTCGTGGGTGCGGCAGACCCCGCGTTCCTCGAGCCGCTGGCGCACCTCGGGGTGGCCGCGTTCGACTCCGTCGACGCGGCTCTCGCCGCCGAGGACGTCCGGCTCGGCCGCCGCGCGTCCGTGCTCGCGGTCGCCGACGCCATGGCCACGGTCGTCACGGCCGCCTGACCGCCGGCGGCCGGCCCGTCACTCCTCCGTCCGGCCCCGCCCCTCACCTCCTGCGATCCGCTCCGGCCCGTTCCTCGACGTTTGGCGCGTGGAACAACCCAAATACAGCAGCTGTGAGGAGAGGACCATGAAAGGCATCAGGCTCGGTCGCCTCTTCGGCATCGAGGTCGACATCCACCCAAGCTGGTTCCTCGTGCTCGCGTTCTTCGCGTTCACGCTGGCCCGCGGGTTCTTCCCCACGGCCTACCCGGGCTGGAGTCCGGCCCTGACCTGGGCCACCGCCATCATCGCGACCCTCCTGCTGTTCGCCTCCGTGGTGGCGCACGAGTTCGGCCACTCGCTGGTCGCCCGTTCGCAGGGCATCCCCGTGCGCAACATCACGCTGTTCGCCCTGGGGGGAGTGTCCCAGCTGGAGCGCGAGCCCGACACGCCCGGCCGTGAAGCGTGGATGGCCATCGCCGGACCGCTGGTGAGCGTGGTCATCGGCGCCGCCTCGCTCGGCGCCGCCTACGTGCTGCCGGGGCCGCAGCCGGTCGTCGCCGTGCTCGCCTACCTCGGCGTCGCCAACCTCGCCCTGGTCGTGTTCAACCTCCTCCCCGGCTTTCCGCTCGACGGCGGCCGGGTGCTGCGCGCCCTCCTCTGGCGGATCTCGCACGATGTGGTGCGCGCCACGCGGCGAGCCGCCGTGATCGGCCAGGTCTTCGCCTGGGGCTTCATCGCGCTGGGGGCCGCGCAGCTGGTGCTGGCCCGCGGCCTGGGAGGCATCTTCCTGATCTTCGTCGGATGGCTGCTGATCCAGGCGGCGCGCGCCACCTCCCGGCAGACGGAGATGGATCACCTGCTCACCGGGGTGACGGCGGCGCGACTCATGACGACGGCGGAGAGCTGGCTCTCGCCGTACACGACCCTTGACTGGGCCGCCAAGGACCGGCTGCTCGACTGGGAGACGCGCTGCCTGCCGGTGGCGTCCGAGGACCCGGCGACCGAGTACGGTGGCCTGATGTGCGTGCGCGACCTGCAGCGGACGGCGAACGAGCGTTCCGCCAACGACCGCGTGCGCGACGTCATGACGCCGGCGCTCAGATTGCCGGCGGTCGCGCCGGAGACCAAGGCGGCCGACGTCCTGCGGCTGCTGCGCGACGAAGAGGCCGACCGGGCCGTGGTCGTGGACGAGGGCGGGCGCCTGCTCGGCTTCATCGACGCCGACGCGTTCGCGCGGTTCTTCACCGTGGCGCGCACGCGGCGCGGGAGCGTCGCGCCGACCGCGCACGGCGGCGTGACGCCGCCTACGGCAGCTTGACCGTGACCACGGCGCAGTCGTCGGCGAGCACGCCGCCGGAGTACTCCTTGACCGTCTCCAGCAGGGTGTCCGCGAGCGCCTGGGCGTCCAGCGGCAGGTTGGCGCGCACCGCCTCGTGCAGCCGCTCCTCACCGAAGAGGACGCGGTCGCGGCGCGCGTCGGTGATGCCGTCCGTGTAGAGCACGACGCACGAATCGTCGGGCAGCACGGCGCGGTTGGTCGGGTAGGTCGCGCCGCGGAAGATGCCCACGGGGACGTTGCCCTCGCCGGGCATGGGGAACTCGCCGGCGCCGGCGAGCACGATAGGACGCGGGTGGCCGGCCACCGCGAACTCGAACATGTGGCGGGCCACGTCGACGTAGGCCACCACGAGCGTCACGAACGGCTGATTGGGCGTCTGCGTGATCACCGCCGAGTTGAGCCGGGTGAGCGCCTCTCCCGGGGAGCTCTCGGCGGCATAGGCGCGCAGCATGTAGCGCACGACGGCGGACTGGGCGGCCGCCGCCAGGCTCTTGCCGCACACGTCGCCGACGATGACCATCAGCTTGCCGGGGCCGAGCGAGACCAGGTCGTAGAAGTCGCCGCCCACGCGCGCCGAGTCGGTGGCGGCGCGGTAACGGACGCCGACTTCGATGCCGGGGATCGCCGGCGGCTCCATGAGCAGCGCCTGCTGGAACGTCTCGGCGATGACGTGCTCGCGCTGGTAGGCGATCGCGTTGTGCATGCTCGCGTTGAGCTGGGCCGCGAGCGTGGACAGCAGCATCCTGTCCTCGTCGTCGAACTCGCCCTGCTGCTTGTCGGCGACGACCAGGACGGAGGGTTGCGGCGCCGACTCCCCCTCCAGAGGGGCGAAGAGCAGCGACTCATCGTCGCCGGGGCTGACCGTGAAGCTGTCGGCCCCGGCGAAGTCCTCGCCGGCCGGCGTCATCCCCGGCAGGCAGCGCTCGAGCAGGTCGGCCTCGGCCGTCGCGAGGACGCTCGGCGGCGCGGCGCCGGCCACCGCGAGCGAGCGCACGGCGATGTAGTCGCCGCTGCCGGTCACGACCGCCGCCGAGCGCACGTGCAGCATGTCAACGGCGGCGCTGGTGACCTGGTCGAGCACCTCCTGCAGGTCGGCGCGGTCGAGCCCCTTGTTGAGCTCGACCGCGAACGACTGCAGGCGCTGCAGGCGGCGCGCCAGCCGGTCGCGCTTCTCCACCGTGGCGCGCTGCTGGTCGAACAGGCGCGCCTTGTCGATCGCCAGCGCGGCGAAGCGGCAGATGCTGCGCGCCAGCTCGATCTCCTCGTCCGAGAAGTCCCGTCCCTCGCGGTCGTCGAACAGCTCGACCAGGGCCATCACGTGCTCGCGGATGCGCAGCGGGATGATGAGCTGGGTGTTGTGTCCCCAGCGCTTCATCAGGTCGCGCTCGGCGTAGTTGAGCCTGGGGTCCTCCAGGGACGTGACCACGAGAGGCCGGCGGCTGCGGATGGCCATCGCGCTGGTGGCGAAGTACTCGATGGGGTACTCCCTGCCCAGCCACTCGCCGGTGTCGAACCCGCCGTCGTCGTAGCTCACGAGGTTGCGCATGACGCCGCCCTCTACGTCCACCTCGTAGATGTCGCAGGCGTGCATGTCCAGGGCGCCGACAAGCCGCGTGACGACCGCCTCGAGCACCTCCTCCATGTCGATACTCTGGGCGAAGTCCAGGCTCGAGTCGCGGACCAGTTCGAGGTCGCGCCGGCGCGTGTCGAGCTCGAAGAGGAGGCGCACGTTGTCCACCGTCACGCCGATGTAGCGGGCGAGACCCTCGGCGAGCGCCACCTGCTCGCCGCTGTACTCGCCCTCGTCCTGCGGCCGGTTGAAGAACAGGACGCCGACCTCGCGCTCGAGCGAGCGCATGGGGATGACGAGCGTGCGCGCGAGCCGGACGTGCACGGCGAGCGGCGCCAGCGGCGACGGATCGCCGTCGGTGAAGTCTCTGGAGACGGCGGCGTCGGCGCGCAGCGCCTGCGCGGCCATCGGCAGCTCCGCGTAGCGGGCAGCGACCCGGCGCGCATCGATCCCAAGCCCGAAGCCGGCCCTGCCGAGCCAGTCCCCGTGCTCCAGCAACAGCAGGACACCGCTGGTCGCGTCCAGCTGCTCGCCCAGGCGCTCCAGCGCGTACTCGAGCAGCTCATCCAGGTCGTCCACCGAACGACCGCTGCCGAGGATGTCCGCGCCCGCCTCGGAGAGCTGGGCGCGCAGCTCGGCGTAGTCCATGGTCGTCGACAGGCGCCGGATGAGGTACGAGAGCATGACGAGCGCAGCGCCGATCATCAGCGCGTACAGCAGGATCAGCCAGCGGTCGGTAGTGATCGACCCCTCCCACACGAAGACGAAGGCGGAGAGCGCGATGCAGACCGCCACGGAGAAGGCCACGGCGCGCCAGTTGACGGCGAGGGCGAGGAAGAACAGCGGGATCACGTAGAAGCCGTTCATCAGGTAGCCCGAGCCGTACAGGTCGAGAAAGAACACGGCGGCGATGCCGATGGCGCCGGCGATACCGCAGAGCACGGGGTGAGAGCGCAGCCACGAGATGCCCCGCAGCGAGGTGGGATGGCGTCGCTTGATGGCGTCGAACGAGGTGTTGGTCTCGGTGACCGGCATGCGACCCCCCATGGCCCTCGCTGACGGGGCACTCCCAGCTGCGTTGTACGTTACTACCTGAGGGTCGGCGGCGCCATGGACTCCGGGCGCCGGGCGCCGCCCCGGCGGCTCATCCGCGGCGGCGGACCCGCTCGATGACCTTCTCGCTGCGCAGCTCGCGCAGGGCGTCGCGCGCGATCCAGCGCCCACTGCGCGCGGCGGGGTCCTTGCGGCCTTCGGCCGACGCGGAGCGCTCCTCGGCCGCGGCCAGGATGGCCTCGGCCGTGGCTGTGGCCGCCGCGTGCAGCCGCAGGTCCCGCTTGCCGATGTTGCGCAAGGCCCAGTTGACCGCCTTCTTCACGAAGTTGCGGTCGTCCCCGGCCTCGCGGCGGATCAGCTCGAGGATCTCGACAAAGGGTTCGTCGGCCGCCTGCTTGTCCTGCACGGCCAGGGCGGCCGCCGTCGCGAACGCCGCCCGCTTGACCCACTCGTCGTCGGCCGCGCTCCACTCGTGCACCTTCGCGTAGGCGTAGGGCGTCTTGTCGAAGAGGTTGGACGTCACCTGGTCGCAGACGTCCCAGGAGTCGAACGCGGCCGCCCAGGCGTCCATCTGCTCCTCGGTCACCTGCGCCGGGTCGTCGACCATGCTCGCGAGGAGGCGTGCCTCGTGGTTGCCGGTCGCCCACAGGGCGAGGGCAAGGTCGTGGTCGATGCCCAGCTTCCTGGCCATCGGCCTGAGCACGGAGATGGAGACGCCGAACGCGTCGGCGGTGGTGATGCCGTAGCGCGCCATGCCGGCGCGGCCCTCCTCGCTCCCGAGGGAGGCGAGCTCGGCCAGGATCCGATCCGCTCGTGCAGCCGCGTCCCGGCCGCCGGCTGGCGCACCCACGCTAGCCGGCGCGCGCGTCCGCGAACTCGTGGAAGCGGTCCAGGTGGGCGACGGCCCGGTGGAACGTCCCTTCTACCTCGGGACCGGTCTCGGGATCCGACGGCTGCAGGTCGAGCTGCACGCTGAGCGTGACCCGTGTCCGCGACACGCTCACCGCCTCGAAGTGGACGTCGCCGGCGCCCATCACGCCGCGGGCGTCGTCCACCTCGAGCCACTCGTCGGGCACGAAGTCGCGCTCGGAGATGCGGTATTGCACGAAGTCGGCCCAGAGGAAGCCCGCCTGCGCGACCGGCTCGTCGATCACCACGGAGTGGCGGACGAAGATCATGGCCGCCAGGGGAGCCTTGGCATGTTCTTCAAGGCCTTGTTCGCCGCGTACCCGGCACTGACGGCCATGACCAGGCCCATCCCGGCGCCGAAGGCGAGGCCGAGCGCCACGGCCGCGAGCGGCCCGAACATGACACGGCTGCTCTCGCCGACGTCCACGTGCCAGCCGAGCGCCACGCCGACGCCTCCGCGGTCCACGCGCACGCTCGGCGCGACGGCCACGCCGCAGCCGCCCTTCTCGAAGCTGACGTCACCGGCGGCGATCGCCCACTGGGCGCCGCCCTTCTCGATGTGCAGGTCGCCGAGCGTCGGCACCATCACGGCGGCCGACAACTTCATGCTGGTGTCGCCGCCCGAGACCAGGGCCACGGACGCGCTCTGGTCCAGGTCGGCGCCGCCCTTGGCGGTCGTGAGCACCGAGGCGCTCTGCTGGACGTGCGCGTCACCGGCGCGCACCAAGCCGATCAATCCGTGCCGGACTTCCGTGCCTGCCTCGGCGGCCACTGGGGCGTTCCCGTTCTCGTCCATGATGCTCCTCTCCTTGGTCATCCAGAGGAGCTTTCCACGGCCGGGCGGTGACTACGCATCCGGTCGTAAGGGCGCCGCCTAGCCGCGCAGTTCGGCGTCGGCCGCGGCGAGGATCCTCGCGAGCTCCGCGGCCTTGTCCTCCTCGAGGGGCTCCGGCCGGTAGTCGCGCCACAGCTCCTCCGCCCGCTCGCGCGCCACCGCGACCGGATCACGGTAGGCGCCGTCCGGCCCGGCCTGATGCGTGATCGCCGGCTTGACGGCCTCGCGCATGTGGCGGCGCGTGTGCTTGTTGCCGAGAAAGTGGCCGCCGGGCCCGACCTCGGCGATCGCCTCGAGCGCCACGGACTCGTCGTCCAGGTCGATGTCCATGACGGCGTGCCGGGCGCGCTGGTAGATGTCGTCGCCGAGGAGCAGGTGCTCCGGGTAGAAGAGCGTGTACACGTTGACGAGGCCGATGCTCGGCAGCAGGTCCGAACCCTCCTGCGCCGCCTGCACGAAGTCGAGCGCCTCCTCGACGCCGGCCTGCCAGGTGCCGGGCGCCGCCGAGTCCGTGCCGCAGGCGGCCGACTCGGCGGGCACGCCCCAGTGGTGCGCGAGCTCCGTGCCCAGCGCTCGCGTGCGGCCGTCGAGCGGGAAGCTGACGAAGTTCCCCGTCCTCGGGTCGGCCCAGCTCTGCATGGTCGAGTGCAGGACCGGCGCGCCCGGGCTGGCCAGCTGGAGGACGACGGTGGCGGCGACGAGCTCGGCCGACCCGAGGGCGTACGCGCCGGCCTTGGTGGCCGGCGCCGTGGTCCCGAGCGTCGGCATCGTCACCCACGTGACCGGCACGCCGGCGGCGGCGAACACGAGCGCCGCCTCGATCGCGTCCTTGTCCACGACGAGCGGCGAGATCGTGCCGATGAGGTCGCTCAGCACCGGCCGGCGACGCAGCTCCTCGGCGCTGCCGGCGATCACGGTGGCCATCTCCACGGCGTAGCGGGCTTCGCGCTCGCCGTTCACCATCCCCTGCAGGTGCTTGACCGTGTTGTTCCAGCCGGCGTCGAGCTCGTGCAGCTGCGCCGTCTCGCCGCAGTCGCCGGCGCTCAGCGTCGGCCACCAGAACGAGATGCTGGAGAGCGCGTCCTGCAGGCGGGTCACGCCGGCCAGGTCCGCCTTGGTGGACTGGCGACGCTCCCGCGTCTCGAAGTCGACGATCTCGACGCCGCACCCGTCCGTGGTGCAGTAGGTGCGGCCGTCGCCGACGGCGATGTCGCAGCTCGCGTCGCGGGCGCCGAGGGCGAAGCGCCGCGGCGCCGTCGCCATCGCCTCGAGCACGAGGGACGGCGGCAGCTTGGCCACCTCGGTCGCCCGATCCACGCCGGCCCCGGCCCGCTCGAGAAGGTCGAGCGCCTTCGGGCTCTGGAAGCGGACGCCCACCGTCTCGAGGATGTCCAGTGTGGCCTGCTTGAGGCGGTCGAGTTGCTCCGCCGAGTGATAGTTGCACGTGAACGCCGGCTCGATAGGCTCGATCGGCGGTCTGTCCATGGCTGCCACGTATGCCTCCCCGTCGCTGTCGGCCATTCATACCAGACGGGGCGCCCGCGTCACCAGATAGGCAATCCTCACGGGGGTCTCGCGCGAGCTTGGACGAAGTTCGCGCGGCCGCCTCCCCGCCGGCCGGCGCTTCGACCCGGAGCGAGGGCTCTCGACGGGATGGTCGACCGGGGTGGCCGTCGCCGCCATGGTCGGCACGGAGGCGGCGATTCCCTGCCTCGCGCCCGGGGACGGGCGTCTGGTACGGTTCGTGCATGGCCGAGCCCGTCCACGTTCCCGGCGCCGAGACCCGGCCGCTGGTCATCGCCAACCCGGCCTCCGGAAGCGGTCGCACCGGCCGCGGTCTTTCGCGACTCATCGCCGCGGTCCGCGACGCCGTCGGGGACCTCGATGTGGCCGAGACCGGTCGTCGCGGCGACGCGACGGCACTGGCGGCCGCGGCCGCCCGCGACCGTCGCCCGCTGGTGATCGGACTGGGCGGCGACGGCACGCTCGGCGAGATCGTCAACGGCCTGCTCGGAGCGCCGCCGGCCGGCGGCGGGGAGCCCGAGGGGCCCGGGCGGGACGCCGCGTCCCTTCCCGCGCTCGGCATCGTCGGCACCGGCACCGGCGGGGATTACGGCCGCTCCCTGGGCATCCCCCACGAGCTCGACGCCTACCTCGCCGCCCTCGCCGGCGGCGCGGAGCGCACCGTGGACGCAGGCTGGGCACGCTTCCCGGACCTCGACGGTCGCCCCGTCGAACGGTACTGGATCAACGTGCTCTCGGCTGGCCTCGGCGGCCTCGTCGACAGGTACACGGCGGCCGCCCCGGCGTTCCTCGGCGGCCGCCTCGCCTACGCGCAGGCGACGCTGCGCGCCATCGTCACCTGCCGGCGGGTCAAGCTCGCCTGCAGCTTCGTAGACGCGCAAGGCCTGCGCCACGAACTGCCGCTGGACGCGCACGCCGTCGCCATCTGCAACGGACGGACCTTCGGCGGCGGCATGAACATAGCCCCGATGGCGCGGCTCGACGACGGCCTTCTCGAGGTCATCGCGTTCCAGACCAGGACGCGCTGGCGCCTGGTGGGCCGGTTCAGGACCATCTACTCGGGGAGACATCTCCTGGAGGCGGGCGTGGATCACTTCACCTGCCGTGAGGTGGAACTGCGGCCGGCAGGCCCGCCGGCGCGACGCCGGCCGCGCGCCGGCCTCTTCCCCCTCGACGTCGACGGCGACGCCATCGGGGACGTCCCGCTCACCGCCGGCGTCGCGCGCGCCGCGCTGCGTGTGCGCGCGCCCGTCAGTCGGACGTGAGCTTCCCTCCGCCGTCGCCTCCGGAACCGCCGGCGCCTCCGCCCGTAGCGCCGCCCGCGCCTCCGGCCGTAGCGCCGCCCGCGCCTCCGCTCTGACCGCCGCCGCCCGCTGTCGAACCGCTCCCGCCCGAAGCGCCGGCGCCGGCGCTCGCCTGGCCCGAGACGGCCTGATCGCTGCTCTGACCGCCGGAAGATCCTCCGGCCGCGCTACCGCCGCTCCCGCCCTGCGACTCGCTCTCGCCGCCCCGCTCGCCGCGGCTCGCTGCGGACCCACGGCCGTCGGCGGTGGACCGGGATCACACCCTGCTGTGCCGAAAGGGCGCGACCGTTCGCCTGCTCGAGCTGCCGTGCCCGTGCGCGCACTTGCTGACCGGCGCCCTCTGCGACCGGTCCGGCGCCCGCTCCGCGACCACCCTGGGCCTGAACCGCCACCCGTGCGGCCGTCGGACCGGGGCCGGCGGTCTCCCGCAGGCTCGCCGCGCCGGTCATGCCGACGGCTGCGGCCGCCACGACGGCGAGCGTCGCGATCTTGACGCCGGCCGCCGAGCCGAGAGCGGCAAGGACGCCTGTGCCTCCGGCCGACGCGGCGGCCGTTCCGCCCATGGCCGCTCCGCCGGCGACTGATGCACTCGCCGCCGCGCCGCCGCCCGCCGACGCGCCGGCGGCGGCCGCGCCCGGGCCGGCCACGCTGACGGCGACGCCCGCCGCCTGTGCGGCCGCCAGTGTGGCGCCGAGGCTCAGCTTGGCGGGCAGCACGACCTGGGGCAGCAGCAGGCCGAGACCGACGGGCGCCGCGCCCCAGAGGCCGACGGCGCGGCTGCAGTCCGGACAGGTCTTCGAGTGCTCCAGCAAGCTGGCGGGGACGCGCTCACCTCTGCCGACGCCGGCGGCAAGCGCTTTGTCCGCCATGTCGCAGCGTCCGCGGAGAGAGCCGGCGCCCGCCAGGAAGACCCGCCGAAAGCCGGCGCGCGCACGGGAGAGAAGCACGTCGGCCGACCCCTTGGTGAGGCCGAGCACCGAGGCGGTCTCCCCCACGCTCAGGCCGTGCACGTCGCGCAAGACCAGCGCGAGTTGCTGTCGCTTGGGCAGTTCGCGCAGTGAGGACTCGACGCGCCGCGAGAGCTCGGCCCGCTCGAACTCGTTCACTGCGGCCGCGGACTCGGGGGCCGCGTCATCGACGACGGTCACCGGTCGCCGCTTGCGGGCACGCACGTGGTCGAAGGCCGCGTTGACGGTCACCCGATACAGCCACGCGGGCAGGTTGAGATCAGTCTCGTCGCCTGGCAGGCCGCGGAACACTTTGATGAGCACCTCCTGGGCGACGTCTTGCGCCTCATGCTGGTCATCGACTATCCGCAAGGCGAGGCCGTAGATGGACGCCGCATACGCGCCGTGCAGGACCTCGAACGCCTCCTGACGGCCCGCCCGCAGGCCGGCGACGAGCGCCGCCTCATCGGCGAAGCTTCCCTGGTCGTGCGCTTGTGGCTCCCACGCCTTGATCTGTGACACCACCTTCTCTAACGCCGCCTGCCCCAAGAGCTTAGCACCGGGTTTTGAAGAACTTGTGGAGCGCCTGGACCGCCGCCGCGTGCTAAGGATGTCGGCCCGGCGGCGTCTGGACAGGAGAAGGTCAAACCAGCCACCTGGAGGTCCCCGTGAAGAAGCTGATCGTCCTGGCCG